>NZ_JBHVTN010000003.1:0-73320 GCF_042884655.1 Pseudarthrobacter sp. NPDC058119
CAGAAGAACGTCGGCGGCCCGCACCTTTCGCGAAAGGTGCGGGCCGCCGTCGTCCAACCCTGCGGGCGTGGGGCCCGCCGAAGTTCAGGTGCGGTTGAGCTCGCGGGAGATGGCCTCGGCTGCTTCCCGAAGGATGGGCACGGCCTTGTCCGCGAAGTTTCCGTCCACCCTCGACACCGGGCCGGACACGGAAATCGCGGTAGGCGTCGGAGCGTTGGGGACCGCCATGGCGAAGCAGCGGACGCCGAGTTCCTGTTCCTCCTCGTCGATGGAGTAGCCCCGCTCACGGATGAGCTTGAGGTCGGCCAGGAGTTCCTCCACGTCGCCGATGCTCTTGGGGGTGGGGGTGGGCATGCCGGCGCGGGCCACGATGCCCCGCACGGTGTCGTCGTCGAGCTGGGCCAGGATTGCCTTGCCCACGCCGGTGGCGTGGGTGTGGGCGCGGCGTCCCACCTCCGTGAACATACGCATCGAGTGCAGCGAGGGGACCTGGGCCACATAGATCACCATGTCCGAGTCCAGCACGGCCATGTTGGAGGTCTCGCCCAGCTGGTCCACCAGGGCCTTGAGCTGGGGACGGGCCAGGGCACCGAGCTGCTTGTTGGCCCCCTCGCCCAACCGGATGAGCCGGGGGCCCAGCGCGTAGCGCCGGTTGGGCAGCTGGCGGATGTAGCCCAGCGATACCAGGGTGCGCAGCAGGCGGTGGATGGTGGGCAGCGGCAGGTCCGTGGAGGACGAGAGCTCGCTGAGCGTCACGTCGCCGCCGGCATCGGTGATGAGCTCCAGCAGTTCGAAGACGCGCTCTACCGACTGCACGCCGCCCGAGGCTTTTTCTGCCATTCCGTTGTCTCCTGTGGCTCGGAATCCGACAACTCTTATCCGCATCGTGAAAAGAGTTGCTTAGAACACCCAACATACAGCACGGCAGTACCAGCCGCGACGCGGTTCGCCAGTCGCATTCCGGGGGCTTGTATTTCCATAAAGTAGATAATAATATCCATAATACGAAAACATTCGGATTAGAGCAGAAGCCGGAAAAGGCCTAAACAGGAGGACATTCAATGGCGAACCCCAGCCCCGGAAATTCGATCACCCTGCGCGTGGAAGCACCGTCAAGCTTCAGCGCCACCAGCGAGCTGGCCGCAGCCGTCGGAGCAGCCGGCGCAGCCATCACCGCCCTCGACGTCACCGAGTCCCACCACGAGACCCTCGTCGTCGATGTCACCTGCAACACCACCGACGACGCCCACGCAGCACGGGTCAAGGACGCCCTCAACGCGCTCGACGGCGTCACGGTCCAGCACGTCTCGGACCGCACCTTCCTGATGCACCTCGGTGGCAAGCTGGAGGTGGTCCCCAAGGTCCCGCTGCGCAACCGCGACGACCTCTCCCGCGCCTACACCCCCGGCGTCGCCCGCGTCTGCCTGGCAATCGCCGAGGATCCCGCCGCCGCCCGCAACCTGACCGTCAAGCGCAACACCGTTGCCGTCGTCACCGACGGGTCCGCCGTGCTGGGCCTGGGCAACATCGGACCCGCCGCCGCCCTACCGGTCATGGAGGGCAAGGCCGCCCTGTTCAAGCAGTTCGCCAACGTGGACGCCTGGCCCGTCTGCCTGGATACCCAGGACACCGAGGAAATCATCCGGACCGTCAAGCTGCTGGCACCCGTCTTCGGCGGCGTGAACCTGGAGGACATCGCGGCGCCCCGGTGCTTCGAGATCGAGGCCCGCCTGCGCGAGGAACTGGACATTCCGGTCTTCCACGATGACCAGCACGGCACCGCCATCGTGACCCTGGCCGCCCTGGTCAACGCCCTGCGCGTGGTGGACAAGAAGATCGCCGACGTGAAGATCGTGGTGTCCGGTGTGGGCGCTGCCGGCTCAGCCATCATCCAGTTGCTCAAGGCCCAGGGCGCCCGGCACATCGTCGCTGCCGGCCGGTCCGGTGCCATCCACAAGGGCGAGACCTACAACGATTCGCACCGCACCTGGATCGCAGACAACACCAACCAGGAAGGCTTCGCCGGCACCCTGCACCAGGCCCTGGTGGGCGCCGATGTCTTCATCGGCGTCTCCGCCCCGAACATCCTGGAAGAGGAGCACATTGCCTCCATGGCCAAGGACGCCATCGTCTTCGCCATGGCCAACCCCACCCCCGAGGTGGACCCGGCCGTAGCATCCCGGCACGCCGCCGTCGTTGCCACCGGCCGCAGCGACTTCCCCAACCAGATCAACAACGTCCTGGCCTTCCCCGGCCTCTTCCGCGGGCTCCTGGATGTCGGCGCGAGCGACATCACCCCGGAAATGCTCGTGGCTGCCGCCGAGGCAATCGCAAACCGCGTGAATGATAATGAGCTCAATGCGAGCTACATCATCCCGAGCATTTTCGACCCCCACGTGACCGCCGACGTCGCAGCCGCAGTCGCGGCCGCAGCCCAGGCCTCAAACGTTGCCATGGCGGCCGATCCTGCCCAGGACCCGGCACCCGCACTGGCTTCCGTCTGACCGCCCGACTTCCAGCTTTAGGAAAGGACCAGAAATGGCCATCACCGTCACAGATCCCCGGCCGATCGACCGCGCGGAGGAGATCCTCACGCCCAAGGCACTGGCCTTCGTGGAGGAGCTCCACAACCGCTTCGCCGGCACCCGCAACGAACTCCTGACAGCGCGTGCCGTCAAGCGGCAGCGCGTTGCCGAGACCGGCAAGCTGGACTTCCTGCCGGAGACCAAGGACGTGCGCGACGGCGACTGGAAGGTTGCGCCCGCACCGGCGGCCCTGCAGGACCGCCGGGTGGAGATGACCGGCCCCGCGTCGCCGGCCAAGATGGCCATCAACGCCCTGAACTCCGGCGCCAAGGTGTGGCTGGCGGACCTCGAGGACGCCAGCACGCCCACCTGGGCCAATGTCATCGACGCCATCCTGAATCTCCGCGACGCGGCCCAGGGCACGTTGAGCTTCACCTCCGAGGAAGGCAAGGAGTACCGCCTCCGCACCGACGCGCCGCTCGCCGTCGTGGTGGCCCGCCCCCGCGGCTGGCACATGCAGGAAAAGCACCTGCTGGTCAACGGCGAACCGGCCGTCGGCGCGCTGGTGGACTTCGGGCTGCACTTCTTCCACATCGCCAAGCAATTGGTGCTCAACGGCCAGGGCCCCTACTACTACCTGCCGAAGATGGAGAGCCACCTCGAGGCACGACTGTGGAACGACGTCTTTGTCTTCGCGCAGGACTTCCTGGGCCTGAACCAGGGCACCATCCGCGCCACCGTCCTGATCGAAACCATCCCGGCCGCCTTCGAAATGGACGAGATCCTCTACGAACTGCGCGACCACGCCTCCGGACTGAACGCCGGCCGCTGGGACTACCTGTTCAGCATCATCAAGTACTTCCGCGACGCCGGCGAGGAATTCGTCCTGCCGGACCGCGCCTCCGTGGTGATGACCGCCCCGTTCATGCGCGCATACACCGAACTCCTGGTCAAGACCTGCCACAAGCGCGGCGCCTTCGCCATGGGCGGCATGGCAGCAGTCATCCCCAACCGCCGCCACCCCGAGGTCACGGCCGCGGCGTTCGAGAAGGTCCGGGCGGACAAGACCCGCGAGGCCAACGATGGGTTCGACGGCTCCTGGGTTGCCCACCCGGACCTGGTCCCCACCTGCCGCGAAGTCTTCGACTCCGTGCTCGGCGACAAGCCCAACCAGGTGGACAAGCAGCGCCCGGAAGTTTCCGTCACGGCCGAACAGCTGCTGAATGTCTCCTCCGCCGAGGGCCAGGTCACCGAGGCCGGCCTGCGCCTGAACCTGTACGTGGCGGTCGCCTACACGGCCGTGTGGCTGTCCGGGAACGGCGCCGTGGCCATCCACAACCTGATGGAGGACGCCGCCACAGCGGAGATCTCCCGTTCCCAGGTGTGGCAGCAGATCCGCAATAAGTCGATCCTGGCAGACACCGGCAACACGGTCACCAAGGAACTGGTGGAAAAGGTCCTGGGGGAAGAGACCGAAAGGCTCCGCACCGAGTTCGGTGACGAGGCGTTCCGCCGTTACTACCAGCCGGCCAGCGAATTGATCGCTGACATCTGCCTCTCCGACGACTACACGGACTTCCTCACCACCCCCGCCTACGAGCTGGTGGACTGAGATGGCCGCACCCAACACATCACTCTCGGCCGGGGACCTCGCGCACATTGACGCGCAGCTGGCCCCCACCGACCAGCTCCTGGACCGCAACTACCCCGGCGACGACGGCTCCCGCCAGCCCGTGCACACGGTGTACGTCCCCGCGGACCGCTTCACGCCGTCGTTCGCAGCTGACTGGGGCACCCAGGCAGCGGCGACGGCCGAAGCCCACGGCGGATTCGAAAAGCTGGGCCGGCTCCTGGGCCAGGACGAAAGCCTCGCCCAGGCCGTGGCCGGCCGGGTTGAAACCAAACTGGGCACCGAGCCGATCGAGGACCTGCGCCTGGACTTCGAGGACGGCTTCGGGGACCGGGGCGACGACGCCGAGGATGCCGCTGCGGTGGCCGCGGCGTCCGCGGTGGCCCAGGCCGTCGCGGCCGGGTCCGCTCCCCCGTTCATCGGGATCCGCTTCAAATGCTTCGAGGCAGCCACCCGCGCCCGCGGCCTGCGCACCCTCGACCTCTTCGTCTCCGGCCTCGCCGCGGCGGGTGAACTGCCGGACGGCCTGGTCCTGACCCTGCCCAAGGTCACCACCGTGGCGCAGGTGCAGGCCATGGACTACGCGGTCTCACGGCTCGAGGAAGTCCACGGCCTGCCTGCCGGCCGGCTCCGCTTCGAGGTGCAGGTGGAGACGCCGCAGCTGATCCTCGGTCCGGAAGGAACCTCTCCGGTGGCGCAGTTGCCGCATGCCGTGCCCGGCCGGATCAGCGGACTGCACTACGGCACCTACGATTACTCGGCATCCCTGCAGATCTCCGCGGAGTACCAGTCCATGGAGCACCCCGTGGCCGACTTCGCCAAGGAAGTCATGCAGCTTGCCGTGGCAGGCACGGGCATCCGCCTCTCGGACGGCTCCACCAACATCATCCCGGTGGGTGACAACGTGGAGAACGCCTGGCAGCTGCACGGCCGGTTGGTCCGCCGGTCGCTGGAACGCGGCTACTACCAGGGCTGGGACCTGCACCCGGCCCAGCTGCCCAGCCGGTTCGCTGCCACCTACGCGTTCTACCGCGAGGGCCTGCCGGCCGCCGCCGCCCGCCTGCGCAACTACGTGGAACGGACCGAGGGCGGCGTCATGGACGAGCCCGCCACCGCCCGCGCACTGGCCGCCTTCGTCCTCCGCGGCGTCCAGTGCGGCGCCGTGGGTGCCGAGGAAGTCCAGGCGCTTGCCGGCGTCGGAATTCCGCAGCTCACCGCGCTGGCGCACCCGCGGCTGGCCACCACTTCCAACTCCTAAGCCAAAGGAATCCATTCATGGGCAAGTACTACTCCCCCAGCGGCGGACTGCCGCCGCAGACGCACCTGACCACCGAGCGCGCCATCGTTACCGAGGCCTACACGGTGATCCCGAAGGGCGTGATGACGGACATCGTCACGTCCAACCTCCCGGGCTTCTCCAACACACGCTCCTGGATCATCGCCCGCCCCATTTCGGGTTTCGCCACCACGTTCTCCCAGCTGATCGTCGAGATCGCTCCGGGCGGCGGCGCCCCGAAGGCCGAATTCGAGGCAGGCGTGGAAGGCGTCGTCTTCGTGACCCGCGGCAAGCTCAACCTGACCCTCGACGGTGAGCTGCACCAGATGGAGGAAGGCGGCTACGCCTACCTGGCCGCCGGTTCGGAGTGGGGCGTGGAGAACGTTTCGGACGACGTCGTTTCCTACCACTGGATCCGCAAGGCCTACGAACGGCTGGAGGGATACGAGGCCAAGTCCTTCGTCACCAACGAGAAGGACATCGAACCCACGTCCATGCCGGACACCAACGACGTCTGGAAGACCACCCGGTTCACGGACTCCAGCGACCTGGCCCACGACATGCAGGTCAACATCGTCACGTTCCAGCCCGGCGGCGTGATCCCGTTCCCGGAGACGCACGTCATGGAGCACGGCCTGTACGTCCTGGAGGGCAAGGCTATGTACCTGCTGAACAACGACTGGGTGGAGGTGGAGGCCGGCGACTTCATGTGGCTGCGCGCGTTCTGCCCACAGGCCTGCTACGCCGGCGGCCCGGGCGAATTCCGCTACCTGCTCTACAAGGACATGAACCGCCAGGTAAAGCTCACCTAGGAGGTTTCCGGCCTGTCCGGGCAGCAGCAGGGGCCGTTACGGATTTCCGTAGCGGCCCCTGCTTTCGCGTCCAGGACGCGGGACTCAGGCGGCGGGGTTCAGGACCACCTTGATGCAGCCGTCTTCCTTCTTCTGGAACTTCTCGTACAGCGCCGGGGCGCCGTCCAGGTTGGACCGGTGGGTGACCAGGTCCATCACACCCAGCGGATCGGCGTCGTCCTCCACGAGGGGAAGGATGTCATCGGTCCAGCGCCGCACGTTGCACTGGCCCATGCGCACCTGGAGCTGCTTGTCGAACATGGTGAGCAGTGGCATGGGGCTGGCCGTGCCGCCGTACACGCCGCTCAGGGACAAGGTGCCGCCGCGCCGCACCGCGTCAACCGAGGCGTGCAGGGCTGCCAGCCGGTCCACGCCGCCGGTCTCCATTGCTTTCTGGGCCAGCTTGTCCGGCAGGAGGCCCAGCGCCTGGTGGGCGAACCCTGCCACCGGGGAACCGTGGGCTTCCATGCCGACCGCGTCAACCACCGCGTCGGGGCCGCGGCCGCCCGTCATCTCCCGGAGTTCGTCCCCAATGGCCTTGCTGTAATCGAGCGTTTCCACGCCGTGGCGCGCCGCCATCTCCCGCCGTTCGGCGACGGGGTCGATGCCGATCACGCGGAAACCCCGGTGCACGCCGATGCGGCCCGCGAACTGGCCCACGGGCCCGAGGCCGAATACTGCCAGGGTGCCGCCCGCCGGGACGTCTGCATACTCCACGGCCTGCCAGGCGGTCGGGAGAATATCGGAAAGGAACAGGTAGCGCTCGTCGGGGAGTCCACTGCCCACTTTCACCGGCCCGTAATCGGCGTGCGGCACCCGCAGGTATTCGGCCTGGCCGCCGGGGACTGACCCGTACAGCTCGGAGTAGCCGAAGAGTGCGGCGCCGGATCCCTTTTCCTTGACCTGGGTGGTTTCACACTGGGACTGCAGGCCCTGCTTGCACATGTAGCAGGAGCCGCAGGAAATATTGAACGGCACCACCACGCGGTCTCCCTTGCGGAGGTTGGTAACGCCACTGCCCACTTCCTCCACGACGCCCATCGGCTCGTGGCCAATGACATCGCCCTTGTGCATGTAGGGGCCAAGGACCTCATAGAGGTGCAGGTCGGAGCCGCAGATTGCGGTGGAGGTGATCCGAATGATCGCGTCCGTAGGTTCCTGGATGGTGGGATCGGGCACTTCTTCCACGCTTACCGATCGCTTTCCTTGCCACGTCAGTGCTTTCACAGTCTCCCTTTCGCTCTGCTGTCCCCGTGGGGGTGTCCCTGGGGGCGGGGCAGGGCACCTGCCGGCACCCTTCCTTCGACGCTATCTGTTTTGGCCGAAAAAAGTAAGCATGCTGATTAAAAGCTTGTGGCCGCAGCCTGGTGCCCCTAGCGTAGGACCGTCGGGAAAAAAGAAAGAGGAACGCCATGTCGCTCTACCAGCCGGAACCGGTCGAGATCTCCACTCGCATGCGTCCGGGCGAATGGACGGAAGAAAGCCTGGCGGAACTGGTCAGCACCTACCGGATGCGCATCGAGGAGATGGGTGCGCCCGCGGCCGAAGTCGCCACCGATATCGAGCGGAACGACGACGGCTCGGTCAAGGTGATCGTATCCTGGACAAAGCCCGCCATCGCAGGCGAAGAGGATTCGGTGCCGGGCGGACAGCCACTGTAGCCCGAAAGATTCAGGAGCGCGGCTCCAGCGCGAGCAGCCGGCCAATGGCGCTCGCGCCCAGGTTCTGCAGGAGGTGGCGCGGCCCGTCATAGACCTCGACGGCGCCCGCCTCCCGGAGTTCGGCCGCATGGATGCCCCCGCAGGTGAGCCCAATGGCGGGAACACCCAGGGCACCCGCTGCCTTCATGTCCCACACGGCGTCGCCGACGTAGACGGCGTCCGCCGCGTCCACTCCTACAGCTTCCAGGGCTGCCTCCAGGATGTCCGGCGCAGGCTTGCTCTCCTCCGCATCGTTGGCGCTGGTGGCGGCGTCGATGAAGGCGTCGGCGTCCAGTATGGACCGCATCACCTGCAGGTCCCGCTGCCGCGCAGAGGAGGCCAGCGCAACAGCAGCGCCGCCGGCATGGCACCGGCCCAGCAGGTCCCTGGCCCCGTCCAGGGCGCGCAGCGACGGCCAGTGCGAGGCGTAGAGTGCGCCGTGGCTGGCCATGATGTCCTCATCCTCGTCCCGGTCGCGGCCGGAGGGCAGGAGGTGGTCCACCAAACGGGCGCCACCCATGCCGACGAGCCAATGGATGGCCGCCATGGGAACGTCATGGCCGTACTGGCGGAACGCACCCCACCAGGCGACGGTGTGGATGTACGACGAGTCGATCAACGTCCCGTCAACGTCAAACAGGACCCCCCGGCGGGAGCCGCCAGGGGGTGTGGGGGATTCAGCCATCAGCCCACCGCTGCCCGTCGGACACCGGGCGCCTTCTTCAGCCTGGCCGCCTCCTCCTTGGGTGAACTGACGGGCCGCACGCGTTCGCGGATGACGGAGCCGGCCCCATCCAGGCTCTTGTCCCGGATCAGGCCCGTACCGGCAATTTCCCGGGCCATGGCGACGCCTGCCACAGCGGCCCGCTTAGTGGGGAAGGTAACCGAGATAGCCATCAGGTTCCCGCTTCCGTCCATCATCCTGATCCGGTAACCACCGTCGGGGGCATCCACGAGTTCAAAAAATCCGGCCATAACTATCACTCCTCCGTCAATCACGGCATTGTGCTGGGGAGCACTCCATGAGTTGTTAGTAAGTATACTTATCTATCCTGCGAAGGAGAAGTTCCAGCCCGTTCCGCACCGCCTCAGTGCGAATCCGCCTTGTCCTGCGGAAAGGGAGTGTCACTGCGGCGAACCGTATCCTGATGGAGCTCCAGTGCGCTAGTCACAAGGGCAAAGTGGCTAAAGGCCTGGGGTGTATTTCCCAGTTGCCGCCCGGCTTTTACTGCCCACTCCTCGCTCAGCAGCCCCACATCGTTGCGCAGTTCCAGCAGCCGCTCGAATAGTTCCCGAGATTCCTCGCGGCGCCCTGCCCCCAGCAGCGCCTCCACCAGCCAGAACGAGCAGGCCAGGAAGACGCCCTCATCCCCCGGCAGGCCGTCGTCGCTCTCTTCCGGCTTGTAGCGCAGCACGAATCCGTCCTGGGTCAGCTCCCGCTGGATCGCTTCGATGGTGCCCACCACCCGGGGATCGTCGGGGGGAAGGAACCCCACGCGGGGAATCAGCAGCAGGCTGGCATCCAGCTCCGGGCGGCCATAGGACTGGACGAAGGTGTTGCGCTGGGCATCGAACCCGTTAGCCATGATGTCCGCGTGGATCTGGTCCCGAAGGGCCTCCCACCGCTCCACCGGGCCCGGCAGCCCGGATTCACGCACGCCCTTCACCATACGGTCGGCGGCAACCCACGCCATGACCTTGGAGTGGGTGAAATGCCGGCGTGGTCCACGCATCTCCCAGAGCCCGTTGTCCGGCTGGTCCCAGATGGTTTCCAGGTGCTCCATCAGCGCGATCTGCACATCCCACGCTTCGTCCGTATGCTTCAGCAGCGAGTTCCGGGTCAGGGACAGGCAGTCAAGGACCTCGCCCCACACATCCAGCTGGAACTGCTCCGCCGCCGCGTTTCCGATCCGAACCGGGGTGGAGTTCTCGTAGCCCTTCAGCCACGGCAGTTCCATCTCCGGCAACCGCCGCTCGCCGTGGATCCCGTACATGATCTGCAGGTCGGCGGGGTCTCCCGCCACGGCCCGCAGCAGCCAGTCCCGCCAGGCGGCAGCCTCCGCCGTGTAGCCGGCAGCCAGCAGGGCCTGCAGGGTCATGGCCGCATCCCGCAGCCAGCAGTACCGGTAGTCCCAGTTCCGCTGGCCGCCGGGCTGCTCGGGGAGGGACGTGGTGACGGCCGCGACGATGCCCCCTGTGGGCGCGTAGGTCAGTGCCTTGAGCGTCACCAGGGAGCGGACCACCGCGTCCTGGTATTTCCCCTTGACGGTGCACTGCGAGGACCAGCCACGCCAGAATTCGAAAGTGCTGTCCAGGACGTGCTCGGCATCAACGCTGACGGGCCGTCCCACGTGGCTTGGCGCCCAGGTCAGCACGAACGGTACCTTCTCGCCGGCACTGACCGTGAAGTCGCTGACTGTGTGCATATTCTCGCCGTGCAGCGGAGCCGGCGTCACCAGGTAAACGGCATCCGGGCCCGCGATGGCGTGCAGTCCCCGCTTGTCCTTCCGCACCCACGGCACGATATGGCCGTAGTCGAACCTCATGACCAGCTCTCCGTGCATCTTGACGGTGCCGCTGATGCCCTCCACGATGCGGACAATGTCGGCAACGGAGTCCCTGGGCGGCATGAAGTCGGTGACCCGCACTGTTCCGTCCGGGGTATCCCATTCGGTATCCAGCACCAGGCTCCCGTCCCGGTAGCTGCGGCGCGTGCACGTTCCCCCGCCCTCCGGCGCCAGCAGCCAGCGCCCCGCGTCAGGGGTGTCCAACAGGGCGTTGAAGCAGGCAGGGGAATCAAACCGCGGAAGGCAGAGCCAGTCGATCGAGCCTTCCTTGCTGACCAGGGCCCCGGTGTGAAGGTCGCCAACCACCGCATAATCTTCAATTCGCGCCATGACAACACCCTGCCACACGGAGCTCCGAACGGAAGGGGAATATCCGGGTGTAGCGTGAGGGAAATGGCGATCCATATCGGCACCTCCGGCTGGAGCTATGACCACTGGGAGAACGTCCTGTACCCGCCCGGACTGCCCGCCCGGGACAGGCTCCAAAGCTACGTCTCCAGGTTCAGCACGGTTGAGCTGAATGCCAGCTTCTACAGGTGGCCCCGGGACACCACCTTCGCGGGCTGGAACCGGCGGTTGCCGCCCGGTTTCACCATGTCCGTCAAGGCGCCCCGCGGCCTGACCCATGCGCGCAAGCTTTACTCACCGGAGGTCTGGATTGAGCGCATTGCCCGGTGCTGGCATGAACTGGGGGACAAACGGGCGGTGCTCCTGGTCCAGCTGCCGCCGCAGCTGGAGCGCGACGACGCACGGCTGGACTATTTCCTCGCCGCGCTTCCGTCCTGGATCAGGGTGGCCGTGGAGTTCCGGCACCCCAGCTGGGACTCTCCGGAGGTGTTCGCCTTGCTGGAGCGGCACCAGGCCGCCTACTGCATCATGAGCGGCGCCAACCTTCCGTGCATCCTCCGGACTACCGCGCCTTTCGCGTACGTTCGGCTGCACGGGCCGGACCACGAGCATCTGTACGGCGGCTCCTATTCGGATGCGGACATGCACTGGTGGGCGGACCGCATCCGCGAGTGGGACAGCGCCGGCATCGACGTTTTCGCGTACTTCAACAACGACGGCGGCGGGAACGCGGTGCGGAACGCCTGGACCCTGCGCGGGATCCTGGGCGCAGGCTGAAGGCTGCCGCCGCCCTGTGGCAGAGTTAGGGCATGGACACGGCTCCGCAGAACCCAGCCCAGGACAACGCCCCCGCGCCACGGCAGGACAAGATAGGCCAGTACGCGTTGTCGGGAAGCCGATTCTTCCGTTTCGCGCACTGGGTGTCCGACACGGTCAACGATGTCCGGATCACGCTGGCCAAGCGGTGGAAGTTCGTGCCGCAGACTATCGCCTACCAGGGCTATGGCTCCACCACGCGGGTACGGGTGCTGGGGCGAGTGCTGCTGACCCACAAACCACTGCCGGGCAGCAAAGCCGAGCACGAGGCAAAAAACGGTAACCAGAACATCCGGGGGTGGCGCGCCTTCACCGGGGTTCCGCTGCAGTTTACCGACGTCGAGATCACCATCGGGGAGGTGGTCACCCGCGTCACGGCGGACCGGGGCGGACTGATCGATACCGAGGTGGAGGTGCAGCTGTCGCCCGGCTGGCACACCGCAATCCTGCGCGCGGAGGGGACCGACCCGGCAGAGGCTTTGATCCAGGTAATTGCACCGGGTGTGGAATTCGGCATCGTGTCAGACATCGACGACACCGTCATGGTGACCGCACTGCCCCGGCCCTTCCTGGCCCTGTGGAACACCTTCGTGCTCAGCGAACGGGCACGCATGGCCACCCCCGGAATGGCCGTGCTGCTGGACCGGCTGACCATTGAACATCCCGAGGCCCCGGTCATCTACCTCTCCACCGGCCCCTGGAACGCAGCCCCCACGCTGGGACGCTTCCTGACCCGCAACATGTACCCCAAGGGCACGCTGCTGCTGACAGACTGGGGCCTGACCCAGGACCGCTGGTTCCGCAGCGGCCAGGACCACAAGCACCGCAACCTGGAGCGGCTCGCCCAGGAGTTCCCGGACATGCGGTGGCTCCTGATCGGTGACAACGGGCAGCATGATGAGGCTATCTACTCGGCTTTCGCCGCCGAAAACCCGGAAAAGGTCGCGGCAATCGCCATCAGGCAGCTATCCGTCAGCGAATCGGTATTCGCCGGCGGCCACTCCGAGGACGGGGACCACACTACTTCCCGCGTGCCTTGGATCTACTCCCCCGACGGCGCCGGCATCGCCAAGCAGCTCGCCATGCTGGACCTGCTCCGCGGCTGACTGCTCAGGGGTTGGCCAACAGGTCGTCGCTGCCGGGGAGGTCGTCGCTGGGCAGCAGGTCCGGAACCACCGCCTGGGCGATGGCGGCCCCGGCAGCGGCTGCCAGGTCGCGTTCCTCGATGAGTTCCTGGAACCAGAAGTAGGAGGCCTTCGGCGTGCGCTCCAGTGTTTCGAAGTCAACGTGGAGCAGGCCGAACGGCTGCTTGTACCCGGCGGACCATTCGAAGTTGTCCAGGAACGACCACACGTAGTAGCCGCGCAGGTCCACGGACTCGGCGGCCCCGCCGGGGGCCGTGGCCCGCAGCGCGGTTTCAAGGTGGTCGGAGATGTACTTCAGCCGGCGTTCATCCGGGATGAACCGGGTGTTGGTGGACTTGTCCCGGACAATGATGTCCTCGAAGCTGGCCCCGCCTTCGGTGATGATCACCGGCGGCAGGTTGGGGTAACGGTCCGCCATCTCCTTCAGGGCCACCGCCATGTACTCCGGTTTGACCGGCCAGCCGTATGCCGTGATGTCCGCTTCCGGCCAGGTCTCCACGTGGAACGGAGTTGCCCCGCTCCCCGTTGCACTGAGGTCGCTGCCCATGGCTTCCGCCATGCTTGACGGCACGGTGCCGCCGCCGGGTCCAGCCGCCACCTTGGTGGGCATGTAGTAGTTGAGCCCATAGAAGTCCAGGGGCTGGGAGATGATCTCCATGTCCTCGTCCGGGTGGTCGAAGGAACTGAAGAACTTGGCGGCACGGATCAGGTCCGGGTACTTGCCCGTCAGGACCGGGTCCGCGTAGAGCCGGTTCTGGCCAAGGTCCATGACCCCGGCGCTGATCTTGTCCAGCGGATTGATCGAGTTGGGCACCATAGGCGAGTACACGTTGGTCATCCCGATCTCGCCGGGCACTTTCGCGGCGCGCAGGGCCTGCACGGCGAGCCCGTGGCCCAGCAGCTGGTGGTGGACGGTGGGGAACGCGCCCAGGGCCAGTTCCTTGCCGGGCGAGTGCAGGCCGAAGGCGTACCCGTTCGCGCTGACCGTTGCCGGTTCGTTGATGGTGACCCAGCGGGCCACCCTGTCCCCGAACGCCTCCGCCACCAATGCGGCATAATCGCCCAGCCGGTAGGCCGTATCGCGGTTCATCCAGCCGCCCGTTTCGTCCAGTTCCAGGGGCGTGTCCCAGTGGTAGATGGTGGCCATGGGCGAGATCCCGTTGGCCAGGAGCTCATCCAGGAGCCGGTCATAGAAGGCCAGCCCGGCGCGGTTGGCGGGGCCGGTGCCGCCAGGCTGGATGCGGGGCCAGGAGAAGGAGAACCGGTAGGAGTCCACGCCGAGCTGCTTCAGCAGGGCCACGTCCTGCGGCATCCGGTGGTAGTGGTCAGTGGCCACCACCGGGCTGTGGTCCTCCACGATGGCGCCGGGCTTCGCGGCGAACCTGTCCCAGCCGGAAGGTCCGCGGCCGTCTTCGTCCAGCGCTCCCTCGATCTGGAATGCAGCGGTTGCGACGCCAAGCGTGAACCCCGGGGGGATGAGCGCTGCGAGGTCCTTGGCGGTGATGTGCATTGGGGGTCCAGCCTTTTGGTCACGGAAGTTTGGTACGTCCCAGAATGTCACAGCGCAGGACCGCTGACGAGCAGCAACTCCGTGCCGAACACGGGGGCCTACTGCGACCCGAAGAGGAACTCCTTGGCGTGCGCCACCGCCTTGCGGAAGGCGTCATTGCGCAGGGTCACCAGGTGCTCCGAGTCGCCGTCGGACGGTTCAAGGTACCCGGTATAGCCGGGACGCAGGACCCAGATGTCTCCCGCCGGCGGCAGGTAGAACACACCGAAGGAACGCTGCTGCCTTTCGTCCGCCGTCCAGACGGGGACTACCGCCAATGCTGCGCCCGTGGCCGGATTGATCCATTGTGCCCGCGGCAGCGGCTGTTCGTGCGCCTCGGGGTCGAGGAAGGGTGCGGTTCCCGGGCCCCAGCGCTGTTCGAAGCGCTCGTGGAATGCGGGAATGAGGTGTGAATCGTAGCGCCGCCAGTCGCTCATGCAGCTTTCCGCCTCCTTGGATGATGGGACTGCGTTTGGTTGGTTCCCCGGTTTCGGGCGGGGCCGTTGCCGGGCCCACGGCCCGGTTTCAGGCCCACGGCCGCTTTCAGGCCCACGGCCCGCTTTCCCACCGCACCGGGGTAATGCGGATGGCAGGCCCGGGCGTGCGGCCGGGCCTGCGGACTTTCCGGACCGGAACCGAGGTGGCTGCCCGCGCAGCGACCCGCCTGTCGTAGTCGGCACGCCGTCCGGGATCACTGAGCACGTGGAACGCCTGCATGATTCCCAGGAGTTCGTCGCGCTGCGGTTCGTCACGCTGAGCCGGGGCGCCGGTCGTCGCCGGGTCTATAAGTGGCTGTTCGTCCACGTCCCCGCACCCGCCGCCCATGTCGGGATGGTGGCTGCGCATGAGGACCCGGTACGCATGGGAGATCTCCTGCCGGGTGGCATCCCGGCCCACGCCCAGGACGGCGTAGTAGTCGGGGACATCCGTCATCCCAGCCTCCTGTTCCACCGGCGCCCCTGCCGGATCCGGCAGGGGCCCCGGGAAGAACCTATGTGCTGATCTCCTGCATCCCGCCCTGCTGGGTCTGGATCTCGATCCTGCGCGGCTTGGCCTGTTCGGCTACCGGAATCCGCAGGGTGAGGACGCCCTGGTCGTAGCTGGCCTTGATCTTCTCGGTATCCAGGGTGTCACCCAGGATCAACTGCCGGCTGAATACGCCGCGTGGACGTTCCGAGGCCACGAGCTCCACATTGGGCTGCGTGGGGTCCTGGCGCTCGGCCCGGACGGACAGGACGTTCCGTTCCACGTTGAGGTCCAGCGACTCCACCTTCACGCCGGGAAGGTCGAACGCCACCACGAATTCGCCGTCCTCCTGCCAGGCGTCCATGGGCATCGCGGCCGGACGCGCGGCGGTTCCGAAAACCTGCTGCGTGAGCCTGTCCAGCTCACGGAACGGGTCGGTGCGCATCAACATCATTTCCCACTCCTTCAGCTTCCAAGGTGATGGATCTGCGTCTTTCTCCAGTGCCGACTAATCTATGGCAGCGGATATAGATTTTTTATAGCACCCATGGAAAACTGAAGCAAGGCACCGGCCGGAACGAATTTTGGGAGCACTTATGGCAGATCCTGCGGCAGGCCGCCCCGCGCGTCCGCCCGGTTCGCGGGCCCTTTACGCCATTTCGGTGGCCGCGGAACTCACGGGCACCGGGCAGCAGAACATCAGGTTGTATGAAACACGGGGGCTGTTGACGCCCTCCAGGACCGCCGGCGGCACCCGGCAGTATAGTGACGACGATATCGCCGTCCTGCAGCGGATCGGGGAACTCCTTGAGGAGGGGCTCAACCTGGCAGGTATTGCCAAGGTCCTGGAACTGGAGGCAGCGAACGTGGAACTGCACCGGGCGCTGAAGCGCGCCAGGTCCCGGCCGCAATAATGTGACCCTGGGTCCAGGAGGGCCTTATTCCCGGCCGGATTCTTTTTTGGAGAGCTCTCCCGTCACCGGTTCGCCGGGAATCCTCGCGGTCCGCCAGGTATCCAGGGCGATGACTCCGCCCAGGATGAGCAACGACAGCGAGAAGGACGCAAGGGTGTCGGTGGGCCAGTGGTAGCCCAGGTAGAGCCGGCTGGCAATGGCAAGGACGATCCCGATGCCGGCCCCGATGAAGCCGAAGACCGCTGCCCGGGGGTTCCGGCGCCGGGAGAAGATCAAGTAGGCGCCCACCAGCAGGAAGTCGCAGGCCCCCAGGACGTGGCCTGACGGGTAGGAGAAAGTCTGGTCCGCGCCGAACAGCATTTGGTCCACGGGAGGCCGCGAGCGCTGGACGATGTGCAGGATGATCTGGGAGATGATCACCCCTGTCAGCATCGCGGACGCCAGCAGGATGGGGCGCCATGCATGTTTGGCTGCGAATCCCCAAATGAGGATCACCACCAGCACGATGATCGGCAGGGCGATGGGCCCGAAGAACACCGCCAGGAAGATCATGAAGGCGGTGAGTGCTGCCGAGCGGGTGGTCAGCAGCCAGTCGTGCACCGGGTGGTCCGCAACGGTGAGGCCGTCGGCCTGCAGCACGCTGGCCAGTGTGGCAATAAAGAGGGCAAGCCCCACCACGGCGAGGACCACCGACGTGCGGTAGAGACGGCGCCGGTCGGCGGGGTCGATATAGCGCTCTTCCACCACGAACTTTTCATGGAAGGTGTGCCACTTGCCGGATTTGGCCTCCGTGGCTGCGGAACCTGCTGATTTCTGTGCCAATGTGTTGCCCGTCCCTGCGCCCTGGTGTGTGCACGACCGAAGGGCGTGCTGTGTGAATGCCTAGGGTGAAGATTATCCCCATGTAGCGCCGTTCGCTCCATCACTGGGCCGGTAGGACGGCTGGCAGCAGCCACAGCGGTCAATAGGAGCCGGTGGTGAACTGCCAGCTTCGGGAGGCGAGGGGGTTTCCGGCCAGGTCACGGATGCCGGCGGATCCCCCGGACAACGTCACGGTGTATTTGGTCTTGGTCGCCAGCGGTTCCTGGGGATCGAGGATCCACTGGTTGGTAGTGCCGTTCCGGTAGACGGACGCTGGTACCGCGGTGCCGGTGGAGGCATTCCGCAAGGTGAAGGTGGAGGTGCCGGCGCCCTGGATGGCTTCGCTGAAGGTGGCAGTGACGTTGCTGTTCCGGCGGACCAGGAGTGCGTTGCTGCCTGGGCTGTAGCTGGTGACCGTGGGGGCGGGTCCCGTGGTGAACGTCCAGCTGGCGGTGGCCAGTGGCGTACCTGCCGTGTCCCGGATGGCAGAGGCGCCGCCCACCAGGGTTGCGGTGTAGGTGGCGTCGGCGCCCAGGTTAACAGCCGGGTCAAGGGTGGCGGTCCGGGTGGTGGCGTCGTACGTGACGGTGGCGGTGATGCCCGCTCCGGCGGCGTTCCTCAGCACGAAGGTGCGGGTGACACGCCCACGACGGGGGCGCTGAAGGTGGCCGTCACGTTCGTGCCTATGGCTACTGCCGCAGCCTTGGCTGCCGGCGAAACCGGGGTGGCAGTCGGGGCAGGCGCGGGAGCAGGGGCCGTTGCCCCCGTACCAGTGAAAAGCAGGCGGTTCGGAGTCCCGGCGGTGGCCCCCGTGACCACTCCGGGCGTGGAGTTGGATACCAGTGCGGCAGCTACCTCCGCCGGCGTCAGGGCCGGGTTCTGGGACAACAGCACCGCTGCGGCGCCGGCGGTGTGCGGGGACGCCATGGACGTCCCGGACATGGAGGCCGTGGCCGTGGTGGAGGTGTAGTAGTCGGAGGTTATGCCGACGCCGGGAGCGTACAGGTCGACGCAGGACCCGAAGTTGGAGAACGAGGCTTGCTTGTCGGTGGAGTCGCTGGCGGCCACGGTGACGGCTCCGGGGACGCGGGCCGGTGAGCCCGTGCACGCGTCAACTGCCGAGTTTCCTGCCGCCACCACGGTTGCCACGCCATCAGCAAGGACGGCTTGGACGGCGTTGTCCACCGCGCTGCTGGCCGCGCCGCCCAGGCTGAGGTTGGCTACGGCGGGTGTCCCGGCAACATGGTTGGCGGCGATCCAGTCCAGGCCGGCCACCACGTCCGAGTTGTAGCCGGAGCCGCTGCAGTCGAGCACCCTGACAGGAACCAGGGTGGCACCCTTGGCGACCCCGTACGTTGCCCCGGCCACAGTGCCGGCCACGTGGGTTCCGTGGCCGTTGCAGTCGGTGGTGCCGTTGCCGTCTGCCACGGCGGTCCAGCCCGCTGCCACCCGGCCGCCGAAGTCGGTATGCGAGGCAAGGATGCCGGTGTCCACCACGTAGGCCGTCACGCCGGCACCGGCCCCGGTCCACGAGTAGGTGCCGGACAGCGGCAAGGTCCGCTGGTCGGAACGGTCCAGGCCCCAGGGTGCGGGCTGCTCGGTCCCGGACAGCGTGACGGGAGCGTCGGGCTCCACGGACAACACGTTCCCGGACCGGGCAAGGGCCGCGGCCTGGGCGGGGGTGGCGCTGACAACGGCACCGCGCAGGGCGTGTTCAAAAGTGCGGCCGACGGCGAGGCCCTGGCCGCGCAGTCCCGACACCATGGCTGCTACGTCGGCAGAGGGGGCGTACTGCACCAGGTAACGGCCCGTTGTGTTGCCGGCGGGTGGTCCTGGCACAGGAACGGCGGCGGCGGGCAGGGACGAAGCGGAAAGGACGACGGCGGAGAGCAGCGCAATGAGCGTAGGCAGCACGAAGAATCGGGTACGCATGTGGGGGGGTCCTTGCGGTGGCAGTTGGCGGTACCAAAAGGATAGGAGCCGGAAGCGCACGGCTTCCGGCTCCTTGGACGATCCTGTGCCAACCCTTGGCGAGTGCTGCGGACCCTTGCTGGGGACCGCGGTCTAAGCCTGGCGCTCCCTCGCGCCGGCGCCCGCTGCTGCATGGTTCCGCCACGTGTGCTCGGGTTCGTAGCCGAGCAGGCGGCGTGCCTTGTCGATGGAAAGCATCGTTTCGTGCTCGCCCAGTTCCTTGGTCACCTTGACGTCCGGGAAAACCTCGGCGGCGAGGTCGGCGCTGGGCCGGCTCATGACGGTGTCCGCGTTGGCGATGATAAACGCCTCGAACCCCGGCTTGGCATTCTCCAGTGCCTTCGCCACCGCCTGGGCACCGTCCCGTCCGTCGATGTAGCCCCACAGGTTCCACTTGCGGAGCATCGCGTCGGAGTCGAAGGAGGGGAACTTTTCGTAGTCGGCCTCGTCCATGACGTTGGAGAACCGCAGGCCCGTAATGCTCAGGTCCGGGTCCCACCGGGTCATTTCCACAGCCATCCGCTCCTCCAGGGTCTTCACCAGGGAGTAGGTGCTTTCCGGACGCGGCGGGTATTCCTCATCCACGGGGATGTAAGGCGGGTCGATGTCGAACGGCAGCCCCAGCACGGTCTCGCTGGAGGCGTAGACCACCTTCTTGATCCCGGCCCGCCGCGCAGCCTGGAAGACGTTGTAGGTGGACAGCATGTTGTTCTCGAACGTTGCTGCGTCCGGGAGGATGCCCGGGGCGGGAATGGCACCCAGGTGCACCACGGCGTCGAACCCTTCATGCCGGTCATCCACCCCCAGCAGGGCGTCCACGACATGCCCGTAGTTGCGCAGGTCCACCACCAGGAGTTCCGGGCTGCGCTCACCCGCCCGGTCCAGGGTGAGGACCTGGTGGCCGTCGTCCGTAAGCCGGCGCACCACGTGCCGACCCAGTTTTCCGGTTCCGCCTGTAACGGCAATTCTCATCAGTGTTTCCTTCTGTTGGAGTGCGTTCACCGTGCGGTGTTTCGGTCAGGACGGAGGGCGCGGGGCTGCAAGGAACTGTTCGACGGCGGCGATTGCCGCTGCGGTGATCCCGCCCGGATCACCACTGCCGTTGACGGACACCAGGATGCCCCGGCCCGCGTACACCGACACTACTTCATGGGTCTGGCGGTGGTAGAGATCCAGCCTGCGCCGGAAAACGTCGATCGTGTCGTCGGAGCGGCCCTGCTCCGTGGCACGCCGCTGCATCCGTTCCTCCAGTTCCGCGTCCGGCGCCGTCAGTTCGATGACGGCGTCCAGCACGTGGCCGTGGTCCGCGAGCATGTTATCCAGTTCCAACGCCTGCGGCGCGGTGCGCGGATAGCCGTCCAGCAGGAATCCCTGCCTCGCATCGCTTTCCAGGAGCCGGTCCTTCACCAGCGCGTTGGTGAGGTGGTCCGGGACGAAATGGCCGTCGTCGAGGTACCGGGCCGCCTGATTCCCCAAGGCAGTCTTCCGCCTGACGTTGCTCCTGAAGATGTCCCCGGTGGACACAGCAGGGACCTGGAAATGCCGCGCCAGGTGCTCGGCTTGCGTTCCCTTGCCGGAGCCCGGTGGGCCGATGATGAGAAGCCTGCTCATATTCCTGTCCTTCCGCAGCGGGAGCACGGTCTATGGGCCCGTTGGAGGCAGCACCGGATCCCGCTTCATTGTGCCGGTTGGCCCCTGTCCGGCGCCAGTAAACGGCGTGACGGCCCGGGCGGGAATGGGATTCGCCCCACCGGGGAATGTATATACTCTGGTTATCGGTTTAGCAGCAGGCCGTTGGAAAGTTCGTCGATCCAGCGACCATCACCGGCTCCCCCACCCAACTGTGGGGCCCCGATGTGTTGCGGGCTCGTTTTGACCTGAACGAATGGCAACAAGAAACCGTGGCCGGCGAGTCAACAGCAAAAACCGATACATCCATCACCGAACACCTGCATGAACTGGTCCTCAACAGCTCCGACGTTGAGGACTTCCTTAACGAATTGGCACAGGTGTCCGCCCGCAGCCTTTCCGAGCCCGGCGACGAGATGCTGTGCGCCATTACCCTGCTCCGGAAGCGGAAGACAGCGACCATCGCCAGCAGCAGCCCGGAGGCAAAGTCCATCGGACGGCTCGAGCACCGGTTCACTGAGACCCCTAGCCTGACCGCATTCACGGCGCAGGAGACGGTCCACGCTCCGGACCTGGACGACGACGGACGCTGGCCGGACTACTCCCCTGCCGTCGTGGCAAAGGGGGTCCGTTCGGTTGCCGCCCTTCCCTTCAGGCTTGAAGGCGAAACCAAGGCGGCACTGCTGCTGTATTCCCGGCGCGCCCACCGCTTCGAGGGCCGGGTGCTGAAGTTCGCCGAGGATTTCGTCAGCCAAACGTCGCTGGCACTGCGCCTTGCAGTGCGCTTTGCGCATTACAGCGAGACGGCGGCCAACCTCCGCGCCACCCTGGAGTCCCGCACTGTCATCGACATGGCGGTGGGCATCATCATGGCCCAGAACCGGTGCAGCCAGGAGGACGCTTTCGCCATCCTGAAGACCGCGTCGAGCACCCGCAACACCAAGCTCCATGACGTGGCCGCGGCGGTAGTCAACGCCCTGGGCCAGGGGCCTGCGCGCACCCATTACGACGGCTAGGCCCTACGGCCTGCGGCATCCCTGCCCGCCCAGTAGAATGGTGCCAACTTTTCGCCGGGGGGCTCAATTTGGAACAGCAGCGTGTTTGCCTTGTCGTGGAGGATGACGACGATATCCGGGGCCTGATCTCCGTGGTCCTTGCCCGCGCGGGCTTCAAAGTCACCGCCGTGGCCACGGGCGCGGATGGCGTCGCCGCAGCGGCCGATCCCGCCATCGCCCTGGTCACCCTGGACCTTGGCCTTCCGGATATGGACGGGCACGTGGTGGCGCGCGCCATCCGTAACCTCACCACCGCACCCCTGCTGTTCCTCACCGCCCGCTCTGAGGAGGACGACGTCCTTGCCGGCATGGCCTCCGGGGCCGCCGGCTACCTCACAAAGCCCTTCCATCCGCTGGAATTGAAGAAGCTCGCGGGCCAACTGTGCCCGGTGGCGGCCCCCTCCCAGGAGCCGCACATGCCTGGCAAATCGCACTGCTGAGCCGGCCGCCTGGAACGGGGCATAGCCCCTCTGCGGCGTGAGCCCACAGCGGCCACCGCGGGTTTGCCGGTCTTTCCGGAACCGCAGCGGTCATTAGCAATGAAGCGGTCACCGTTGGAAAAGGCTGCATCGAGGCCCAAGCTATGGCACTATATGCGCATGAATGCAGATAAGAATGCTTGCTCCCTGGGTACTGACAGCCAGTACGTGGAGCTGGCCGTGGAGGTGTTCGCCATGCTCGCCGATGCCACCCGGGTGCGCATCATCCTCGCCCTCCGTGATGGGGAGATGGCGGTGGGCGCCCTTGCGGACGTGGTGGGCAAGTCCCCCGCCGCCGTATCCCAGCACCTGGCCAAAATGCGGCTGGCACGGATGGTGTCAACCCGCCAGGACGGAACCCGGGTGATGTACCGGCTGGAAAACGAACACGCCCGGCAGTTGGTGGCCGATGCCATCTTCCAGGCCGAGCATGCCCTCGGCGGGGAACCGGCCCACCACCGGATCGCCAACCACCACGCACGGAGCGCCTCATGAGCCGGCCGCACCAGGAGTCCACCCATACCCCCGGCCACGATCATGACCACCACGTCCATGGGGATCACGGGCACGATCATGACCACGACCATCACCACGGCCACGGGGATCACGACCACGACCACGACCATGACCACGACCACCATCACCACTCCGGCTTCAAGGGCTGGCTGTTCGAACTCTTCGTCCCGCACACGCATGACGCCGCCGATTCCATTGATGACGCCATGGAGGCCAGCAGTGAGGGTATCCGGGCGCTGAAGATCAGCATGTTCGTGCTGCTGGCCACCACCATGCTGCAGTTCCTGGTGGTCCTGTTCAGCAGCTCGGTGGCATTGCTGGCGGACACCATCCACAACTTTTCTGACGCCTTGACCGCGGTGCCCCTGTGGGTGGCCTTCGTCCTGGGGCGCAGGGCCGCCAACCGCCGGTACACCTACGGCTACGGGCGGGCTGAGGACCTGGCCGGCCTGTTCATCGTGGCGGTCGTGGCGCTCTCCGCCGTCGTGGCCGGTTGGCAGTCGGTTGACCGGCTGATCCATCCCGAGCCGCTGCAGAACCTGGGCTGGGTCATTGCCGCGGGCCTGATCGGTTTTGCAGGAAACGAGGCCGTGGCCATTTACCGCATCCGGGTGGGCCGCAGGATCGGTTCCGCCGCGCTGGTGGCAGACGGCGTGCACGCGCGGACCGACGGCTTCACCTCGTTGGCTGTGGTGATCGGCGCCGTGGGCGTCATGCTCGGTTTTCCGCTGGCGGACCCGATCGTCGGGCTTGTCATCTCCGCCGCCATCATGGTGCTGCTCTGGGGCACTGTCCGGAGCATCGGCCGGCGGCTGATGGACGGCATCGAACCGGACCTGGTATCGCGCGCACAGGTGGCACTGGAGGAGACGCCGGGCGTCCTCGCAGTCGGAAACCTGAAGCTGCGGTGGTCCGGCCACCGGCTGCAGGGATCGGCGCGGATCGAAGTCGCTGATACGGGGTTGGCGGAGGCGGAAGAGATCCTCGACCGCGCCGGGCACCGCCTCCGGCACGCACTGCCCAAGCTTGACCACATGCTCCTGGCTCCCGCCACGCGGCGGTAGCGGGCACCTAACGCAGAAGTGGCCCTGCCAGCCGGCGGGCCACTTCTGCGTTGATGGGATTTCCGGCCTAGGCCCGGGCAGCCTTTCCGGGCAGCGCCAGCTTGAAGACCTTGGCCCAGGACGAACCCACCTGCTTCAGGAGCGGGCCGGTGGTGTACTTCAGGCCGTAGCGCTGGCAGATTTCGCGGACCCTCGGCGCCACCTCCGCGTAACGGTTGGAGGGCAGGTCCGGGAAGAGGTGGTGCTCAATCTGGTGCGAGAGGTTGCCCGTCATGAGGTGCATGAACTTGGAGCCCGAGATGTTGGCGGACCCGATCATCTGGCGGACGTACCAGTCGCCGCGGGTTTCGCCGTCCACCATCTCTTCGGTGAAGGTGTCGGTGCCTTCCGGGAAGTGGCCGCAGAAAATGACGGCGTGCGCCCAGACGTTGCGGATCGCGTTGGCTGCGATGGTCCCGAAGAGGGCCTGCTTCGCGGAACCGGTCAGCATGGCAAGGGCAGGGGTGGCGGCGTAGTCCTTGGTGAACTGGGTGACCACCTTCTTGCCCAGGGCCTTGAGGTCCTTGAGCAGGGCCTCCTTGGACTTGGTGCCCTCCCGGTACTCGGTCAGCTCGAGATCATAGATGGCGATGCCCCATTCGAAGACCGGGGCGAGGATGGCGTTGAACAGCGGATTGGCCAGGTTGATGGGCTTCCACGGCTGCTGCTCGTCCATGCGCAGGAGGTTGTATCCGACGTCGTTGTCCTTGCCCACCACGTTGGTCCAGCGGTGGTGCAGGTCGTTGTGGGTGTGCTGCCAGGACCGGGACGGGGTGACGAAGTCCCATTCCCAGGTGGTGGAATGGATGTCCGGGTCCCGCATCCAGTCCCACTGGCCGTGCAGGATGTTGTGGCCCAATTCCATGTTTTCCAGGATCTTGGCCAGGCTCAGCAGCGTGGTGCCCGTGACCCAGGCGGCCTTGTTCTTCCCCACCAGCAGGGCGGCGCGGCCGGAGAGCTCCAGGCCGCGCTGGATCTTGATCATCCGCCGGATGTAGGCGGCGTCCTCCGCCCCGCGCTTGCCCAGGACCTCGTCCCGGATGGCGTCGAGCTCACGGCCCAGCTCAGCAACCTGTTCGTCGGTGAGGTGGGCGGCAGCGGGCGGCCGGACGGTGGGGCTTCCCGATTCGGCCAGTTTTCCGGGGCGGGTCCTGGAGGTGCCGGCGCTGGCACCTGCGGCGGCGGTGGTCTTCGTGGGTGAGATGACAGTCATACGGTACTGCTCCTCAGAGTTCGAGGTTGACGGGTCCGGCGGCTGCCGAAACACACGTTTGGATCAGTTGGCCGGGTTCGCCATGGATTTCCCCAGTGCGGAGGTCGCGGACCTGGCCTGCCAGCAGGGGAGTCAGGCAGCTGTGGCAGATCCCCATGCGGCAGCCGCTGGGCATCAGCACCCCGGCGTCCTCGCCGATGTCCAGGATGGGGGTGTCGCCGTCGGCCTCCACCTCGCGGTCTGAGGCCTCGAAGGTGACCAGGCCGCCATCGTGCCCCACGCCTGCGTTGAAGGTGGTGTTGAAGCGTTCGATCATCAGGTTGCCGGCATCGCCGGCCAGTGCGACGTCGGTCCCGGGGGCACGCGTGGTCAAGGCCGCGCGCTTCCACAGCGCCTCGGCGTCGTCCAGGAAGCTGTCCGGGCCGCAGGCGTAAGCTGCCCGCTCTTTCCAGTCGGGGCAGATCTCGTCCAGCTCGCGGGTGCTGGAGAAGTCCATCCGGCCCTGCTCTCCGGTGTACCAGTGCGCCAGGCGGAAATTGGGGAATTGGTCTGCGAGCTCTGCCAGTTCTTCACGGAACAGGCTGTCACCGGGCGTGCGCGCCGAGTGGACCAGGACGACGTCGGCATCCGGACGCCGCGGCACGAGGGTGCGGATCATGGACATCACCGGAGTTATGCCGCTGCCGGCGGTGACCATGAGGAGGGGCCGGGGGTGCTCCGGAAGGACGAAGTCCCCCTGCGGCGGGGCCAGGAACAGGACGTCACCGGGCTTGGTGGTGCGCACCAGGGTTCCGGAGACGGCACCGACGTCGGTGACGGTGATGGCCGGGTCCTTGCCCGCGGGGGCGCTGAGTGAGTAGGAGCGCCAGTGGCGGACCCCGTTAAGTTCGACGCCGATGCGGGCCCACTGCCCGGCAAGGTGTGCCTTCCAGCCACGGCCGGGACGGAAGAAGATGGTGGCCGACTGCGCGGTTTCCTGGACCACCCGGGTGACCACGCCGCGGAGCTGCCGGGCCGAGTACACGGGGTTGAAAAGCGAGAGAACGTCTTCCGGCGCCAGGGGCGTGGTCAGCACGCTTGCCGCCTGCGCCAGCTGTCGTAACCGGATCATGCGTCAAAGCCTAGGGCGGCGCGAGCCATATTTCTCTCTCTCCGTCATATGACCGTTCAGCAGTCACAGTGTAGTTGGGCGCGCGAAGCCCCCACACCGCACTTAAAGAGTAACGGTTCGGTCTCGCAAAAGGTTCCCTGGGTCTTATCGGCACCATCAAAGGCCGGGACTCCGCCGCATTCCCGGCTGGGATGATGGCTGCGTGGGTATTCCGGGCGAGACTGTCAATATTTTCAAGACCATCGTGCTGTTCGTACTGGCTGCTGCGGCTGAAATAGGCGGGGCCTGGCTGGTGTGGCAGGCAGTGCGCGAAGGCAAGGACTGGTGGTGGGCCGGGCTTGGCGTGATCGCGCTGGGCGCCTACGGTTTCGTGGCCACGCTCCAGCCCGATGCCCATTTCGGCCGGATTCTGGCGGCGTATGGCGGCGTATTCGTTGCCGGTTCCTTGGCCTGGGGCATGGCCTTTGACGGCTTCCGCCCGGACCGGTGGGACGTCGCCGGGTCCCTGGTCTGCCTCCTGGGGGTTGCCGTGATCATGTTTGCTCCCCGCAGCGGCGGATAGCCAGGGGTACGCGGGCAGCGGCAGTGGCTAAAATCTAGCCACGACGAAAGGCGGGACCTGTGGACCGGGTGGACTACTGCGTTATCGGCGGCGGAATCGTGGGACTGGCAACCGCCTACCAGCTGCTGCGGAAGCAACCGGGAGCTTCGCTGGTCCTGCTTGAAGCCGCGGAGTCCCTGGCCTCACACCAGACCGGACACAACAGCGGCGTCATCCACTCCGGCATCTACTATGCCCCGGACAGCCTCAAGGCACGGTTCAGCAAGGTGGGCTCGCAGCAAACCAAGGAATTCTGCCGGGAGCACGGCATCAGGTACGCCGAGCCGGGCAAGCTGCTGGTGGCAACGTCCGCCGTGGAGCTGGACAGGCTGGACCGCCTGGAGGAACGCGCGGCTGTCCATGGGCTGGAACGCGAGCGCCTTGGCCGGGGCGAACTCAACCGGCGCGAACCCAACGTTTCAGGCCTGGGCGCCCTGTTCATCCCCAGCACCGGGATCGTGGACTACCAGGAGGTGGCGCAGAAACTGGCAGAACTCATTTCCGCTGCCGGCGGCCGGGTGGTCACCGGGGCCAGGGTGGGCTCAATCGTGGAGCATTCGGACCGCGTGGACGTGGGCACAGCCCAGGACCTCTACTCCTGCCGCCGCCTGGTGGCCTGCGCTGGCCTGCAGTCGGACCGCCTCGCCGAACTGGCCGGAATGAAGATCGATGTGCAGATCATCCCCTTCCGCGGAGAATATTTTGAACTGCCGGACGCCAAGTCGGACTACGTTACGCACCTCATCTACCCGGTGCCGGACCCGGACCTGCCTTTCCTGGGGGTGCACCTGACTCCCACCATCCACGGCAGCATCACGGTGGGACCCAACGCTGTGCTGGGCCTGTCCCGGGAGGGCTATCCCAAGTTCTCGGTGGACCTCAGGGACGTGGGCCGCTATGTGCGCTTTCCGGGGTTGTGGCATGTGGCGCGGTCCAATGCCGCCACCGCTGTGCGCGAGGTCCGCAACTCGCTGTTTAAGGGAAGCTACCTTCAGGAGTGCCGCAAATACGCCCCGGGGCTGGCCAAAGCGGACCTGCTGCCGTTCGAGGCAGGCATCCGCGCGCAGGCTGTGCGCCGGGACGGAACGCTCCTCCACGACTTCCTGCTGGCGGAGACAGACCGGATGATCCACGTACTGAACGCTCCCTCCCCTGCCGCAACTGCTGCCCTGCCCATTGGGGATCACCTGGCCGGCAAAGCGGCGCTCCGCCACGCGTCCTGACCGGCGGGCGCTCCCCGGCCCGCGGCTAAACTGGCCCGGTGATCAACAGTGAGCAGCCCCCCAAGCCCGCCGTCCCGCCGTCGCGCGGAAGAATGGCCGAACGGCTGCTGCCCGGCGGCGAAGAACCGGACCCTCGCTTCACGCTGGCGAACGAACGCACTTTCCTGGCCTGGATCCGGACATCGCTGGCCCTGCTCGCAGGCGGAATCGCCATCGAGGCTTTCACCTCCGGCCTCTTCATCGAACCCGTCCGGAAAGGCCTGGCAATTTTGTTGCTGCTGCTGGGCATGATGCTCAGCGGTGGTGCCGCCCTGCGGTGGCTCCGGGTGGAACGGAGCATGCGCAACAAGGCGCCGCTGCCGCTGCCGCTTTTTGTGCCCCTGTTGGCCGGGGCAGGCGCGCTGGCCGCCGCCGTCGTGCTGGTCTTCATCCTCTGGCGCTGACCCTGTGGCATCACGCGCACCCAACCCGCACGGCGATCCCGGCCTCCAGCCCGAGCGGACCGCCCTCGCCTGGGGGCGGACCATGCTGGCGCTGGCCACGGCGAGCGCTTTCTTCCTTCGCTGGCTCCCCACCTACGGCGCGCCCATCCTGATGCTGCCGGTGATCTCCGGCAGCGCTGCCCTTGCCATCTACCTCACCCAGCGCCGCCGCTACCGGGCCAGGTCCCACGGCCTGGCAGGGGAAAGCATCGAAGCCGACCTGCCCGCCGTCCTTTGGACTGCCTTTGCTGGCGTTGCGCTGGGATGCATGGGAATTCTGGTGGTCCTGGTCAGCTAGAACATCGGCAGGACGAAACCGGCCAGCAGCGCCACGGCGCCGATTGCCGTCAGGCAGCGGCCCAGGACCGAGGCCGTCCTGCCTGCCTCCTCCGGCCTGGTGGTCTGCCACTGCGTCGGGCGCTTGGGGTGGTAATAGATGGGCAGGGTGTCGCCCGCGGCCAAGTCCCTGATGTCGTAGGGGGACATGGGGGCGTGGTGCACCTGGTGCTTGCGGTCGAACCAGCGGAAGCCCACTCCGGTGGAATCCGAGTACACCACGGCCTCGGCAACGTCCCAGGGATGCACGAAGCGGCGAAGGAATCCGGTGTAGAAGAGCAGCCCAAGCCCCGCGGGCAGGCACAACCAGGTCAGCACTTCCAGGATGGGACCTGCCATATCGAGCGCAGTGGGCATGAAGTTGATGGTACAGCTCAAGGGCTGGCTCCTTCAGCACCGGGTACGTACGCTGAAGGGGACCGGACCGGAGTAAGGGGAAACCATGAATGATCAGGACATTTTGACGCACATCCAGGCCCTGGTGGAGGAGGAACACTCGCTGCGCGAAGGCACGGGTGACGGGCAGGCGCCAGATCAGGCACGGCTGAAGTACGTGGAAGAAAGCCTGGACCAGTGCTGGGACCTGCTGCGCCAACGGCGGGCCAAGAAGGATTCGGGCGAGAACCCGAACGACGCCGAGGCACGCCCCATCAGCGAAGTGGAGGGTTACAGGCAGTAATGCGGATTGCAGTAGCGCAGATCATCAGCGGTGCCGACCCCGCCGCCAACCTGGAACTCGTCTGGGAGTACGCCGCCCAGGCCAAGAACGCCGGGGCACGGCTGGTGGTCTTTCCCGAGGCGACCATGCGCGCCTTTGGCCATTCCCTGAAGGACATCGCCGAGCCCGTGGACGGGCCTTGGGCCGGCGAGGTGCGCAGGATCGCCGCTGAGTTGGAGATCACCATCGTGGCCGGCATGTTCACGCCGGGTAAGGACGGCCGGGTCCGTAACACTCTCCTGGTCACCGGACCCGGGGTGGAGGCTTCCTATGACAAGGTCCACCTTTTTGACGCCTTTGGTTTCACGGAATCAAGAACGGTGGACGCCGGGGAGGCCCCGGTGACGTTCGAGTTGGATGGGACCGTGTTCGGCCTGGCCACCTGCTACGACGTCCGTTTCCCGGGACTGTTCACAGCGAACGCCAATGCAGGCGCCCAGGTGAACATCGTGTGCGCATCATGGGGTGCAGGTCCCGGCAAGGCCGACCAGTGGGACCTGCTGGTCCGGGCCCGGGCGCTGGACAGCACCACCTTCGTGGTGGCGTGCGGCCAGGGCGATCCGCAAACGGTGGGCGCCGGCCCGGCGGGCACCGCGCCCACCGGAATCGGGCACAGCGCGGTGGTCACGCCCTTGGGGAAGCCCGTGGTGGCCCTGGGCGGGAAGCCCGAACTCGCCGTCGTCGACATCGATCCGTCAACCGTGGAGGAAGTCCGGGCCACCCTGCCGGTCCTGGCCAACGCCCGCACCTTCTAGCGGGTGAGGTGCCGTTCACGGCGCCGAAACAGGCGGCACCACGGACGTGCGACGGCGGACCTCACCTGCTGCGGGCCCTTCCGGCCTGCGGCGGCGGGGAAGGGGCCGGGTCCAGGGACGCTGCAGACGGCAGCGGAGGAGAAGCCGTTTACATGCCTGAAACATAGCTGATACGTGAACTTCACGCATGGGCGATTTGTGTAACGTGGCCGCAACTTTAGGCGGCATTGGTTGAAACACACGCCGCGAAAAATGGATCCCGGGGGAAATACGGCGGGGCCAAACGGGTCCCGCACCACGTTCACATCGCGAAGGGACCCACCGGTGGAAATCACTGCCCAACACGTCTGGCTGATGATTTCGGCCGCAATGGTCCTCCTGATGACCCCCGGGCTCGGCCTTTTCTACGGCGGCATGACCCGCGCCAAGGCCGCCCTGAACATGATCATGATGAGCTTCATCTCGGCGGGGATTGTCGGCGTGGTCTGGGTCCTCTGGGGCTACTCGATGACCACCGGGAACGGCATCCTGGGACTGTTCGGCAACCCCTTCACCAGCTTTGGCCTGCAGGACCTGATGGGTTCACCGGACCTCCTCAAAGCCGGTTACAGCGCCACCTTCGCCATTGTCACTGTGGCCCTGATCAGTGGCGCCATCGCCGACCGGGCCAAGTTCAGCGCCTGGGTCCTGTTCGTGCCCGTATGGATCACCCTCATCTACTGCCCCCTCGCCTACATGATCTGGGGCGGCGGGCTGATGAGCGCAGGCGGGGCTGTCACGGACATCTTCGGCCAGGTCATTGATTTCGCCGGCGGCGCCGTGGTGGAAATCAGTTCGGGAACAGCAGCCCTGGTACTGGCGGTCATTGTTGGCCAGCGCCACGGATTCGCGAAGGACCCCAACCACCGCCCCCACAACCTGCCCTTCATCATGCTCGGCGCGGCAATCCTGTGGTTTGGCTGGTTCGGCTTCAACGGTGGAGCTGCCACCAGCGTGGAACAGGCCGGCCTGATCTGGATCAACACCCTGGTGGCTCCTGCCGCGGCCATGCTGAGCTGGCTGGTCACCGAAAAAATCCGCCACGGACACCCGACCTCCCTGGGTGCAGCCTCCGGCGTGGTGGCGGGGCTGGTGGCCATCACCCCTTCCTGCGCCAACATCAGCCCGGTGGCCGCTATCGGCCTGGGCCTGGTAGCCGGAGCCGCCTGCTGCGTGTTCGTGGACCTCAAGTACCGATTCGGCCTTGACGACTCCCTGGACGTGGTGGGTGTCCACCTTGGCGCCGGCCTCATCGGCACCCTCTCGCTGGGGTTCATCGCCCTCCCGGTGAACGGCCAGGGCGGCGGCCTCTTCTACGGCGGCGGTGTCCAGCAGCTCATCGCCCAGGTGGCCGCAGTGGTCATCACCCTCCTGCTGTCCGGGGTTGGAACCGCGGTCATCGCCCGGGTCATCCACAAGACTGTCGGCTTCCGTGTCAGCCACGAGGCCGAGACCGCCGGCGTGGACCTCGCCGAGCACGCAGAGACCGCCTACGCCTTCGGTGAGATCGGAGCCGGCTTCAACCCCCTGCGCCACGCCGCCGCCCACATTCCAACAGCTCCAGCTCCCGCTGAACGGCACGCCAAGGAAGACTCCTTCGCGTAAGTCCGGCCCTAATCCGCAAGGATCTTGTAGAGCGCGCGGCGCGTTTCGTCCAACTTCTCCATCGCGGCAGCCCGCTGCTCCTCGCTCACTCCGGTGCGGAACTGATGGATGGCGCCCATGAGCTTGGCAATGCTCTGGTGGAAGTCCCTGTCGGCACTGTCCGGTTCAGCGTTCCAGGCGTTCTCCATCTCCTCAGCGTGTTCGGCGACGTAGGCTTTGCCGGCGTCCGTCAGCGCAAACTCTGTTCCACGGCCCTCACCAACGGCCTCGATCAGCCCCTCGTCCACCAACTGCTGGAGCGTGGGATAGATGGATCCCGGGCTGGGACGCCACATTCCGCCGGTCTTCGCCGCGATGGTCTTGATCAGCCCGTAACCATTGGACGGGGCCTCTCCCAGGAGTGAGAGGATGGCCGCACGGACATCGCCCCGGCTGGCCCTCCGTCCGCCGCGTCCAAAACCCGGACCAAACCCGGGACCGAAGCCGGGGCCGAACCCAGGACCAAAATTGGGACCGAACCCCGGGCCAAAGCCGGGCCCGCGGTGGCCGTGCGGCCCCCGGCGGCCCCTCTCCCGCTCAAACCGGCCGTTGCCGAATTCCGGGCCCTCGTGTTTTTCTTCGAATATGCCTTTCATGGTGGCATCGTCCTTTCAGTATCGGTTTATCGCTGCTATTTCAGCGATAGTTAACGATATGTCGGTAGCTATCACTGGTCAATAGGGTGGCGTGACCAAATCCTGACCTTCAAGGACCTGTTCCACCCCTTGGCAGGAGCGTATTCTGGTCGCACCTTCGAGCACGGGGGCTGAGGAATGGCAAAGAGGCGGAAGCGCAGGCGCGGTTTTGGTGCAGCCCTGGGAAGGGTCCTGGGGTTCCTCGCAGCGAGTGTCATGTGCGGCGTGCTGGCAGCCAGCCTGGTGGTCCCGGCCGTGGCGGCGGCGGGCATGGGGGTCAGTTCGTCCATTGGCTTCTTTGAAAGCCTGCCCGCGGAACTGACAGTCCAGCCTCCGTCGCAGGCCACCAAAGTCCTGACCTCCGACGGGCAGGCAATCGCCACCTTCTACGCCGAAAACCGCGTCAAGGTTCCGCTGGACCAGATGTCGCCCTTCATCAAGGACGGCATCATCGCCATCGAAGACAGCAGGTTCTACATCCACGCCGGAGTGGATCCGCAGGGCATCCTGCGCGCGCTGGTGTCCAACCTGACCAAGGGCGGCGAGCAAGGCGCGTCCACCATCACACAGCAATACGTCACCAACGTACTGAACGAGGCGCAACTCTCGCAGGACAGGCCGGACGCGGTGGTGCTTAACGGGCAGAAGAACTTCGGCGACAAACTGCGTGAAATGAAGCTCGCCATCGCACTGGAGAAGAAGTACACCAAGGACCAGATCCTCGAGGGCTATCTCAACATCGTGTTTTTCAGCAGCAACGCCTACGGGATTGAAGCCGCGGCACGCTACTTCTTCAGCACCACCGCGAAGGACCTGACCTTGCCCCAGGCCGCGTTGCTGGCCGGGCTGGTCAACAGCCCCACCCTGTACAACCCGGCCACCAATCCAGACAAGTCGATCGTGCGCCGGAACCAAGTCCTTTCCGAGATGCTGCGCCTGCAGAAGATCACGCAGGCCCAGTATGACGCAGCAGTGGCCACCCCCATCGAGTTGAAGATCACCCCGCAGCAGCAGGGCTGCGCCAATGCCGCGATGGCGCCCTACTTCTGCGACTACATTTCCCATCTGATCCTGAACAACCCCGCCTACGGCGCCACCGAGGCTGAGCGCGAGCGGAGGCTGTACCGCGGCGGCCTCACCATCGTCACCACCCTGGACAGCAGGCTCCAGGCCGCCGCCCAGGCCCAGGTGGACGGGACAGCAGGCGCAAATCCGGACCGGTGGGCAGCCTCGCTCCTGACCCTGCAGCCGGGCAGCGGCAAGATCCTGGCCATGGCCCAGAACACGGTATTCCTGCCCCAACCGGGCAAGTTCGATACCAACCTGAACTTTAACGTGGACGCCAAGGACGCGCAGGGCAACGACCTCAACGGCGCCGGCGGGTTCCAGCCGGGCTCCACCATGAAGCCCTTTACCTTCGCGGAGTGGTTGAACGAGGGCAAGGCGCTTACCGCGGAAGTGGATGCCTCACGCAGGGTCTATCCCCTGGGTTTCCCGTGGAAGGACAGCTGCGGGAAGGTGCTGGGAGCCTACAGCACGGCGCAGGCCAACCCGGCCCTTGGCGCTGCCGATGACCTGCAGAACGCCGAGGACGGCTTCTACCGACCGATGCCCGTCAACTATGGCCTGTACAACTCCATCAACACCGCCACGTTCGCCTCCGCAGCCCAGCTCGATTTTTGCGGCATCCAAAAAATGGTGGACTCCGTGGGCCTGCACAGTGGGTTGGACAGCGCCCCCGTCAACATGCACCAGCTGGGCAACCTCCTGGGCGGCACGGGCGTGGCTCCGCTTACCCTGGCGAACGCCTTTGCCACCTTCGCCACAGAGGGCCGCTACTGTGCGCCGATCGCCCTGGCCGAGGTAACCGATGCGGCAGGGGTCAAACTGCCCGCCCAGGCCCCCGACTGCCGCGACGCCGTCAAGCCCGACGTGGCCCGCGGCGTCAACTCAGTGCTCCAGGACGTCCTGAAGAAGGGGTCCGGTGTCTGGATCAACCCGAAGGTACAGGACAAAGTGCCCACCGCCGCCAAGACCGGAACCTCCAACAACAACGGGTCCACGTGGGTGGTGGGCTACACCTCCGGCCTTGTCACGGCGTCCTTCTTCGGCGATGCACTGGAAGGCCAAAAACGGGCAGGGCAGAACGTGACCATCAACGGCACGTTCTATCCCCGCCTTGACGGGTACATGATTGCCGGGCCGCAGTGGGCCAACTACATGCTCAAGGTGGCACCGCTGTATCCCGCAGCCCCGTTCGCGCCACCGCCGGCTTCGATGATTGGGCCCAATCCCAACTACAGGCCGTAGGCACGTGGCACTTCCTGGTGGATCTGGATGCGACCTAGCCCGCTCCTTTCCACAGCCGCTTCCACCACGAGCGTTCCGGTTCCGGCACAACAGGATCCTCCACTGCCCGCGCGGCCCTGCGGCTGCGCCAAAGCTCCACTTCCCCGTCCACGTCACGGGTCTTGGTGACAACCGGCGGCCCGCCCTGCAGCTGCCGGCGGGCGTCGATCACGCGCCGGTTGAAATCCTGCAGGATGTCCCGGACCTGCTGCTCGGTGTACTGGGCGTCCAGCCTGGCGTCGAGTTCGGCGTCCTCAGCGCGGAGCAGGATGGCCGCGGGGCCCAGCCCGCTGATGTTCTCCCGCTGGATCAGCCCCTTCACCCACCAGTCGGGATCGTACGACTCGCCCAGGCCGGGAATTGGCTTGCCCGCATACTTCAGGTTGTCGAACTTGCCCTGCGCCATGGCATCGCGGACCAGGTATTCCGCGCGGGCGGCATCACTGACTTTCCTGCGCTTTTCCCGCTCCTGCGCGTCGAGGGCATCCAGCGCGGCTTCCTCCTCGGCGCTGATGGCGGCGCCACGGTATGACCGCACCTCGGCCGCCCGCTCCAGGCGCCTGCGGAAATCCCCTGCCCCGCCGCTCATCGCTGCCACCGCCTTCCCTCGCCGGGTCCCAACCTCCAGTATTCAGCGGCCGGCCTGCGCGTTCAACGCCCGGGGCGGGCGGACGACGACGGAACGTCCCGCCGTCGTCCGCCCACTTGCGCCGTGGCAAAGGTGGTGGGGGTTGAAATGTCAAGCGTTGGCGTGCTCGGCAAGTATGCCGTCGATCTGGCCGACCGCTTCCTTGAGGCCCTCCTCCATGCCCATTGCCATCATCTGCTCCAACTGCTCCTCGGACTCGAACTTCGAGTGGATGGTCATGCGGGTCCGCTCCCCCAGCGGTTCCAGGCTGACCGTGGCGTGGCTGATGCCGAACTCCCCGGTGGGGTTGCCGTCGCTGTCCGCAAAACCGTCGTCGAACTCAAGCTGGCGCGGCGAGTCGATGCTGGTGAACTCCCACCAGCCGTGGGCCTTGTCCCCTTCGGGGCCGGTCATGTAGTAGCTGGCGCGGCCGCCCGGAACAAAGTCGTGCTTGTAGAAGGTGGCCGGATAGGTGGGCGGACCCCACCAGCGCTCCAGCTGCCGCGGGTCCTCGAAGAGCTGCCAGACGCGTTCCACGCCGGCGTCGAACTCGGCAACGAGGGTGAGGCTCAGGGCCTCGGGGTTCTTATCCGTACTGATGACTGTCATGGCATTGCCTTCCTAACCTTCAGTGAGAATCCGGGCCATCCGGTCGGCGCGCTGCCGCCAGACTTGTTCATAGTCCTCGAGCAGCCGGCGGGCTTCCTGGAGTCCTTCATGGTTGCCCCGCACGATCTGTTCCCTTCCGCGCTTTTCCTTGGTGACGAGGCAGGCGCGCTCCAGCACCGCCACATGCTTTTGGACGGCGGCGAAGCTCATGGCGTAGAGGGCGGCGAGCCCGGAGACTGAGGACTCTTCGACGGTCACCCGGCGGACAATGTCTCGGCGGGTGGAATCGGCGAACGCCTGGAAGAGGCGGTCCAGTTCGGCCTCACGGAGCTGATCTACAACCATTTGGTTGTACGATATCCCCCGGGCGAGCCCAAGTCAAAGGCTTCTTCCATCTTCCCCGCAGGGCGGTTCGGAGCCAGGTATCTTGAAGCCCATGAGCATCTTCCTTGCGGGGGCAGGCCCTGATCCACTGGGCTTTCCGGCCGTCTTTGACCAGTTTGCGGATGCCATCAGCCGGCATGCTGCACCCGGCCGGGCTGCCCGGATTGCCGTGGCTGTGCATCACCGCGGCGGGAGCCTGGAGGAGCTCATGGAGCCCTGCTCGGCTCCACTCCAGGCCAGGCTGGGCTGCGGGATCGTGGCCATCCCGCTCGGCGGGGGCACGCCGGCGGATCCAGCCGCATTCGATGGCGTGGACGGCGTGGTGGTGGGGGGCGGGTTGACGCCGGCCTATTGGGAAGGCCTCCGCCCCGCGGCCGCCGCCCTTTCCCGCCTGGTGGCCGCCGGCAGCCCCTACCTGGGGTTTTCCGCCGGGGCCATGGTGGCGCCGCGCCGCGCACTGATCGGCGGCTACCAGATCAACGGTGTGGACGTGTGCGGGGAGGAATGCTCGGAAGGCCTGGAGGCTGTGGAGGTCCGGGCGGGCCTGGGAGTGGTGCCGTTCGCGGTGGATGTCCACGCCGCGCAGGCGGGAACGGTAAGCCGCGCAGTGGGCGCCGTGGCGGCGGGCCGGGTGGAGTGGGCGGTCGCCATTGATGAGGACACGGCAGTGGTGCTGGAACCAGGCGGCGCTGATGGGTACCGGGTCATCGGCAGCGGCAACGCCTGGGACATCCGCAAGGCAGCCAATGGCGCCGTCGTCTCCATCCGCGCCGGCACCTGACGGGGCCAGGACAGTTGGCAACCCAGTCGCAGGCTAGGAGTCGAAGTGGGTCTGGACACTGCCTCCGGAGAGCTGTTCGATCAATTCCCTGGCCACGTCCCTCAGCTTCCGGTTCCGGTTGCTGGAGACTTTGGTGAGGATTTCCATCGCTTCCTCCTGCGAACACCGGTTTTGCGCCATAATGACGCCGCAGGCCAGGTTGATGGCAGTCCTGCTTTCCAGGGCGGCCTCCAGGTCATCAGCCCTGTTCTGCGCCGTGCTGATGCGGACCGAAAGGTGCAAGGTGTTGTGGGCAGCAGCCGCGAAGCCCGCTGCCTTGTCGTAAACGTCCGCCGTGAACACTCCCGGCCGTGTGGCGAAAAAGTTCAGGGCGGCGCTGGCCTCGCCGCTGATCTCCAGTGGAACGCCCAAGGTGCTGTGCACGCCCCGCTTCACCAGTTCCTGGTTGTATATGGTCCACCGGCTGTCCCGCGCGACGTCGTCAATCAGCACGGGCGCCATCTCGCGCAGCGCCCTGATGCAGGGTCCGTCCCCCAGCGCCTGCTCGATGAGGTCCAGTTCCAGGGCCTTGGCGCTGCTGCCGGCCGCAGTCGTGGGGCGCCGCCGAAGCTTCAGGGTGACTGCGCACTCGACATCATCCCCGGCTGCCTCGGAGACGGCAGCTGCCGCCATCCCCGAGAGTCCGGAGAGGAATTCCACGGCATCCTCGGCACCTACCAGGACCTCCTGGAGGTGCTGGACCGTTACACTCTTGGCAGGATTCAGCATGGGGTTCATCTTACGGTTCCCCGCCCCTGCGCGGCAGCGGAATGGGCTTATGCTGGGGGCATGGCGCAGCAACTTCCGCTTGATGAACTCGGCACTGTCATTGCGCGCATCCAGGGCCTGCTGCTGACCGAGGAAAAGGTCACAGACGCTGTCCAGTACCTGGCCCTCGCCGCCAAGGAATCCGTGACGGGAACCATCGGTGCCGGGGTGTCGCTGCTGGATGCCCGGGGAAGGCGGACCAGCAGCGGCTACACCGATAAGACGGTGGAACTGGCCGACGCGGCCCAGTACCAGCACGGTGAGGGTCCCTGCCTGACAGCGTGGGCCACGGAGTCGCCAGTGCTGGTGCAGGACCTCCGGGGCGACGGGCGTTGGCCGGCGTGGCAGGCAGCAGTCCGGCACCTTCCGATCCGCTCAGTTGTCAGTGTCCCGCTCCTTGCGGGCAAGGAGTCCATTGGCGCACTGAAACTGTATGCGGCAACCGCTGGGGTGTACGGCCCCTCCAGTCCGGGACTGGTGGAACTCTTCGCTGCCCCCGCGGCCACCTTGATCTCACACATCCAGGCCACCGAAGCTCCCCACCGGATGACGGAGGCGCTGCAGGCATCCCTCTACAGCCGGGATTTGGTCAACCGCGCGTGCGGCGTGCTTATGGAACGGCATGGGCTCACCCACGGAGAGGCGCTGCAGCAACTTATGCGGAAAGCACGTGAAACCGGCAGTCCGCTGCAGGACATCAGCGCCTCGATATTGGCCGGGACGCCGGCCCTCCGGGACTAGGAACGGCCCTGTGGGCTTCGATCCGAATGAGCCGGAACAGCGGCGTCGGCTCCGGGCGGCAATGAAGGCAGCAGACATCTCCCCTTCCGCCCTGTGGTTGAAGTATTTCAGCCTGTCCGGCGATGCGGGCGAATATGAGGTGGAGGCCTATCTGCAGGGGTTGCTCTCGCTGCCGGCAATCCAGCGCGACCTGCTGGCGCTGGCCGCCAACGAACTCATCGACGACCTGCCACGCCCCCACGCCCCCTACTCCGACGACTTCGGCACGGACCAACCCGATGATGGATCCGCTGCGGACCAGCCAGACACTGAGAACGTGGAGGGCCGGGGAAACCGGGCGGAGGCAGAGCGGGACAACGACGGCGGCAGCGAACCGGGGACGACGACGGCGGGTCCGTAGGCGGGCAGGCTCCGGGCGGGGAGGCCAAAAAGGGAGCTATACCAGATCGATCCCCAAGGGCGTAGTGTCGAAGGTAGGAGATTTCGGGATGGCGACACGATCCGGAGGTTGAATAAACAGGCCCACCGCGCCAAGAGCGGCGGCCGCCAGCCAGGACAGGCAACTTCTGGCGCAACTATGGATCGAGGCCAGATGGCCGGAAACAATGCACTGACCGCCGCCGACGAGTACCAGGACCTGCTGCTGGAAAGCCCCGGCTTCCCCGAGTTCCTCCTCGGGCTGGCAACCATCTCCGCTTCGCGGCTTCGTACTGACGGCAGCACCCTGGAGTGCTCCATAACCGTTGAGCGCGATGGCGCACCTTCCACGGTTGCGTGCAGCAGCGAGGAGGGACACAGGCTGGACGAGACCCAGTACGCCCTGGACGCCGGCCCTTGCCTCACGGCGCTTCGGGGTCAGCGGACCGTACTGGTCAATGACTTCCCCGGCGACGAGCGCTGGGGCCAGTACCTGGAAGTCATCGCCAGGGACGATGTGCACTCGGTGCTGGCCGTCCCTATCGCCACGGCCGCCGCCTCCAAGGCAGCCTTGAATTGCTACGCGCACACCATGCACGCCTTCGACCCGGGCACGGTGGCCCGGATCGAGGATCACGCGGGCTCCATGTCCCGCATCCTTCGCCTGGCCCTGAGGCTGCACGCACCCGAGGTGTTCCCGGACGGCCTGCGTGCCGCGCTTCAATCCCGGGCCCTGGTGGACGCCGCAGTCTCCCTGGTCATGCTCCAGACCCGCGGCGGCCGGGACGACGCCCTTGACCTCCTGCATGTGGCTGCCACATCGAGCAACCGCAGGATCCAAGAGATCGCACGTGAAATCGTGGACGGCGGGCAATTGTCCGCCCCGCCGCTTGGACGGCAGGGATGAACGCCGACTGGACCGGGGGCCCCGACAAACTGCTGGAGGCCGATGAGCAGCGGAAGGATGTGGCCCGGCGGTTCCGCAACACCCAGGTCCCGCTGATGAAACTTTGGACGTACTACTACGGCCTCGGTGGCGACGCCGACGAGATGTCGTTTGACGCCTACCTCAACGAAGCGCTCCATCTTCCGGCGGCCCAGGTGGGCCTGATTGCCACGGCCATGAGGGAATTGTCCGAGGGTGGGGACCAATGACCGCCGGCGAAGGGCGGCCGTTCCAGGACCCCGATGGGCAACCCCTGGGAGATGCGGAACTGTCGCTGCAGCAACTGGTGCTGGAAAGCCCGGACATCAAGGGCTTCCTCACCGAACTGGCTCTCCTGGCCAGTGCACGGCTGTCCGCCCCGGGCAACTCCATCCACAGCGGCGTCACTGTGCTGCGGCACAAGAGGCCCGAGGCCGTGGCGGCCAGCGATGCTGCGGCAAAGGCGCTGGACGAGCTGCAGAACGGATTTGGCGATGGCCCCTGCCTTACGGCATTGCGCCAGGGAACCACCCTCCTGGTGCCGGACCTTGCCGCCGAAAACCGCTGGGGACCCTACATCCGGACCGCCGCCCGGCACGGCGTCTCCTCCATCCTCGCCGTCCCCCTGGATCTTGCAGGCGACGCGGAAGCGGTTTTGAATCTCTACTCGGGCCGGAGCAACGGGTTCTCCGGCGAGGACATCGCCACCGTTGAATCGTTCGCAGCCCAGGCCGCCAGTTCGCTGCGGCTGATCCTGCGGATATCCCAGCTGAGCGAGGCCAGGCATGACCTGGCCGCAGCCATGCAGTCACGCACCGTGATCGACATGGCCGTGGGGGCGATCATGGCCCAGAACCGGTGCGACCGGGATACGGCTTTCAGCATCCTGACCCGCGCGTCAAACACCCGGAACATCAAGCTCCGGGAAGTGGCAAGAACCGTCATCACCTCGATTTCGGGCGAGCAGAAGATCACTGCCTACTTCGACGAGTAGCTGTGCTGCGGATCACACGTGATGAGATTCACTCGCAATAAATGCACGATTTGGTTGAGCCGGCCGATCCGGCACAGGCACTATGGTTAGGCAGGGCCGGACCATCCGCCCTTGACATCCTGGTGACGCAACGAGGCCCACCGGTGAGCGCAGGCCACCGACCCTCCGAGCGCGGACAGGCCACCGCCGGCAGACAACCGGCTTGAGACAGGAAAGTACTGAACAATGACGTTTAACGCTGCCGAATCCGTGACCCTGAAGATCTGGGACCGCGCATCACTGCACGAAACCCTCGATTCCGCGGTTTCCGAGCTCTCTTCACGCCACAACACCACCACCTGCCGCATTGCTGTCCACTGCAGCGGCCCAAACACCTTCACACTGAGCGTGCGCGGGGACGAGCCGGCACTGGCCCTGTAAGCAGCCCCAGCGAAGGACGCGGACGACGACGGGATCCACCCGGCGTCGTCCGCGTCCTTTTTGCTGCCCGGAAACAAAAGTGACGACGATCACACAAGTTTCTGCGTGACGATTCCCTCCCTGCCTGCGTCCTTACCTGTGAGGGCGCACGAGGCGCCCCGGAACCCTGTTCCCGAACGAGAAGGAGCGACGCCATGACCACGCAGACGCAAACCCCCGCACCGGTCCAGCAGAAGAAGAGCCCTGCCGCCCCCGCCCATGAACTTTCCTCCTCCAACGGCCAGGACGGCCGTGGCCGTACCACCGTGGCGGACGGCGTGGTTGCCAAAATCGCCGGTATCGCCATCCAGGAAATTGAGGGCGTCCACGCCCTGGGCGGCGGCGCAGCCCGTGCCTTCGGAAACCTCCGCGAGAAAGTGGGCCAGAAGGACCTGACGCAGGGCGTCCAGGTAGAGGTCGGCCAGACCCAGGTCGCAGTGGACGTCACCCTCGTCGTGGAGTATCCGCATCCCCTCCAGCAGGTGGCCGACAATGCCCGCGACGCGGTCTACTCCGCCGTGGAGGACCTGGTGGGCATGGAGGTCACCGAAGTCAACATCACCATCACGGACATCCACGTTCCGTCCGATGGTGAGGACACGGACGACGCCGGCCGCGAACCGAGGGTTGCATGACCCCGGTGGTTACCGGCACGGCCGCCGGGGCCGTCCTGGCGCTGGCCGCCCTGGCCTTCGGCTTCTGGGGCTTCCTGCTCACGGCGCTCTTCATGGGAACAGGAGCCGTATTGGGCAGGGCCGCTGAAGGCCGGCTGGACCTTGCCGCGGTCCTGGACGCGCTGCGCGGCCGGCGCTCGTCGTCGTGACCATCCAGGCGAACCCACGCCCGGGCCACACCCGGATCGCACCGCCGGCCCTGCGCCACGCCCTGGAGGCAGTGGCGGCCGGCGCGTTCGGGATAGGGCGGGACGACGTGCACGCCACCCTGCAGGACGACGCCGGGAAGCTGGGAGTGGACCTCCTGGTCCGGCTCCCGCCGCCTCCGCTCCTGGTGCCGGGCGCCCGGGGGCAGCAGTCGGTGTTCGAACGGGCAAGCACCGCCCGGCTGAAGATTTCCTCGCTGGGCCAGAGGATCACCGGACTGCAGTGCGGCCGCATCAACATCCGCCTTGGAGCAGGAGGCCGGGCCGCCCGGGAAAACCGGGTGGACCCCGGACGGAACAGGAAACCGTGAACCGGGCGCGCAACATTAACAGGATCATCCGCAGGGAAACCCATTCGACGCGTACGGGCCTGTCCGTCCTCACCGCAGTCCTGCTGCTGGCGGCCTGCCTGTGGCTGGGCACCGAAAGCGTCCTCCCCCTGCTGGGCCAGCCCGCCCTGCTCGCATCCCCGGGACGGATCGCGGCGCTCGCGGCGGGGCTTCCGCAGGCAGTCCTGCCGGCGGCCCTGGCGGCGGCCGGAACTGTCCTTGCCCTGGCCGGTGCCGGACTGCTGCTCGCCGCAGCAACGGGCGGCCGCCGGGGCCGGAGGGCCATGTCCAGCAACCGTGCCGCCCTGGTCGTGGACGACGAAGCAATCGCAGCCGCCGTTTCGCGCCAGGTGCGGCTGGCCGCCAACCTCGCCCCGGAGCAGGTGGCCACCACCATCACCCGGCGCCGCGCGCTGGTCACGGTCCGGCAGACGTCGGGCATCACCCTGGACCCGGCCGCCCTCACCGCGGCCGCGGCTGAAGAAGTGGCGGCCCTGGGACTTCGCAAAACCCTCCCCGTGCAGGTGCGGGTCACCGCGGAAGGAGCAGTGGGACGATGAACAGCACCAACAGGGTCATGAACAGAGCCCTCCTGGCGGTCAGCGGGCTTGTGCTGCTGGCTGCCGGGGCGCTGGCAGCGGGTGCCGGGCTGATGCCCGGCATCCGGGACCGGTGGGGCGCCACCGGCGCCGGCCTGCTGGCCACCTGGCATGCACTGCTTCCCACCGCACCGGCACCGGAGCCCCTGGGCAGTTGGTGGGCGCTCGCCGTCCCCGCCCTGGCGCTCATCGGCGCCGCGGCCTGCGTCTTCTGGCTGACGCGGCAGGGCGGGGGCCGGACCGGGACCGCGGCCCTGGCACAGGACGCCGAACTCGGTGACACGTCAGTGGACATCTCGTACCTGGCCGCCGCAGTGGAAGACGCACTGGAGGGCAACCGGGCCGTCGTCGGAACCTCTCTCACCGCCTGGCGCGCCCGGACCAACCGGGACGGCGGCACTGCCCTCCGGCTCACGCTGCAGGCCCGCAAGGGTGCCTCGCCCCGCCCGGTGGCGGACATCGCAGAAGACCTGGTGGAAGCAATGGACGGACTGCTGGGTCATCAACCCACCGTCCTGGTCCGAATAGGAAGTGGAACCAGGACAAAGCTGGCCGGCGCACACCGCGCGGGCTGAGCAGGAAAAACACGGAAAGGAACCACCATGGGACTCGACGACAAGCTGAACAACGCGGCAACCAACCACCTGGGCGCCGCGAAGGAAGGCGTCGGAAAACTGACCGGCAACGAGGAACTGGAGCGCGAGGGCCAGCGGGACCAGGCCCAGGCGAAGCTGCAGGAAGCCGGCGGGAAGGTCAAGGATGCCGCCAAAGGCATCGGCACCAACTTTAGGGATGCCGCGACCAAGGTCAAAGAAGGTTTCAACAAGGACTAGCCAATCCCAGCGGCAGGCCCGCGGCACCGCCACAGCGGTCCACGGACGTGCCTGCCGCGCGTCCGGCGTTCGCGCCGCTAGTGAAAGCAGGATCCGGTGACAGGTTCACCCTTGATGCGGGACCAGTTGGACCTGGTCCCCGATGCCATCCTGGCAGGGAGGGCTGCCGACGGCGACACGGCAGCTTTCGAGTCGCTGGCCCGCCGCTACGGCCCCCACATGCGGGCGGCCGCCCGGCGGCTGACGGGTTCGTACGCGGACGCCGATGATGTGGTGCAGGAGGTGCTGGTCCAGGCATGGCAGCACCTGGACACGCTGCGCGAACCCGCTGCGGTGAAGGGCTGGCTGCTGCGGCTCACCGGCAGCCGAAGCATCGACCTGCTGCGCCGGCGCCGGAACCACGCCAGCCTGCCCGGGACCGACGGCGAGGCCCCGCCGGACACCGTCTCCCCCGGGGCCGGGCCGGAAACGTCCGCCGTTGCCGGCGCCGGTATCGCCTCCCTGAAGGCGGCCCTGTCCGCGTTGCCTGAAGAGCAGCGGCGCTGCTGGATCCTGAAGGAATTCAACGGCCAGAGCTACGACGAGATTGCCCGGACCCTGAACATCAGCCCTGCCAGTGTCCGGGGGCGGCTTGCCCGGGCCCGGATTACACTGGTCCGCGAAATGGAAGATTGGCGATGAGCATGCCCAACGACACGTTCGAGTGCGGCCACACGCTCGAGGAACTGAGCCTCTACCTGGACACGGGCGAATTCGCCGATCCGGCCCACCTGGAATCCTGCCCCGAGTGCCGGAACGGCCTCGACTCCCTCCGGCGGCTTTCCGCGGCCGGCGGCGAACTTTTCGCCAGCGACCTGGCGGCAGCCGGCAGCGGCACCGACGACTGGATGAAGGCCATCCTGGCCAACCTGGCACTGGAGCTCCGGCCGGGACGGAGTATCCCGCTGCGCTCCGAGGACCCTGCCGACACCCTGTCCGAGACCGAAGGGGCGGTCCTTGCCCTGGTGCGTTCCGTCGCGGACCGTCTGCCGGGTGCCGTGGCCGGCAAGGTCCGACTGGACGGCGACGTCACTGTCCCTGGCGCCCCCGTGGCGGTCCGGCTGGACCTGGCTGTCCTGTTCGGCCACCCGCTCATGCCGAGTGCGGCGTCCCTCCGCCAGGACCTGGCCGCGGCGCTGGCCCGCCATACCGAACTGAACATCTCGGCAATCGACATCACCATCACCGACGTCATCGAAACACCCCGGGAGGAAGCGTGAGCACGGCCCTGCAGGAAGCCATCATGGCGGTCGACGGCGTCGCGGAGGTCTTTCCCGCGCGGAACCTTTGGCAGCGGCTTCCGGGCCGGGCGGCCTCCCTGCTGCACCAGCACTCCGCAGATGCGGCACCGCTCGTCGAGGTCCGGGAGGAGGCGGGCCGCACCGAGGTCACGGTCCGGATCGGCGTCAGCTCCGACGCCCGGACGCCGGAGGTGGTGCGGGCCGTCGCTGCCGCGGTGCGCCGCCACCTGGCTCCCGGCGAGGTGGCCGTCAAGATTACGGTGGTGCGGATAACGCCCCCGTCCTAGCTGCCCCTGCAGACGGGCGTAGCATTCGTCAGGGAAAGCCAAACGACGGGAAGGGCCCATGGCAACGCAGCACAGGCACACCAGGTTCACGTTTGAATCGCTGGAGCTCCCGGTCCTCCAGGCGCCAATGGCCGGCGGACCGTCCACCCCGCAACTGGCAGCAGCGGTGAGCAATGGCGGTGGACTGGGCTTCGTCGCGGCAGGCTACAAGACTGCGGCGGCCATGCGGGCCGAGATCGCGGCAGTGAGGGAACAAACAGGCAAGCCCTTCGGCGTGAACCTGTTCGTGCCCCAGGCATCGGTCGTCAGCCGGGCGACCCTCCAGCAGTACGCCGATTCGCTGGCCCCGGACGCTGAACGCTTCGGGGTGGCCCTGGGCGAGCCGCGGCATGACGACGACGACTGGGACCAGAAGCTCGAGGCCTTGCTGGAGCTGGCGCCGGCCGTCGCATCGTTCACCTTCGACTTCCCGGAAGCCAGCGTGGTGGAAGCCCTCCACCGGCGCGGGGTCTACGTGATCGCCACGGTCACCGAACGCAGCGAAGCACTGCAGGCTCTCGCCGCCGGTGCCGACGCCTTGTGTGTCCAGGGCCCCGAAGCCGGCGGGCACCGGGGCACGTTCAGGGCGGATGCGCCCCCTCCCCTGGTGCCCCTCCACGGGATCCTTGGCGAACTCGCCGACCTTGAGGTTCCCCTGGTGGCAGCGGGCGGCATTGCCACGGCAAACCACACCCGCGCCGCGCTGACCGTCGGTGCCGTGGCAGTCCAGGCGGGAACTGCCTTCCTCCGCGCTGATGAAGCCGGAACCAAGCCCGCGCACCGGGCGGCCTTGTCGGCGTCGGACCGTTTCACCACCACGGCCGTCACCCGGGCCTTCTCCGGCCGCAACGCGCGGGGCCTCTACAACGAGTTCATGCGCCGCCACGACGGCGACGCCCCCTACGGCTACCCGGAAATCCACCACCTCACGACGCCGTTGCGGGCCGCCGCGGCGGCAGCAGGAGAGCCGGACTGGCTGAACCTGTGGGCGGGCATCAACTACCGGAACACGGTGGAAGGCTCCGCAGAATCAATCCTGCGGAGCCTTCAGCCTTAGGGGAACGCCCGTGCCTTAGAGGGTGGCGGTGTCGATCACGAAGCGGTACCGGACATCCGATGCCAGCACGCGCTCGTAGGCGTCGTTGATCTTCTCCGCCGGGATGACCTCGACCTCGGCGCCCAGCCCGTGCTCGGCGCAGAAGTTGAGCATCTCCTGGGTCTCGCGGATGCCGCCGATCATCGATCCGGCGAAGGAACGGCGTCCGCCGATCAGCGCGAAGGCGTTGACGGGAAGCGGTTCCGCGGGGGCGCCGACGTTGACCAGGGCGCCGTCGAGCTTCAGCAGGCCCAGGTAGGAGCTGATGTCGATCGAGGCGCTGACGGTGTTGATGATCAGGTCGAAGGAGCCGGCGAGCTCGGAGAAGGTGTTCTCGTCGCTGGTGGCGTAGTAGTGGTCGGCTCCGAGCTTCAGGCCGTCCTCCTGCTTCTTCAGCGACTGGGACAGCACGGTTACTTCGGCGCCCATGGCGTGGGCCAGCTTGACGGCCATGTGGCCCAGGCCGCCGAGTCCGACCACTGCGACGTTCTTGCCGGGCCCTGCACCCCAGTGCCGCAGCGGCGAGTAGGTGGTGATGCCGGCGCACAGCAGCGGTGCGGCGACGTCCAGGTCGATGCCCTCGGGGATGGTCACCACGAAGTCTTCGGTGACCACAACGTGGGTGGAGTAGCCACCCTGCGTGATGGTGCCATCGCGGTCAACGGCGCCGTAGGTGCCAACGTTGCCCTTGAGGCAGTACTGCTCCTCGCCCTTCTGGCAGTTGGCGCACTCCTTGCAGGAGTTGACCATGCAGCCCACGCCAACGCGGTCGCCCACTCCGTGCTTGGTGACGGCGGAGCCTACCTCGGTGACGATGCCGGCGATCTCGTGGCCGGGAACCAGCGGGTACTGCTGCGGGCCCCAGTCACCGCGGACAGTGTGGATGTCCGAGTGGCAGATGCCGGCGAACTTGATGTCGATCAGGACGTCGTGGGGACCCACTTCGCGGCGCTCGATGGTGGTTGCCACCAGGTCCTCCGTGGCGGACGGGGATGCATAAGCCTTGACGGTAGTCATGGTTCTCCTGTGATCTGTTGGGGGGATATTCACGATGCTACCGGGGTTGTTCGGAGCAAACCCCGGAAAAAGACGGGCCAGCGTGGCCCTGCTGTAACTGGTCTTGGGAGTCCTACCCTCGGCGATGTTCCTGAAAGGAACCTGGTCAGGGACGGAGGAGCACCTTGATGGCGCGGCGTTCGTCCATCGCCTTGTACGCGTCTGCGGCCTGCTCCAGCGGCAGTTCGAGGTCGAACACTTTTCCGGGGTTGATCTCGCCGCGGAGGATCAGGTCGATCAGTTCCGGCAGGTACTGCCGGACCGGGGCGGGGCCGCCGTGCAGGTGGACGTGCGAGGAGAACAGGTCGCGGCCGGGCAGGGACACGTCATGGGAGACGCCCACGAATCCCACATGGCCGCCGGCGCGTGTGGCGTGGATGGCCTGCAGCATCGATTCCTGCGTACCCACGGCTTCCAGGACGGAATGTGCGCCAAGGCCGCCGGTGAGTTCCTTGATCTTCTTCACCCCCGCGTCACCGCGCTCGGCCACGATGTCGGTGGCACCGAACTCGCGCGCCAGCGCCTGCCTGGTCTCGTGGCGCGACATGGCGATGATCCGTTCGGCACCCATCTGCTTGGCTGCGAGGACCCCCAGAAGGCCGACGGCGCCGTCGCCCACTACTGCCACTGTCTTGCCGGGGCCAACCTGGGCCGCCTTCGCGGCAAACCATCCTGTGCCGAGGACATCGGAGGCGGCCAGCAGCGAGGGAACCTTGTCGGCGTCGGGCATCCCCGGCGTCGCCACCAACGTGCCGTCCGCCAGCGGGACGCGGAGGTACTCCGTCTGGGAACCGCTGACGCCCTGGCGGTGGACGCACCCGCTCTGGTAGCCGGAGCGGCAGATCTCGCAGGTGTTGTCCGATGCGATGAAGGACCCCACGACGAACTGGCCGGGCGTCACGTTCTTCACGTCGGCCCCGACTTCCTCGACGATCCCCACGTACTCGTGGCCCATGGGAACGGGCCGGGAGATCCTGTCGGCGCCGCGGTAGGGCCACAGATCGGACCCGCATACACAGGCGGCAGCGAGCTTGATCACTGCATCCGTGGGCTTCTGGATGGTGGGCTTGTCACGGTCCTCGACGCGGACGTCTCCGGGCGCGTGCATGATGGTTGCGCGCATGCTGGGTCCTCCAAAAGGTGAAACGACTGAACGGGACATCTCCATCAAACCCGGCCCCGACATCCATGGCGAGGGTCCTGCCGTAACTGGTTCTGGCAGTACCTCCTTAGCGTCCCGCCATTCGTCGTAACGTGTTCCCTATGGATAACCGAGCCGAGGTCCGGCAGTTCCTCTCCTCACGCCGTGGACGGATCACCCCGGAGCAGGCAGGGATTGAACCCTACGGCGGCCGCCGGCGCGTGCCGGGGCTGCGCCGCGAGGAAGTGGCACGGCTGGCAGGCGTCAGCGTGGACTACTACACGCGGCTGGAACGGGGAAACCTGCACGGTGTTTCGGACAGCGTCCTGGATGCCATCGCCGGCGCCCTGGAACTGGACCGCGCCGAGCATGACCACCTCTACGACCTGGCCCGGGCGGCCAATACCTCGGGCCGCAAGCGTGCCGCGGGCGCCGCGGGTGCCGCGCCGTCGAAGGTCCGGCCGGAGCTGCAGTACCTGCTGGACGCGATCACGGAAGCGCCGGCTTTCATCGGTAACAACCGCCTGGACATCGTGGCCGCCAATACCCTGGGCTACGCGCTGTATTCGGACATGTACCGCAATCCGTCACGGCCGGCCAACCACTCGCGGTTCATCTTCCTCGACCCGCGGGCCCACAACTTCTACACGGACTGGGAGCGCGCCGCCCATACCAATGTAGCCATCCTCCGCCGGGAAGCCGGCCGCAATCCACACGACAAGGGCATTGCCGAACTCATCGGCGAACTCTCCATGCGCAGCGACGTTTTCCGCACGCTCTGGGCGGCCCACAACGTCCGCCGGCACTACGCGGGCACCAAGTTCTTCCAGCATCCCGTGGTGGGGCTGCTGGAGCTGAACTACCAGGTGCTGGGGCTCGAAGAAGACCCGGGACACACCCTCACGGTCTACCCCGCCACGCCCGGCAGCCCCTCGGCTGAAGCCCTCAAGCTGCTGGCCTCGTGGGCTGTCACCGAAAACATCGTAGAAACGGCGCGGAGCGAAATTTCCGCCTGAACAGGACCTTGCCGTCTGGTCTGCCGCCTCCGTCCAGCGCTGCGGGCCTGCCGCCTGAAAAATCTGTCTAGACTTGACTGAGAATTACCGGTGATAGCGGGAGGAAGCCCAGCGGTGACTGCCAGATACCTAGCCATCGCAGAGGATCTGTCATCCAAGATCATGGATGGGCACTGGAAGCTCGGAGCGTTCCTGCCATCGGAACCTGAGCTGGCTGCCGCCTACAGCGTGTCGAGGGAAACGCTGCGCGGGGCGCTGCGGCAACTCGAAGAGGTCGGCCTGATTTCCCGGCGCAAGGGCCAGGGCACCAGGGTTGTCCGGCTCAAGCCCGCGCACGAATTCCACACCAGGCTCTCTTCCATTGAGGAACTGGCCCAGTACGGCCGCTCGGCAGTCCGCAGGATCATCTCCATCGATCGGATTGCGGTGGGTGACGGACTTGCCGATGATCTCGGGGTGCCTGCCGGCACCACCCGGACATGCATCACCTCCACCCGGCAGGACCCGGATGACGGGGGACAACCCCTGTCCTGGGCACAGGTGTATCTCACCCCTGAGGACGCAGACCTCGTCCAGGACGAGGTTCGGGACAGTGACCGGTTGGTGGCGGACCTGGTGGCGGAGCGCACGGGCCGGCAGGTGAACCGGGTGCTGCAGCGCATCAAGGCAACCGCATTGAGTGACGAGGCGGCGCAGGCGTTGGGTGAGCTTCCGGGCTCCATTGCCCTGCAGCTTACGCGCCGCTACCTGGACTCGAAGGGCCACGTGCTGGCCGTCGCCGTCAGCACCCATCCGGGGGCCCGTTTCGCCTACGAATCCGTCCTCGAACGCAGCTGACGCCCCGCCCACGCGGCGCCGGACACGATTTCGACGGTGGACCTTGACAGACCCCCATGACATGGCCCACATTTGTCTAGACAGAAAATGTGTCTAGACAAGTGAGGCGTCAATGAAGTCGCAAGAACAGCTACTGGAAGCGGCCGCTCCACGGCCGGGCAAACCTTGGTACCGAGGCCTTGGGGCGCAGGTCATGATCGCCATGGTCCTGGGAATCGTGGTGGGCTTTGCCTTCCCCACTTTCTCGGCCCAGCTGAAAATTGTCGGGGACCTGTTCCTGGCCCTGATCAAGACAGGCATCGCTCCCCTGGTCTTCCTGACCGTCGTGCTGGGCATTCTCTCGGCCGGAAACCTCAAGCAGGCAAGCCGGATCGGATTTTCGGCCCTCATCTACTTCGAAGTCGTGTCCACCATCGCCTTGGGCCTTGGCCTCCTGGCAGCGAACCTCCTGCAGGTGGGCGAGGGCGCTGGAGCCCTCACCGCAAACGCCGGCAGGCCCCCGGCAACCGACGGCGACCACTCCTTCGCAGGGTTCCTCAAGGGCATCTTTCCGGATAATTTCTTTGGGGCCTTCACGTCCGGCCAGCTGCTCCAGGTGGTGATCCTCGCCGTCATCTTCGGCGCCGGCCTCCTCACCCTCAAGCCCGCCGTGCTCGGCAAGATCCAAGGCGGACTGGACACTGTCTCGGAAGCGTTCTTCGGCTTCATCAACGTCATCATGAAGCTCGCTCCAATCGGTGCCTTCGGTGCCATTGCCTACTCCGTCGGCACCAACGGCAGCGCCATGCTGCTGGCGCTTGCCCAGCTGGTGCTCGAATACTGGGCCGTCGTCGCGGTGTTCATCACCGTTGTCCTCGGCCTGGTGTGCCTGGCCGCCGGATTCAACGTCTTCCGGATCCTTCGCTTCGTGAAGGTGGAGATGTCCCTGGTGCTCGGCACCGCCTCTTCCGAGTCGGCGCTGCCCGGCCTGCTGAAGAAACTCACGGCAATGGGCTGCTCCAAGCAAAGCGTCGGGCTGGTAGTCCCCACCGGTTACGCATTCAACCTGGACGGCACCTCGCTTTACATGTCGATCTGCACCATCTTCCTGGCCAACGCCTTCGGTGTGCAAATGGGACTGGGTGAGCAGCTTGGCCTGATGGCGATCATGCTGCTCACTTCCAAGGGCGCAGCAACCGTCTCCGGCGGCACGTACGTCGTCTTCGCCTCCACGGTCGCGGCAACCGGCTACCTGCCAATGGAGGGCGTCGCCATCCTTTTCGGAGTCTACCGGTTCATGTCCATCGCCACTGCCTTCTGCAACACGTTCGGCAACGTGGTGGCCACCATCGTCGTCTCCAAGCTGACTAAGGAAATGGACGTCCCCCGGGTCCGCCGTGCGTTGGCGGACCCTGCCGGCTTCCTTGCAGAAATGGAGCGGCAGGATGCCAAGGAAGCAGTCTCCCCCACTACGGCCGGCACCAGCGCTGACACCCCAGCGCCGGCCGGCGTCGATGATGCCGCCAGCCTATCTACCACTTCCACAAAGTAAGGATCTACCCGCATGAGCACCACCGTTTACGACTCCCTGCTTTTCCGCGACATGTTCGGCACCCCCGGCATGCGCGCAGTCTTCAGCGACGAAGCGTACGTCAGCCGCATCATCGACACCGAAACCGCCCTTGCCAGGGCCGAAGCCAAAGTGGGGCTCATCCCGACGGAGGCTGCCGCCCGCATCACGAAAGCCGCGAATTTTGCGGGCCTGGACCAGGAACGGCTGCGCCGGGAGACTGAGATCGTGGGCTACCCGATCCTGCCCATCGTGGAACAGATCTCCGAACAGTGCGGCGACGACGGCCGGTACATCCACTGGGGCGCAACCACCCAGGACATCATGGACACCGCCACCATGCTTCAGTGCAAGGAAGGCGTCGCCATCCTCAGCGGGCAGCTCGACGGTGTCCGCGCCGCATTGGCCCGCCTGGCCGAGACCCACCTGAACACCCTTGCCGCCGGCCGCACCCACCTGCAGCACGCCCTGCCCGTCACTTTCGGATACCGCTGCGCCGTCTGGCTTTCCTCGCTCGACCGGCAGGCCGACCGGTTGGCCCAGGCTGCCGAGCGGGACCTGATGGTCCAATTTGGCGGCGCGGCCGGTACCCTCGCCTCGCTCGGCGAAGGACCGGAAGGCCTGGAAACACGGGCCGCCCTGGCCGCTGAGCTCGAACTCACCGACCCGGACATAACGTGGCACGTTGCCCGCGACGGCCTGGCAGAACTCGTATCGCTGCTGGCCAACATCGGCGGCTCACTCGGCAAGATCGCCTTGGACGTCATGCTGATGTGCTCCTCCGAATACGGCGAAACCGCCGAGCCATTCGTCATGGGCCGCGGCGCCAGCTCCACCATGCCGCAGAAGCGCAATCCCATCTCCTGCGAACTGATGCTGGCCGCGGCGAAGATGCTCAGGGACAAGTCCGCCACGATGCTTGATGCCATGGTGCAGGACTTCGAACGCGCCACCGGCCCTTGGCACCTCGAATGGGCCACCGTTCCCGAAGCCTTCCTCCTGCTCTCCAGCTCGCTCGCCCAGGCCGAGTTCATGCTCTCCGGCCTTGAAGTCAACGTTGACCGGATGCGTGAAAACACCGCCATCACCGGCGGACTCATCGTTGCCGAGGCCGTCATGATGGCCGTTGCGCCGGTCCTGGGCCGCCAGCAGGCGCACCACGTCATCTACGCCGCGTGCAAGGCCGCCATCGATAACCGAACCACCCTTGAGTCCGAGCTCCTCAAGCACTCCGAACTCGTCCAGCACCTTGGGGCAGACCGTATCGCCCAGCTGTGCGATCCGTCCGGCTATCTGGGCAGCGCCGGCGCCATGACCAAACAGGTGATCTCGTCCAGGACCCGCTGACCTGCCTGCAATCCAGCAAAGACCCGCCGTCCACACACCGTGGACGGCGGGTTTCTTTAACTCCGTTGCGCCCGCCCAGCTACATGAAGCGGCGTTGCGGTCCCTTTAACCCAGGTTGCGCTTCGTGGCGCCGCATTGCCTGCTTTGTCTCCAGGATGGCGCCATAAGTAGCGCCGTTGCGCAGGGTTTAGCGTCCGTTTCGTACTGGTGGCCATCGCCCGGGGACCCGTGCTTAGGTGTTTCCACGGCACCGGCCACGCCGCAGGCACCACCCCACAGACCCGCCAGTACGCACCACCCCGCAGCACCCGCACCCCGCCGTACGGGCGGACCCAACCACCCCTTCACGCCCGCCCGAGCACCCACACGGGCGCCGTCGTCGTACCCGGAATCCTCCATCGAAAGGAACACCATGTCCTTCCCGGCATCACCATCCCAGCTGAGCCACCGCGCAGCCTTTACCCGGCGCCGCGCCCTCGGCGCCCTCCTGGCTCTTCCCGCCGCCGGCCTGCTGGCTGCCTGCAGTGGAGCGGCAACAGCGGTCGGGCGGATCAGCCAGGGCGCCCTCGAACCGCTGGCGGCGGGCGTCCCCGCCGGCACCGCCATCAAGGTGGGCGATCCCAGCATCAAAGTGGCACTGGAACTCTCCGGACTGCTCAAGGATCTGGACGGTTTCACGGTGGAATTCGCCAACATCTCCGGCGGCCCGCAAACCACAGAGGCCTTTCGGGCCAACGCACTGGACGTCGGGTCCGTAGCGGACATCCCGCCCATCCATGCCACGTGGACCGGGCTGGACGTCCGCATCATCGCGGCCGGTTACCGGCAGGACGCCGTAAACCATCCCATTTACGAACTGGGCGTGGCGCCGGGAGCGGGCGTCGCGAAGCTCGAGGACCTCCGCGGCAGGAAGATCGCCTACAGCCCCGGCCAGGCGCAGGGTGCGCTGGTACTGCGGATCCTGGACAAGGCCGGGCTCAGGCAGGAGGACGTGAAGCTCGTGGAACTGCCCAGCACCGGCGACGCCTACGCCACCGCGCTGGCCAGCAGGCAGGTGGACGCGGCTCCCTTGGGCGGCGTCCAGATCAAGCGGTACCTGGCCAAGTACAAGGCCGACGGCGGCAGCACCATCCGCCACGGGCTGCGGGACGATCCCAGCCTCCTCTACTCCCCTGCCAAAGTCCTCGCCGATCCTGCCAAGGCTGCCGCCCTGGCCGCCTATGCAAAGGTGTGGGGCAAGGCGCAGCGCTGGATCGAGGACCACCCCGCGGAATGGCTGGACGGCTACTACGTCAAGGACCAGGGCCTGTCCCGCCAAGACGGCCAATACCTGATTGACGCCACCGGCAGGCGGGACCTGCCCACGTCCTGGACGGAGGCCATTGCCCGGCACCAGGACACCATCGACCTGCTGTCCCGCGAGCAGAAGAAACCGCAGCTTCAGGCAGTGGACCTGTACGACACCCGTTTTGAGGCCATCGCCGGGGATGCTTTTGCTTCCGCCGGAAAGGCAGGTGCAGCGTGAGCGCCGTACTGGACCGTCCCGTACCGGCCCCGCACCAGGATCCGGCGCTTGCCGATCGGGACGACGTGCGGCCCGCGGGCCGCAGGCTGGGGCCCGGACGACGGCGGCGGCTCGCCTGGGTGGGCCCGGTGGCCCTGCTCGCGCTCTGGACAGCCTCTTCCGCCACGGGGCTGCTTGACTCGCGGATCCTTTCCGAGCCGTGGACCGTTGTGGCCACCGCCGGCGAACTGATCTCCGACGGCCGGCTCCAGGAGAATCTGGCCATCTCCGCCCAGCGTGCGGGCTTGGGGCTGTTCTTCGGCATCGTGGTGGGAGCGGTCCTGGCCCTCTTGTCCGGGCTGAGCCGGGTAGGTGAAGCCCTGATCGACGGCCCCGTGCAGATCAAGCGCGCCATCCCGGGCCTGGCACTGATCCCGCTGCTCATCCTGTGGTTCGGGATCGACGAGACCATGAAGGTCCTCACCATCACCCTGGGCGTCTTTGTGCCCGTCTACCTGCAGACCCACGCCGGGCTGCGGGGCATCGACCTGCGGTTCGTGGAGCTCGCGCAAACCGTCGGCCTGGGCCGGGCCGGCTTCATCCGCAAGGTGGTACTTCCCGGGGCCCTGTCGGGGTTCTTCCTGGGCCTGCGCTTCGCGGTCACCGGCGCTTGGGTGTCCCTGGTGGTGGTGGAACAGATCAATGCCACCAGCGGCATCGGCTACATGATGGAGCTCGCCCGCACCTATGGCCAAACCAACATCATCGTCCTGGGGCTGGCCGTCTACGGCATCCTTGGCCTGATTTCCGACGCCCTTGTCCGCTTCATCGAACGAAAGGCCCTCTCATGGCAGCGCACGCTGGCGGGCTGACCGCCCTTGCCCCCGCACGTCCCGTCCCCTCGGCCGTATCCGTCCGTGGGCTCATCCGCGGCTTCGGCCCCAAAGGCGTGCTCAACGGCGTGGACCTGGACATCGCACCCGGCGAGTTCGTGGCCCTCCTGGGCCCCAGCGGCTGCGGCAAGAGCACCTTGCTGCGGGCCCTGGCCGGGCTGGACCACGACGTCCGCGGCAGCGGCGTCATCAGCGTGCCGGACCGCGTCTCCGTAGTCTTCCAAGACTCCCGGCTGCTGCCCTGGGACACCGTGCTGGGCAATGTCACCCTGGGCCTCCGGGAGCACGACGCCGGCGCCCGTGCCCGCAAGGCCCTCGCCGAGGTGGGGCTCGCCGGGCGGGAAAAGGCGTGGCCGCACCAACTTTCCGGCGGCGAACAGCAGCGCGTGGCGCTGGCCCGGTCCCTGGTCCGCGAGCCACAGCTGTTGCTGGCCGACGAGCCTTTCGGCGCGCTGGATGCATTGACCAGGATCAGGATGCACGGGCTGCTCAAGGACCTGGTTGCGGCCCACCGGCCAGCCGTCCTGCTGGTCACCCACGATGTTGACGAGGCCATTGCCTTGGCGGACCGGATCGTGGTCCTGGACCACGGCCGCATCGCCACCGTCCGGCCGGTGTCCGCCCGGATCCGGTCCTCTGCGGATGCCGCCGGGCATGAAGCCCTCCGCCGCGACCTTCTCACCGCGCTGGGCGTCAACGCCGCGCACACTGCTGAACCGGCCGCCGTCGGCCGCTGACCCTACCTGCAAGGAGCATGTCATGACATCGAAGCACCCATCCCAGCGCCAACTGCACCTCAACGCCTTCCTCATGAGCACCGGCCACCACGAAGCCTCATGGCGGCTGCCGGAGAGCGATCCGCACGCCAGCACCAACGTGGAGCACTACCGGCAGCTGGCACGCACCGCCGAACGCGGCAAGCTCGACTCGATTTTCTTCGCCGACTCCCCCGTCCTGTTCGGTGAGGTGGGCCGCCGGCCTGCCGGCAAGCTGGAACCCACCGTGCTGCTGACCGCCATCGCCGGCGCCACCGAGCGGATCGGGCTGATCGCCACCGCTTCCACCACTTACAACGAGCCATTCAACCTGGCCCGCCGCTTCGCCTCGGTGGACTGGGCCAGCGCCGGCCGTGCCGGCTGGAACGTGGTGACCACGGCCGGCCCGGACGCGGCGCGCAACTTCGGCGTGGATGACCAGCCGGCCCACGCGGTCCGGTACGAACGCGCTGCTGAATTCATCGAGGTGGCCCAGAAACTGTGGGACAGCTGGCAGGACGATGCCGTCCCCGCGGACAAGGCCGGGGGCGTTTGGGGCGACGCGGACAAGATCCAAACCATCGACCATGACGGCAAGCACTTCAAAGTCCGTGGACCACTCAATGTTCCCCGGTCACCCCAGGGGCACCCCCTGATCGTCCAGGCAGGTTCGTCCGAGGACGGCAAGGGCCTGGCCGCGAAGTACGCTGACGCGGTCTTCACCGCGCACCAGACCTTGGCCGACGCGCAGGAGTTCTACCGCGACTTGAAGGCACGCACCGCTGCCGCCGGCCGCGACCCGGAATCCATCAAGATCCTCCCGGGCATCGTGCCGGTCATCGGTGCCACCGGGAAGGAGGCGCTGGAACTGGAGCGTGAACTGGACAGGCTGATCAAGCCCGAATACGCCCGCATCCAACTGGCCAAGACCCTGCGCGTGGACCCCGGGGACCTCCCGCTGGACCGCCAGCTGCCGGACAACCTGCCTTCGGAAGACGAAATCGAAGGCGCCAAGAGCCGCTACACCCTGATCGTGCAGCTGGCCCGGCGGGAGCGGCTCACCGTGCGCCAGCTGATAGGCCGCCTCGGCGGCGGCCGCGGTCACCGCACGTTCACCGGCACGCCGGTCCAGGTGGCGGACGCCATCCAGGAATGGTTCGACGGCGGGGCCGCGGACGGTTTCAACATCATGCCGCCGGTGCTCCCCTCCGGGCTGGAAGCGTTCGTGGACCAGGTGGTGCCCATCCTGCAGGAACGCGGGCTTTTCCGGACAGAGTACGCCGGAAAGACGCTGCGGGAGCACTACGGGTTGGCCCGGCCCGGCAACAGGTATGCGGATGCTGCCGTACCCGGGCTGGCTGGGATCGGTTAAACCAAAGGCCGTGATACCCGTACTCCACGCGGGTACTCCTTAGACTGGCAGATGGACTTGAATGCCCGGATTATGCGAAGGAGCGAGTGAATGGCCAATGTAGTTGTAGTAGGTGTGGACGCCAGCCAGTCGGCGCGGAAGGCAGCGGAAGTGGCGCTGGACCTGGCCCAGTCGCTGGGAGCGTCGCTGCATGTGGTGACTGCCTTTGAAATGGAGAACGCCGAAACCTTCGGGGTGGGCTCGGACAAGGTGCGGATCTCCAACGCGGACAGCTCCGAGATCGTGGCAAAGTCCCTGGGTGCATCCCGGCCGGGAGTGGAAATTACCCACTTCGCCGCCCGCGGCAAGCCCGCCGATTCCCTCATCAAGGAAGCCGTCCGCCTGGACGCCCGCGTGATCGTGGTGGGCAACCGCAGGATGCGCGGCATCGGCCGGCTCCTGGGCAGCGTCGCCAACAGCGTGGCACACAACGCCCCGTGCGACGTCTACATCGCCAACACCTACGAGGACTGAGTCTCCCCGTTTACAAGGCAACGGAACGGACGACGGCGGAACCTCCCGCCGTCGTCCGTTCCGTTTTCCTTGAGGTACTGGGCCGGGTCAGGCGCCGTACTCCTCGTCGGTGACGTGATCGAGCCAGGTGACGACCTGGCCGTCAGCATCCGCTTCCTGCATGGCGATGTGCGCCATGAACCGCTCCTGGGTGGCGCCGTGCCAGTGCTCTTCCCCGGGTTCGATGTAGACAACGTCGCCGGGACGGATCTCCTGGATCTCCCCGCCCCGCCGCGCTACCAGGCCCACGCCGTCGGTGACGTAGAGGGTCTGGCCCTTGGGGTGGTGGTGCCAGGCGGTCCGGGCACCGGGGGCGAACCGGACATGGGCGCAGCCGATGGCCGACTGCCCGTCAGGGTTCCGGATGCCGTCGATCTGCACGGTCCCGGTGAACCATTCCTTGGGCCCGGCCGCGGTCTGGCCGCCGCTCCTGGTGTACTTCATGTTCTTCTCCTGTTGGTTGGGCTGGATTGAAACTTTTTTGGGCGGTCAGGCGGTCCGGTCCGTGACCCTGGCAGTCAGGTACGCGAGGAGCGACGAAACCGCAAGGATGGCTGCACCGGCCAGGAAGGCCCCGCCATAGCCGGCGGAGTCGAAGAGCACCCCGCCCAGCGTTGAGCCGACAGCGATCGACGTCTGGACCACGGCCACCATGAGGCCTCCGCCGGCTTCCGCATCATCCGGCATGGCTTCTGCTACCCAGCTCCACCAGCCCACCGGGGCGGACGTGGACATCAGTCCCCAGCAGCCCAGGAGAACCACGACGGCGGCTAGCCGGCCACCGGCGGGAACAAGGGCAGCGGCGATGACCGCCATCAGGGCCGGAATGGCCACCAAAGTCCGGTACAGGCCCTTCCCGAGGAAACGGCCGATCAGCATGGTGCCGGCAAAGCCCGCCACACCGATCACCAGCAGCACCAGGGACACCGTGGCCACGTCAACGCGGGTCACCGTCTCCAGGAACGGACGGATGTAGGTGAAGAGGACGAACTGCCCCATGAAGAAGGACCCGCAGGCGGCCATGCCCCAAGCGACGGTTCGGCTCTTGAATGCGGCGAAAATCCCGAACACGCTGCCCGTCACCCGCGACTGGACCGCCATTGACGGAAGGCTGATCCATTGCCAGGCCAGGGCGAGCACCGCCACCGGAACCAGGCAGAAGAACGCTCCACGCCAGCCGATGACCGATCCAAGGTAGCTGCCCAGGGGCGCAGCCAGGACGGTGGCCAGGGCGTTGCCGCCGTTGAAGATCGCCAAGGCACGCGGAACCTGGTGGGCCGGCACCAGCCGCATGGCTGTCGCTGCGGACATGGACCAGAACCCGCCGATCACCACGCCAATGAAGGCGCGGCCGACCATAAAGAGCAGGTATCCCGGGGCCATCGCCACCAGGGCTCCCGAGACCGCCATCAAGGTGGTCAGGCCCAAAAGAAGCGGCTTGCGGTTCATGGTGCCGGCCAACCTGGACACGGACAGGCTGGTGAGGACGGCAAACAGTCCTGAGATGGCAATGCCCTGGCCCACCATCCCCTCGGAGACCTGCAGTTCGGCGGCCATGGGAGTCAGCAGGCTGACCGGCATGAACTCGGACGCGATCAGCGCGAAGACGCACAGGGACATGGCGAAGACGCCGCCCCAGTGCGCGGGGTGCTGCGCGCCGGGGTTTTCGGGCGCGCTGGTATTGGTAAGAAGTGTCTCGGGGGCCATGGTTTCCATCAAACCGTGCCGCCGGAACCCTAGCGAGGGCCCTGCTGAAACGGGTTTTGCCAGACCCCCTTTTAGCGGTGCCCGGCGGGGCGAACCTCCCGGCGTCCGGCCTTCTCCGGCTCCGGCGGCCGCGGCTTGTAGACCCAGGCCACCAGCACCACCGAAATGATCATCAGCAGGAACCACGCCACGAGTTTTTCCAGGCCCACCGGATGCCAGCCGTCCACCTGGCTGGGGTACAGCCAGGCGCCGGACCACGTGGCGATGTTCTCGGCGAGCCAAATGAACAACGCCACCAGCAGGAAGGACACCACCAGGGGCATGCGGAACTCCCGCCGGAAGACGCGGAAGTGCATCACACAAGCGCCAAAGATGAGCACGACGGCGGCGAGCAGCACCCGGCGAAGGTCCCAGATGTAGTGGTGGGTGAAGAAGTTGGCGTAGATGGCCGCAGCAAGGACCGCGGTGACCCAGCGGCGCGGGTAGGCGGCGAAACGAAGGTCGAACAGCCGGTAGACGCGCACCATGTACGAGCCCACGGCGGCGTACATGAACCCGCTGAACAGCGGTACGGCGCCGATGCGCAGGACGCCTTCGGCCCCGTAGGACCAGGAACCCATATCGGTTTTGAACAGCTCCATCACCGTGCCCACCAGGTGGAACAGGACGATCACCCGCAGTTCCCGCAGCGTTTCGAGCTTGAACGCCACCATCAGAATTTGGATCACGACGGCGGCGACGGTCAGGAAGTCGTTGCGCGCCAGGCCTGCACCGTCCGGATACCAGAGCCTGGCCGCCATCAGCACGGCCAGGAGTGCGGCGCCGAAAATGCAGGCCCAGCCCTGTTTGAGTCCGAAAACCGTGAATTCAGTGAGCTTGGCCTTTGCACCATTGGCGGGGGCTGCGGCCAGGAAGCGGCGGGCACGTTCATCGATCCGCCGCTCTACAGGGGTGGAACTACGCACGGATGCCTTGGTGCTGCGCCGCCTGTGGACTCTTGCTTCGGAGGTCCTTTTCCAGTTCGGCCAGGCAGTAATCCTTGAACCAGTGCCTGATGCGCTGCGGCAGCATGGGGTAGGCCACCGCAAGGATGCGCCAGGTCCGGTCGTAGCGGCGTTGGTGGCGGTCGCTCCAGGGCAGCCCGAAATCCGTGCGCAACTGCTCCGGGAGGAGCCCTGCGGTGAGGAACCTCGCCGACGGCATGATGGCCCGGTACCAAAGGGCAGTGTGCTTGGGGAACAGCAGACCGCGGCCCACGCGCACGCCTTCCTCCTCGGCGTGGAGGGTGGCGACCTGGTCCTCCCAGTAGCGGCGGAAGGCCGCCCGGTCCTTGGGCCACATGTCCGGCGGAAGCTGCAGCGCGGTGCCGATCCGTGCGTAGTCCTGGTACATCGAGTCAGCGTCCTCGTCCTCGAGCGGGCCGTGGATCTTTTCGATGATGGTCAGTGCTGTGTCGTAAAGCGTGGCTGCCACCCAGAGCTGAAGCACCGGGTCGAAGGCGTTGTAGCCGCCGGACGATCCATCCTCCGGACGGCGTACCGGGACGTGGGCACGGTTGACCCTGCGCCGGACTTCCTTGACCTGCTCTTCGGTTCCGTACACCACGCCGTACACGTAGGTGAGCGTGCCCTTCAGCCGGTTGACGGGCCGTTGCGTGAACGTGCTGTGCGCCGCCACCCCGCGGCCAATCGCAGGGTTGGCCAGCTGCAGCAGGATGGCCCGTCCTGCCCCGGCGAGCAGGATGCCTTCTGCCCGGTAATCGGCAATTCCCTGCTCCATGGGAAAAGGCTACCGGAGTGCTGCAACACCGGGACGGGGACTTTTGGCCCGTCGTCGTGTGTGCCAGTCATCTGGCCGGCGTCGGCGTGCCCGGGCGGAGGAGGGCCGGAGGACCCGACCTGTTTCCTCCCCGCCCGGTGCGTGCGCTAGCGCTCCAGCAGGGACACGTCCCGGACGGCTCCCTTGTCCGCGGAGGTGGCCATCGCGGCGTACGCGCGCAGGGCGGCGGACACCTGCCGGTCCCGGTCCTTGGGCTTGTAGCCGCCGTTGATCAGCAGCTTTTCGCGGCGCTCGGCCAGGAGTTCATCCGAGACCTCCAGCTGCAGCGAGCGTTCGCTGATGTTGATGCTGATGATGTCGCCGTCCTCCACCAGTGCGATGGCGCCACCGGAGGCTGCCTCGGGAGAGATGTGCCCGATGGACAGGCCGGAGGTGCCGCCGGAGAAGCGGCCGTCGGTGATCAGGGCGCACTTCTTGCCCAGGCCGCGGCCCTTGAGGAAGGACGTCGGGTACAGCATTTCCTGCATGCCCGGACCACCCTTGGGGCCTTCGTAGCGGATCACCACCACGTCACCTTCCTTGATGGACTTGTTCAGGATCTTCTCCACGGCCTCGTCCTGGGACTCGCACACCACGGCTGGTCCGGAGAACGTCCAGATGGACTCGTCCACGCCGGCGGTCTTCACGACGGCGCCGTCGACGGCCACGTTGCCGCGGAGCACGGCCAGGCCGCCGTCCTTGGAGTACGCGTGCTCCACGGAGCGGATGCAGCCACCCTCGGCGTCGGTGTCCAGGGAGGTCCATTCGTTCGACTGCGAGAACGCTGTGGAGGACCGGACGCCGCCGGGGGCCGCGTGCCACAGGGCCTGCGCTTCCTCGGTGGCCTTGCCGCCGCGGATGTCCCAGTCGTCCAGCCAGCCGTCCAGGTCGTTGGAATGCACGGAGTGGACGTCCTTGTGCAAGAGGCCGCCGCGGTTCAGCTCGCCCAGTAGGGCGGGGATTCCGCCGGCACGGTGCACATCCTCCATGTAGTAGGTCTTGTCCTTGGCCACGTTGGGTGCCACCTTGGCCAGGCAGGGCACCTGGCGGGACTTGGCGTCCATCTCTGCCAGGCCGTAGTCCACACCGGCCTCCTGGGCCGCGGCCAGCAGGTGCAGGATGGTGTTGGTGGACCCACCCATGGAGATGTCCAGCGCCATGGCGTTATCGAACGCCTTGGCGGTGGCGATGGAGCGGGGCAGCACCGACTCGTCGTCGCCGTCGTAATAGCGCTTGACGAGCTCGACGACGGTAGCGCCCGCTTTCTCGTACAGCGCCTTTCGGGCGGTGTGGGTGGCCAGCACGGAGCCGTTGCCCGGCAGGGACAGGCCGATGGCCTCGGTCAGGCAGTTCATCGAGTTGGCGGTGAACATGCCGGAGCAGGAACCGCAGGTGGGGCAGGCGTTCTCTTCGATGAGGTTGATGTCGGCGTCGGAGATGGACTCGTCCACGGCGTCGGCGATCGCGTTCACCAGGTCCAGGGAGCGGACGGAACCGTCGGTGAGGGTAACGCGGCCGGCTTCCATGGGGCCGCCGGAGACGAAGACCACGGGGATGTTCAGGCGCAGTGCGGCCATGAGCATGCCGGGGGTGATCTTGTCGCAGTTGGAAATGCACACCAGGGCGTCGGCGCAGTGGGCGTTGACCATATACTCCACTGAGTCGGCGATCAGGTCGCGGGACGGCAGCGAGTAGAGCATGCCGGAGTGGCCCATGGCGATGCCGTCATCCACGGCGATGGTGTTGAACTCGCGCGGCACGGCGCCGGCGGCGAGGATCGCGTCGGAGACGATCCGGCCCACGGGGGCGAGGTGGGTGTGGCCGGGGACGAACTCGGTGAAGGAGTTGGCCACGGCAATGATCGGCTTGCCGATGTCGGAGTTGGCAACACCGGAGGCACGCAGCAGTGCGCGGGCTCCGGCCATGTTGCGGCCGTGGGTGACTGTTTTTGAGCGAAGTGCAGGCATGATTACCATCCTGCTGGTTCGGCGCATTGGGTGGAAGACAGCGCTGCTACTAGTAGTAGGAGTACCAGAGTAATAGTATTTTGAGGTGAACAATCCCGGACGGCGCAAGGAACTCGGCCTCTTCCTGCGGGCCAGGCGCGACCAGGCGCTGCGGGCGGATTACGGCCTGCCACCCGTGGGCCGCACCCGTGAGCGGGGGCTCCGCCGCGAGGAGGTGGCGTTCCTTTCCGGGGTCAGCGTCACTTGGTACACGTGGCTGGAGCAGGGCCGGGACATCAGCCCTTCCCGCCAGGTCCTGGAGGCCATCAGCCGCGCATTGCATCTATCCAGCACCGGCCTGGGCTACGTCCTGTCGCTGGGTGGCTACGCCTCCGCAACACCGGCTGTCCCGGCGGCCGATTCCGCCCCGCCCCACATCCAGCGCCTCTTGGACGCCCTTGATCCGAACCCGTCCTTCGCCCTGTTTCCGGATTGGGGCGTGGCCGGGTGGAACACGGCCTACGCGGCGCTGTATCCCAATATCGCCAATGTACCGGCGGCCGACCGGAACCTGTTGTGGCTGGTATTCACCGACCCGTACGTCCGGAACCTCCTTCCGGACTGGGACACCACCAGCAAACGGTTCCTGGCCGAGTTCCGGGCCGAAACCGGGCAGCGGCTGGGCGATCCGGACATCCAGTACCAGGTGGAGCGGCTCAAGGAAGCGAGCCCGGAGTTCCGGGCGGGCTGGGACCTGTACGACATCCTGGGTTTCGAGTCCCGGGAGCGCCTGTTCCACCATCCCGCGGTGGGGGTGCTCCAGCTGGAACACCACCAGGTGTCCCCGTCAGACCGGCCGGACCTGCACATCGTGGTGTACACGCCGGCGCCCGGCAGCGATGCCGCGGAACAGATGCAGTCCCTGATGGCGGGGGCCTAGCCCGGCTGCGCCGCGAGGAAGGCGAGCGCGGCCGCAGCCTGGGCCCGGGTGGCCACGCCGAGGGTGGAATCCACTGCCGGCAGGAAGAACGGCGAGTGGTTGGCCGGGATGTCGGCGTCCACCGTGCCGTTCGCCACCGCCTGCCGGTAGGTTTCCGGCGGCACGGAGCCCACTACCCAGTACACGTACGGAATGCCGAAGGCGTCGGGGATCCGGCTGAAGTCCTCGGACGCTGTCTGCGGGGCAGTGCGGTAGACGGCATCCGCGCCGAAGGCCGCTGTGAAGGCTGCGGTGACCCGGCCGTTGGCTTCCGGGTCGTTGCTGGTCAGCGGGTACTGGTCGTAGTACTCGAACTCCGGTTCCTGCGGCGAGCCGGCAACTGCACACTCACCCCGGACGATCCGCTCGATCGCCGCCATGATGGCGGTCCGCAAGTCAACGTCGTAGGTGCGGAGGTTGAGCAGCAGCTGGGCCCGGTCCGGGATGATGTTGGCCGTGGCGCCCGCCTGCACGGACCCAACGGTCAGCACCGCGAACTTCCCCGGCATGGTTTCACGGGACACCACGGTCTGGAGGCGGAGGACGATCGAGGCGGCAAGCACCACCGGATCAACCGCCTTGTGCGGCATCGAGCCGTGGGCGCCCCGGCCGTGGACAGTGATCCGGACTGAATCACCTGCCGAGAGGATGGGACCTGCCGTGGTGCCGATGGTTCCCGCCTCGGTGGGCATGACGTGCTGGGCCAGCGCCACGTCCGGCCGCGGGATCCCGGCGGCCAGGCCGTCGTCGAGCATTGCCTGGGAGCCCGCAGCCGTTTCCTCCGCCGGCTGGAAGAGGGCGGTGTAGGTTCCCCGCCAGGCGTCCCGATGGTCGGCGAGGTACTTGGCCGCCCCGAGCAGGGCCACGACGTGCATATCGTGCCCGCAGGCGTGCATCACGCCCGGGTTGGCTGAGGCATAGCTTGCTCCTGTTGCCTCGGTGACCGGAAGGGCGTCCATGTCCGCGCGGGCCAGGACGCCATGGCCCGTCCCATTGGCAAGCACACCCACCACCCCGGTACCGCCAAAGTGCCGGACGTCGTAGCCCCAGGCGGTCAGCTTCTCCGCAACCGCTGCGGAGGTCTGGTGTTCGGCGAGGCCGAGTTCGGGATTCCGGTGGAGCTGTTCATAGAGCGGGACCTGCCAGTCCAGCTCCTGCCCGATGCCGTCCGCAACGTTGTTTGCCGGTTCCATGTGAAGGCTCCTTCCGGCCGGCGGCAGCCAGCCCTCCCGGCCACCATAGGCAGCACCGGCGGATGGTGTCCATGGGCAACCAAAAGCGGCCGGCGGCGGGAAATCCCGCCGCCGGCCGCTTCTTGCCCTCGGACGTTAGGCCAGCACCCCCTGCCGCACCACGGCCGGCTTGAACTGTGCACCCGCGCCCGGGAATACCGGCACCTCGATCCGCGCGTGGGTGTGGACCTCGGTGACCGTGGCCTTGGTGTGCCGGGCAATGTTCTCCATGGTGGTTACCCACATGCCATCCATTGCCTTCACCCGCTCCATGAGTTGCTCCAGCGCCACGGCCTTGGAGGGCCGCCCGGAGATGAACGGGTGGTTGGTGAGGACGAAGCAGCTGCCCTGGGAATGGTGGGCCTCGGCTTCAAGCGTCCACATTTCCAGGACCTTGGCCGGGCTCTCGATCACGCCGCTGCCCGTAACGCCCGGGTAGAAGGCGTACTGCTCCCAGTCGTCCAGGGTCCAGTCCACCGGGATCTCCACGATGTCCCGGGGATCATCGGCGGCGACGGCGAAGCGGTAGGGGGCATCGCCGTCGAGCAGGCTCGAATCGTAGAGGAAGCCCCGGTCCGCCAGGAGTCCCGGTGAGTGCCAGTTCAGTTCCCACCACGGTGCGCGGTAGCCCACGGGTCGGACGCCTGCGACTTTGGCCAGCGCCTCCAGGCCGCGGTCAATGTAGCTGGCCTCGGTGGCGGCGTCGATGCCCTGCATGGGCTCGTGCAGGTAGCCGTGGTGGGCCACCTCATGCCCGCCGTCAACAATCTGCCGGACCACGTCGGGGTAGGACTCGGCGGTGAAACCCGGGATGAAGAAGGTGGCCTGGATGTCCTGGCGGGCCAGGATGGCCAGCAGCCGGGGCACTGCGATCTTGGGGCCGTAGGACTGGTGGCTCATCAGCGACATGCGCCGGGTGCTGGTGGGATCGTGGGCGATGGTGCAGGATTCGGCGTCCACGTCGAAAGTGAAGGAAGCTGCAGCCATGAAGCCTTCGGGCCAGGTGATGGGGTGCAGGGGGTCCGCGATGGCGGGCTTGTTCACGGGAAATCCTTTCGGCGGGCGCTGTGGGCGCCCGCCAGGTTCTACGGGATGGTGAGCTTAGAGGGAGGGAAGGGCAGGCGTGCTCTCCGCCGTCGGGCTCTCTTCTTCAGCTGCCGTCCGGGGCTCGAGGGCCAGGTAGCGGATGTGCTGGCGCGGGCCGAGGATGGCGTACACCCCGGCGCTGGTCAGTCCACCGGCCAGCCAGGACAGGTCCCAGCCGCCCAGGGCCACGGCGATGGGGCCCTGCATGATGGGGATCAGGCCGTACATGAACAGCCACGTTGCGAAGATCCCGGCCACAAGGGAGATGACGCCGGCGAAGTTGACCACCGGCAGCCGCTTGGTGCCGACGCCGTCGAACAGACGGTCGGTGCCGCCCGGCCAGCGCTTCTCGAGCCAGAAGTAGTGCACCAGCATGATTCCGCCCCAGGCGGCCACCCAGGCCACCAGGCCGATCAGCCAGGCGTCGAGTACCGCGGCGAAGTCCTCCTGGAAGATGAAGAAGACGACGGCGGCGAGCGAGAAGACGCCGACGAACAGGTTCAGCTTGCGGCGGCTGATGGAGATGTCCAGGGCCTGGGTGGCCACGGAGAAGGTGTAGATGTTCAGGATGTTGGTGGCAATGGGTCCGTGGAGCACCATCAGCAGCACTGGCAGTGCCATGGCGCCGAAGTTCAGGACGATCAGCTTGCCGGGATCGATCTCGCCGCTGTTGGTGGCGAGGCTGGCGCCCAGGACACCGAGCCACACCACGGGGATGAACTGTCCCAGGACTGAAGCGAGGTAGACCTTTTTCTTGGGGACGCTGGTGCTGACGAACCGGGAGTAGTCCGCGGCGTAGGTGAACCAGGTGATGCCCCAGCCGATGCCGATGGCGGTCATGACGGCGCTCATGGCGGCGATGCGCTCGGAGCCTTCCAGGACGGCGCCGGCAGGACCGGCGTAGCTCCAGTCGATGTCCATGCCGAACCAGGCCACGGCAGACATGACGGCCAGGATGAGGATGGTGGGCGGTACGGTCCATTTCTCAAAGGCGGCAATCGCCTTGTAGCCGAACCAGGCGATGGCCACCTGGAGCGCCATGATGAAGGTGGCGACGCCGATCTTCCAGCCGTAGTTGGGGGCGTCCGGGTCAACCCAGCCGAGGGTTCCGAAGAGTGCCATGACCAGGTCCAGGATGATCCAGGTGTTCACCGCGCACCAGCCGATGACCAGCAGGGCCTGGATGGCGGCGGGCAGGTAGTTGCCGCGCCGGCCGAATGCCGCCCGGGCCAGGACCATGCCGGTGGCTCCGGTCTTCTGGCCCAGGAGGACGAAGCAGCCGAAGAGCAGCATGCCGATCAGGTTGCCCAGCACCAAGACGGTGATGGTGTCCGCGAGCCCGAGTCCCAGCTGGATACCGAGTGCCCCCAGCACCCAGTTGATGGGTGCCAGGTTGGCGCCGGCCCAGATCCAGAACTGTCCGGATACCTTGCGTGTACGTGCTGATTCGGGAATGGGCTGCAGCCAGGCTTCGTGGTCCACGGCGTTGTGGTCCTGCGTGGCCTGGGCAGGCTGGCCGTGCGTGGCTGTTGAAAGCTTTTCTTGCATGGGGGCCTCCGTGAGGTGGATAAGTACAAACAAGGCTATGTGGCCCTCATCACAAGCAACAAGATACAATCTGTCTAGCAGAATCTCCTATTACGTTACGGACTGTCGTGTCAGTATTCCTTGGCGAAATACTCGCCCACCCCGCCCTTGCCGCTGCCGATCCCTTGGTCCACCCGGAAGGGGCCATGGCAGATGCGCAGCCGGTCCGCTGGGTCCACTCCAGTGAGGTGTTGGACATCGCTCCCCTGCTCCGTGGCGGTGAACTGCTGCTCTGCGGCGGGATCACGCTGGCCACCGCCACCCCGGCCAGACGCGGGGACTACGTCCGTGAGCTGGCGCAGCGCGGCGTTGCTGCGCTGGCCATCGAGACCGGCGGTGCACTGCCGGAAATCCCTGCCGACATGCTGCAGAAGGCGGAGGAATACGGCCTTCCCGTGGTGGAACTGCGCAAGGTGGTCCCGTTCGTCGGCGTCATGCAGGCGATTAATTCCATGCTGGTCAGCGAGTCCGTGGGGCACCTGCAGCAGGCAGATGCTGCGACGCGCGCCATGGCGTCCGAACTCGCCCACGGTGCGGCACTGGACAAGATCCTCGGCGTGCTGGCAGGCATTACCGGCTCGGCAGTGAAGCTCACCTCCCCGTGGGGAGTGACCATGGGCAGCGCGGCGCCGGAGGGTTGGAGCAACGGGGTGGGCGCGGAAGCCGGAGACGGAATGGCGGACGGCGACGGCACGGGGCCAGGCGGGCACGGCGGCTTCTACCCGGTGGCCGGCGGAACGGTGATCACCGTGGACATCCCCGTGCGCGGGGTCCTGATGGGGCGGCTGGAGGTGCATGTGCCCGATGTTGCGGACACGGCCCTTGCGCAGGTGGCCGGAGAACGGGCCGTGGACATCCTGGGCCTGGCACTGCTGCAGCACACACCCCCGGGGCTGCATGCCCTCGCAGGTGCCGAACTGATGCGGGCCGTGCTCAATGCTGCGCCGGAGTGGCGCCTGGAGCAGTTGGCCCCCGCTGCGGGTTTCCCCACCGACTCCCCCGCCGTGGTGGCGGCGATCCACGCGGCCGCACCGCAGGAGCTGCGCGGCGCCGTCGAGAACTTCCTGAGCTCGCAGCGGATCCCGTGCGCCGCCTACCTGGACGACACCGAATTGGTGGTGATGATCGGGCTGCCATGCACCGAAACTGCCGGTGAGAGGCGCCAGCTCCTGGAATCCCTCCGGAACCTGGAGGGTGACCACGATGCCGTGATAGCCGTGGGCCCGCTGGCGGGCATGGTTGCGGAGGCGGCCTGGTCCCTGGCGGAAGCGCGGCGTGCGCTGGAGGTACGGCAGATCCAGCGCCGGAACGCCTCGGCCCGCAGGCGGCACCCGGCACATGGCTTGGTGGTGCTGGACGCCCAGGACACAGCCGTGGAAAGCCTGGCCCTTACCTGCCTGGATGCCTCATCCCGGGAGTCGTTCGTCAGCCGGCAGTTGCGGGCGGTCCTGGAACACGATGCGCAGCGCCAGTCCCAGCTGCTCGAGACCCTGCAGGTGTGGCTCGACTCCGGCTGCAACACCGCGCAGTCGGCACGCGAACTGCACTTGGAGCGGCAGTCGATGCACCACCGGCTGCAGCGGATTTTCGACCTGTGCGGCGGCGATCCGCGCGGCACCGGGCGGCTGGCGGCCCTGCATCTGGCGGCGCGGATGGCCGGGCTGCCCTGACCTTGGACGGGCGCCGCAGATCGGCTTCGGCCGTCGGCCGGGGGTAGCCAGCGGCAGGCTATAGGGGCACAAATTAGGGGGTGCCCGGAATTGTTTTAGGTACCCCCAGCAACAACACTGATCGGATCAGGAATCGGTGGCGGCTTCACCTTGGGGGCTAAATTGAAAAAGAATCCGTTTTTCCGTGGTTTGTTGACAGCGGCGTTGATCGCCCTGGGTGTGCTGGTGGCACCGGTGCCGGTATCCGCAGCGACAGGCGATGTCGGCGTTGAAGGTCCGTCGCATACCGGGACCGCAACCCCCACAGGCACCAAGCGCGCCACGAGCGTGTTGTGGTTCAACGACGGATCCTGGTGGGGGAACTTGTGGGACACGTCCTCCTCCAGGTTCCACATCTTCAGGTTCGACGCAGCCACGGGTTCCTGGGTGGATACCGGTGTGGCGACGGAGTCGCGGGCCAACACGCATCACGACGTGCTGTGGGACGGGAAGACGCTCTACGTTGCAAGCTACCGGTTCGTGAACGATGAACTGCCGGCTGAGCCCAATTTCCCAACAACGATGCGCCGTTACAGCTACGACGCTGGCACCGGGAAGTACACGCTGCTGGGTTCCAGCCAGATCAACAACTCCAAAGTCGAAGTCCTGACCATCGACAAGGACTCCACCGGCAGGGTCTGGTCCACCTGGCAGGAGGACAACAAGATCTACCTGAACGTGACGGCCACGGACGGCAAGACGTGGGGCACCCCGTTCCAGGTTCCGGGATCGATGAGCAACGTGTCGGTGGATGACACGTCGGCGGTGATTTCCTTCGACGGGAAAATCGGCGTGATGTGGAGCAGGCAGATGGGGGACTCCACCGATGGAATGTACTGGAGCTACCACGTCGACGGCGCCTCGACGGCGGCCTGGAGCACTCCCGTGGCTGCGGTGTCCGGGCAGCGCAGCAGCGATGACCACATGAACCTGAAGTGGCTGGATTCCTCCGGCGGACGCGTTTTCGCAGCGATCAAGACCTCGTACACCTCCCCATCGCAGCCCCTCATCCAGCTGCTGTCCCTAAGCGGCACAACATGGTCTGCGCATACGATCGCCACCGTCGGCGAATGCCCCAACCGGGTGATCGTCATGATTGATGAGAGCACCCAAAAGCTGCGTACCTTCGCCACCTATCCCAAGCCTTCGGGCACCACCGACGCCGGCGTCTGCACCGCCTCGGGCGGGGCAATCTACGAGAAGTCCACTCCCCTGGACAAGATCAGCTTCACCACCACCAAGACGGCCCGGATCGTCGATGCCGACCAGTTCGTGCACAACGTGACGTCGACGAAGCAGAACGTCAACAGCGCTGCCTGGGGCACCGCCGACAGCGGCCTCCTGCTGCTGGCTGATGCCAATGCCACCAGCCAGTACTGGCACTACTACGACCCTACCGGTGGTGGCAGTGACACCGCGGCTCCGACCGTGACGGCCACGTCTCCCGCCGCGGCTGCGACCGGCGTGGCAGTGACAGCCAACGTGACGGGCACGTTCTCGGAGGCCATGGACGCCTCCACAATCACAGCGGACACGTTCACGTTGACCAACGGAACGTCTGCGGTGACCGCTGCAGTGTCCTACGGCTCCTCCGGCAAAGTCGCAACCCTTAACCCTGACGCCGACCTTGCAGCGGGGACCAAGTACACCGCCACGATCAAGGGCGGCACCAACGGTGTGAAGGACGTGGCCGGCAACGCCCTGGCCGCGGACAAGACGTGGACTTTCACCACGGCAGCGTCCGCGCAGACTCCCATTGCGGAAAAGGCGGCGTCTCTCAATGGTGCGCTCGGGGCTGCCGTCACCCCGGAGGTGTACGGCCTCAAGGACAACGGCGGGTACCAGTGCTTTGAACGCGGATGCATCCTCTACTCGCCGGCGTCCGGGGCCCACGTATCAACTGGTGCTATTCGTGCATTTTGGGCAACTACCGGATTCGAAAACGGCAGGCTCGGCTACCCCGTGACCGACGAAGTGGGCGGGCTCAAGGACGGCGGCGTGTACCAGAATTACCAGGGCGGGACCGTCATCTGGTCGCCGGCAACAGGCGCCCACATCACCACCGGCGCGATCGGTGCCGCCTGGGCAGCTGCCGGGTTCGAAAACGGCAGGCTCGGCTACCCCGTGACCGACGAAGTG
>NZ_JBHVTN010000003.1:73418-274837 GCF_042884655.1 Pseudarthrobacter sp. NPDC058119
GTGGTCGCCGGCAACAGGCGCCCACATCACCACCGGCGCGATCGGTGCCGCCTGGGCAGCTGCCGGGTTCGAAAACGGCAGGCTCGGCTACCCCGTCATCGACCAAGTGGGCGGCCTCAAAGACGGCGGGGCGTACCAGAATTACCAAGGCGGGACCATCATCTGGTCACCGGCAACAGGCGCCCACATCTGCATCGCCGCCATCCGCTCCATCTGGGCCTCCACCGGCTATGAAAACGGCCGCCTCGGCTACCCCACGAGCGATGAGTACGCGACAGGCAATGACGGAAGCGTTGCCCAGAACTACCAGGGCGGCGTTATCCACTGGAGCCCCACAGGCTCCTACATCACCTGGCGATAAGGAGTGTGCCGGCGGCCGCGTCAGTTGGCCGGCCGGCCTCCCAGCCGGGTGGTCACTTTGGCGGCGGCGGCAACGCACGCCTCGCCCAGGCTTTCGAACTGCTCCTTGGAAACCCTGAAGCGGGGCGCTGGAATCAGGACGGCGGCCACAACGTCGCCGCGGTGGTCGCGGACGGGCGCGGCCACGCCCACTTCGTCCATGGACGATTCGCCGTAGTTCCCCGCCCATCCGCGCTGCGCAACATCCTGGAGCCGGGCTTCGTAAGCCGCCAGGCCGTCGTCGTCCATCCCCGGAAAGGTGATGGTGCCGCTCTTCAGCAGCTCCCGCACCCGCTCGGCCGGAAGGGTGGACAGGAAGACCTGGACGGAAGCGCTCATGGCGTCACGGTAGCGGGCACCGAGCGGGGTGGTGTGCTTGATCTGGTGGTGGCTGGCGATCTGCTCCACGCAGATCGCTTCGTCCCCGTTCCAGAGCATGAGGGCGCTGGTTTCCCCCGTCTGCTCGGTCAATTGCCGCAGCACCGGGTAGGCCACGCGGCGCTCCTCCATCTCCGCCAACAGCGGTCCGGCAACGGCGATGAGCCCCAGGCCCAGCCGGAAGCGCTTGGTTTCCGGGTCCCGCTCCACCAGGTTTTCCTGCTCGAACGTGGCCAAGATCCGGGAGACGCTGCTCTTGTGCATGCCCACCCGGTTGGCGATTTCGGTGACGCCCAGCAGGGGTTCGTCGGCTGTGAAGGTGCGCAGTACGGCGATGGCGTTGACGACGACGGAGGCGCCTTTGGCATCAGTCCCGCCATTGGTGCCGGCTCCGTTGGCGCTGGTGTCGGAAGTTTGTGCAGGAGTCATGGTGGAGACCATCTTTCCCTATGCGCGGGCATTTTGCCCGGACGGCGGAAACGGCGCCACGGTTCCGTGACGCCGTTTCCTGCTGCTGGTGGCTATGCCCCGATGATGTTCTTCTCCGGGCCGAACGGGAACTTGGTGATGTTCTCCACCGAGTTGTCCTCGCCGATGACCAGGATGTCGTGCTCGCGGTAGCCACCGGCACCCGGCTGGCCGTCGGCCACGGTGATCATGGGCTCCATGGAGACCACCATGCCCGGCTCCAGGACGGTATCGATGTCCTCACGCAGCTCCAGGCCGGCTTCCCGGCCGTAGTAGTGGCTGAGGACGCCGAAGGAGTGGCCGTAGCCAAAGGTGCGGTTGGCCAGCAGTCCGTTGCTGATGTAGATCTCGTTCAGTTCGGCGGCGATGTCCTTGCACACGGCGCCGGGCTTGATGAGTTCCAGGCCGCGCTTGTGGACCTCGACGTTGATGTTCCACAGTTCCAGGGAGCGCTCGTCCGGCTGGCCCAGGAAGAGGGTGCGCTCCAGGGCGGTGTAGTAGCCGGAGGTCATGGGGAAGCAGTTGAGCGAGAGGATGTCGCCCTGCTGCAGCTTGCGGGTGGTGGCCCAGTTGTGGGCGCCGTCGGTGTTGATGCCGGACTGGAACCACACCCAGGTGTCGCGGACTTCCCGGTCCGGGAAGGTCTTGGCGATCTCGTGGACCATGGCCTCGGTGCCGATCAGGGCAACTTCGTACTCGGAGATGCCTTCGCGGATGGCGTTGCGGATTGCTTCGCCGCCGAGGTCGCCGATGCGGGCACCGTGCTTGATGACTTCGATTTCCTCGGCGGACTTGATCATGCGCTGGCGCATGGCGTCCTGGGAGACGTCCAGCAGCTGGGCGCCCGGGAAGGCGGCTGCGATCTTCTCGCGGGTCAGGCCCGGGAGGAAGTCGTCCTCGACGCCCAGCCGGGTGGCCTTGACGCCGCGCTGGCGCAGCGCTTCCTGCAGGCCGAAGTAGAAGTTGTCCCGGCGCCAGTCTGTGTAGACGATGTTCTCGCCGTAGGAGGTGCGCCACGGCATGCCGGCGTCGATGTTGGCGGTAACGGTGACCGAGTCGTCGGCGGTGACGACCAGGGCGTAGTTGCGGCCGAACGTGGTGTACAGGAAGTCGGAGTAGTACTTGATGCCGTGGTAGCTGGTGAGGATGACCGCATCCAGTTCCTTGGCAGCCATGATCCTGCGGAGGCCGCCGAGGCGGCGCTCGAATTCCGCGTCGGAGAACGTGAGCTTGCCCTTGGTGCCGTTGTGAAGGACCTTGAGGCGCTCGAGTTCGGCGATGGAGGAGGCGTTGTCGGCAGTGATAGTCACGGGTGGTGCCTTTCTAGTGGTGCAGCTGCTGTTGGTGCAACTGGTGTTGGTTTGCGTCGTGAGGTTGGTCTGTGAACCCGGATGGGTTGGGGGCCTCTGGTTGGTCAGAGGTGCTTGAGGGGCTTCCGCGAGGTTTCTGCGGCGAACAGCACGGCCATGAGTGACACGGCCGATGCGGCCACGAGGTACCAGCCCGGCGCCAGCTTGCTCTGGGTCATGCCGATCAGCAGGGTGGCCATGAAGGGTGCAGTGCCGCCGAACAGGGCGTTGGAGAGGTTGAAGCTGACAGCGAAGCCGCTGTACCGGACTTTGGTGGGGAACAGCTCGGCCAGGAAGCTGGGCAACGTTCCGTCATTGAGGGTGAGCATGCCGCCCAGCAGGATCTGGACCAGGACGATCACCAGGAAGTTGCCGGTGTCCAGCAGCATGAAGGCCGGCACGGTCAGGAGCATGAACAGCACTGACGCGGTGATCAGCATGCGCTTGCGGCCGAACCGGTCCGAGGCGAGGCCGGTCAGGAAAATGAAGCCGATGTAGCTGGCCAGGGCGATGGTGGTGGCCAGGAAGGACTCGGTGGGGCCGAAGCCCAGTTCCTCCGACAGGTACGTGGGCATGTAGCTGAGGATGACGTAGAAGCCGACGGCGTTGAGCAGCACGGCGCCGCAGGCAATTATCAGGTGTTTGCGGTAGGTCCGGAACATGTCCAGCGCAGGGGCTTTAGGGGCGGATTCCTCTTGGTCGGCCAATGCGCGGAAGGCCGGGGTGTCTTCCAGCTTGGTGCGGATGTAGCGGCCGATCAGGCCCATGGGGGCGGCCAGCAGGAAGGGCAGTCGCCATCCCCACTCGTGCAGTTGGTCAGTGCTGAGTACTGAGCTGAGGAGCGCCGCGATCAAGGAGCCCAGGAGCAGGCCGGCGGCGGTGCTGGCAGGCACGACGGCGGCATAGAGTCCGCGTCGGTTGGCCGGAGCGTATTCCACCAGGAAGGCTGATGCTCCGGCGTATTCGCCGGCCGCCGAGAAGCCCTGGACCACGCGGACCAGTAGCAGCAGGACCGGGGCCAGTATGCCGATGGTTCCGTAGCCGGGGATGAGGGCGATGCAGAACGTGGAGACGGACATGATGACGATCGAGAGGGACAGCGCCTTGCGCCTGCCCAGCTTGTCGCCGATATGTCCCCAGAAGAAGCCACCCAGGGGACGGACGAAGAAGGAGATCGCGAAGACGGCGAAGGTAGCCAAAAGCGCGGTCTGTCGGTCTGCTTCGGGGAAGAACACCGACGAGATGACGGCTGCGAGGTAGCCGTACACCGCGTAATCGAACCACTCGACAAAGTTGCCGATGAAGCTCGCGGTCACCACCCGGCGCCGAACGTCCTTACCGGCAACAGCGTTGTCCGTGCCGCTGCCGGCCCCGTAGGGAGCGTTGGCGTCAGCGGCAACCACTCCTGCCTGGGGTGAGTTTTGTTGGGTACTCATAAAACCACCAATGATGTTGGAGTTGCATTCCTTGCAACTTGGTTGTTTCAACATAGGCCGTGACGCGCAGCACAGTCAATAGATTGCTCGATGATTAATTGTTGGATTGGTGCGCAACGACGCGGTAAGTTCGCCAGTCCCACCAGCGGCCAACAGACGGCAATTGTGTTGCAACAAGAGCAACTTCGTTGTAACAAGCGTGAAATGCGGCGCTTAACCCAGCCATGGCCGCCAAGCGGAAGGCTTGGCGGCCATGCGGTCTTCAGTAGGAAGGGAAGGGTGCTACCTGACCGGCTGGGGCTCGGCCTGGATCACCGGATGGTCGCGGTGCAGGTTCCCCCGCGCCGAGGCGCCCTGCGGAGACCCCAACCTCGAAGATTTGTAGTTAAACAACCCTTTTTCCTAATTATTGTGAAGATTCCGCCCCGCCACGCTGAAGTGGGGCCGAAAGACACCAGCGGATCACCGGCGCCTGACCCATACTTGCGCCATGGACGACACTGCTGCCACGGAACGCACCTCCCGAAGACCGGACCGGATCCTGCTGGCGCTGGTGGGGGTGGTGGCCGTACTGGTGGTGGTTGCGCTCGCAGTGGTCTTCACCCGCGGCGGCCCGGCCCCGCTGGATGAGTCGAGCCCGGCCGGCGTGGTCCAGCGGTACAGCAAGGCACTCCTGGACGGGGACGCCGCCACCGCCGCGTCCTACCTCACTGAGGGTGCCAAGATCAGGTGCCGGGGCACGTACGCCAACGATCCCGCGCCCGCCCGTGTCGTTTTGATTTCGACGACGGAGCGCACCGATACGGCCACGGTGAGGGTTTCGATTGTCCGCTCGTCCCAGGGCGGACCGTTCGGTCCGTCCGAATACGAGATGGAGGACGCCTTCTCGCTCCTCAAAGTGGACGGCAAATGGCTGATCGACCAGCCGCCATACCCGCTGGTGGACTGCAGCGTTGTACCGGTGAAGCCATGACGGCGCCGGCAGCACCCACGGTCACTGCCCCGGCCGGTGGCCTGGCAACCCTCCGCCGGCTGATCCTGTACGTCCTGCTGTTTGCCCTGGTGGTGATCGCGGCCTCGGGGCTCCAAGGACTCCTGGAACGGCTCTTCCGGACCGCGTCCACCCTGGTGTCCGGTGATGTCGCGGGACTGGCACTGTCCCTTGCCTTCACCCTGATCGGCGGCCCGCTCGCGCTGCTGCTCTGGTGGTTCGTGTGGAGGCGCCTGGACGACGAATCCGAGCGCAGGGCGCCCGGGTGGGGCCTCTACCTGACCGGGATGTATGCGGTCTCACTGATCATCAGCACCACGTCGCTGCTGAACCTTGCCACCTCATTCATTGACACGCAGGAGAGCCAGTGGCCGTCCCCGCTGGCCAACGGCATCGTGTGGTCGGCCATCTGGTGGTGGCACCGGTGGATGTGGAAGCACCCCCGCAAACCGTCATCGCATCTGGAGGACGTGCGGGCCGTCGTCGGCTCCGTCTTTGGGCTCCTCCTCGGTGCCGGCGCCGCCATCGCAGCACTGGGCAGCCTGCTGGACGTGGCGATCCGCGGTTTCGCGGCAGCGGCTTCCTTTGAACCGTGGTGGTTCCCCGTCCTGAGGTCCGTGGTGTGGGCTGCCGGCGGAGCGGCGGTGTGGTGGTGGCACTGGTTCCGGGAGGGCGGCCGGCGCTTCCAGACTGGGCTGGTGGACGTCACCATCATTGCCGTGGGCATTTTCGTCGCCGGCATCACGGCCCTGGGTGGCCTGGGAGTCATCCTGTTTGTCCTCCTGCGGCTGGCCTTCGACCGGAGCGGCCCGCTGAATGACCTGCTCGAGCCCCTCGCCCCGGCCATTGCAGCTGCCGTCGTTGGTGCGCTGGTCTGGCGCTACCACCGCACCACGTCCGTGACCCGCTCCACCAGGACGCGCCGTGCAAGCCTCCTGGTGACGTCCGCAGTGGCCCTTGCCGCAGCAGCTTCCGGCGTAGGGGTGGTGGTCAACGCGCTGCTGGACGCCGCAGTGTCGCCGTTGGCCGGCGGTGCCACCCGCACGCTGCTCCTTGGCGGCATCAGTTCCCTGGTGGTGGGAGCACCCGTGTGGTGGCTGGCATGGAAACCGAGGCACCAGCCGCGGAGCGCCGGCGAGATTCCGCCTGGCCGGCGCGTCTACTTGGTGGCATTCTTCGGCGTCAGTGCGGTGGTGGCACTCATTACCCTGCTGGTTATCGGTTACCGGCTCTTCGAATTCCTGCTGGGCGACGTCTCGGGCGGCAGCCTCCTGGACCGTGTCCGCGCACCCCTGGGCCTCCTGGTGGCAGCAGGGCTGGTGGCGGGATACCACTTCGCGTTGTGGCGGCATGACCGGGAGCTGCTGGCGGCCGCGGCTCCCATGCACAGGCACGCGCTTGAGCGGGTCACCCTGGTCAGCGGCTATCCACCCGGTGCCGTGGATCCCGTGGCACTGGCCCGCGGCATCGCTGAAGCCACCGGAGGCGCCAAGGTGACCACCTGGCTGCAGGCGGACGACGGCGGCGCCCGGGTTCCGCCGTCGTCCGCCCCTGCTCCCGGGCTGGAGGAGGCAGTGCGGCAGGTGGCGGCAGCGCTGGAAGGCGTCACGGCCCAGCACGTACTGGTGGTTGCCGGGCCGGACGACCGGCTGGAAGTCATCCCGCTGGCGGCCGCCAGCGTCGCTCCCGTCTTTGACAGCCCTGCGGCTGGCCGGGTCCTTCGGCCCTGATGTGCGGCGAGGCTGACGCCTGGCGGTGATGGAAGGGAGGCCGGCAATGGCTGCATGGGGACGCGCAGCGCGTGGCAGCGGTGCAACGGCACGCACCGCTGCAACGGAACGGAGCACCGCAACGGCACGGAGCCGCGGGCGCCGGGCAGGTGCCCTCGCGGCCGCCCTGCTCGCGCTGGCCGGGTGTTCGCCCGCCGGCACCCCTCCACCCAGCAACTCCCCAGCTTCCGATTTCCCGCCCGCGTCAACAGCGCCCGCAACAGGGTCACCGTCCGGACCCTTCTCGGACGCGGAGCTCGCAGCGATCATTAACGGCGTGGGACGGTCGCGCAACCTGCCGTATCCTACGGCCCAGGACTCAACCCGCCTCCGCTCGGGTGCGGCGAGCGGGTCCTTCCCGCAAACCCGGACGGAAACCACACCGGCTGACTGCGTTGCCCTGGTTCCCGGATCCCCGTTCACCCACTGGGCCGATACGGGCATCAACTTCGCTGACGGTGCTATGCCGCCGGCCGGCGGGGAATCCGGACCAACGACCACCATCGGGATCATCCTCAGGAGTGCGGAAAAGGAGTCCATCGCAAGAGCCGATTTTGGCTATCAGGACGACCTCTTGTCCCGTTGCGGGCAGTTCGACCTTGCCTATACGGAGGCGGGCAGAACCTCCACCTATGCCCTCCAGTTGCTGGCCGCTCCACCCATCGCCGACAAGCAGCATGCGTTCATGCAGGTCACCAAGCCGAGGGGCGCCGGGGACTTCGGCTCAGTGGGATTGCGCGTCCTGGACGGCACCTTGTCCATCACACTGACGCTCTCTGTTGCCACTTTGAACTCGGAAGCCGACGCCAGGCCGGCCCTGGCTTCGATGGCGGACTTGGCGAAGGAGCTCATCAGCGAAGCGGGCAAGCCTCAGGCACCGGCGGCACCAGGCGCTCCAAACTCGATGGCGCCTGACCAGATGGTGGCGCTGTTCAAGGGCATGACCGGCCCCGGCGGGGCGCCGGTGAGTTTGCCGCAGGCGCGGATCGTCGGGCTCCCCCAGGGCTCCACACCCACAGCTCCGCCGTCGCCGGCCGACTCCCCCTGCACCTTCGATGACCAGGCGTACACCGCGTCCCTGGCTGGTTCCGTCTCCGGGCAGGGGCAGATCCAGGGGGCCACCAAGATGGACTACACCGACCTCACGGTCGTCAACATGCCTTCCACAATGCAGCCGCCCTATCCGTTCGATACCAGGGTGGACAGGCTCCGCGGCTGCACGTCTGTGCTGGAAATCCTGTTCGAGGGCGGGAGCCGGACGTGGTCCCCTGTTGCTGGTCTGGACACAGGCATCACCGCTGACTCGAGCTACGCCGTGGCGTACCAGCTCAGCGACGGCACAGGCCAATGGCACGTGCGGTGCGGGGCGCGCAGGGGAACGCTGTCCATCGAGGCTGGCAGCGGCACGGCCTCCCAAGCCGAGGCACAGGCCAAGGCCGGGGAACTGGCATCCTTTTTCAACGCTGTCTTCTCTCGCGCAGGAAAGTGAATGTGCCGCCGGTCCACCCCTGCGCGCACCCTTCCTCAAGATTTGCGCAGTTTATCCGGCTGCTGGATTAACTCTCTTCCCTTGGCATCCGGCGGTGCCTAGTGTGGCCACACACGCTTTACGAGGGGGACAAGTGAACAGCTCAGTCGAAGGTCTTCAAGACGCCACCACCCAGGATCAGCAGCAGGTCGCAGCGGATCCACTGGACGTACAGCACCGGGTGGTGGAATGGACGTCGGACTGCCTTCTGACCCTGCGCAGTCCGGTCCGGTTCACACGCGCAGACTGGCCCTAGGGCCGGCCGGCGTCCCGGGGGCTAGCTGGACGCGTCCCGCTCGATTTCTTCGGCCAGGTCGTCCACTTCTTCGGGGCGGGCGTCGATGCCCGCGTCCTCGAACCGCTCCTCCAGGACGTGCGCTACGTCGTCCTGGACCTGGCCAAGCTGGATGTCGTGGCGGACGTCCTCGGCAATGCTCTCGGGTGTCTCTGCGTGCCCGGGTCCGGCCACGATCCCGTCGTTGCCGTCGAAGGGATCGTTGGCGCCGCCCGCTCCGGAATCAGTCATACTGCAGGGTTACCCTCGCGGGGCCGCTGGTAAACGACCGGCTCCAATGAGGCTGCCTGCCGGGCCTCAGCCTAGGAAGGTCCGGTGCACCTCGCTGCCGTAGCGGCCAATAATGGCCCGTTTGGCGTTTCGGAAGGCTGCGAGGTCGCCGGCCTGGCCATGCTGTTCCACGCGGCGCCGTGCCAGTTCGTCTGAGATCACGTCGAGGAAGAGTTCGGCGAGCAGGAGCCGGGCGGAGTCGCGGAACCGCCCCCGGCCGTCGACGTAGAGCTGGACTGTGGGGGCGGCGGTGTTGATGATGACCTTCCGTTCCTCTTCGGAGTACACGGCACGGTCCGTGGTGTTGTGGAGGTTCCTGAAGTCGTAGCCGGTAAAGAGGTCCACGCCGTGGTCCCGGCTCGCGCGGCGTGCCTGCCGGTGCGTGGCCGCCAATGTTCCGGCGGCACCACGGTGCGGCGGCTGGTCTGCGGTGCGGCGGGAGGCGTGGTCGGCGATGACCACCTCGCAGAGCGCCCAGTAGTCGCCGGCCCGGGCGGTAATCTGCCCCTGGTCCCCGGCCCGCTCCCCCGAGGCAGTCCATTCGAGCCGGAAAGGCTCCGCGAGCGCTCCGACAGGAACAGGTGCAGGCAGCGGATCCAACCGGATCGAGGTGGGAAGATCCAGGTCGAACTCCAACATTTCGCCCTGGGGCAGCTGGCGCGGATCCAGCAGCAGGGCGACGTGGAATGGATGCACCGGCGGCCGGTAATAGAAGGGCGTTGTGAACCGCAGTGCCGCTGGCGCTGGTGCCTCGGGTGCCTGTGCGCCGTTCCCGCTAAGGCCCACGGATGCTGTTTCCAGGCCCAGGTCCCGGACGGCGGCCTCGCTCATATGCTGCAGCAGGTGCTCGATCATTTCGGCCGTCCGGCCCGAGGTGGTGGCCCGTTCCAAATGGGTAAGCTTTCCCTTCTCCGCCTGGACGGGTGCCGCGATCATCCGGCTCACCGCGTGCGAGAACGCCGCAACGAACGGGTCCTTGGTGTTCAGGCCCTCGCGCTCGTCGCTGATGATGGCTACGCCCTTGCCCAGCATGTCGGTCAGCGCCGGGCACCTGACCATGCCAAAAAGGTATTCGGTGCCCACCTGGTTCTCGAACTCGAACATCTGGCAGTCGAGCACGGCCATGCCGGACTCCACCACCAGGCCGGCGGTGCGCTCGTCGCCCTTCAGTGTCAGCTCGACGCCCTCGGCCCGCTTCAGCGTGACGGTGAAGGCATACTCGGTTCCGTCCACGTTGAAGCTGCCGGGTGCATCCGGGCCCACGAGGGTTGTGGCCGGCGGTTCCCGGAAGCGGATGCCGTCGCTGGCGTAGTCCCCGTTCCCGGGATGTCCGTGCAGCAGTTCCACGGTGCGCCGCTCCAGGACGTCCCTCAGGTAGATGTTGTCCGCGAGGAGCTGAAGCAGGGTCGCCTGCTGGGTGATGGTGGCGTGCGGGTTGTCGACGACGATGGTGACCTTGGTGCCGTTGCCGCCCCCGGCTATGCCGAGCCGCGCGTAGTCCGCGGGGAATGCTTGCCGGTCAGCGCCGTCGTCGTCATACAGGTAGCCGCCGTTGCTTCCGCGGAAGATATCGATCCGGGTGAAACGCCCGGCCTGGATGGTTTCGATCCAGCCGTGGCCAAGGCCGAAGATGGCCTGCTTGAGTCCGCGGCCGAAGTAGCCGCGGCCTGCCCCTTCGCCGCGCGCCAGCGGGCTGTGGGCGCCGCCGTAGCTGAGGATGCGTCCGGCTTGCCCGAAGGACATGCCCTCCGCCTGGTCACTGACCGTCAGCACCGCTCCCGAGTGGTGCCGCTGGTAGCCGACCAGGATCCTGCCGGTTACGTTGCCGCCCGCTTTTTCCACCCGCGCGTAACTGTCATCGCTGTTGGTGATGAGCTCCACGAGCGCCTTCTCAACCGAGGCGAAGCGCCGGGAATCGATCCCGATCACGCGCTGGTCCACTTGGATCTGGGCAACCGTCATGGGTGCTTCCTTCGCTCACAACCGAAGCTGATGGGCCGGACCAAAAACGCAACCGCGGGCCGGCTACGTGGAGCGTAGCAGGAGGCAGGGAGGTCAGGACACCCCGGCAAGGACCCCATCGATGCGGGCCAGCAGGCCGGGCCAGCCGTTGCCCATCCCTTCGATGGCGTGGCGTCCCATGGGGGTGTCGAGCTGGAAGCCGGCGTGCTCGAAGTGGAGGACGGTGCCGCCGTCCACGGGCTCAAGCCGCCAGGTGATCGTGGTGTCCAGCTGGCCTTCGGAGAAGAGGAAGCTGATGGAGGTGCCGGGGTCAACGGTGAGGACTTCACACTGCTGCTGGCCCCAGGCGTCCATGTCCATGGTGAAACGGTGGCCCACCACCGGTGCGATGTTGCCCGGGGCCCACCAGCGGGCCAGGAGTTCCGGCGTCGTCAGAGCGGCCCACACGGCAGCTGCGGGGTGTGGGTAGCGGCGTTCAAGCCTGATGGCATTTTCCGTCATGTTGGTTTCTCCTCGTCCAGAAGGTCTGCCAGCGCGTCCAGCCGCTGGTTCCAGTAGTGCTCGAAGTGCTTCAACCAGCCGCCGATCTCGGCGAGGCCGCCAGGCTGGAGGTGGTACACCCTGTTCCGCCCCTGCCGTTCCTCGCGGACCAGCCCTGCGTTCCGGAGCACGGCCAAGTGTTCGGACGCGGCGGGACGACTGAGGTCCAGCAGGCCGGTAAGTTCACCGGCCGTGCGGGCCCCTTGGCGCAGTTCGTCCAGGATGACGCGCCGCGCCGGGTTGGACACGGCGGCGAAGACATCGGGAAGCACCACTCCATTATATGTCGGAAATGTCCGACGCATATTCCGCGCGGGAACGATGCGCGCCATGTTCCCCGCATCACACGAGAGCTACGCTGGGCCGAAAGAGGCGTAGGCTGTAATTGCATGCAAATGCATGAACTTAACCAACGGACCGAAGGAGAATGCCCCATGAAGGCATGGCAGTTCACCGGCACCAACAACCCCCTGACGCTGAACGAAGTGGCTGAACCCAGTGCGGGTCCGGGCCAGGTGGTGGTCAGCGTCAAGGCCGCCGGGGTGTGCCACTCCGACGTCACCGCCATCGACGACGCCGGTTGGATGCCGCTGTTCCCGGAGCTCCCCCGCACCATGGGCCACGAAAATGCGGGCGTCATCACCGAGGTGGGCGCCGGCATGGAGCACTGGAAGGTCGGCGACCGGGTTGGCCTCTCCCCCGTCATGAAGGACGGCGACGCGTTGGGTTACGGCAAATGGGACGGTGGCTTCGGACCCACACTCCTCGCCACCGACGACAACCTGGTGAAGCTGCCAGACGAAGTCTCCTTCGAGCTGGGCGCGATGGCAACCGACGCCGGGCTTACCGCGTACCACGCAATCATGGCTGTGGGCGGGGCCAAGGCGGGCATGAAGGTCGGGGTGATCGGCCTGGGCGGCCTGGGCTACATCGGCGCCCGCGTCGCAGCACTCTCAGGTGCGGAGGTCTATGGCGCCGAGGTCAACCCCGAGACGCAAAAGCTCGCCAATGAGATCGGCCTCGCCGAAGTGGCCGACTCCATTACCGCCTTCAAGGACAAGAACCTGGACCTCATCGTGGACTACGCCGGGTTCGGCACGACCACGTCCGCGGCACTTGAGACCCTCGCCGAATTCGGCACCCTAGTCCAGGTGGGCATGGGACGCCTCGAAGCGACCATCAACACCTACCCGCTGATCATCAACCAGCTGTCCATCAAGGGCTCCAAATCCGGCACCAAGGAGGACCTGGAGAACCTTTATGCCCTCATGAAGTCCGGCGAGCTGAACCCGCCGATGAACCTCATCAAGCAGGCAGATATCCCCGGCGCCATCGACAAGCTGCGCAAGGGCGGCGTGGTGGGCCGCTTCATCGCGGTCTACGAGGACTAAGTCCGCCACGACCGTTCCCAAGCGGACGACGACGGGCATGGCCCGACGTCGTCCGCTTGCTTTTTTGACGGCTGCTGCAGCGCGCCGGCGATTCATCCACTAGGCTCGCCTTGGTCCGTTGTGGGCCTTGACCCGGCTGCGCCGGACTTATTGGGGGGCAAATCCATGGTGGGAACCGGCAGTACATCCAAGGCGGCATCCAGGCGCGTGGCCTGGCCGCATGCCGCGGTTATGGTCCTGCTGCTGGCCGGGTTGGCGGGGTGTACCTACTCCGATCACCCTGCAGAGCCGGCGGCAGCCGTCCAGTCCACCCCCGCCCCCACCCCCACCACGTCTTCGGCCGCGAAGCCCGCGCTGAGCGGGGAAACCGTGCGGGACTCGTTTGGCAATGTGGACTTCTACACCACGGCAGCGGGCGACACGCTCGCAGCAGTGGCGAAGGCCTACAAGCTTTCGGAGGCGAAGGTGGCCGGGTTCAACGGACTCCAGCCCGGAGCCGTCATCCCTGCGGGCACGAAGCTCCGGCTGATGCCGGCCGGTCCAGGGCGGGGCGCCATGGGCGCCGCAACAGTTGACGCCAACGGCATTGCAGCGGATTACACCGTAGAACCCGACGACAGCCTGGCTGGCATCACCTACCGGTTCAACCTGACCGAGGAGCAGTTGGCGGAAGCCAATAAGGTTCCGTTCGCCTACGAAAAGGGGAACGTCTTCTTCATCCAGGCCGGAAGGGCCATCCGCCTGCAAAAAAACCCGGTGGACAGCCGCTCGGGGTCCGGCGCAGAGGTCAACAACTCGTTCGGCCAGACGGTCTTCTACACCACGGTGGACGGCGACTCGTTCGACAGCCTTGGCTACAAGTTCCGCTCAACCACGGCACAGATCCTGCTGTACAACCCGTCCTTGGCGGCGGACCAGCCCATTCCTGCCGGTACGAAGGTTCGCCTGATTCCGGGCGAGCTGAAGATCCAGGGTGCCCAGGGAACGTTCACCACCGACGCCAACGGTATTCCGCTGACCTACACCACCGCCCCAGGGGACACCGAGCGGCAAGTTTCGTTCCGCTTCGGTGTTGACCAGCTGCGCTCGGCCAACCGTCCGAGCTCGGGCCCCGCCGGGGCTTGGTATGACTTCACCGACCTGCCCAGCGGCGAATTGGTGCCGGGCCAGACCATCAGCCTGGCGTTGGACAAGCCGATCAACAAACCCAGTCCCTGACTTGCGCCGGCAGCCGGAGCGGCGCCCTACCTCCGGCTTCTTCCTGTACTGCTGGCGGGACTGGACCGCCGGCCCAGCCTGTAGCCAGCCCAGAAGGCGAGCAACAGCAGCCCCGCCACCATGACCGCCAACCCGATCTGGGTGCCTTGCGTGACGAGGGCCGCCCCGTTGGCAATGAACGGCTTATTGCTGAGCGGCGCGTACGCGAACCATCCGGTGAAGTCTCGGTTGAGGTAGGCGATCAGGACACCTGCCAATACGGCCACGACGCCCAACAAAGGCACTGCGGCGGCAGGAACTTTGGCGCGTCCGGATAATTCATTTTCTTCAGGTGTGTTGTCTTCCCCCATGCCCGCGAGTCTAGCCTTGCTCCGCTTCGCGGTACCTACCGGGCTCGGCGTATCGGGTCTAGGCTGGCCGGATGTTGACTATCGGAACCATTGTCCTCGGCGTCAACGACGTCAACGCCGCCACGAAGTTCTGGAACGATGCCCTCGGCTATGTCCCCCGGGAGGCCGGCGACGAGACGTGGGTGACCCTGGTGCCGTCGTCGGGCCCTGGCGCGGAACTGTCCCTCATGCTCAGCGAAACCCCGGTCCAGGACCACCCGCGGATCCACCTGGACCTGTATGCGGACGACCAGTCCGCGGAGGTGGAGCGGCTGGTTTCGCTCGGCGCCCGGCGCGTGGACTGGGACTCGTACCCGGAGGATCCGGACTTCGTGGTCCTGGAGGATCCGGACGGAAACCTGTTCTGCGTCATCGACAAAAGCCCAGGGTAGGACGTCCCGGAACGGGAACGCCGCGCGTGCCCGGGCGGCGGAAGCAGCGCCTGGTTCAGGCGGACGACGGCGGGTGCATACCCGCCGTCGTCCGCTCGCGTGTCGCGGCAGCAACGCCGCCCCGGACCCGGGCGCGGCTGGCACACTGAGCCAATGAACAAGGCACCCGAACCTGCGCGCCGGCCTGGCATCCGTGCGGCGATGTTTGTCGATTTCGACAATGTATTCACCGGCCTCCAGGCCCTGGACCCGGCCGCGGCGAGGCGCTTTGCCGAGGACCCCAAGCAGTGGGCCGATGCCCTGTCCGATGGCGGAGCCGCTGACGACTCGCGGAGGTTCCTGATCCGCAACTGCTACTTGAACCCCATGGTGTACTCCAAGTACCGCCCCTACTGGACGCGGGCTGGATTCCGCGTAATCGACTGCCCGTCGCTGACGCAGCGCGGAAAAAGCAGCACGGACATCAACCTGGTGCTCGATGCCATGGATGCGCTCTCCGGAAGCGTGGCCATCGAGGAGTTCTTTATCGCCTCGGCCGACGCAGATTTCACCTCGCTGATCCAGCGGTTCCGCGCAGCCGACCGCATGACCACCGTCATCGCCGCCGGTGCGGTGGCCTTCGCTTACCGGGAGATGGCGGACCACGTGGTGGAGTCGCATGACTTCGTGGCCATTCTTAACGGCACCACCGCCGAACCCATCCATGCCGTGGTTTCGGCGAAGCAGTCGCCCGGCCCCGCAGCGGCGAAGTCAAAGCCGAAGACCGGTTCGCCTGCGGTGGCTGAGGTGCTCAGGTTCGTCCGGTCCGCGCCCGGCCCGGTGAAAGGGGCCTTGGTGGCGCACCGGGCCCTGAGTGAAGAGCCGTCGCTGAAGACGGACTGGGCCGGCCTTGGCAGATTCGGAGCGTGGGTGGCCCAGATCGGCAAGGACATCGAGTACTCACCGGCCAGGGGCGGGTGGGTGTGGGACGCCAAGCGGTTCTCCGCTGAGGACCTTCCCGCTCCCGCCGAGGTCCAGCCCGGCGTCGAGGAGCGGGTTACCCGGGTGACGGATGTACCTGCATTGTCGGCGGCCCAGTTTCGGCAGATCTTCACCTCCATGGAAGCCCGCCTCAGGGAACATCAGCTCAATCGGAACGAGCTGGCCCGGCAGGTGCGGGACGACTGTGTCAGTGCCGGTGAACCCGTTTCCCGCAATGCCGTGAACTTTGTGCTGCAGGGCTTGGCGTACGCCGATTTCCAGTTGCGGGACGATGCGGCCGCAGCGGAGATTGCTGCCGCCTGGACAGCCAACGTGGAGGAACTTTGCCGGGTGGCGCTGCTGGAATTCGACGCATCAGAAAAGCTGGCCGTCCGGCGGTGGGCGAGCGGCGGGTTCCTGGAAAAGTGAGCAGAGCGGACGACGGCGGAGACTCATCCGCCGCCGTCCACTCCCCCCAACAGTGTGGCCCGGCACGCACCGTTGAGTGCCGGGCCGGCTACGCTGCGAGCGGCAGGTCGAACAGTTGCTCGGCAAGCCTGATGAGGTGGCGGGGAGCGTCGCACTCGCCGTCCAGCCTGTCGCGGCCCAGGAACAGGGCAGTCCCCTGGATGGTCCCGTCGAGGTCAATGCCGGCCTCGCGGATGAGTACTTCCGCGCGCGGATTCGTGGTTGGCATGTTGGCGTGGCTGTCCAAATAGACGTGCCAATCGGTGCCGGTGAGGAGGCCAATGCCGCCTGACGCAATTTTTTGGAAGGCCGTCTCGTCAAGGTCGATCGACCGGATGTGCACTGGCTGGGAGAGCCGGGTGGGAACGACGAGGGCGTTGTGGGAGGTCATCATGGTGGTGTCCTTTGGCTGATCCCCGGGCCTCGGGCGCGGTGTTACGCGGTGTTGCTTGCCGGGGTGGTGCGGGCGGCCGCGGGCTAGGAGTCCCGGGCGGCCGCCCGCTGGCACGGTCAGCGCTGGTTTTTGCGCGGTTTTACAAAACTGAGCTCACTGTTTTCGCTTTTAGCTCTCTTTTCGGCACGTTTCTCCAGGATTGACTTGCCGGCCTTTTTTGCGGCGCCGCTTTTGGGGGATTTTCCGGACATCGGAATCACGCCTTTCTTTGCTTTGCGTTACCGGATACCATACCTGCTTTTATTTTTTTATCCAGCCCTGGGAAGGCGCATCTGGAGACGTCCTGTGGCGCCTCCAGACGCAGGGGGAAGGCAAAGCCGAGGACGCGGGGCCATTTTCCGTAGTTTGTTCCGACAGGGAATTTACCTTTCTTTTGTCTCGGCGCAGAAAAGCCGTTAGAAACCCAGCCGGAGCCTACAAAACAACCCTAAATTCGCTTTTTGCCTCACATCCAGAATTCACCGAGTTTCCCGGCCAGGGCTTTGCCCTGGCTGTGTCCGGCGTGCGCCGCGGCCGGCCGGAGTGAAAGGTCCATGGCGTTGGCACCGAACATGTGCTCGGCTCCGCTGTCCGGGGAAACCACTTCGACCGTACTGCCATGCGCATGGAGCTCCTCCACCTGCGCGGCGAGCTGCATGCCCCACTCAAGCGGCATCCGCGTCCTGCCGCCGAAGGGTGAGAGGACCAGGACCCGGCCACACCCGGCGGCCAGGTCGGCGTTCTCATTCCGCCGGTAGCCGCCGTCAATGTAGCTCCTGTCTCCAATCCGGTAGGCGGAGCCGCTGGAGCAACTAGCGGCGACCGCGTCGACCAGGTCGACGCCGCCGGACCGTTCGAACACCCCCGGTTCACCGGTACCGGCATCCACCGCTGTGATCAGCAGTTCATGTTCCGGCCATTCCTGTGTTGTCAGCCGGGCCGCGACGGTGGCCCGCCACCGCCCGGAATGGTCATAGTCCTCCGCCAGGTCGATGGCGGCGGCGCCCATCCTGCGGCGCATGTCGGCCGCGGTTGCGGAGCCGGCGATGATCCTGCCGGTCCGTTCCAGGTGGTTTGGAACCGGGCTGCCGGGCGACGGAGATACGGCAGGGCGCGGCCGCTGCGGTAGCGGTGCGTCCATGACGGCGGCATAGAGCACCGCCGGACTGGCCCCGGCGATCTGTGCAGCGGCCGTGGATCCTGCCGATGTTCCGATGACACGGTCTGCGCCGGTCACGTCCAGCCCGGCCTCTGCCAGGCCGGCGAGGACGCCGATCAGCCAGGCGTTTCCTGTGGAGCCCCCGCCGCCGAGGACCAGGGAGCGCCCGGAAGTCGCCGCCGGAAGGGCGCGCGGGACGGATGAAGAAGGTGTGGTGTTCATGGGAGTCGCCTTTCGCGAATTTACCTGTGCGGCGCTCCCGGTGGGCGGCTGGGTCAGCCGCGGATCGTGGACTTCGGGGGAGCACCCATTACGGATACAGCGTTCATGGGTCTCACCTCCTGGAGTCGGTTCACGATCAGGGGAATCTTGGCACACGGGCGCTGGTGTTCGCAACGGGTAAATTTGGAGCGATGATTTCGATTGACCGGGACAGTCCCACGCGCGATGACGTCCGCCTGCTCCTGAGCGAACACCTCGCGGACATGTTCGCCACATCGCCGGCCGAGAGCGTCCACGCACTGGACCACTCGGCTCTGTCCGCCCCGTCCATCACGTTCTGGACAGCCCGCGAGGACGGCGACCTTCTGGGGTGCGGCGCGCTCAAGCTGCTGGACTCCCCCGCCGTCACGGCGAGGCATGGCGAGATCAAGTCCATGCGCACCACAGCAACCGCCCGGGGCCGGGGCGTGGCCACCCTCATGCTGGCGCACATTCTTGGTGACGCCCGTGCGCGGAACCTTGAACGCGTCTACCTGGAGACCGGAACCGAGGACTACTTTGCGCCCGCGCGGCGGCTTTACGCCCGGCACGGATTCACGGAGTGCGCGCCGTTTGCCGACTACGTGCTGGACCCCAACAGCGTGTTTATGGAACTCCTTCTGTAGTCCCGCCAAAGGAAAGCAGTCCCACCCAAAGGAAAGCGGACGACGGCGGGTGGGCGCCCGCCGTCGTCCGCTTTCCTTTGCGCTGCTACTTGCTGAAGGGGACCTTTTCCCAGCTCAGCACGTCGGCGCCTTTGGCGCTGTTGCCGGCGACCGTAAAGCGGACGTAGTCCACGGCGTTGTTGGCGCCGTCCACCGTGATGCGCTGCAGTTTGTCGGCGGCGGGTGAGCCGTAGATGTCCAGCCAGGGTGAGCCCGCGGCGAGGGGCTGGTTCTCAGCGAAGACGTGGCTGTCGCCGTTGACCAGGTAAACCGGGGCGTCGAAGTTGTTGGTCTCCTCGACCATGGCCTGGACGATATCGCGGAAGCCGGAAACCGTTGCCGGGTTGGCGGTGGCGTCGGCCAGCAGCGACGGATCGAACATGTCGGCCTGCTGCATGAGCACCACGGCGCGGTCGTTGCTGCGCCTGGCCTCAGCGAAGGTCTGGTGGATCTGCGCGATGACCGCGTCCGTCCGGTGTTCCACCTCGGCGAGCTGTTCCGGCGTGGGTTCAGTCTTGCCCAGCCCGCTCCACGGCAGGAGGGAGTTGTTGCTGCCCTGGACGTTCAGCACGGAGAAGGCCACTCGGTTCTTCTCGAAACGGACGTCCTCCGGGAGGCCCAGGTTCTCCTGCGACTTCACCGGCATGGTGGCGCCCAAGGTCTTGCCGGGCTGGTTGAAGAAGACTTCCCGGATCTTGTCCAGGCGCTCCAGGGGATTGTAGGCGCCATTGTTGGTCCGGTGGCAGTCCACCCACTCGTTGTCCCCCGGCGTGTAGACCAGGGGATGGGTGAAGGTATCGAACTGGGTGCGGATGTAGGAGAAATACTGGTCCGAGCAGACGGATGAGCCGTTCTTTATATCGCCCACGTGTGCTACAAACTTCAGGTCCTTGTCCGCGTTGAGGTCCTGGATGCGGGACGGGAACCTGGCGATCTCGGCCGCGCCGTAGGGGATGTCGCCGATGGCAGCGAAGCTGAAGGCCTGGTTGCCGTCGGCGGTGTTGTCTGCGGCCTGGGCGGGAGTTGCCACTGTTCCCGCCAGGGTGGCAAGTACGGCAAGAGTGGCAAGGGCGGATTTCACGTACACGGTGTACTCCTTGAACGGGGATGTTCCGCCCGGCTCATCGGGAGAGACTGGACAGAGGGTGCCCGCCAAGAATGCTTGACCAGGGATAACGGTGGTGGGCTTGCCGGTGGCCGTCTGGTGAACGGGCAAGGACAGGACGCTTCGCGGGTGCCGAGCGCCCAGGTGCTGGGGGCGTGGCGTTATGCTGGGGAACCAGCTTTCAGTGGGGGGATGATATGAAAGCCAGCATCACTTTTGCCGTGTACGCCGCCGCGGTCCTGTTCGTGGGAGCATGTTCTGCCCAGGGATCCCTTCAGCTGCCGTCCAAAGGTCCCGATCCGGTCATCCAACATGAGATCACCACCAAGCTGATCGTCTCGGCTGGGGGTGCCAAGGCGGTCACGGTGGAGGATGTATCTGCCGGGCCCCGGGTGGAAGCCAAAGTTGCGGGCAAAGTCTCCCGCGACGGTGCAGGGTGCGTCACGCTCCTGGCGAGTGACGGCGATGACTGGACCCTGCTCTTCCCGCCGGGCACCACCTTCCGCGGCGAAGCCGTTGTCCTCCCCGACGGCACGTCACTGGCCCAGGGCGATCCGGTGACCCTGGACGGAAACCGGGGGCCCGCCAACGACGGTGCGAGCATGTGCTTGAACTACGCCAGGCTCCTCTCGGTCGACGCGGCAGCAGTGGGTGCGGGCGGCTGACGCTTGCTAGGAGGCAGCGAGATAATCCACGACAAATAGCTCCAGCACGCTGGACCCTTCCGGAAGCCAGCCCGGCGGCCAGAGGGTCGGTTCCCGGTCCGGTTGTTCGGCGGTGTATTTCCGCCCGGTGGGTGAAGTCCACGCCGGTGGCTCATTCCTGGAAGCGGCACCCGGACTCCAACCGGTCCGATGCTTGAGGCGGTGGTGCTTGGGGCACAGCTGTCCCAAGTTGCTGATCCCGGTGGCACCTCCGCGCTCCCAGGACCTGAGGTGGTCCGCCTCATTGTCTGGGCTGGGGTTGCTGCACCCGGGGAAGGTGCATTTTCCATCCCGCATCTTCAACCACCGCTTCAGCGATTCCGTGAGCCGGTAGTTGGTGCGGCCAAGTTCCAGCGTGGCTCCGTCGCGGGGGTCCACCAAAACGCGGTAGAACGAGTTGGCACCTTCTGCGACAAGCTTGCGCGCCATGGACGCGGGGATGGGCCCGTAGTTGTCCAGGTCGGCAGGCTCGTCTGTAGTACCGAGGAGGGAAAGGATTGGTACCGTGACCAGCACATCGGCTTTGAGGGACGGCCCGGGTCCGGCGAGGTCATCGGTGTCACCGAGCAGCAATTTTACGGCCAGGTCTGCCCGGAGCTGGGTGAGGGTCCGCGCTTCATTCGGCCCCTGCAGGCCGCGGGCCAGCGCAGATGATTTGTTCCAGATGGCACAGCCTTTATCCGCCGCCACGTACAGGGAAACCCAGGCCATGCCGTCCCGGTCCGGTTTGTACTCCATCCGCCGATCCGCCATGGACTTCGCATGCCTGATGGTCAGGGACTCGGGGTGATGGCGTTCCCGCCAGGCACGTACTTTCCGACGGAAACGGCCCGGCACCAGCTCTCCGGCTGACGCACCCCGTGCCCCGTTCGGCACTTCGGGGTCCAGGAAGTGGGCTTCCAGGTTTGCTGTAGCTGCAGAGTCCAGGCCGCTGGTTTCGTCGACCATGACCTGGGCATGACGCCAGGAGATGACTCCGGCATCCATGGCGCTCAACGTAGCCGGAAGAGAGGTGGTGAGCGCATGGGCGTCCTGCAACAGCGCGGACGCGGCTCCCTCGCCGATGGTGAGCGTGCAGGCGACTTCGGCAACGACGCTCATGTCCCTCGCCGATGATTCATAAGCGCTCTCCGCCGGAGCTTCCAGGGCGGCGGCGGCCTTCGAATACTCCGAGAGCAGCCGGACTTTCACCGCTGCAGTGGCGGCTTCGACCCGGGCCACGATGCCCAGGCCGTCCAGGCAGGACTCGGAAAGTTCCCGAAGATGATCATGACTGTCCACGCTGCGAGCACTATTCCCGGAATCCGAAGAACCGCTCATGGCTGCTCTTAGTTCATCCACCGGCCCGGCCAGGGATGCGACGGCACCGGCGAGCCCGCCCGTGCCTTTCGCATCCACAACCGCTCCGGTTTCCATAACCCAAGACTGTCACGGGGGTCTGACAGTAATGATGGAATCGGCTTGTGCTGCGGTGTGGCTCTGGGTTCTGACTGACGCCCTGTAGGGGTTTGTCTTGAAAATGATCTGCCGCCGCAGCACAAGCTGCAGGAAACGCGGCGGCCAGGTGGACATGACCTAATAGGAGCCTGTTCGAATAAGTCCCATTACTGTCTTGTCTGCCCACCTGGCCGGCGTGCCCCGTTTTGTCCCCACCGCATGCAACGGAAAGGCCAGGGCAGTTTCATCATGGCAAAGCACCCTCTGAAAGTCATCGCAGGGATTGACACTCACTCCGATACCCACCATGTCGCCGTTATCAGCGACACCGGCGAACACCTCGCGGACAAGGAATTCCTCGCTGTCGGATCCGGGTATCGGAAGATCATCGAATTCATCACCACATTCGGCACCGTCCTGGCCATCGGGGTTGAGGGCACCGGCACCTATGGCGCCGAGCTGGCCCGGGTCCTGACCCGCGAAGGGTTACAGGTCTTGGAGGTCATGCGGCCCAACCGGCAGCACCGTCGGCTGCACGGCAAATCGGACCCATTGGACGCCTACCAGGCTGCCGAAGCCGTCTTGGCAGGCTCCGGGACCTCGCTGCCGAAGGCGCGTAACGGTGCCGTTGAGGCCATGCGTGTACTGCGCGCCGAGAGATCAACCGCGATGCGGGCAAGGGTAGCGGTGGTGACCCAGATCAAAAGCATCCTTGTCTCCGCCCCGGACACCTTGCGCGCCCGTTACCGGAGCATGACCGGCACCGCAATGATCGCCGCGCTGGAAAAATCACGCCCCGGCGGCGATCTGAACGATCCGTTGAACACCGCCGCGGTCGTGCTCAAACGCCTCGCCCGCCGCTACCGCGCGCTGGACCAGGAACTGGCCCTGGTCGACAACAAACTCGACGCGCTGGTCAGCACCCACGCCCCCATGCTCCGCGACCTGCGCGGGGTTGGCACCGACACCGCCAGCCAACTGCTGGTCACCATCGGCGACAACCCTGAAAGAATCACCACCGAGGCGAAGTTCGCAGCCCTCGTCGGAGTCGCGCCGATTCCGGCCTCGTCTGGGAAAACCACGCGCCACCGCCTCAGCCGCAGCGGGGACCGGCAGGCCAACAAAGCAATTCACCACATCACACTCGTGCGCATGAGCTGTGACGCGCGCACCAAGACCTACGTCAGTAAACGCCGGCAAGAAGGCAAAACCACCAAAGAAATCATCCGCTGCCTCAAACGCTACGTCGCCCGGGAAATCTACGATCAACTTGTCCATCCAAAACCTGCGCCGACTGCTGGGGAACTCCGGGCCCTGCGAACAGCCAAACACATCACCCTCCAAGCAGCCGCCGATAACCTCCGCATCTGGCCCTCAACCCTGTCCAGATTCGAACGTGGACTCACCCGCGACGACCACTTCTTCCAACGGTACTCAGACTGGCTCAACACCAATTGACTCCCATAGGAGCATCATTCTAAGTTCAGCGATCCCGGCATTGGCCTCAAACTCGTGACCAGCCACCAGCGTGCTCCCGCCGGGAACCAAGTGCCCTCAGACCTCCGCCACCGGCGCCGCGAACTGGGCCTCGTACAGGCGCGCGTAGGCCCCGCCGGCGGCCAGCAGGGAGGCGTGGGTGCCCTGTTCCACAATCTGGCCGGCCTCCATCACCAGGATGAGGTCGGCATCGCGGATCGTGGACAGCCGGTGGGCAATCACGAAGGACGTCCGGTCGGACCGCAGCGCGCTCATGGCCTTCTGAACCAGCACCTCGGTCCGGGTGTCCACGGAGGAGGTCGCCTCGTCAAGGATCAACACTGAAGGCGAAGCCAGGAACGCCCGGGCAATGGTCAGCAACTGCTTCTCGCCGGCGGACACGTTGGACCCCTCGTCGTCCAGCACGGTGTCGTACCCCTCGGGCAGCGAGCGCACGAACCGGTCCACATACGTTGCCCGCGCCGCCTCCAGCACCTCGGAAGAAGACGCAGTGGGCCGCCCGTACGCAATGTTGTCCCGGATGGTCCCGCCGAACAGCCACGTGTCCTGCAGCACCATTCCCATCCGCGAGCGCAGGTCGTGCCGGCTCATGGTGGTGATATCCACGCCGTCCAACGTGATCCGCCCGGCATCCAGCTCGTAGAACCGCATCATCAGGTTCACCAGCGTGGTCTTGCCCGCACCGGTGGGCCCCACAATCGCCACCGTCTGCCCCGGCTCCGCCACCAGCGATAACCCGCTGATCAGCGGCTTGTCCGGGGAATAGGAGAAAGAGACGTCCTCAAAGACCAGCCGGCCGCGCGCACGTCCGTCCGGACTCTGCAAAACAGCAGGATCGGCGGACTGCTCCTCCGTATCCAGCAGCTCAAAGACCCGCTCGGCCGAGGCCACCCCGGACTGCAGCAGGTTGGCCATGGACCCCAGCTGCGCCAGCGGCTGGGTGAACTGCCGCGAGTACTGGATGAACGCCTGCACATCGCCCAGCTGCATCGCCCCGGACGCCACCTGCAGGCCACCCACCACGGCGATCCCCACGTACACCAGGTTTCCGATGAACGTCATGGCCGGCATGATCAGCCCGGAAATGAACTGCGCCCCGAAGCTCGCCTCATACAGCTCCGCGTTCTTCTGCCGGAACCGCTCCCCCACCTCGCGCTGCCGGCCGAACACCTTCACCAGCGCATGCCCGGTGTAGGTCTCCTCGATCTGCCCGTTCAGCTCGCCGGTGTTCTTCCACTGCTGCACGAACAGCTTCTGCGAGCGCTTGGCGATCAGCGTGGTGATCCCCAGCGTCAGCGGGATGGTCACCAGCGCGATCAGCGCCAGCGTGGGCGAGAGGATGAACATCATCACCAGCACGCCCAGCACTGTCAGCACGGACGTCACCGCCTGCGAAATGGACTGCTGCAGGCTCTGCGAGATGTTGTCCACATCGTTGGTCACCCGGCTGAGCAGCTCACCGCGCTGAATCGAATCGAAGTACCGCAGCGGCAGCCGGTTGATCTTGGCCTCGATCTGCTCGCGGAGCCCGAACACGGTCCGCTGCACCACGCCGTTGAGCACATACGCCTGCCCCCACATGAACGCCGACCCCAGCACATACAGCACCAGCGCCCACGTCAGTACGGTCGCCAGCGCGCCGAAATCGATGCCGGCACCCGGCGTCAGAGTCATGGCGCTGAGCATGTCCGCCTTCTGGTTGTCCCCAGACGCCCGCAGTGCCGCAATCAACTGCGCCTGCGTCATACCCGGCGGCAGCTGCTTGGACACGACGCCGGAAAAGATCAGGTTGGTGCCCTCGCCCAGCAGCCGGGGCCCGATCACCTGCAGGACCACGCCGGCCACCGCCATGGCCAGCACCAGCACCAGCCAGAACCGCTCCGGCCGGAGCGTTCCCAGCAGGCGTTTGGCGGAGCCGCCGAAGTTCATCGCCTTCTCCGCCGGCACGTTCATCCCGGCAAAAGGCCCGCCCCGCCCCGGTCCGCCGGCAGGACGGGGAATGCGTACGACGTCGGCCTGGCCCGGTTTCGAAGCGGGCGCACCTTCAGTGCCGCGTGTGGATGCGGGTCCCTGGCTCATACCGTCTCCTCCGCTGCCAGCTGGGACGAAACGATCTCGCGGTACGTCTCCGAGGTCTCCAGCAACTCATGGTGCGTGCCCTGCGCAACGATCCTGCCGTCGTCGAGCACCAGGATCTGGTCGGCATCGACAATGCTGGACACGCGCTGGGCGATGATCACCATGGTGGCGCCGGCGATGTTGCGCTTGAGGGCCTGGCGCAGCCTGGCATCCGTGCCGGTATCAAGGGAGGAGAACGAATCGTCGAAAATGTACAGTTCGGGCCGCTTGACCAGGGCCCGGGCAATGGCCAGCCGCTGGCGCTGCCCGCCGGAGACATTGGTGCCGCCCTGCGCGATGGGCGCGTCCAGCCTTTCGTCCATCTGCTCCACGAAGTCCCGTGCCTGGGCGATCTCCAGGGCGCTCCACAGTTCGTCCTCGGTGGCATCCGGGTTGCCGTACAGCAGGTTGCTGCGCACCGTCCCGGAAAAGAGGTAGGGCTTTTGCGGCACCAGCCCGATGTGCCCCCACAACAGGTCCGGGTCCAGGTCCCGCACGTCCACGCCGTCCATCAGCACCGCCCCGGAGGTGGCATCGAACAGCCGCGGCATCAGGTTCACCAGGGTGGTCTTGCCCGAGCCGGTGCTGCCGATGATCGCCGTGGTCTGCCCCGCGCGGGCGGTGAAGCTGATCCCGGACAGGACGGGCTGGTCGGCACCCGGGTAGGCGAATCCGACGTCGCGCATTTCCAGCTCGCCGCGCCGCTGCTTGCCGGCGAAGGCCGCACTGGTGACCGGCTGCTTCGGCGGCATGACGCTGGAGCTGGTGCCCAGCACCTCGCCGATCCGGTCCGCGGACACCGACGCACGCGGAATCATCACCGCCATGAAGGTGGCCATCATGACCGACATCAGGATCTGCATCAGGTAGCTCAGGAACGCGATCAGGGTTCCCACCTGCATGGACCCGTCCTCGATCCGGAATGCGCCGAACCAGATCACCGCCACGCTGGAGACATTCAGGATCAGCATGACCGTGGGGAACATCAGGGCCATCAGCCGGCCTGCGCGGAGGGCTACATCGGTGACGTCGGTGTTGGCGCCGGCGAACCGTTCGGTTTCCATGTCCTCGCGCACGAACGCCCGCACCACCCGAATGCCGGTGAGCTGCTCGCGGAGCACCCGGTTCACGGTGTCGATCCGCGCCTGCATCTTGCGGAACAGCGGCACCATCCGCGTCACGATGAGCCCGACGGCGATCAGCAGCACCGGGACGCACACGGCAATCAGCCAGGACAGTTGGGCGTCCTGCCGGATGGCCATGATCACCCCGCCGATGCTGAGCATGGGCGCGGCCACCATCAGGGTGGCGGACATCAGCACCAGCTGCTGCACCTGCTGGACGTCATTGGTGGAGCGGGTGATAAGGCTGGGCGCACCGAACTTGGTGACTTCCTGTTCGGAGAACTGCCCCACCCGTTCGAAGATGGCGCCGCGCAGGTCCCGTCCCAGCCCCATCGCGGCCTTGGCACCGAAGTACACCGCCACCACCGCGCACGCGATCTGCGCCAGCGTGATGAGCAGCATGACGCTGCCGGTGGACAGGATATAGCCGGTGTCGCCCCGCGCCACGCCTTGGTCGATAATGTCCGCGTTCAGCGTGGGCAGGTACAGGGACGCGATGGACTGCGCCAGCTGGAAAACCACGACGGCGGCCAGCAGCGGCCGGTGCGGCCGCAGGTATTCGACGAGCAACTTCCAGAGCATACGAAAAAGGCCCTCACCTGACGGAGTGTCCACAAAACGTGGTGCGAAGGTCAGTGTACGTCCGTGGAGAGCCGATGATCCTTACAGTTGGCTGGGAAAATCGCAGGTTCTCCCACGGCGTATTCGGCGGACTCGCCGGGGATCCACCGGCACCGGTGGGTACCTCAGTGTGAGAGAACTGGATGGGCGCCAACAGCGCCCCACCCCCACCGAAGGATGGAAGAAACAACGATGTTTGCCGGCACACGGAACCCGTCCCAGCGCACTGCCAGGTTTGGAGCCGCCTTCATCGGCGTCCTGCTCATCGCAGTCAACCTCCGGGTGTCCTTCGTCAGCGTCGGGCCCGTCCTGGTCAACATCAGCAGCGACCTGAGCCTGTCCAGCGCCGCAGCCGGATTCCTCACCGGCCTCCCGCTCATCGCTTTCGCCGTCTTCTCACCCCTGGCGCCCAGCTTTGCCGCGCGGCTCGGCCTGGACCGGGCACTGTGGATGTCATTGCTGATCCTCGCCTCAGGCATTGTGCTCCGTTCCCTGCCTCTGCCCGGCTTCATCTGGGCAGGGACGGTGCTGATCGGCGTGGCCATAGCGTTCCTCAACGTCCTGGTTCCCTCCCTCGTCAAACGGGACTTTCCGTTGCGGGTCAGCCAGGTCACCGGCAGCTACACCGCTGCCCAGGCCGCGTTCGCAGCGGTGGGGGCCGCCGTCGTCGTTCCCGTAGCGCAAACCTCCCCGGCGGGTTGGCGGCTGGCCCTGGGAGCCTGGGCGGGGCTGGCCCTCATCGCCATGGCCGTACTCCTACCCTGGCTGCGCCGGAACGGGACAGCCGCCGGGCACGCCGCAAAGCAGGAGTCTGCCCATCGGTCGCCGTGGAGCTCGGCGCTGGGCTGGCAGGTGACTGCATTCATGGGGCTGCAGTCGATCGCCTTCTACGTCCTGATGGCGTGGCTGCCCACCATCGAACAAAGCCGCGGGATCCCCGCCACCACCGCCGGCGTGCATCTGTCCGTTTTCCTGCTGATCAGCGTGTTCGCCAGCCTGGCGGCCGGGGCGGTCCTGCACCGGGGACCGGACCAGCGGCTGGTGTCCTTCACCGGCGGGGCGTTGGTGTTCGCAACCTTCCTGGGCCTTGCGCTGGCTCCTGACCTCATCCTCCTGTGGGTCCTGCTGGGCGCTGCCGGGTGCGGAAGCCTCATTGTCATCGCCTTGTCGCTGTTCAGCCTCCGGACCGTGAACCATCCACAGGCAGCATCCCTGTCCGGCATGGCACAGTCCGTGGGCTACGGCCTGGCCGCGGTGGGCCCGGTGGCCTTTGGTGCCCTTAGGGATGCCAGCGGGGACTGGACACTTCCGCTGCTCGGAACCGCCGGAGCGATGGCCGTCCTGGCAGTGGCCGGGTTATTCGCCGGCCGGGACCGGGTGATCAGGGAATCAGGTTCCCGGCGCGGTAGCGGTCAAACAGCGACGTAAAGGCATCCAGCGTCCGCCGGTACCCTGTGAAGCCGGCGTCCCTGCTCTTCCCCATGTCCGTGACCACCTCGATGTTCCGTCCCAGGTCACCGTCCGTGTGCCACCAGGACGCCACGCGGCCCAGGTCCGGTTCGCTCAGGTTGTTCTCCTCGGCAATCCGCCGCCACTGGTCCTCCCGCCCTGCCATCGACCGTTCCAGCGGACGGGGCGCCCCCTGGTATCCCTCCCACTCCACGCCGAAGTAGGCGGCGAGTTTCGGCCACATCCAGCGCCAGCGGAACACATCGCCGTTGACGATGTTGAAGGCCTCGTTGGCAGCCCCGGGGGTGGTTGCAGCCCAGAGCATGTGTTCGGCGAGCAGGCCGGCATCCGTCATGTCCGTGAGCCCGTTCCACTGCGTTTCCGACCCCGGGAAGACAAACGGCTCCCCGCTGTCCCGGCACAGGGTGGCCTGCGCGGCGAGGGTGAGTCCCATGTTCATGGCGTTGCCCACCGCATGCCCAATGACGGTGTGGGCGCGGTGGACGGACCAGGTGAACCCCTGCCGGGCCGCGGCCGCCCAGAGTTCGTCCTCCTGGGCGTAATAGAAGTTCGGCACCGGAAGGCGCGGTTCCTCCTCATGGAAGGGGGTGTCCGGCATTTCTCCGGCGGCGTAGGCCTCGAACGGTCCCAGGTAGTGCTTGAGTCCGGTCATCAGGGCGACGTGTGCCACGGCCTTGCCCTGCAGTGCTGAGAGGAGGTCACGAACCATGCCCGCGTTGACGGCGATGTTCTCTTCCTCGGTGTCCCGGCGGGACCAGGCGGTGAAGAAGACGTGTGAGGGGTTCTCCGGACCCAGCACAGCAGCAAGGGATTCAGCCGAGGTCAGGTCCGCGGAAAGCCACCTGACGCCGGCGCGTCCGGGGCCGGGCCGGCGGGACAAGGCCAGGACTGACCACCCTTCGCCAGCCAGGGTATCCACCAGGGCGGACCCTGCGATGCCGGTGGCCCCTACCACCAGCGCTGTCTGTCCATTGCCCGATGCTGTTCCTGATCGGATGGTCATAGTGCTCCTTGTGGTAGGTGCTTGGTTGCATCCGCGCGTCACCGCGGCCTCACGCCTGGGCGGAGGCCCGCGCGCTGCGTTACGCCGGGACAGTGGGCCGGAATGGGCCCTCTGGCGACAAGTCGGAGCGTCAGTCAGATATTCCGGCGCCGGCAAATGGCTCTCAGACGGTGCCCTACAAATTGCAGGGTGCGGGGCGGTGACAGGCCGGGTTTCACCCCTGGCGTAGGAGGGTCTCCCCCGGTCACCCGTCCATGGTCAAATAGGAGGGTTGCACCGGCTGCCCGAGTCCAACCGCGGCCTCGGCCCAACGGAAGGAAGAAGCACATGACCGATCCCCAAGACCATCCCCCGGTCCCCACTCCCGGGAGCGCACAGGGCCTGGACCAGAAGGTTGAGGGCGGGTGCCCGGTGGCCCACGGCAGTGCCACCGCCCAGGGCAGTGAAAGCGAAAACCCGGCGATCGATTCCCCGCAGCCCAAGGGAACCCGCCCGCGGACCAACCAGGACTGGTGGCCCAACCAGCTGGACCTCTCCGTGCTGCACACGCAGGGCCAGGCAAGCAACCCGCTGGGCCCGTCCTTCAGCTACCGCGAGGAATTCCAGAAGCTCGACGTCGATGCCCTCAAGCAGGACATCAGCCAGGTCCTGACCACCTCCCAGGATTGGTGGCCGGCGGACTTCGGCCATTACGGCGGCCTGATGATCCGCCTGAGCTGGCACGCTGCGGGCACCTACCGCGTCTTCGACGGCCGTGGCGGCGCAGGCGACGGCAGCCAGCGCTTCGCGCCGCTGAACAGCTGGCCGGACAACGCCAACCTGGACAAGGCCCGGCGCCTGCTGTGGCCGGTCAAGCAGAAGTACGGCCAGAAGCTTTCCTGGGCGGACCTCCTGGTCCTCGCCGGCAACGTTGCCCTCGAATCCATGGGCTTCAAGACGTTCGGCTTCGCCTTTGGCCGCGAGGACGTGTGGGAGCCCGAACAGATCTTCTGGGGCCCCGAGGACGCCTGGCTCGGCGATGAGCGGTACACCGGTGAGGGCACTATGGCGGACAAGGTCGGCTCCACCGAGATGGGCCTCATCTACGTCAACCCCGAAGGGCCCATGGGCAACCCGGACCCCGTGGCTGCCGCCGCGTTCATCCGTGAGACCTTCAAGCGCATGGCGATGAACGACGAAGAGACCTTCGCGCTGATCGCCGGCGGCCACACGTTCGGCAAGACCCACGGCGCCGGCCCCGCAGACGCACACGTGGGCCCCGAACCGGAGGGCGCAGACCTCGAGGCGCAGGGCCTGGGCTGGCTCAGCACCTACGGCAGCGGCAAGGGCGGCGACACCATCACCTCCGGCCTGGAAGTCACCTGGACGGACAAGCCCACGCAGTGGAGCAACCGCTTCCTGGAGATCCTCTTCGAGTACGAATGGGAACTGGTCAAGAGCCCCGGCGGCGCCCACCAGTGGGTTGCCAAGAACGCGCCTGAGATCATCCCGGATGCCCACGACCCCAACAAGAAGCACCGGCCCACCATGCTGACCACGGACCTGTCCCTGCGCTTCGACCCCACCTACGAGCAGATCGGCCGGCGTTTCCTGGGGAACCCGGACCAGTTCGCCCTGGCCTTCGCCAAGGCTTGGTACAAGCTGCTGCACCGCGACATGGGGCCGGTGGGCCCGCACATGCTGGGTCCTTGGGTTCCGGAGGCGCAGCTGTGGCAGGATCCGGTCCCCGCCGTCGACCACGAACTGATCGGCGAACAGGACGTCGCCGGGCTCAAGGCCACGCTACTTGACTCCGGACTGACCATCCCGCAGCTGGCGGGAACCGCCTGGGCCTCGGCCGCAACGTACCGCAAGACGGACCGCCGCGGCGGTGCCAACGGCGCCCGGATCCGGCTGGAGCCGCAGCGCAGCTGGGATGCTCACGAGCCGGAGCAGCTGGCTGCTGTGCTTCCCGTGCTCGAGCGGGTGCAGGAGGAGTTCAACTCCGCACAAGCCGGCGGCAAGAAGGTTTCACTCGCGGACCTGATCGTCCTGGGCGGCGCTGCCGCCGTGGAAAAGGCAGCAGCCGACGCCGGGTTCCCCGTCACGGTGCCGTTCCGTCCGGGCCGCACCGACGCCACGCAGGAACAGACCGACGTCGAATCCTTCCAGTACCTGGAGCCTCGGGCCGACGGCTTCCGCAACTACCTGCGCCCCGGCGCGAAGGTCCAGCCGGAGACCCTCCTGCTGGACAAGGCGTACATGCTGGACCTCTCCGCGCCGGAGATGACGGCGCTGGTGGGCGGCATGCGTGCCCTGGGCACCAACGTGGGCGGTTCCGGCCACGGTGTGCTGACGGACAAGCCGCAGGTTTTGACGAATGATTTCTTCGTCAACCTGCTCTCGCCCGGCACCAAGTGGAAGGCCTCCGAGTCCGAGGAAAACTCCTACGAGATCACCGATGTTGCCACCGGCGAACTCAAATGGACGGCCACCCCGGTGGACCTGGTCTTCGGCTCCAACTCGCAGCTGCGTGCACTGGCGGAGGTCTACGCCAGCGACGACGCCAAGGAGAAGTTCGTGCACGACTTCGTGGCAGCCTGGGCAAAGGTCATGGAGCTGGACCGCTTCGACCTGAACTGACCGGGATGACCTGATCGCGGCTCCGGGCCGGCTGCATCAAGCAGCCGGCCCGGACCTTTTTAAGAGCGCCTACTGATCGGTCGGGAAGCTGATGACCGCTGTGGTTCCGCCGCCTGGAGTCTCTTTCAGGCTCAGTTCCCCGCCATGAGCTTCGACAATGCGCCAGCAGATGGACAGCCCCAGGCCCGAGCCCTGCCCGTCGCCATCACGGTGCAGCCGGACCAGGGGTTCCAGCACGCGCTGCCGGTCCGTGGACGCAATTCCCTTGCCGTTGTCCGCGACCAGTACGGTGACCCCGTGGTAGTTGGAAATGCCGCTGATCCGCACCTTGAGTTCCCTCTCGGGACTCCGGTAGTTCACGGCATTGGCCACCAGGTTCTGCAGCAGGGTCCGGAGCTGGCCCGGATCCACCTGGAGCTTCAGTTCCTCGCTGTCCACGACGGCGTCAGTCCCGAAGGACAGGCCCAGGTCCCAGGCCACCTCGGCCGCCACGTCCTGGAGGGACACGTGCTGGCGCTGGAGGATTCCGCCAATCCGGGAGTAGCTCAGGACGTCCTCGAGCATGGCCAGCATCCGGTGGCCACTGGCGCTGATGATCTGCAGGTATTCGGCCGCCGGGTGCTCCCCGTCCACTTCGTCTTCCGCCATCTCCACGTAGCCCAGCATGGTGGTAAGCGGCCCGCGCAGGTCGTGGCTGACGCGCCCGGCGAACTCCGCCAGCTTGGCGTTGCTTTCGCGCACCTCGTCGAGGGCACTGTTCAGCTGAAGCGTGCGCCGCTGCAGTTCAAGCAGCTGCACCGCCTGGCGGGACAGGATTTCGAGCATGTCCAGCTGGCCGGCATCCGGGGACGCCGGTGAATCCGAGAAGACACACAGCGAGCCGAGTACGAACCCTGAGGACATTTCCAGGGGCACCGAGGCATAGAACCTGACAGCGGCGATTTCGCCCGTCACGAACGGGTTGGTCGCAAAACGCGGGTCCAGCGAGGCATCCTCGACAACAGTCATTTCCCCGGAGTGGAAGACTTTCGAGCACATGGAGTCCTCGCGGGAACAGACGCCGGCGTCAATCCCGATCGCAGCCACCTGGCGTTGCTCATCGGAGGTGAGGACATTGATGACCCCGAACGGAACACCACAAAGTTTGGCGGCCAGCTCCACCAGATTCTCCAGGGGCTCGGTGGACAGCTCCGCCGCGATGGACGAAACGCCCTTCCCGCTGGGGAAGGCGAAGCCGTACTCCTGCAGCAATTCATCCCTGCCCAGTGGATCGCCGGGCGCTGCGGCCGTTGAGTGAGTACCAGCCATTTCCGTCCCCTTCCAGACCGCAAAAGGGTCCCCGGGGAGATAGTACAGGGCAGCAGCGGCGTCCAGGGAATACGCTTCGCGGGCCTAACGGTGTAGGCCGCATAGGATCCTGATATGGCCCATCTCATCGTTCCGGACCCAACCCTCCAGTCCACCTGGCTGGAGGGAAGCGCGGAGTTCAAGGGTGCCCATCTCGATGGCGCAGGCGCCGAGGGCTGGTCTCTTGACGATCTTCGGGACCCGTCCGTCTTTGGCCGGTTCGTCGATGTCCTCATTAAGGACGCGCTGCCGGAAACGGTGCGCAAGCCGGGCTACGTGCCCTGCACCTACCTCTGGATTGCCGACGGCGGCACATTCCTTGGGTCGCTGGCCATCAGGCATGTATTGAACGGCTACCTCCTCAACGAAGGCGGTCATATCGGCTACAGCGTCAGGCCCTCCGCCAGGCGCCGCGGCCACGCGGCGAAGGCACTCGCCGACGCGCTGCCGGTGGCACGGGCACTGGGAATCCAGCGGGCCCTCCTGACCTGCGACATCGACAACGCAGGGTCCCGGGCGACCATCGAAAAGAACGGCGGCCAGTACGAGGACACGCGCAACGGCAAGCGGCGCTACTGGATCGACACCGACGGGCCGGCTGAAGCTGCGCCGTCTGCGGGGCTTTCAGGGTGATCACGGAACACGCGCTGCTTCCGGTTATTCCTGGCCAGGAAGAGGACTTCGAAGCCGCGTTCAGCCACGCCCGCCACATCATCGCTTCAATGCCGGGATTCATGTCGCTGTCCCTGTCACGGTCAGTCGAGTCCCCCAATACCTACCTGCTGCTCGTGGAGTGGGAGTCGCTGGAGGACCATACGGAGGGGTTCCGGGGCTCACCCGAGTACCAGCAGTGGCGTTCCCTGCTGCATCGCTTCTATGAGCCGTTCCCGGAGGTGGAGCACTTCACCCTCGTGGAGCCGGCGGAATAGATCTCCGTTGGCTTGGGGAAAGCCCCCGCGCGAGTCTCGCTCCAGCGCGGGGGCTCCTTGCTTCCCGCCGGGGAACTGGCGATGGAAACAGTTATAAATTACCGGCCGGTAGTTTGGGGAAATCACCGATCGCGGCGGCTTTGGCCAATCTTGATGGAACTTTGAGGCAAGACGCGAGCCCTCCAGTCTGCGGGGCCTGTCAGTCTGCAGGGCCTGCGGACGCGTCCGGGTCCTCCTCCGGCTCGAAGGTGTTGGGCTCGGCCCCGTCGGAGATCCCGACGCCGTCCTTCCCGCCAGGGATTCCGCCGTCGGCACTGCCCTTGCCGGCAGCCGGGCCCTCTTGCGGCTCATCCTCAGGCAGTGAATCAGGTGAATTGATGGACATCGCTCCTCCTCCATTGGCTGGGCCTCAACGCTAACAGCCCGCAGTGGAAAAGGCTCCGGAGCAGCCTGAACTTTTCAGGACCAGCAGGCCACCACCAGGCTGCATGACCTACCAGTCCAGCCCGGGCTCGTAGGTGCCGGCGCTCCACTCCCGTCCCAGGGGGTCGAGGACCCTGGCCCGGCGGGAGCCCCACTCTGTGTCTTCCGGCTCAATGACCGACGTCCCGCCGGCGGCAACAGCCTTTTGGTGGAACCCGTCCACATCATCCAGCAGCAGGTACAGGCCGGCGCCTGTGGAACGCCCTGCCAGCGGCGGACGTTCGTAAGCCGCATCATCGCTGGACACCATGACCACCGCGCCACCCATGCCTACCTCCGCGTGCACAACCCGGCCATCGGGGCCGTCCTGTCGACGAATGGTCCGGAAACCCACTTCCTCCAGCCAGGCAAGGGCCGCAGCGGCATCCGGATAGCTGATGTACGCAAACAGCCTGGTAGCCATGCCGGAATGGTAGTCCCAGGCAGCGCCGAAGGAAACCACAAGCGCGGTTTGCGGCACCGGTTATCCCGTACTCCTACTTGCCCGGTGCCGCTGCCCGTTGTTGCCGCAGGATGTAGCGCTGCAGCTTTCCCGACGGCGTCTTGGGCAGCTCTGCAACGAAGTGGACGCGGCGGGGATAGGCGTGGGCGGCGAACTGCGTCTTGACCATGGTTTGCAGCTCCGCCACCAGGGCGTCACTGGCGGCGATGCCGTCCGCCAGGACCACGTAGGCCTCCAGGACTTCGCCCCGCAGTTCGTCGGGTGCACCCACAACGGCAGTCTCAAGGACGGCGGGATGGGTGGCCAGGACGCTTTCCACGTCGAAGGGCCCGATCCTGTATCCGGCCATGATGATCACGTCGTCATCGCGGGAGGAAAAGAAGTAGTAGCCGTCCGCATCCACCATGCCCGCGTCACCGGTCAGGTACCACTTGCCATCGGCACTGAACCTTTCGGCGGTCTTCTCCGGCGCATCCTGGTACCCGGTGAACCACATCATGGGACTGTCCGCCACGTTGACGGCGACCCGCCCCAGCTCGCCGGGCGCAGCCGGTTCGTCGGCGTTGTCCTTGAGGACAGCGCAGCTCCACCCCGGCAGGGGCCGGCCCATGGAACCGGGCCTGAGCCCGGTCCTGACGTCGTCATGCCAGGCGTTGATGATCATCATCCCGTGTTCAGTCTGTCCGTAGTGGTCCCGCACCGGGACACCCAGCACTTCCCGGGCCCAGCTGATGACTTCCGGGGTGAGCGGTTCGCCGGCGGATGAGGCACGCCGAAGGTGGAAAGGCCCGGTTCCGGCGTCGGCCTTGGCGCGCATGGTCCGGTACACCGTGGGAGCAGCCGCGAAGTTGGTAACGCCAAATGCGTCCAGCACCCTGAAGCTGAGTTCCGGGGAGAACCCGGGGCGCAGCAGGATGTTCCGCAGTCCCGCGGCCATGGGGCCAAGGATCCCGTAGTACAGGCCGTAGGCCCAGCCGGGGTCCGCGGCGTTCCAGAAGACGTCCTCTTCACTGACGTCCAGGCCGAGTTCGATGTACTGGCGGAACGCGGCCAGCGCCCGGAGGGGCACCGGTACGCCTTTGGGCGCGCCCGTGGTTCCCGAGGTGAAGATCAGCACCAGGGCTCCGTCACCACCCACGGACTCTGAAGCGATTCCCGGCTGCTGCCCGGCCAGGAGCGGCGTGAGTGCCAGGTCCGGGTGGGATCCTTCCGGCCCGGCAACGATGACGGCGGCTGAGGTCTGCTGGATCTTAGTCCGCTGGTCCGGGTCGGTGATCACGGCTTTCGCCCCGGAGGCGGTCAGCCGCAATTCGATGGCCGGCCATGCGAAGGCTGTGAACAGCGGCACATGGACCGCTCCGCGCCGCCAGATAGCCAGGAGCATGACCACCAGGTCTGCCGACTTTCCCATCAAGGTGGCTACGGCGTCTCCGGGCCCGATGCCCAGCTCCGCCAGGGCTGCCGCTCCCCGTTCCGAGCGTTCCCGGAGCTCGCCATAGGTGATGTCCTCCGTGGAAAGATCGGCAGCAACCACCGTGAAGGCAACACCGCTTGGGTCGTGGCTGTCGCAGAGGAGCCCGGCCGCGCAGGCATCGGCCGCACCGTACGTGGCAAGCAGGGCATCAACGGCTGGAACCGGACGGGACATTCGTTCTCCTTCGAACAACGTGGCCTGGAAACAACGGCGCCTGTGAACACAGTGGAACAAACCTACTGCACGGGAGTGCCCGCCACGTGCCGGATTCCGCGATCCTGCGCCGACAGGTCAGCCCTTGGCGCCGGGCGGCCTGATGATCCGCCGCTGGGTGGCGGCGGCGATCGCGGCGGTGCGGTTGTCCACACCGAGCTTGCCGTAGATATGCACCAAGTGGGTTTTCACGGTGGCCTCCGAAATGAACACCTGCTTGGCGATGGCGCGGTTGGACAGGCCCGTGGCCAGCAGCTCCAGCAACTGCACTTCGCGCGGGGTCAGCGAGGTGCCCGGGTTGCTGATCCGGTCCATCAGCAACGCCGCGGCCCGGGGCGCCAGGACCGTGCCGCCGGCGGCCGCCTGCAGCACCGCCTGCCGCAGCTGCTCCGGCGGCGCGTCCTTCAACATGTAGCCGCTCGCGCCGGCTTCCACCGCGGCGAGGATGTCCGCGTCCGTGTCATACGTGGTGAGGATGAGTACCGGCGGCGGCGCGTCGAGTTTCCGGATTTCGGCGGTCGCGGTGACGCCGTCCATCCCCTCCCCCATCTGGAGGTCCATCAGGACAACATCGGGCGCCTCGTCCAGCGCCGTCAGCCGCGCCAGTTCCCGCAGCGCCGCCTTGCCGTCAGAAGCCTCGGCGGCAATGGCGATGCCCTCGAACCCGGCGAGCATGGCACGCAGCCCGGCGCGGACCACCGGATGGTCGTCCACCAGCAGGACGCGGACCTCGCTCACGGTTCCTCCACCGGGAGCCGGATGGCCACCACCGTGCCCTCGCCCGGCGCCGACTCCACCGCCAGGGTCCCGTTCAACGCGGCCACGCGTTCCCGCAGCGAGCGCAGCCCGAATCCGCTGCCGTCCGCTGCGCCCGCGGCACCTGCCGCAGCCTCCGCGTCGAAGCCTGCGCCGTCGTCGAACACGTCCATGGTCACCTCGGTGCCCAGGAAGGCAAGGCTCACGACGGCGATACTTGCCCGGGCATGTTCGCGGACGTTCGCAAGGCTCGCCTGCGCCGCGCGCAGCAGTGCCACGCGGGCCGGCTGGGGCAGGTCCTGCGGCTCGCCGTCCACCTCCAGCCGGCAGCGCAGCGACACCCCTGCAGCCGCGGCGTCGGTCTCGGTCCTGCCGCACAACCGGTCCAGGGCCTCCACGAGGGTGGTTCCTTCCAGCTGGGGCGAAGCCAGGCCGCGGACAAAGCTGCGGGCCTCGGCAAGGTTGTCCGCCGCGGTCTGCTGCACCAGTGCCAGCCGGCCCGATGCCGTGGCATTGTCACCGTCCGCGAGCGACTGCTCCGCTGCCCGCCCCAACAGCACGATGCTGGACAGGCCCTGCGCCAGGGTGTCGTGGATTTCCCGGGCCAACCGCTCCCGCTCGGCGAGCACCCCGGCCTCATGCTGGGACCGGGCCAGCTCCTCCCGCGTCCGCCGCAGCTCATCCGCTGCGCGCCGCTGGTTTTCGGCCTCCCGGTACAGGGCCGTGTAGGCGAGACCGGTGATCACGGAGAAAACCGCACCCAGGCCGGGCCCCACCACGGCCGCAGCATGGGGAACCGGAGCGCCACTGGCGGCCCACTGCGAACCGATCACCGCCGCCGTCATCAGCGCGATGGCCAGGAGCGCGGCACGCCGCGGCAATAAATGGAGGTGCAGGAAGAATATGGGGAAAGCGAGCCAGGCAAAGTCGGCGCTCCCGGCGAGCAGGAACGCCCATAAAGCTGTCACCAGGCCGAGCCACAGCACACCGTAGCGGCGGGGATCCATCCCGGTCCGTCCCTCGGCATGGCGCTTTTCCAGGACCGTGCCGGCCAGGTAGAGCGCAGCAAGGACGACGGCGGCGCCGGCCCACACCCAGCGCAGGGCCCCTCCTGCCATCAGCATCCGGACCAGGCCGACGGCCAGCAGCAGCGCGAACCCCGTATGCAGCGTGACCCGCAGGACCCGCAGGATTGCCGCCGACGACGCGTTTTCCAAGGCGTTCAATGGCCCTCGTTTGGGGATACCGCCGCGTGCTTCCGGTGTTTGCGGCAGGGGCATGGCAGGCATTTCACCAGCTTATGCCGGGAGCACGTGCCGGGAATCAACCAAAAGGTTGACTCCGGCATCAACCCTTCCATTCCGGCGGATCAACCATCCCCGCGATCCCCGTGCCGGCCCAGGCCGCGAGAGTGGAACTACAGAACAATCCACCCCTGCTGAAAGAAGAAACAACGTGTTCCTGGCAATCCGCGATATCCGCTTCGCCAAAGGCCGGTTCGCCATGATGGGCGGCGTCGTAGCCCTGATTACCCTCCTGCTGGTCATGCTGTCCGGCCTGACCGCCGGGCTCGCCGAGCAGTCCACGTCCGCCATCGGAAGGCTTGGGTCGTCCGCCGCAAATCCCGTGGACACCATCGCCTTCGGCGCACCCGGCTCCGGCTCCCCCAAGTCCTCCTATACGGAAAGCTCCGTGACCGCCGCGCAGGTGGACACCTGGAAGACCCAGCCCGGCGTCCGTTCTGCCGAGCCGCTGGGCATCACCCAGACAAGGGCGCAGGCCGCGGACGGGTCCGGCACCGCGAATGTAGCGGTGTTCGGCGTTTCGCCGGGCAGCCCGCTGGCGCCGGTGGACGTATCTGCCGGGACGGCCGCGGTAGGCACCTCGGTGGCGGAGGCACTGTCGGTGGGCCAGGGGGACAAGGTGGCCCTGGGCGGCGTGGAGCTGTCCGTCGCCGCCGTGGTGCCGGACCAGTGGTACGCGCACACCAGCGTCGTGTGGACGGCCCTGCCGGCATGGGCCAAGGCTGCGCACGTGTCCGACGCCGGCCAGCTGGCCACCGTCGTCGCCGTCACCTATGCGGACGGGGCCGCGGTGGATGAGGCAGCGGCCAACGGCGCGGCGCACACGGTCAGCGAGTCCCGGACCGGCTCCTTCCAGGCCCTGGGGTCCTTCAAGAGCGAGAACGGCTCCCTGACGCTGATGCAGGCTTTCCTCTACGGCATCTCGGCACTGGTGATCGTGGCCTTCCTGACCGTGTGGACCATCCAGCGCACCCGGGACATCGCCGTGCTGAAGGCCATGGGCGCACCCAGTTCCTACATCCTGCGGGATGCCATGACCCAGGCCGCCATCGTGCTGCTGGCCGGCGCCGGAACCGGCGGTGCCGTCGGTGCTGCCGCGGGCTTCTTCGCTGCCCAGGCCGCACCGTTCCAGCTGAGCCCGGGCACCACGGTGGTTCCCGTCGTCGGGATCGTTGCCCTGGGCCTGGCTGGCGCGGCGCTGGCCGTCAGGCGCGTCACCAAGGTCGATGCTCTCCTGGCGCTCGGCGGCAACTAAACCTCTTCCCTCCCTTTGAAAGGAACCCATCATGGCCACAACCGCTCCCCTGAACCTGCTCAACGTCACCCTCGAGTATCCCGACGGCGGCGGCACCACCACTGCCCTGGACCGGGTCAGCCTCACCGCCGAAGCCGGCCAGCTGGTGGCACTCGTGGGCCCCTCGGGGTCCGGAAAGTCGAGCCTGCTGGCCACCGCCGCCACCCTGGTCCGCCCCACGAGTGGCCAGGTCATCATCGACGGCACTGACACCGCGGGGCTTAAGGACAAGGAACTGACAGCCCTGCGGCGCGGGAAGGTGGGCATCATCTTCCAGCAGCCCAACCTGCTTCCGTCGCTCACCGCCGTCGAACAGCTCATCATCAGCGACCACCTGCGCGGAAAGTCCGCCAAGGCGGCCAAGGCCCGGGCCGGCGAGCTCCTGGACGTCGTAGGGCTCTCCGCGAGCGCGGGGAAACTGCCGCACCAACTCTCCGGCGGGCAGCGCCAGCGCGTGAACATCGCCAGGGCCCTCATGGGCAGTCCCAGGGTGCTGCTGGTGGATGAGCCGACGGCGGCGCTGGACCACGAACGGAGCGCGGCCATTGTGTGGCTGCTTCGGCAGGTGACCACCGAGTTCTCGGTGGCAACCGTGATGGTCACCCACGACACCGAGTTCGTGCCGCTGACCGATGTGGTGGCCACCATGCGGGACGGCCGGCTCACGGCGCCGGTGCTGGCAGGGGCCTGAGGCGGGCGGCGGCTCAACGCGAACGGCCACGGCGGGAGGACCCGCCGTGGCCGTTCATTTTTGCAGGGTCAGCGTGCCGGCTAACCTTTCGGAGTCACCTGCAGCCGGTCAAAGGACACCTGCTTGCCCTCCTGGTCCAGGACCACCACGTCGTCGCGGCCGTTCTGGACATCGGCGGGCAGGATGAACTCCACGGTGTTGTCCGTCGTGGGGAAGATCCAGCCGAGCCGGTAGCTGCGCTTGTTCAGGTAGACGTAGTACCACTGCCCGTAATCCAGGCCCTGGAGGACCACCTTCTGGCCGTTGCGGTACTTGTCCTGCGTCTTCAGGTCGAACGGGGGTGTCTGGCCATCGAAGTCCTGGACCGTCAGGACCGGCACGGATTCGGGCTGCGCGGGCTGCAGGGTGAGCTCGATGCCGCCGCCGGTGACCGTTGCGGTGACCGGCTTGGATCCGTTGGAGGCGGTGGCCTGGAAGCTGACCGGTTCCAGCTTTCCGGCGGCGATGTCCGCTGCGGTGAGTGTGTAGTCGCGGGTAGCCGTCACGCTGTTTCCCGCGGCGAGGACCTGTGCGCTAATGCCTGCGCCAGGAGCCGCTACCCCGGTGAGCGTGACGTTGCCGGCGTTTCCCAGCGTGTAGGTATAGGTGACGGTGTCGCCCGCGGAGGCGTACCGGTCGCCGTCGACGTCGGTCCATTCAGCGGCCACGGTGCCTTCGAGCCGGGCGTCGCGGACCTTGAGGTCCACCTCCCCGCCGTTCACGGCGTAGGTGCGGGTGGTCTGCCCGGCAGCGCTCACGTCCCAACTGGTCTCCGGGACAAAGAAGCCCTGGGCTGCTTCTCCCGCAGTGACGGTGTGCCGCGGCGTGGCGCAGGTGTAGCCCTGCCCCGCGGGCAGGACACTGTACCGGCAGTTACCGGGGCCGTCCGGAATGAACGGGCTGAAGTTGCCGGCGGTGGGCACCACTTTCTCCACCAGCGGGCTGGTGTTGGCGACGTCGAACTTATAGGGGAAGGCCTCCCCTGCCGTGTACGGCTGCGCGGCCAGGTCCCGGCCGGCGTCGTTGCGGCTGCCCGTGATGGTGGCGGCCACCAGGCCGTCGCGCAGTGCCACGGCGGAGCCGCTGAAGGCCACTGCCTTGGTGAGGGTCGGCGTCGCGCTGGCCGTGATGCTGAAGGTGGCCTGCGGCACGAAGTAGCCGCGGGAAACGTCCTCGGCCGTCACCGTGTGCTTGGCCGTGGTGCAGGTGTAGCTGGCGCCGGCAGCCAGGTTGTTGTACCGGCAGTTGGGGCTGCTGGGTGCCCCTGGGGCGGGTGGCAGGAAGCCGGCGTCGAACGTCCCGGAGACGGGCACGGAGTTGGCGGTGACGTTGGCTGTGCTCTTGATGGTGAAGGTGTAGTTGAGCACGTCGCCGGCCTGGTACGGGCTGGCCGCGACGTCGCGGTCCGGCGCGGAGCCGGTGATGGTGAGGCCCACCTGCGGTGCCACCGGCACGGTGGCGGTGAAGGCGACCTGCGAAACCCGGCCGTCCGCCGTCGTGAATGCGGCGTTGAGGTTCAGCGGACCGCTGGCGTTCGCCGGGGCGGTCAGGTCAACGTTCACGGTGGTGGAGGCGCCGGGTGCGACGTCGGGCACGGGCACCGTGGTCGCCGACCAGCCGCTGGGGGTGTAGACGGTGGCGGTGGCACCGGAAAGCGTAACCGCTTCCTGGTTGGTGACCGTGACAGCCACCTGCTTGGTGGCACCCGGTGCGGTGGTGACGGCGGGAACGGCCAGCGGCGCGCAGGCGTAGTTCAGCCACGCGTCGTCGAAGGCGGCAAAGGGCATGTTGTCCGTGTAGTTGCCCTCATACAGGACGCCGAACCGGCCGTCGTCCAACCGGGTCACCGTGGAGTAGGCGGAGAAACCGGAGCGGATGGTGCGCACTCCCGGCCAGGTGGCGCCGTCGTCGCAGGACACCCGGGCGGAGACGTTCTCGCGCCCGGTCTTCGAGTTGGCGTTGGTAAAGATCAGTTTCTTCGCGTCAGCGGAACCCTGCGGAGCGTTGGGGAACATCCGTGCGATGGCGCCGTTGTTGGCCGGGTCCGGCAGTTCGGTGTCCTGCGTGACCGGGCCGTAGGTGGCGCCGCCGTCGGTGGACACCGCCACTTTGCGGTAGCCCTGGTTGGCGTTGTCGCGGGAGTTGAGCAGCACCCGCCCGTCGGAAAGTTCCACGGTCTTGTTCTCGTCCATGCGGTCGCCCACGTTGGCGCCCTTGTGCCAGGTGGCCCCGTGGTCGTCGGAGTAGACGCTGTAGGCCTGGATCCTGTTGGTGCCGTCGGCCTGGCGGACGTCGCCGGCGTACTGCTGGATCAGCCGGCCCTTGTAGGGACCGTACTTGAGCTGGATGCCTTCGCCGGAGGACGCAAAGTTGGAGCGGACATCGCCCGCCACGGGGTTGGTCTTGCTGGTGCCCGGCTTGGTAACACTGGTGATGAGGCGGGGCTGGCTCCACGTGGCACCGCCGTCGGACGACTCGATCACTGCGGAGGAGATGACGTTCCTGTCCGCGTCGTCATTGCCGAACTGGCTGCCGCCGAAGCCTTGGTCCTTGGAGTAGACGAAGAACGCGAAGACCTTTCCGGCCTCGGCGTCGAAGATGTAGGACGGGTCGCTGTAGCCGTACTTTGGCCCGGATGCATCGCCCACGTGCCCGGCGGCGATCACCTGCACCGGCCCCCAGGTCCTGCCACCGTCTGTGCTGCGGCGCTGCACGATCGAGTTGGGGTTCGGCGCATCTGCCGAACTGCCCGGCCTGCCGTCCCAGGCAGCGAGGACCACGCCGTTGCCCAGGTAGGTCAGCGCAGGGATCCGATAGAAGAAGTTGGCGGCGGTCCGGTCCGCGGCCAGGTTGGTTTCCTGGAAGGTGCCGGGCGGAGCGGTCGGACTGGTGGACGGGATGGGTGCCGCCTGCCCCGGCAGCCCGCTTCCGGCGAGCAGGGCCAGGGCCAGTGCGCCCGTTCTGGCAGCCTTCCCCAGTGATCTTTTCCTGGTTCTTTTGGTGGTATTTCGCAAACCCATGCCCTTTCTGGACGCCGCGCTGCGGCTTGGATGGAGGTGACGACGCCGTCCCCGGAATCGAAATGTGATTCCTGCTACATACGACGTCCTACCACCATAGGCGGGGGCGAACAGGAAAGCTAGACTCAACATGTGACGTCCTACCTTTTACCTTCATGGCCCTCTGCCGTGCCCATCGTCGAACACGTTCTCGCCGTCCGGGGCCGCGGCGGCTACCGGCAATACCGGATCCCCGCACTGGCAGTGACGGTCCGCGGAACTGTCTTGGCGGCCTACGACGGCAGGCCGAACCTCGACGACCTGCCCAGCCCCATCGACCTGCTGGTCCGGCGCAGCACGGACAGCGGAGCCACGTGGGGCGGCCAGGAGTTGGTGCGCCGCGGCACCGGACTAGAGGGGTTCGGCGATCCCAGCCTGCTGGTGGACGCCGAAACCGGCCGGATCTTCCTGTTCCACGCCGCCGGTACGCGGGCCGGGTTCTTCGAATCGACCACGGGATCCGCGCCGGACGACGACGACGTCCAGCACTGTGACCTCAGCTGGTCCGACGATGATGGGGTGACCTGGCAGCACCGGCGCCTCACCGCCGACCTGAAGGGCAGCACCCCCGCCGGCCGGGACATCACCGGCATGTTCGCCGCCGCCGGGCAGGGGATCCAGGTTCACACCGGCCCGTTCCGCGGACGCCTGGTCCAGCAGTTCGTGCTGCTGTGCGGAGGGGCCATCATGGCCGCCTCGGCCTACAGCGATGACCACGGGGACAGCTGGCGGCTGGGCGAATTCATCGGCGCCGGGACCCATGGCGCCGACCCCAACGAAAACAAGGTGGCGGCCCTGGACGACGGCCGGCTGCTGCTGCACAGCCGGGCCACGCCGCACCGGCTGGCTGCCCGGTCCAGCGACGGCGGGCAGACCTGGAGCGCCCTCCTCCCGGTGGAGGACCTGCCGGACCCGAGCGACAACGGATCACTCGGCCGATTCGACGGGTTGCCGTACGTCACGGGCTGTGCCCGTCCGGCGACGGATCGGTGGCTCCTGGCCACCAACAACCAGGACCCCGCCCTCCGCCGGAACACGGTCCTCAGCCTCTCCACGGACAACGGCGGCACGTGGTACGCCGGGCTGGTCCTGTGCACCGGCAGTTCCGCCTACTCCACCGCCACGCGGCTGCCGGACGGGAACATCGGCGTCCTGTACGAGCGGCAGGGATACCGGGAGATCGTGTTCGCCTCGATACCGGCAGCGCAACTGACGGACCAGCTTGCCGCAATACCCCTTTCGGAACCCGCCCCGGATCACGCGCCGGATGCCGGCCTCACCTTCGACATGGAACTCCGGTCCGTCACGCCCGGCCTTCCGGAGGTATGGCAGAACGCCGGCGACTTCCACGTCATAGCGCACGACGGCAATGACTGGGGTTCGGCGTCGAAGGAGATCGGCCAAGGCTACTCCGCCGGGCAGGTCCAGGTCCTGGGTACGCGCGAGGCGCAGGACCTTAACTACGGCCCTATCACCCCCGGCTACAAGGCGGGAGACATCCTGGCCTTCACCGGCAGGGCAAGGAACGACGGCGGCCCAACAGTCGAGCGGGTCCGCTTGTCCGGCCCCGGGGCGGAGGCTTTTCCCGCCACCGACCTGCCGCCGGGCGCGGAAGCACTCTATTTCACCCCTTCCTACACCGTGACGGACGAGGATGCGGGGAAAGGGTTCCTGGAACTCACCTATGCGGTGGAGGGGCGGCGCGGCGGCTCGCCGGTGCAGCGCACGCGGATCTTCCGGTTCGACATGACTGACGGCGACGTCACCGTGGCTGATTCCCCTCCACCAGGGCGCACATCTGCCTGAGGCGATCCACCCGCTGGCTCACGGTAGGCCCCTGGGCCGGCAGTCCGATCTTGAAGCCGAGCAGGGGAACCGGACCGGCGGCGGCCAGGCACCGCCCGATCCCGGCACCGTTGAGCAGTGAGCTCCTCGGCGCACCGTCCACCTCCACGGGCGGAAGGTGGGCATCGATCCAGGGATAACCGAATTCCGTCTCCTCCGGGGAACAGCCGGAGAACATGACGCCCGCCAGGACTCCGGCGGCGCGGGCGTGCGCGATGTGTTCCGCTGCGGTGTCCGGGTTCCGGGTTTCGATGACGGACCGTGCCCAGTTGATGACCATTCCCACCTGGCTGCCCGCGCCGGTTTGGAGGGACAGGAGAACCTCCACCTCCTCGGAAAAGGTAAGGAACCCCTTCTCGGGCCTGCTGCCGGCCCGGGGTGCGTCACAGTGCTCCACCAGCAGCCTGGTGAGGCCCCACTCCCAGCCGAGGATTTCCTCGAGCGACTCCCGGAACCGCGGCGCGGAGGCCCCGGGATAGGGGGCCGAGTGCAGTTCGACGGCCTCCACCGCATGCCCTTCATCCTCAAGGCGCAGCACGAACTCCCGGACGCCTGCGGTGAACTCCAGCGCCTCCCGCCGGCCCGCAGCGTCCGGTGAGGCAAGGCCAAAAGTGGGCAATTTCGCCAGGCGTTGCATGGTGCCGGGGATTGTTGTCACCACCGCGGACCAATCCCGCGGCGCGCCGGCCGGCCAGCTTCCGCCATGCGGACCGTAGGGAAGTTCCAGCCCCCTCACGGAAGCGAGGCCGCCAAGGCCGCGGTAGAACTGCTCCTGCAGTTCACCCGGCTGGGCTGCGTAGGCGCCGGCGATCAATGACATTGGGAACTCCTTCGACGGGACGTGCGCGGAAGCGGCCGCGGATGTTGCAGGTGCCGCTATTTACTCCACTTGACGCTCGCTGTGATGGGACTTACAGTTTTCTCTACGAGCTAGGACATCCTACATCCGATAAACATCTCCTGAACGGTGAGGCACATGAACAACATCAAGAACCTGCCGCTGGTCAATGACGCCAGCCGCCGGAACTTCCTGAAGCTCGGCGGGGCCATGGGCCTGGCCGCAGCCTTCGCCAGCTCCCTCTCAGCCTGCGGCGGTCCGGCGGCCACCACCACGGGCGCCACGGAGAACACGTCGCCCATCAACAAGGACCTCACCATCGAGGCCGGCATCTCCTACGCGCTGTCCACCGGGTTCGATCCCATCTCCTCCTCCGGCGCCACCCCCATGGCCGCCAACCTGCACGTCTTCGAGGGCCTCGTGGAGTTGCACCCTGCCACGCGGGAGCCCTACAACGCGCTGGCCGCCGCCGATCCCAAGTTGGTCAACGACACCACCTACCAGGTGACCATCCGGGATGGAGCCGTTTTCCATGACGGAACGCCCGTCACGGCGGAGGACGTGGTTTTTTCCTTCACCCGCGTGATGGATCCGGCCAACAAGTCGCTCTTCTCGCAGTTCATCCCGTTCATCAAGGAGGTCAAGGCGCTCGACGCCAAGACCGTTGAGTTCTCCCTCAAGTACGCGTTCCCCGGTTTCGGCCCGCGCATCTCCGTGGTGAAGGTTGTCCCCAAGGCCCTCACCAACTTCCCGTTCGGTTCGGACCAGCTGAAGTCCTTCGACGCCAAGCCCGTGGGCACCGGCCCGTACAAGCTGATCTCCGCCGTCAAGGACGACAAGATCATCTTCGAAGCCAACCAGGCGTACAACGGCCCCATGCCCGCCCTGGCCAAGGGCATGACCTGGCTGCTGCTCTCCGACGCTGCAGCGCGTGTCACCGCCATGCAGTCAGGCCGCGTCCAGGCCATCGAGGACGTCCCCTACCTGGACATGCAGGGCCTCAAGTCCGCAGCGACCGTTGAAGCGGTCCAGTCCTTCGGGCTGCTGTTCCTGATGTTCAACTGCAACGCCGCCCCCTTCAACAACAAGAAGGTCCGGCAGGCCCTGCACTTTGGCCTGGACAAGGACTCGATCATCAAGAAGGCCCTGTTCGGCAACGCCAAGCCGGCCAGCTCCTACTTCCAGGAAGGCCACCCGGACTACGTCAAGGCCAAGAACGTCTACACCTACGATCCCAACAAGGCGGCGGACCTCCTCAAGGAAGCAGGCGTCACCAGCCTCGAGTTCGAACTGCTCACCACCGACACCGCCTGGGTCAAGGACGTGGCGCCGCTGATGCTCGAGTCCTGGAACAAGATCCCGGGCGTCAAGGTCACCTTGAAGAACCTGCAGTCCGGCGCCCTGTACACGGACCGCGTGGCCAAGGGCGACTACAAGGTTGTTGCCGCCCCGGGTGATCCGTCAGTCTTCGGCAACGACGCGGACCTGCTGCTGAGCTGGTTCTACGCCGGGGACACCTGGATGAAGAACCGCGCTTTCTGGGGCGACACCCCGGAGCGCGCCCAGCTGGTGGACCTGATGTCCAAGGCCGGCCAGGCATCCAAGGACGACGCCAAGAAGCTGACCGGCGAGATCGTGGACCTGGTGTCCGAAGAGGTTCCGCTGTACCCGCTGTTCCACCGCCAGCTTCCCAGCGCCTGGGACGCCAAGAAACTGAGCGGCTTCAAGCCCCTCCCCACCACCGGAGTTTCCTTCGTTGGTGTGGGCCGCACCGCCTAATACCTACCCACCGGAGACTACATTGAGCACCATATTGCGACTGCTGGGCCGACGGCTCGCAGCCCTGCCGCTGATGGTCCTGGGCATCACCCTGCTGGTGTTCCTGGTCCTGCAGGCAGCCCCCGGAGACCAGGCCAGCAGCGTCCTGGGCGAGGGCGCCAGCGAGGAAGCCAAGGAACAGTACCGGCAGGCAAACGGCCTGAACGATCCGCTGCTGCTGCAGTATGTGCGGTTCCTGGGCAAGCTCCTGCAGTTTGACCTGGGCGTCACCACGCCCCCGGCCAAGTCCGTGGCAAGCATGATCGGCTCGGCGTTCCCCCTTACGCTGCAGCTGACCTTCCTGGGCGTCATTATCGCCATCGTGGTCTCCCTGGTGTTCGGCATCATCGGCGCCCTGTACCGGGACAAGTGGCAGGACCAGCTGGTCCGAGTGTTCTCCATCGCCGCGGTGGCAACGCCGTCGTTCTGGCTGGGCATCCTGCTGATCCAGTGGTTCGCCCTGGGCCCGGCAGCGATGTTCCCGTCCGGCGGCATTGCCACCCCGGAGTCCGGCTTCGGCGGCTGGCTCAACTCGATGGCGCTGCCCGCACTGGCCCTCGGCATCCCGGTGTCAGCCTCGCTCATCCGGGTGGTCCGCACCTCCATGGTGGAGGAGCTGGACCGGGATTACGTCCGCACCGCGATCGGCAACGGCGTGCCCTACCGCGAAGTGGTCTCCAAGAACGTGCTCCGCAACGCACTCGTCACTCCGGTGACCGTGCTGGGACTGCGGATCGGCTACCTGCTGGGCGGCGCCGTCGTGATTGAAATGATCTTCGCGCTGCCCGGCATGGGCCAGCTGATCCTCAACGGCATCACCAACCTGGACGTGAACCTGGTGCAGGGCGTGGTGCTCACCATCTCCGTCACCTTCGTCCTGGTGAACATCGCCGTGGACCTGCTCTACCTGCTCATCAACCCCCGAATCAGGACCGTGTGACCCATGCGCAGCAAACTCGCTGAACGTCTGAGCGCCCCCGGCCTCCGCTTCAAGGCCTTGCCCTGGGGCTCCCGGCTGGCCCTCGCCTTCCTGGTGGTGATCGCCGCCGCCGCCGTGTTCGCCCCGGTCCTGGCACCGCACGATCCGCTGGAAACCTTCATGCCGGCCACGCCCCCGGGCGCCGAGCACTTCTTCGGCACCGACCGGCTGGGCCGGGACATCTTCTCCCGCCTCCTGTACGGCTCGCAGTCCTCCCTGATGATCGGCCTCGGCGCGGTGGGCCTGGCAGTGCTGGTGGGTGCCCTCCTGGGTTCGCTGGCCGCTACGTCCAGCAAGGCCGTGAACGAACTGCTCATGCGGATCATGGACATCCTGATGGCCTTCCCCGGCATCGCCCTGGCCGCGGTGCTGCTGGCGGCGTTCGGCAACTCGGTGCCCACCATCATCGTGGCCATCGCCATCATCTACACCCCGCAGCTGGCCCGGGTGGTCCGCGCCAACGTCCTGGCCCAATACGGCGAGGACTATGTCCGCGCCGAGCGGGTCATCGGCGCCGGCCGGTTCTACATCCTGGTCAAGCACATCGTGCGCAACACCGCAGCCCCCGTGCTGGTGTTCGCCACGGTGATGGTGGCGGACGCCATCATCCTGGAAGCGTCACTGTCCTTCCTGGGCGCCGGCGTCCAGGACCCCGCGCCGTCGTGGGGCAACGTGATCTCCTACGGCCGCAACCTCGTTTTGTCCGGCGGCTGGTGGGCCACCACCTTCGCCGGCCTCACCATCCTCCTCACCGTCCTGGCGCTGAACATCCTCGCTGAGGGACTCACCGACGCCATGGTCAACCCCCGGCTGCGGCGCGCGCCGGCGGTGAAGGACGACGACGGTGCTGCCGCTTCGGTGGCCGGCGCCGCCGTCACCGGCTCCGCGGTGGACACGGAAGTGGCCACCTCGGTTGCCCAGCCGTCGGTCGTGGAACAGCACGAGCTCGACGGCGTCCTGCCGGCTTCGGGAACAACCCCCACCGAAGGCCGGCAGGACACCTCAGCGGTCCTCACTGAGGTCAGGGCCGGCACCGGCAACCCGCACGCCCTGCTGGACCGCGAGCTGGAACTGCTCGCCGCCGTCGAGGCCACCCGCACGGACCGCCTCCCGCAGGTTCCTGCGGATGCCCGGACGGTGCTGGAGGTCAAGAACCTCTCCATCCGCTTCCCCGGCCGTTTCGGTGAGACGGCCATCGTGGACAACGTGTCCTTCACCGTCCGCGAAGGCGAAACCATGGGCCTGGTGGGCGAGTCCGGCTGTGGCAAGTCCATCACCTCGCTGGCCGTCATGGGCCTGCTGCCCAAGACCGCCCGGATCACCGGTTCCATCCTGTTCGACGGTAAGGAGCTCCTGGACCCGGGCACCAGCCACAGCAACGCCAATGCCTACCAGGGGCTGCGCGGCGAACAGATCGCCATGGTTTACCAGGACGCGCTCAGCTCGCTGAACCCGTCCATGAAGATCAAGGAGCAGATGCTGCAGCTCACCCGGCGCGGCGGCCGCAAGACCCCTGCCCAGCTGCTGGAAATGGTGAAGCTGGATCCGGTGCGCACCCTGGCCAGCTACCCGCACGAGCTCTCCGGCGGCCAGCGGCAGCGCGTCCTGATCGCCATGGCCCTGTCCCGCTCGCCCAAGATCGTGGTGGCGGACGAACCAACCACGGCCCTGGACGTCACCGTGCAGAAGCAGGTGGTGGACCTGCTCAACGAGCTGCGCGAGGAGCTGGGCTTCGCCATGGTGTTCGTCAGCCACGACCTCGCCCTGGTGGCCTCGCTGGCGCACCGCATTACGGTCATGTACGCCGGCCAGGTAGTGGAATCCGCCCAGGCCTCAGAACTGCTGCAGAACCCGAAGCACGAATACACCCGCGGGCTCCTGGGCGCCGTGCTTTCCATCGAGGCCGACGCCGCACGCCTGCACCAGATCCCCGGCACGGTCCCCTCCCCCAGTGACTTCGCTCCCGGGGACCGCTTCGCACCGCGGTCCCTGCGCAGCGACGCCGACCCCAACCAGCGGCTGGTCCTCACCGCCCTGGCTTCGGCCCACGGCGGGGACCACTACTGGGCCAGCCACCTTAAGGAGGACGCCAAGTGAGCGTTTCCACCGGACAGCCGGTCATCGAGCTCAAGGACGTCAAGGTCCACCACCGGGCACGCACCGGCGGCCTCTTCCGGCCAAACATCGTCAAGGCCGTCAACGGTGTGGACTTCAGCATCAGCCGCGGCGAAACCGTGGGCATCGTGGGCGAATCCGGCTGCGGCAAGTCCACCCTCGCCTCCGTGCTGGTGGGCCTGCAGGCGCCCACGTCCGGGCAGGTGCTGTTCCACGGCAAGCCCGCCATCAAACGCAGCGCCGCCATGCGCAAGGAGTTCGGCCGGTCCGTCTCCGTGGTGTTCCAGGACCCCGCCACCGCACTGAACCCGCGCATGACCATCCATGACATCCTCACCGACCCGCTCCAGGTGCACGGCATCGGCAACGCCGCCAGCCGCGCCGCCAAGGTCCGGGAACTGCTCGCGCTGGTAGGCCTGCCCGCCTCCGCGGCGGAAGTGACGCCGTCGCAGGTGTCCGGCGGCCAGCGGCAGCGCGTGGCCATCGCCCGGGCGCTGGCCCTGGATCCGGACATCATCGTGGCAGACGAGCCGACGTCGGCCCTGGACGTCTCCGTCCGCGCGCAGGTCCTGAACCTGCTCTCCGACCTGAAGGCCCGCCTGAACCTGGGCATGGTGTTCATCTCGCACGACATCCAGACCGTCCGCTACGTCTCCGACCGCATCTGCGTCATGTACTTCGGCCAGATCGTCGAGGAGGGCCCGGCCGCGCAGGTGTTCGACAACCCCAGCAACGACTACACCAAGAAGCTCCTCGGCGCGGCCCCCAGCCTGCTGCACACCTAGGCCACCCATCCCATTCATCAACCCAGTTATCGGAGTATTCCTTTGTCTTCCCAGTTCTCCGGCGTCATCCCGCCGGTCGTCACTCCCCGCCACGCAGACGGCAGCATTGACACCGCCTCCCTGCACAACCTCACCAACCACCTGCTCGACGGCGGCGTGTCCGGGCTGTTCGTCCTGGGCTCCTCCGCCGAGGTGCCCTACATGACCACGGTCGAGCGCGACTTGGTGGTCGGCACCATCGCCGAAGCCAACGCCGCCGCCGGCGACAAGGCAGTTCCGCTCATCGTCGGCGCCAACGAGCAGACCACCAACCGGGTCATTGACGAGGCCAAGCGCGTGATCGACCTCGGGGCCGACGCGGTCGTGGTCACCTCGATGTACTACGCCATCGGCAACGCGGCGGAAACCGAGACGCACTTCCGCAGCATCCATGCCGCGGTCGGCAAGCCGGTCTTCGCCTACGACGTCCCCGTCCGCACCCACTTCAAGCTCCCCACGGACCTGCTGGTCCTGCTGGGCCGCGAGGGCGTCATCGCCGGCGTGAAGGATTCCTCCGGTGACGATGTCTCCTTCCGGCAGCTCCTGCTCGCCGCCAGGGACATCGACAACTTCGACATCTTCACCGGCCACGAGGTGGTGGTGGACGGCGCCCTGCTGGGCGGCGCCCAGGGCGTGGTCCCGGGCCTGGGCAACGTGGACCCGCGCGGCTACCGCAACCTGGTGGACGCTGCAGAAGCCGGTGACTGGGCCAAGGCCGCGGCAGAGCAGGACCGCCTGGCCGACCTGTTCGAGATCGTCTACACCCCCAACGGCCGCGTCTCCGGCGGAGCTGCCGGCCTCGGCGCGTTCAAGACCGCGCTGCAGATCATGGGCGTCATCGAGTCCAACACGATGAGCGCGCCGATGCCGGCGTTGAACGAGGACGAAACCACGGCCATCAAGGTCATCCTCGAACGCAACGGGCTGGTCTAAGCATCCCCATGATGTACGCCGTTGGTGTTGACCTGGGCGGCACCAAGACTGCCGCCGGGATTGTTTCCGGCGACGGGGAGGTGCTGTTTTCAGACACCATCCCCACGCTGAACCGCAGCGGCGGCGAGGCCATCCTCGACGCCACGGCACATCTCGTTGCCGGACTGGTCCGCCGGGCGTCCGACGCCGGGATCACCGTCGAGTGCCTGGGCGTCGGGTCCGCCGGGGTCATCGATGCCGCGCGCGGCGTGGTGGTTTCGGCCACGGACGCCATCACCGGCTGGGCCGGGACGGCACTCACCGCAGGCCTGGCCGCACGGCTGGGCCTGCCGGCGTCGTCCGTCCGGGCGGTGAACGACGTCCACGCCCACGCGCTTGGTGAGGCGTGGACCGGCGCCGCCGCGGGAACCGGAAGCTCGCTGCTGGTGGCATTCGGCACCGGCGTGGGCGGCAGCTTCGTGCTCGGCGGCGCCCCTGTGCTGGGGCACCGCCACGCCGGCGGGCATGTGGGGCACTTTGCGTCCCCTTATGCGTACGACGGCGGCACCCCCCTCCCGTGCGTTTGCGGCGGTGCCGGGCATGTGGAGGCCATCGCGTCCGGCCCGGCCATCCTGGAATCGTACGTCCGCCGGGGCGGGCAGGCTTCCGCGCCGGACACCCGGGCGGTGTTCGGCCTGGCGGCGGCCGGGGACACCACCGCCGCCGAAGCCATCGCCGTTGCTGCCGCAGCTGCCGGCCAGGCGGTGGGCGGCCTGGCGAACATCCTGGACCCCGAGGTGGTGCTGGTGTCCGGCGGCCTGGCCGATGCCGGAACCCGCTGGTGGACTCTGATGGAAGCGGCGCTCCGCTCCGAACTCCTCCCTGCCCTGCGCGGCATCCCCGTCCGGCATGCTGCCCTGGGGAACGCCGCCGCGATGGTGGGCGCCGCCCGCCTTGTCCTTAATTCCGCCACAGCCAGCCAGGCCGCTTCCAGCGCGTCCGGTTGCGGTACCGCCCAGACATCCCAGAGGATCTGAACATGCTCCTGTCCCCCGACGCCCTCGAATCCCTGCGCGGACGGCTCATTGTGTCCTGCCAGGCATATCCGGGCGAGCCCATGCGCGATCCGCGGACCACAGCGCAGGTGGCGGCCTCGGCCGTGACCGGCGGGGCGGCGGCGGTCCGCGTGCAGGGACTGGCGGACGTGCAGCACACCCGGTCAGCCGTGGAAGTGCCGGTGATCGGGCTCTGGAAGGACGGGCACGACGGCGTCTTCATCACCCCCACTCTCCGGCATGCCTTGGCCGTGGCCAACGCAGGAGCCCACGTGGTGGCGATCGACGGAACCCGCCGTGAACGTCCGGACGGGCTTTCCCTTGCGCAGACCGTGGCGGGCATCCACGCGGAATCGCATGCCCTGGTGATGGCGGACTGCGGATCGCTGCAGGATGCTGCTGAGGTGGTCGAGGCCGGAGCAGACCTGGTGGGCACCACCCTCGCCGGCTACAGCGGCGAGCGCCCCAAAACCTCCGGGCCGGACCTGGACCTGCTGGCGGAGATTGCGGCGGCCGGGTTTGGTGTTCCCCTGATCGCCGAGGGCCGGATCCACACGCCCGCCCAGGCCCGCCAGGCCCTCGACGCCGGTGCTTTCGCCGTGGTGGTGGGCACCGCGATCACGCACCCGGCCACCATTACCGGCTGGTTTGTGGACGCGCTGGCATGACGGCTCCCGACGCGCTGGTGCTCACGGGCACCCTCCTGACGGACGGCACCACCGTCCGGGACGGCGCCGTCGCGGTGGTGGACGGACGGATCGCGTACGCGGGGCCGCGGGCGGGGTTCAATGCTGACTCCCTGCCCGGGCTGCGCGACCTGGCGCTGCCGCCGGGGAGCCTGATCCTCCCGGGCCTGGTGGACCTGCACTGCCACGGCGCGGTGGGCGGCGACTTCCCCGGCGGCGACCCCGCAGCCGCACGCGCCGCCGTCGACTTCCTGCACCGCAGCGGCACCACCACCCTGCTGGCAAGCCTGGTGACGGCGCCGCGGGAGGACCTGCTGCGGAGCGCCGCCGAGTTGAAGGTCCTGGCGGAGGAGGGGCTGATCGCGGGCATCCACTCCGAGGGGCCGTTCCTGTCCCACACCCGGTGCGGCGCGCAGGATCCACGGTTCCTGCTGGACCCGGACCTTGGGTTGCTGGGCGAGCTGGCCGTCGCTGCCAGCGGCCACCTGCGGACCATGACGTATGCCCCGGAGCTTCCGGGCGCTGATGGCCTGGTGGACGGACTGGTGTCCCGCGGCGTGACGCCATCGCTGGGACACACCGATGCGGACACGCGCACGACGGCGGACTCGCTCACCCGGGCGGCGGACCTGCTGGCTTCCTCCGGCACCCAAGGACTGCGTCCTACGGTCACCCACCTCTTCAACGGCATGCCGCCGCTGCACCATCGCTCCCCCGGACCGGTGGCCGCGTGCCTGCGGCTGGCTGCCGCAGGACGCGTGGCCGTGGAGCTGGTGGCCGACGGCGTGCACCTGGATCCGGAGACGGTGCGGATGGTGTTTGCGCTGGCGGGTGCCGGGAACGTTGCCCTGGTGACCGATTCCATGGCCGCGACCGGGCTGCCGGACGGCGACTACGACCTGGGCCCTGCAGCCGTCCGTGTCGCCGCCGGAGAGGCCCGCCTTCGCAGCAACGGCTCCCTGGCCGGCGGAACCGCAACTCTGCTGGACGTAGTGCGCCGGACCATCGCCGCGGGCGTGGACGCTGCAGAGGCTGTCCTGTCCGCCACGGCCGTCCCGGCGGCGGCCCTTGGCCTCGGCGCCGAGGTGGGCAGCCTGCGGACCGGGCTGCGCGCCGACGTCGTGGTGGTTGATGCCGCCTTTAATCCCACACTGGTTGTCCGCGGCGGAAGAGTCCTGGCGTAGTTGGCTATTTAACCTCGAAGGTGGCGGTGAGCCTGGCCCGGCCTATCGCGTGGCTGAAAAGCTGGAACCCGAGGTAGGCGGGGCTTGCGTCCGCAGGGATGTCGAGGTGCTCCACATCCACGGCGTGGACCACAAAGTGGTAGTGGTGGGGACCGTGCCCTTGCGGCGGAGCCGCACCCACGAAGCCCTTGAAACCGGCGTCGTTCGGCAGTTGCACCGCGCCGTCCGGCAGGCCGGCCTCGGCGGCGCCGGAGGGAAGCGAGGTGGTGGACGCAGGCAGGTTGAAGGCGGCCCAATGCCAGAACCCGCTGGCGGTGGGTGCGTCCGGGTCAAAGACCGTCACGGCGAAGCTCTTGGTCCCGGGCGGGAACCCTTCCCAGGACAGTTGCGGAGACCTGTCTTCTCCGCCGTCGATTCCCATCTTCCCGCTCGCCTGGACTGCGGGAAGCGGCTGCCCGTCCTGGATGTCGGTGCTGTGCAGGGAGAATTCGGGAAGCTGGGGAAGGGCGGCGTATGGATCGTGGGACATCTCTTGGGGACCTTTCCTGACGATGACACTGGACGTGCGGGCACAACGCGGTGGAAACGGGTTATGCCCGGTGCACACTCTAACGCCGGGTGCTGCGGATAAGTTCGATGGCGCCGTGCGAGCCGGGCCGGACCTCTGACCCAGGACGCGGACCGGCGGCACGGCCGGAAGGGCGGGGCCGCCCTGTGGATGGACCAGCAGATTCCGGTGCAGCGTCACCCAGCCTGCCGGGTGCGGCGTAGTAGGTCACCGATTCATGGAAGGCAAGGAACAGCGATTCGCCAATCCTCGCCTCGGTGGATGATGCAGTTGGTCCTGGTTCGGGCCGCTGCCTGCAGCCGGTCCAGGTAGTCAATGATGTACAGGCGCTGCCCCCTCAGGCTGGTGATCTCCCCGCACGCTACACCGTGCCGGCGGAGCCTGCCCGGTCCGACATCATCGGCTAGGGTTCAGAACACATGCACTACCGCGATTGGGGCCTTCATGCGCGAACTTGTCTACTACGTTGCCGTGTCACTGGACGGCTACATCGCCGCCCCGGACGGGTCCTTTGATGCCTTCCCGGTGGAGGGCGACCACATGCAGGTGCTCTTTACCGACTTCGCGGACGCACTGCCGGCCCATGTCCTGTCCGCGCTGGGGATCGAGCCGCCCCGAACCCGGTTCGACACAGTGATCCAGGGCTGGAACAGCTACGACGCCGCCCACGCCATCGGCATTGCCCGGCCCTACGCGCACCTGCGTGAATACGTGGCCACACGGACCCGGGAAGCCACCGATCCTGCCGTGACGTTCACCGCCGACCCCCTGGGCACCGTCCGGACGCTCAAGCAGGAGGACGGGCTGGACATCTATCTGTGCGGCGGCGGGATGCTGGCCGGCACGCTGCTCCCGGAAATCGACCGGCTCATCCTCAAGCGCAACCCCCTGGTCCTCGGTGCCGGGATTCCGCTGTTCGGGGACGCGGCATTCGAACCCACGGCGTTCCGGCCTGTGGGGTCGCGGACGTTTGGGTCCGGCGTGGTGATCGAGGAGTATCAGCGCACCCCCGGTCCCGCCTAGGGCTGCGGGGCCTCAGACACCGACGGCGGTATCCGCCACCCGCACGTCAACACCGGCCCCGGGACGCAGCTTCGAGGCAGCAGCCTGGTCGGCCACGACCGTGACATGCGGGTGGCGTTGCAGGACCGAGGCAGGGCAATCCGCCGTAAGGCGTCCCTGCAGCGCTGCCGCCAGGATGTCCGCCTTGTCCGCCCCGTTGGCGACGAGCAGCAGGTGCCCGGCTTCCATGATGGTCCCCAGCCCTTGGGTGATGCATTGCGTGGGGACGTCTCCGGGCGACGCGAAGTAGCGGGCGTTGGCCTTCCGGGTACGGGCGGCCAACGTCTCGACACGGGTGCGCGAGTCCAGTGCTGAACCGGGTTCGTTGAAGGCGATGTGGCCGTTGTGGCCGATGCCCAGGATCTGTACGTCGATGCCCCCGGCACGGCTGATGGCCGCGTCGTACTCCGCGGCCGCCTGCTGCGGGTCCGGAGCGCCGCCGTCGGGCACGGAAACCTTGGCCGGGTCCAGGCCCAGCCGTTCGGTCACCTCCCGCCGCACCACCTCGGCGTAGCTTTGCGGGTGGCCGGCGGGCAGCCCCACGTACTCGTCCAGGGCGAACGCCCGCACTCCGGACATATCCAGCCGGTGCCTGGCGAGGGCGGCGTATACGGGAAGCGGGGAGCCACCCGTCGCCACGCCCAGGACAGCGTCCGGTTTGGAGCGGACGACGGCGGCGAGGATCCCTGCCGCGACCGGACCGGTGGCTGCAGCGTCGGGGACAACGAAGATTTCCAAGGCTGGGACTTTCTGGTGGAAGTGGGCACGGAAGAAGGAATTGGGGGCGCGCGGCAGTATGGCCGGGCGGCGTGTGCCGGCCGTGGGGTGGAAAGCGTGGTGGACGCGGGGTACGCCTAGGCGGATGCCACGTCCTTCAGCTTTTGGCGGATACCGTCAAAGTGGCGCTGGAGCCGCTCGGCAGCAAGGGCTTTGTCCCGGCTGGCAACGGATTCGTAGATGTCCCAATGCATCCGGGCCTGTTCTTCCAGGTTGACCGGTCCATGGCCCAGGGCTTCATGGATCTGCCGGTACACCTGCCAGAACACGTCCATGAGGTTGATGAGGAGTTCGTTATTCAGCGGCGCGTAAAGCTTGCGGTGGAATTCCGCGTCATGCTCAGCGAGGGGCTCGCCCTTGACAGCCGCCTCCTGCATGGCTTCCATGGTCTCCCGGAGATCGGACAGGTGCTCTTCCGTCAGTAGATCGATGGCAGAGCCGATGAGGCCGGACTCAAGCGCCTGGCGCACATCGATCAACTCCATGGCTTCTTCGCCCTTGTGCCGAAGGGACAGCCGGCCGCGGAACGTCAGTCCAGACACGAGGGCGCTGAAGTTGTTCGGGGCAACGAACATGCCAAAGCCATGGCGGATTTCGATGACGCCCAGGGCCTGGAGGACCTTGAGGGACTCCCGGACGGTGTTCCGCCCCACGCCGAGTTCGCTGGACAGCTCGCTCTCTGTAGGGAGGGCGTCCCCGACGTCCAGCCCGCGTTCAAGAATCAGCTCCATGATTCTGTTCTGGAGGGCGTGGGAGCGGATTTGCGCGCTGAACCTTGCGGGGGGTACCGCTGCTGATGCTACTGTCACGTCATCTCCTTCGACCGCGCCTGGCGGCGGCCTCTCGTCAAGGTTCAGTGTACAGGACATGGGACGTCCTTCATCCGCTATTCCGTAACGAATCTTCCGGGACCGGGACACCGGCCTTCACCCGCCCGGGAGCAATCCCGGCCCACCCTTCAAACCGCGCAGAATTGATGGGATCTTGAGGCAAACCTTGCCGTTCCCAGACGTAGCAGGTCCACGCTGGAACCAGGAGACCAACCAGCTTGTGGGGAGCAGGAAGTCATGGGAAGCAGAGCAGCACTGGACACCGACGTCACAACCGTGGGGGGTGTGCTGACCGACCAGCAGCCCCTTGACTTCCACACGCTGGGGCTCGCCGGCTGCATTGACCGGCTGACGGCACCCCTGCGGCAGCGCGGCACCGTGGTCCACTGGGATACCCCGCACTGGGGCATCGAGATCCCGGCAGGCTCCGCGTCCCTCCTGTACCAGTCCGCCCGCGAAGCCCTCAGCAACGCCTTCAAGTACTCCGCCGCGCACACTTTGACCATCCAGCTGGCGGCCGTTGACCATGGCATCAGGCTGGTGGTGGCCGACGACGGCACGGGCTTTGACAGCACCCTCGCCACGTGTGGACGGCACCACGGCTATGGCCTGCGCCTCATGGCAGTGGCCGTGCAGGAGGCCGGTGGCGCCGTGGACATCAGCGCCGCACCCGGGATGGGCACCAGCGTCACGGTGACGTTGCCACTGGACTGACCCACAGCTTCCAAACTGCAGGCCCGGAGGACAGCCTGCCCATAGGCCCGGAGGCCCGCCGTTGCTGGGACGGCGGGCCTCCGTATGTGCAGGGACTGTGGCTAACGGGAGAGTTTCTCCGCATCCGGCTCCAGGTCGCCGATGTGGCCCGGCGCGTTGGCAGCGAGGACCCTTGCCACGAATGCCGCATATTCGTCCATGAAGTGGCTTAGGAACTTCGCGGTCGCTTCATCCCTGACCTCGCCGTCGGCACCGAAGACAGCAGGCTTGTAGCTGATGTAGGCCTCCGGGGAATTCAACTGCGGGGCGTCCAGGAAGCTCAGGACGCTGCGCATCGAGGACTGCATCACGGCCGTGCCGATGCTGCCCGGCGAAGCGCCGATGATGCCGGTGGGCTTGCGGGCAAAGGAGTTGGTGCCCCAGGGCCGGGACCCCCAGTCAATGGCGTTCTTCAGGGCGCCGGGAATGGACCGGTTGTATTCGGGCGAGACGAACAGGATCCCATCCGCAGCCTCGATGGCTTCCTTGAGGGCGCGGCCCTCGGGCGGAAAATCGGCGTCGTAGTCATAGCTGTACAGCGGGAGGTCCCTGATGGGGATCTCGGTGAATTCCAGTTCGCCGGGCGCGAGCTTGATCAAGGCATTGGCCAGGACGCGGTTGATGGAACCGCTCGCCAGGCTGCCGACGAAATATCCGATCTTATACGTTGCCATGAGTGATCCTTTCCAACAGCCGGTCTGTCCCGGCTGGCTGAGTTTGGCTGGAAATGGTGTCGGCCCCGCACTGGACGGGAACGGCGGTTGGTGCTCACTGCTTCATCAGTCCAGCACATACGGGGCGGCCCGGCCAGAGCGTGCAGGTTGTCCTTGACAGGCCCCGGGGCGGGGCGCTGAATGAGGGGTATCGCAGACCAGCCTCAAGGAGTAGTCATGACGGTTGACCATTCACGGGACGACGATGACCGTATGCATTCCGAAGCGCCCGCCGAAGGTGACCCGGACGCCGATACGGCCGATATCCGGGTGCACAGCCAGGACCCTGCGGAGGGACAGGACGACGACGGCCCAACGTTGAAAGGCTAAATCGGCTCTGGGCCGCAATGCCTCCAATCCCTGCTCCGCCCCTTGCGGGACTAGAACCTCCACGGCTATTTTGAAACGTATCAGAAAGCGTTTTCAGCAGTCGGAATAACGGAGTTGGATGAAAATGGCGGGCACTCTCATCAGGTGGATCGACGGACAAGCCCCTGCGGAAATCAGCGGCGGAACCACGTGGGGCATGCCATTCTCCCGCGGCTCGGTCCAGGGAACAGCGGCGCTGGCAGTAACCGATGCTGCGGGCGCCCGCCTGGCCAGCCAGGCATGGCCACTGGCCACCTGGCCTGACGGATCACTGAAGTGGGCCGGCATCGCACTCCCGGCGACGGGCTCGCCGTCGGATACCTACCATGTGACGGCCGACGCCGGCACAGCCACCGTGGCCGGCCGGCCGCCGTCGGACCGACCCTCAGTAACGGTCACCGAAAGTGCCGACGCCCTCACCGTGGACACGGGCGCACTGCAGATGGTGATTGACCGCACCGGCCGCTCCCTCTTCCGCAGCCTCTCCCGCAACGGTGAACCTATTGCCCGGGACGCCCGGCTGGTCAGCCTCCTGCAGGACACCGTGCCCGAAGACGCCGGAACCGCCCGCCGCGATGCCTTCACCGGCGAGGTCACCGCCGTCGTCCTGGAACAAAGCGGACCCGTGCGCGCCGTAGTGCGGCTGGAAGGGCGCCACCGCCAGGATGGCGCCGGAGGCAATCGGCGCAGCTGGCTGCCCTTCGTGGTGCGCTTCTACTTCCATGCCAACGCCCGCAGCGTGCGCATGGTGCATTCGTTCATTTGGGACGGCGATGCAGGGCGGGACTTCCTGGCCGGACTCGGCGTGCGGTTCACCCTGCCGCTGGAGGCCGAACTGCACAACCGGCACATCCGCATCGGGGGAGCGGACGGCGGGTTCCTCGCCGAGGCGGTCCGCGGCCTGACCGGGCTCCGCCGGGACCCGGGGGCGGACGTGCGCGGCGCCCAGATCGCCGGACGCGCCACTCCCCCGGCAGAGACATGGAATCCCGAGGTTTCCAGCCGCCTGCACCTGATCCCGGCCTGGGGAGACTACACACTCAGCCAGCTCAGCGCCGACGGCTTTGAGCTCCGCAAGCGCACTGCCGCCGGCCATGGCTGGGTGGGCATTTCGGGCGGTACCCGCGCCGCTGGATTCTGCTCGCTAAGCGATACCCGTGGCGGCCTGGGCGTGGGAATCAAGGGCTTCTGGCAGTCCCACCCGGGCCAACTGGACATCCGGGGAGCGGCCGGCAGCGAAGCCTCCCTGACGGCATGGCTGTTCTCCCCCGAGGCCCAGCCGATGGACCTTCGCTTCTACCACGACGGCATGGGCCAGGAGACGTTCGAGGAGCAACTCGAGGGCCTCGAAATCACCTATGAGGACTACGAGCCGGGCTTCGGAAACCCCGCCGGCATTGCCCGCACCCATGAGTTGACGCTGTTCGCCTACGAGGCCACGCCGTCCACCGAAAGCCTGGCCGCGGACGCCGTGTCCGCTTCCACTCCCGCCCTGCTGCAGGCCTCCCCGGAGTACCTGCACTCCGTGGGAGTGTTCGGGGACTGGGCGCCGGTGGACCGCAGCACCCCGGCGCGGGCCCGGCTCGAGGACAGCCTGGATTTCCTCTTCGACTTCTACGCCGGACAGGTGGAGCAGCGCCGCTGGTACGGATTCTGGAACTACGGCGATGTCATGCACACGTACGACTTTGACCGGCACACGTGGCGCTACGACGTGGGCGGCTACGCCTGGGACAATTCCGAGCTCTCCCCGGACCTCTGGCTCTGGTACTCCTACCTGCGCTCGGGCCGGGCGGACATCTTCCGCTTTGCCGAGGCCATGACGCGGCATACGGGTGAGGTGGACGTCTATCATCTGGGCCCCTGGAAGGGGCTGGGCTCCCGGCACAACGTCCAGCACTGGGGCTGCAGCGCCAAGCAGTTGCGGATCAGCACGCCCGCCTACCGCCGTTTCTACTACCTGACCGCCGACGAGCGCACCGGGGACCTGCTCACGGAACTGGTGGACAGCGACCAGAACTTCCTGGGCCTCGACCCGGTCCGCAAGGTCCGGCCGGACGCCGCCACTTACCGGCCCAACCGCGGCGCGCTTGGCGTCGGGCTGGGCACGGACTGGGGCTCGCTTGCGGCCACCTGGCTGACGGACTGGGAACGCACCGGCAATCCGCACTCCCGTGACCGGCTGCTGGGCACCATGGCGGACATCGGCGCGCTCAAGTACGGGTTCCTCACCGGCGAAGCACTGTATGACCTGGACAAAGGCCGGTTCGACACCGGCCGGGAGCAGATTTCGGTGTCGCACCTCAGCGCCGTGTTCGGGCTGGTGGAGATCTGCAGCGAACTGTTGGACCTGGTGGATGATCCAGAGTTCGAGCGGGCCTGGCTGCAGTACTGCCGCCTGTTCCTGGCCACCAAGGAAGAGCAGGTGGAGGCGGTGGGCCAGCCGCTTGAGGGCGTCTACCTCACCCAGGCGCACAGCCGGCTGACGGCCTACGCGGCGGCACGGTTGCAGGACCGTGACCTTGCGGCCCGGGCTTGGGAGAGCTTCACCGAGGGCGGCGAGCACCTGAACCACGAATCCGCGTTCACCCTGCGGAAGATCGAGCCTCCCTTCGTCCTGCTGCCGGTGGATGAAGCGCCCACCGTGTCCACCAATGACACCGCACAGTTCGGCCTCGCCGTCATCCAAAACCTCGCCCTGGTGGGCCAGTACCTTGGCTGACACTCGTGCGTTGCACAAAACCGCGACGGCGGCACCTGGCCGGGTGCCGCCGTCGCCCGTTTCCCTCATGCCCAAGTTGGACTCTGGAAACATCCCCGATCAAAAGGTATGTTAGTAAGCATACTGATGATTCTTCCCGAGTCGTCAGTCCCCGGTAACACAGCGAAGGAGACGTTATGGGCACGAAGGTGGAAAAACGCATTCTGGTGAACGTACCGGTGAGCACCGCATACAACCAGTGGACCCAGTTCGAGGAGTTCCCGCACTTCATGGGCGGCGTCAAGAGCGTTACGCAGCTCAGTGACGACCGGCTGGAGTGGGTGGCCGAGATCGGCGGCGTCCGCAGGCAGTGGGAAGCCAAAATCCTGGAGCAGGTCCCGGACCGGCGCGTGGCCTGGGCTGCCACCGAAGGCGCAACGAATGCGGGCGCCGTTGACTTCGAGGACGTTGGAGGAGGCCAGACCTCGCTCCGGCTGACGCTCGAATACGAACCCGAAGGCCTGGTCGAGAAGGTGGGCGACAAACTGAACGTCGTTGACCGGCAGGCGGAATCGGACCTGCAGAAGTTCAAGGAATTCATCGAGGATGAAGGCTACGCCAGCGGCGCGTGGCGTGGTTCGGTCAACGCCGGCACCACGGTGGGCACGCCCGGCGTTGAACACGCTGGCGCTTCCCGCGGCGATTCCGGCAAGGCCGGAATTTCGGGTAAGGTCGCCGCCGGAGTGGGAATCGCCGCGGCTGCGGGGGCAGCAGCCGCCATGGCCGCGAACAGCAACAAGGACGACGCGGAGGCGCGTGAGGTGACGGTCGCGGAGACCACCCCGGTGGTCCCGGCAGAACCGGTGGTCCCTGCAGAACCCCTTACGACGGGCGCCACCACCGGCAGCGCCTACCCGGGCACCGGAACAGCTGACACATTGTCGACCGCGACCGGCACGACGGCGGCCGCGGGTTCCTCCGGTTCCGTCGCCGACCTGGGTCATGACAGGATCGGGCACGCCTTCGACCAGACCAATGGCCTGGTGGACACCACCGGCGAGTCCGACGAGACGGCCGCCGGCGAGAACCTGAGCGCCGGCGAACGGCGCGAGGACGACCGCGGCGCCGAAGGCGGGCTGCCTCCGGTGGGTGGCAACCTCGGCGGCCACTGACCCGCACCCACCCACAAAGCAAGCGCCGCCCGCCTTCCTCCCAAGGCGAGCGGCGCTTCCGTGCCTGCGGCGGGCTTTATTACTTATGGGCCGCCGCCTGGAGCAGCGGTACGGTGCGGGTGGGCATCACTTCCACCAGGGACATGGCGGTGCTGGTGCGGACCACGCCGTCGATCGCGAGCATCGCGTTGGTGATGCGGTGCAGGTCGGCCGGGCCCCGTGCTGCCACCTTGGCCATCAGGTCGGCGTCACCGGTGGTGGCATGCATTTCGATGATCTCGGGAATGGTCTGCAGCGCCGCCACGGCGAGGTCGCTGGAGGACTGGCTGATGGAAATCGAGATGAAGGCGATGAGCGGCAGGCCAAGGGCCTCGGTCCGGACCCGCTGGCTGAATGGTGCCAAACTGCCGTCGTTGGCAAGTCGGCGAAGCCTTGCATGGACCGTGTTGCGGGCCACGCCCAACGTCCGGGAGAGGGACAGGACGGTAGCCTGCGGGTCCCGGTCGAGTGTGAGGAGGATCTCTGCGTCCAGGGCATCGATAAGGTGCATACTGAGCATTTTGCCACCTTCCTGATCGTCAATTCCCGGATCTGTCCTGCATGATCCGGCCCTGTTGCGCAGGCGTCCCGAAACCGCTGATCATGCTGTCCATGACCAGCACCCTCCCCGAAGCCACGGCACCGGCGGTCCGCGCCGCCGTCGCCCAGCTGCCCGCCTACGTGGCCGGCAAGAGCGCCCAGTCGGCACTGACCGCCGCCCTGGCTTCGAACGAAAGCCACTTCACTCCCTTGCCGTCAGTCATCGACGCGATTGCCGCGGAGGCCGCCAGGATCCACCGATACCCGAGCATGGGCGCGGTGGAGGCCCGGGAGGCCATCGCCGGGCACTTCGGCGTCAGCGCTGATGAAGTTGCCGCAGGGCCGGGAAGCTCCGGGGTGCTGCAGCAGATTATCTCGGCCGTCTGCGGGCACGGCGACGAGGTGGTGTTCGCCTGGCGGTCCTTCGAGGCCTACCCCATCCTGGTGGCGGTGGCCGGAGCCGTTTCATTTCCCGTGCCGCTGCTGGCGGACGAACACCACGACCTTCCGGCCATGGCGGCTGCCATCACTGGACGCACCCGGCTGGTGATCCTGTGTTCGCCGAACAACCCCACCGGCGTGTCCATCAGCGCGGAGGCGCTGGAAGAGTTCCTGCAGTCCGTTCCCCCGCAGGTGCTGGTGGTCCTGGACGAGGCGTACATCGAGTTCCAGCGCGGCCCCGGCATCGATTCGCTGGACTTCTACCGCCGTTACCCCAACCTCTGCATTCTGCGGACCTTCTCCAAGGCATACGGGCTGGCGGGGCTGCGGATCGGCTACGCCATTGCCCGGCCGGACATTGCCGAGGGCCTTCGGCGGACAGCCGTTCCGTTTGGCGTCAACAGGATGGCCCAGGCCGCCGCAGTCGCCTCTCTCGCTGCGGAGGACGAGGTCCGCGAGCGCACCGAGGCGGTGGCCCGGGAACGGACCCGTGTGATTGAAGCCCTTCGCGGCTACGGCTGGGACGTCCCGGACAGCCAGGCCAACTTCTACTGGCTGCGCGCTTCGGACGGGCTGCGCGGGCAACTCCTCGACGCCTTGGCCGAGGCAGACATCCTGGCCCGTGGCTACGCGCTGGACGGCGTCCGGGTCACCCTGGCAGACAAGCAAACCAATGACCGGGTGCTTGCCGTCCTGGCGGACCGCGGAAAGTTTGAGGCCAAGTGAGCACGCCTACGGAAACACGTGCTGGCGCAACCAGCGCTGCCCCGGGCACGCACCCGGAAGGGCCGACGGCGGGAGGTTCCGTTCCGCCGTCGACCGTCCGCCATTCGGTGGTTGAGGACGTCCTGGGCATCCTCACCGGCACTTTTGCGGCGTCGCTGGGGCTGTTCCTCCTCAAGTCGAGCGGGGCCGTCACCGGCGGAACCGCGGGCTTGGCGCTGCTGGCCAGCTACTCGGTTGCACTTCCGTTTGGTGTGATCTTCTTCGCCGTGAACCTGCCGTTCTTCGCGCTGGCCGTGTGGAAGAAAGGCTGGAACTTCGCACTGCGGACGGGCGCCGCGATCACCCTGGTGTCCCTGATGGCAAGCGTGCACCCAGCCGCCCTTGGATCCCTGCACCTCGACCCGGCATACGGGGTGCTGGGCGGAAACCTGCTGGCCGGCGTCGGTCTGCTGATCCTGTTCCGGCACCAGTCAAGCCTGGGCGGCTTCAACATCCTGGCACTGCTCCTGCAGGACAAGCTGAACTGGCGTGCAGGATACGTGCAGATGGTCCTGGACGTGGCCATCGTCCTGGCTTCACTGGTCCTCGTTCCACCGGTGATGGTGCTGCTCTCCGCTGCCGGCGCCACCCTGCTGAACCTGGTCCTCGCCCTCAACCACCGGCCCGGACGCTACACGGGCAATTAGTTGCCGTAGGGCAGGCGCCTACCAGCCGATTTATTCCCAGAAACCGGCTGAAATATCTGCCCGGGGAGCGGTGTTGGCGCCACTATGACAACAATCGGAATCATCGGTGCAGGACATATTGGCAGCCAGGTTGCTCGGAAGGCCGTGGAACTGGGCTACGACGTAGTCATCAGCAACTCCCGCGGGCCGGAGACCCTCCAGGACCTTGTGGCTGAGCTCGGCCCCAACGCCCGGGCGGCGACGTCCGCTGAAGCGGCAGCCGCGGGCGATTTCGCCGTGGTCACGGTGCCGCTGAAGAACTACAAGGACGTCCCGGTGGAGCCGCTGGCCGGCAAGATCGTGATCGATACGAACAACTACTACTGGGAGCGGGACGGCAGGATCCCCGCCTTGGACAACGGCGAAGCCACCACGTCCGGGATGCTGCAGGAGCACCTCCCGGAGTCGAAGGTGGCCAAGGGCTTCAACCACATCATGGCCAAGGACATCACCACCGACGGCTCCCCTGCCGGCAGCGGGGACCGGCGGGCCCTGGCCACCGCGAGCGATTATCCCGAAGCCGCCGAACTGGTGACCCGCCTCTACGACGAATTCGGATTCGACACCGTCAATGTGGGCCCGCTCTCCGAGAGCTGGCGCGTGGAACGTGACCGTCCCGCCTATGTGGCCCGGCAGACCGCCGCCGAGCTGAAGGACAACCTGGCCAAGGCACCGCGGACCATCTGACCCGTCCTTGCGAAGATGACTGGTAAGGAACTGGCTGGCAGTTGCAACTGCCAGCCAGTTCCTTGTCCCCGTACTGCTTCCGGCCTACTTCCACGCCGGAACCAGCACCACCTCAAACGGGCTGGGCGGCTGGTTGAACTGGGCGTTCACAGCGGCCAGGGTGCCATCGAACTTGGCTACGGTCGTCGGAATGTCGAACGCCCCGGCCTTGATCGTGTTCCTCTCGGCAGCGGAGGACAAATCGCTGGAAAGATCCAACCGCTTGATCTGGTTCAGCTGGTTCTGGACGGCCCAGACATTATCGCCCTCCACCAGGATGCCGTCCACGAACGGAACATCGGCACCCTTTATGACGGCGCTCCTGCCGTTCTTCGGATTGACCGTATACAAAGCGCCGTTGCTGGTGTGCGCCACAATGAGGGTCCTGCCATCCCCAGTGGACGCAATGCCGTTCAGGTTGAATCCGGGTTGAAGGTCCACTGCCGGCCCGCTCAGCTTCAGGGTCTTCACCGTGCCGAGCTCCCCGTGCTCCCCCACCGGCAGGAAGTAGAGTTCGGCCTCGGCAGAGTTGGTGAACCAGGCGCCTTCGCTGGTCAGGGTGACGTCGTTGATGAATCCCTTCGCCAGGTCGAAATCGGCGACCGGCTTGCCGGTCCGGGTGTTGTAGACGAAGGCCTTGCCGGTGCCCCCACCGGCCACAAACAGCAGGTCGTGGCAGGTATCAGCCTTCAAGCCCACGGCCGCCCGCCCCTCGGGCGCGTGGATGAAACGGGTGGCGGTGCCCTTGCTCAGGTCACCGCGGAAGATGTCGCCGGTGGTGAGCTCCCCCGCGTAGAAAGTCTTGCCCTCCCCTGCTGCGATGCCTTCGGCGGAGGTGGCGCCGTCGAGCACTATTTCCCCGGCCGGCGGCGCGGCTGACGCCGGCAGGGCTGTGGGGAGAAACAGCAAGAACAGGGCGACAAGGCCCGCGGCCGCATGGCGGCGCAGTGTTTGGCGCATGCTGGTTCCTTAGTCTGGGATGATGCGCGCGGGGCCCCATCTGCGGAAGCTCCGCACGATTGGTACTGCCATTTTAAGCTTGCGTATTGGGCATGCGAAGGCATCGGGCTACCCAATCTGCTTACAATCGAAACCTCTGACCACTACCGAGGGACCCATGAAGAAATTCGCCACAGCCCTGTTTGCCGCCGGCCTCATTGCTTCCGCTACGGCCTGCACCGCCACGCACCAACTGACCACCGCTGAGACCTGCGAGCGGATCCAGGCCGTTGTGTCGAACCCCGCCAACAATGCCGGCAAGACGGGCATGAACAACCTCGCCAACCAGATCCGCCCCATCCATGCGGTTGCCTCGGACGACCTCAAGCCCGCCCTGGCGCAGATCTTGGCGTACACGGATGAACAGGCCAAGGAGAACCCGGACAAGGACAAGCTGGCCGACCTCCAGTCGGGTTACCAGGAAGCCGGCAGCACCTACAGCAAGTTCTGCGGCCAGGCCGGCGCCCAGTAGTCTGCCGACCCAGCCCGGGCGCCCCATGAGGCGTCCGGGCTGGACTACAGCGTGGCCGGGTCCGTGTTTGCGCCGCACAGGATGACAGCCACCCGCTCATCGCGGGCTGGCACGTAGGCTCCCGTGGTCAATGCGGCATAGGCGGCTGCGGCCCCGTGTTCCACCACAATCCGGTAGTCGTTCCACAACGCGGAGCGGGCTGCGATGAGGTCCGCGTCCGTGACCAGGACACTTTCGACGCCGCAACGGACCGCGACCGAGAAGGCAATGCCGCCGGCACGCCGGGCGCCCAGGGAGTCAGCCGCGACACCAGATACAGGGACGTCCACAGGCTTCCCGGCAGCCAGCGCCGCGTGCAGCGTCGGCGCGGCCGCAGGTTCCACAGCAACCACTTTGGCGGAACCTTCGACGGCAGCGGCTACCCCGGCCATCAGTCCGCCGCCTCCCACTGCCACCAGGATGGTGTCCACATCCGGCACCTGGCTCAGCAGTTCAGAGCCGACGGTTCCGGCGCCGGCAACGATTTCGGGCTGGTCGTAGGCGTGGCAGTAAACCGCGCCGGTCTCCTCGGCATGGGCCACGGCGGCCTGGTAGGCAGCCGCGTATTCCGCACCGCCCTGGACCACGGTGGCGCCGATCGCCTTCAACTTGGCTACCTTGACGGCCGGCGCGGCTTCCGGAACGAAGACCGTGGCCGGTACGCCCAGTTGCTTCGCTGCGTACGCATTGGCCAGTCCAGCGTTCCCGCCGGAGGCAACCACGATGCCCACGTCTTCCCGCAGTTCCCCGCGTTCCTTGCTGGCCAGGATCCGGTTGAGGGCGCCGCGGGCCTTGAACGTGCCCGTGTGCTGCATGAACTCGCACTTGAGCCATACTTGGCCGTCGGCCAAGTATGGCTCCGCCGCCATGACGGGCGTCCTGCGGAGGAGGCCGGCCGTCCGCCGCTCCGCCTGGTCTATATCGGCGCGGGTGACCATGATCAGACTTCGTCGTCCCAGGTGCCCGGTTCCTCCAGCGCCTCCTCCGGCTTGTGCTCCCGGGCAGCTTCTTCGCCTCCAACGTACGACGCCGGCACGGTTCCGGGCGCGTGGGCCTGCTGCTCCTCACGGATGTTGGCCGCCCCCGGCTGTTCCGGGTGCTGGCCGGACTGGGGAGCATTGGTGGCTGCTCCCTTGGCTTCGTCCGGGTCGCCCGGGCCCCGGAGGTCTGCGGTGTTCTGGGGATCGTCGCTGGAAACGGTCATGGTCCTGCCTTTCACCTGGGAACTTCCTGTTCGGCCGGGGAAAGTCCCGCCCGGCATCCAGCCTACGGTCTGGCTGCCGCACGCGGGCCGTTCCCGGGCGAGGTTCAAGGGCGCGCCACCACGGGATTCGCCGAAGGTGTGCCCGCCGCGCCGCCTCCCGGCGTCGTATCCTGCTGTGGACGGCGGCCGGCGCGGCCATCCTGGGAGTGCGTGCCCCTTATCCGGGCCCGGCCACCCGGGCAGCCGCCACGACCCCGGAGCCTGACATGACCTATATCCAGATCATCCCCCTGGTGATCCTCGTGGTGATGTTCGTCGTCGCCACCAGGTGGCCACTGAACATTGGGGTGATGGGGCTGGTGGCCTCGTTCGGCGTCGGCTATTTCCTGCTGGGTTTGTCGGACAAGGAGATCCTGGCCGCATTTCCGGCCAGCATTGTCCTCACCATCATCGGGGTCACCTACTTCTTCAGCATGGCGCAGCGGAATGGCACCATCGGCATCATCGTCAAGGGCTGCGTCCGGATGGTTCGGGGAAAAACGATGCTGCTGCCGTGGGTTTTCTTCCTGATCGCCGCCGTCCTGACTTCCCTTGGCACCTTCTCCCCCGCCGCCATCGCGTTGCTGGCTCCCGCGGCCATCGGGTTTGCCTACGAGTCGCGCATCCACCCCGTCATGATGGGCGCGTTCATTATCAACGGCGCCCACGCCGGCGGATTCTCCCCACTGTCCGTGGCCGGAGTCCTGGTGTATGACATCTCGCTGAAGAACGGCTTTCCCATCTCCCAGGGTGGCCTCTTCACCGCCAGCTTCGCCCTGAACCTGATCCTCTCGGCGCTCACCATTGTCCTGTTCGCCCTGTTCGGCAAACTGCGTGACGGTGCCTCCGGGCGGCACGTGGACATCGACACCTCGTCCGTTGGCCGCCCCCACGGCCAGCAGGTCCTAACCCTGGTCCTGATTGCCGTGATGCTGGTGGCCACCCTTGGTTTCCACCTGCCCATCGGCTTCGTGGCTCTCTCCGCCGGACTGCTGCTGGCGTTCGTCAATATCCAGGAACACAAGACCTTCATCGGCGGTATCTCCTGGTCCACCGTCCTTTTGGTGGCAGGCATGATCACCTATGTCTCCCTGCTGGAGCATGTGGGGGTCATCGACACCCTGGCCGAGCAGGCCCTGGCCCTGGGCGCCCCGCTGCTGGTGGCACTGGTCCTTTGCTACGTCATTGGCGTGGGCTCGGCCTTCGCGTCCTCCACGGCGTTACTCACAGCGTTCATCCCGCTGGCCGGCCCCCTCCTGGCCACGAGCTCCCTTAGCGCCTCGGGAACGGTGGCCGCCCTGGCCATCGCGGCCACCGTCGTCGACGTCTCCCCTTTTTCCACCGATGGTGCGCTGGTGGTGGCCAACGCCCGGGACGACGACCGGCAGCGGGTCTACCGCCAGCTCATGTTCTACGCGGGCGGCGTGGTGCTGGTGGCCCCGGCCCTGGCCTGGGCGCTGCTGATCCCCACCGGGATCATGTAGGGGCTCGGTTCCACCCTCACCCCGCCTGCTTGATGCGGGGTGCCGAATGGCCCGCACGGCTTCAACCAGTCACAAAGTAAAAGTAGGCATTCCGCAATGTGGAATTCTAATTTCCTCTTGCGGAATTAGTGTGATGAGGATTACTTTGGGCTTAACCCCGCAAACGGGTTGTTCCCAATTGATAGGCAAAGGTCAATGAAGATCCCCAACCCTGAGGCACTGAAGGCGAGTTCGGTGCCCGCGAAGAAGAAGCCGCTGTATAAGTCGCTCTTCTTCCAGATTCTGATCGCCGTCGTGGCAGGTGTCCTCATCGGGCACTTCTGGCCGGACCTTGGATCGCAGCTGAGGCCGCTCGGAGATGGCTTCATCAAACTCATCAAGATGATCATCGCGCCGCTGATCTTCCTGGTGATCGTCACCGGAATTTCGGCCGTTGGCGACGTCAAGGCAGTCGGAAGGGTTGGGGTCAAGGCCCTGCTCTACTTCACGGCAGCAACACTGTTCGCCCTGGTTTTCGGACTGATCGTCGGAAACATCGTCCAGCCCGGAGCGGGCCTGCACATCGATCCGGCCACACTTTCCCAGGCAGACCTGGACGCAAAGACCGGAACCGGCGCACCCAAGGATGCCGCCTCCTTCATCCTCGACATTATTCCGGCCAGCGTCATTGGAGCGTTCGCCAGCAACAGCCTCCTGCAGGTGCTGTTCTTCTCGGTGTTCTTCGGAGCGGCGATAGTGGTGATCGGCCGCGACCGGTGCATGCCCGTCATCAGCCTGATGGAGACAGTCCTTGAACTGATCTTCAAGATCATGGCCTGGATCATGAAAGTCGCCCCGATAGGCGCGTTCGGTGCCATGGCCTTCATCATCGGGCAGTACGGGCTCGATACCCTGAGCACCTACGCGGTCCTCATCGCGGCGTGCTACGGGGCCGCCCTGGTCTTCATCGGGTTGCTGTTCGTCGTGGCGTGGGGCTTTGCCCGCGTTCCGCTCTGGCAGTTCCTCAAGTACACCCGCGAGGAATTCCTCCTTGCCCTGGGCACGGCATCCACCGAGGCAGTGATGCCCAGGATCATGACCAAGCTGACCAATGCCGGCTGCTCCCGTGCCACCACCGGACTGGTGGTCCCCACCGGCTATTCCTTTAACCTTGACGGCGCCGCGATCTACCTGTCCATTTCACTGCTTTTCCTGGCCCAGGCATTCGGCCACCACCTGGACCTTGGCCAGCAGCTTGCCGCGCTGGGCGTCCTGCTCCTCACGTCGAAAGGCATGGCAGGCGTTCCCGGCTCTTCCTTCCTCGCCCTCTCGGCAACGGCCGCAGCCCTCGGCATCTTCCCAGTTGCCGGCGTCGCCCTCCTCCTCGGCGCCGACCGGCTCATGGACTCCATGCGCGTGGTGGTAAACCTACTGGGCAACTGCGTTGCCACGTTCATCGTCTCCAAATGGGAAGGCCAGTTCGACCGCAGCGTCATGCTCCGCGCCTTCAAAGGCGAGATCACCAACCACGACTCCGCGATCCTCCTCGGCAAGGAGGAGGATTTCGCAGGCCAGGAACTGCAACGCCTCACCGAGGGCCAGGAACCGTCACCCAGGTTCCGGGGCGCCCCCACCCGGGAAGTTGTCACCGAGCTTCCCGCAGCTTCCGGCGCCGGGATGACGGCAGGCGGCAAGCCCAAGTAACAGACCGCACAGGGCAAACCAGGCATTCGAACAGGTGCAGGCCCGGACCTTTGGGTCCCGGCCTGCACCTGATTTTGCGCTGGGTCTTGCCCGCCGCTACCGCGAGGCGGTGGGAGAGGCCGACGACGAGGTGCCGCTGCCCGAGGACATCGTCGCCGAAGAGGTGGACGAAGCCGTGGACGAAGCCGAGCTGCTGGGTGAGGACGTGCCCATCGAACCGGACGAGCTGGTAGAGGACGGGCTTGATGTTGCGCCGCCGCCCTCGGCCTTCTTCAGCACGTCGTTGATGAGGCCCTCAAGTTCCTTCTGGTCCGTGTCTCCCAGGTCGGTTCCGCTCTTGGTGGCAACCACCAGCAGGCGCCCCTTTGCGGCGGACACCTGCATCAGCTTCTGCTGGTTGTCGCCGCTGCGGGTACTGACGGTCGCGAATGTCTTGTCCGCATCAGTGTCAGCCTTGAGTTCCTGGCTGGAAACGTCGTATTTCTGCCCGAGCGCTGAGACCGAGAATTTAGCGCACTGGTCCATCTTGGCGCTGATATCACTGAGCGTCTTTACTGCGTCCGGGCCGCCGCTTCCGGACTGGGCAGACAGGCTGCGGGGCTGGTTTCCTTCAGAAAGCGCGACGGCGACATCACCGTTCTCCACTTTGTCCAGCAGGCCGGCGGTAGCAATGTCCTTGCAGTCCTTGGGATCGACGGTTGCGGTGCTCATCAGCAGGTTGGCGATGTTGCTGCCTTGGGCAACCTGGTCCTTGGAGTACAGCTTGAGCTCATTGCCGTCGTCGTCCGTCATGCCCGAGATGAGGTTACGGAGCTCGTCCTCCGAATACACTTTGGCATTGGCAGTCTGGCTGGCGGAAGCTGACGCCGTCGATGAACTGGACGGACTGGCAGTTCCACTGCCCCCTCCTGAACAGCCGGCCAACGCAAGCATCGCCGCAGCCGCTACTCCAAGCGCAGATACTTTTCGCATCAGGTTTACCCTCCTAAATAGACAGCATGCTTAGTACTTTCACTGTAGAGGTTCCCCATGGAAGTGTGAAATAACGGCGCCGGAGGGAATTGCGGCTTCCCGCCTAAATGTCAGTGGGTCGTTGGATGATGTGGGTATGGGAATCGGCGGTGGTGTTGGGGTGGTTTTGGAGGGTGTTCGTGCCTCTGTTGCTGCCCTGGATGGGCTCACTTTTGAGGACCAGAACCTGGAAGATGCTGCAATGACCGCCGTTGGTTCCGGTGTTGATGTGTTGCAGCGGCGGTATGAGATCCGGCTGGAACGGTTGGAGGTTGCGGCCCGGCTGGAAGCGCAGCTCGCCGCGGTCAAAGCGCAGGATGTGGCCGACACTGTTGGGTTCCAGGAGGCGATGACGCCTCCGGACGCCTCCGACTCTGACCGTACCTACGTGCAGATGTCGGTGGTGGAGGAGATCGCCGGGGTCCTGGCCATCAGCTCCGCGGCTGCGGGGGCGTTGGTGGAGCAGTCACGCCGGGTCTGTTCCCTCCCGCTGGCCTTTAGGGCCCTGGCCGCCGGGGCGATGTCGTGGCAGCACGCCCGCATAATCGCGGACGAGACCGAAGGCATTACCCCTGAGTCCGCGGCTGCGTTGGTGGCGCATTTCTTCGACCCGGCCGCGCCCCACCCCGCCCGGGGTGCCGCCCCGGGGGACCTCGTTCCGTCCAGGTTCCGGGCCAAGGTCCGCAGCTGGCGGGAACGCCACCACCCCGAATCAATCCAGAAACGCCACGCCAAAGGGGCCGCTGACCGTCGGATGGAATACACCCCCGACACGGACGGCATGGCCTGGCTCTCCCTCTACCTCCCCGGGGACACCGCGTGCGCGATCTGGAACCGCACCACCGCCACCGCCCGCGGCCTCCAAGGCCCCAACGAACCCCGCACCCTCACCCAACTCCGCCCAGACATCGCCGCGTCCCTGCTGCTCGGCGCCGGGCACGCGACCGCACCGGGTGAAGCTGCCGGGGCTGCCGGTGCCATCGGGAAGGTCCCTGCCCCGCGGGCCGATGTCCTGGTCACCGTGCCGGTGTTCTCCCTCCTCGGCCTCACCGACGAACCAGCCATGCTGGATGGTTTCGGACCAATCCCGGCGTCCATGGCACGGAAACTCGTCGCCGGCGGCGCCGACTCGTTCTACCGGGTCCTGGTCGACCCAAGGGACGGGACACCCCTGGAAATCGGCCGGAAAAACTACCGGCTCACCGGCCCCATCAAACACTGGATCAGGCTGCGCGACACCAAATGCACCTTCCCCGGCTGCACCAACAAAACCCCCGACAACGACACCGACCACCTCCAAGCCTGGGAACACGGCGGCACCACCGATGTCAGCAACCTGGCCCAGCTCTGCCCCAAACACCATCGACTCAAACACCACAGCCAATGGACACCCGGCCCGGCCAACAAGAATGAACCACCCGGCTGGACCTCACCCACCGGACGCCACTACAACCCAGAACAACAAGACGCAGAACCAACCCACTGGCCACACTGGCTCCTGGCACTGTTCAGCGACGCCCCAGAACGAGACACCTCGACAGGCGCAACCAAGCAGGCGGACGAGCACGCAGCCGCCTACTGCCCGTGCCTGGAAGCCAGCCTCGAAAACCTCCCTCAGTGGGAACCCGACGACGAAGCATCCATAGACCCCAGCGACCTCTCCCCCGACGATCCACTCTGGGCAGAACTCCTGGCCACGCCATTCGCCCTGTCTTCGCAAGTGTGAACCCTTTCTGGGGTCACCCGCTAGGCCGCTTCGGGCGCTCCGGCGATCCGCCGACGACGTGACGTCCGCTGCGCCCGTTCCTTGGCCGCCACGGCCCGGAGCCGGGGTACAACTCCCATGGCGATGGGCTGCCCGTGTCCGGGGGCCAGTAGCCGGGGGCCCAATTGTGCCAGCCGTGCCACGGAGTCCATTGCCGTCTGGCGGCTCCATGTCGTGTACCAAGGCGGCCCGGAAACGTGGGATGCGCGCAGCACAAGACCGCGCAGCGAGTTCAAGTCCACCGTGGTGACCGCGTCGCCGGTCATCAGGACGCCGTCCTTGGAACGCCAATAGGCCACGTGTCCGGGGGTGTGCCCTGGTGTGGGAACGGCAGCCCAGTCGGGCAGGCCGGGCACCTCGCCGCTTCGTGGCAGGCCGCGCACGACGTCGGTAATGTCGCCTGCAGCCTCGATCCGCCGACGGACGCGGGCAGGCAGGGACCACACGAACGGGGCAACCAACCACCGGTCCAGCGGCATGGAGTATCCGGGAACGTAGCGGCCTGCTGCCATCGGCAGTTCCGCGTGGTGGACGTAGGCCGGAATTCTCCATGTCCGGGCAAGCGTCCCTGCAGCCCCGGAGTGGTCCGGATGCAGGTGCGTCAGGAAGATGGCTGCAGGAACTACGCCGGGGCCGAGCACTCTCTCCACTGCCGCGCGCAGCGGTTCCGCGCTGGCCGCCCATCCGCAGTCGATCATCGCCCATGAGGGGCCGGATCGGACCAGGTACACGTTTGATGCCAGCGGGCCCGCGCCAGTGGTCATCAGCACCACACCGGTCGCGATCTCCTGCGGCTCCGAAATACGCATCACCGTGGCATCACACCACTCCGAAGACTGCAACGAAGAAGGCATACAGGAGGCACGAAGGTTCGCGCAATTGCCACCTTGTGCTGCAGCGGGGCATGGCCGGACCATTCCACTCCGTTGGGCCTCGCCATACACCCAGTTTCGCGTCGGCACGCCCTCGACGGTAGGGCCAAACGACCTCTCTAGCCGTCCGCCCCTGGCAGGCATACCTCGACAAGATCCCCCGTTACCCGGGTCTCGAACAGCGGCTGCCGGGACGTTGCCGGGCCGGACCTGACCTCGCCGGTGCGCAGCGAGAATGCGCTCCGGTGCCACGGGCAGACGACGCACGGGTCCCCGCCGTCGTCCTTGATCTTGCCTTCGTGAAGCGGCCCGGAAAGGTGGCTGCAGACGTCGGACAATACGTTAACCGTCCCGCCCTCGCGGTGGACCAGCAGGGGGATGCCGGCGACGTCGCGCTTGTGCAGGCCGCCTTCGGGCAGCTCCGCCAGGGGTGCCAAGGGGTGCCAGCCTGACGGAAAGCGGTGCGGAATTTCCTCGCTGTGGTTCACGCCGGCCGCCTGGCGGTAGGAGAGGTGGCCACCCAGGAAGCCACCTGCGCTCACCGTTGCGAGCCCGAGGTAAGCGAGCACCCTGCCGCTGCCTTCTCCGCCGGTTGCCCGCCGCACGAGGGATGCCAGGTAGAGGCCGGTTGCAGTGACGTTTGCCGCGGCGTGCACCAAACCCACCCGCTGTTGCTGCGGGTGCAGCTGCGACCAGTCGGTGAACCCGGCCAGCGCAGACGGAATCACCGTGGCGGTGCCCACCCCGATGAGCAAGCTGGCGGCTTTACCACCCCCCGGTACCGCATCCAGCACGCCGGCGGAGACCCAGGCGCCGATGGGCACCTGGACGGCAAGCGGGTGTACCGGGTGGCCGATGGGGACGCCATGCAGGACATCACGGGCCCACCGGGGCTTGATGACCTTCAGGACGACTTTCCGGACGCTCTTGGCCAGTGGATCGAGCCACTCGGCATCCTCGAGGCGGGTGACAAGCTCAAGTGCGGGCAACGGTTTCATGTGTCCTCCCTTACCCCGTTTACTGCAATCCACTCACCGCAACGGCGACCCCACCACGGTGAACCGGTGGCCTGCTGTCTGCCCGGACAGCAGCGGCATCGCTTCGGCGATCGCGGCCCGCGTGCTGTCCAACTGCAGCGACGCCTGGTGCGCCTCAGCGGACTCCCACAGCTCGGAGACGAACACCGTGTCCGGCATATCGGCGTTGACGCCCACCTCATAGAGCAGGCACCCGGCTTCCCTCATCCCGGGTTTCGGCCGGAGCAGGATGGCCACCAGGGCATCCCGCTGGCCGGGCTTCGTTCCAAGCATTCCTACGTTTGCGAAGGTCATACGGACAGTCTGCAGCAGGGAACCGGGCGTTGGGGAGGGTACGGCGTGACGCAGCACCAACCGACATCCCTTTAATCCATACGCTGTACTATTGTGGTGGCCTGCCTTCAATTCGGCGGCCTACCTGCAACCAAAGGGCGTTCCTTGGAAACCACCGGACGAAGTGTGGCCGGCGCAGGTGACGGCCGGAGCGGCCGGACACCTGCTGCGGAGGCGGCCACTGCTGCCCTGCTGGGAATCCTGGGAGGGCTCCTGGGGCTGGCACCCTGGCTGCTCACAGGTGCACACCTTCCTGTGCAGAACCTCTGGGGGCGGGAAACACAGCCCGGCGACATGCCAGTTGCCCTCCTGCCGCTTAGCCAGTACCGCAGCACCACCCTCGTTGCCTTGCTCACCGTGGGTGCATCCGCCGCGGGGCTTGCCCTGCGCGCGTTGAGGCCTGCCCGCCGCGGGTTCGCTGCCGCCTGTGCAGTGGGCGGTGTGCTCCTGGTCCACGGAGGGGCTGCCATCCAGTCGTTCACAGTGCTCAGCAGCGGCCTTTACCCGGAGCCCAGGTCTTCCATCTACGTCGCCGGCCTGCTCGGGGGCACCATCGCAGCGATAGCAGCCGGAGTAGTTGCCCTCCTGATGCTTGCCGCTCCATCCCGCGCGGTCGCCGCCTTGGGAATGGGCCTCATGGCGGTGCCGTTTGCTTCCTGGCTGGCAGCTGCCGCTGCATTCCCGGCCGGCCCGGGCGGGGTGCCGATTTTCCTGACCATCGTGTGGCACTGGCTTCCCGCCGTCCTTGTGGGCGCCGCATTGTCCTGGTGCGGCTTCAAACCTCCCGCCCGCCTGTGGGTGTGGGCGGCAGATCTGGCACTGCTCTGGCTGATTCCTGCCCTGTTCACCAGCGTCAATTACGTTCTGGGTACCCGCGCCTACCTCGGCAACTTCTCCGAGATGGCCATATTGTCGCGCGAAATCCTCGCCGCCACCCTGGGTCCTGCGGGCGGAGCAGGACCCATCGTGCTGATGGCACTGGGGGTGGGGCTGGTCGGAGCGCTTTCCATGGCCGTTCTGGCGCGGAAAAACAGGCGCCCCGAACCAGCACCGCACGGCGGTGGCGGCCAGCCCTAGGCTGGCCTGCTCACTCCGCTGCGCCCAGGCTTCCACCATGAACGACGGCGCCACTCGCCGTCGTGTCTTCCTTCAGCATCCAGCCCACCCGCTTTACCGTCCTGAGCATCACGGCACTTTCGACAATTTCTATGCCGGGCACCTTCTGCTGCAGTGCCAGTTCGGCGGACATGACATCCGCCAGGGTGTGCAGCCACATGATGATCACGAAGTTGGTGGGGCCGGTTGTTGAGGCGCTCAGCCGCACGTTGCTGATGGTGCGAATCCCGGCGGCGGCTGCCTCATGCTGGCCGGCAGGGACGTTCACGAACCACTGGCAGGTCACCGGAAACGATGAGTAACGCTGGGCGATTTCGCAGCGGAATGACAGAATGCCGCTGGCCAGGACCCGGTTCAGCTGGCGCTGGACAGTGGCCGGGTGGCGGCCCAGGGCGCGGGCAATCTGGGCAGCTGTGGCACGGCCGTCCCGGGCAAGGAACGGCAAGAGGTCAAGGTGGCTCTGCGGAAGCTGCCCGGCCATCTGCGCCGGCTCCGGGCCTGCAGGTGCTCCGATCGTGCGCAGGGTGGCCAGCTGGGAACGGCTCAGGACATTCAGCCGCCAATCGTCCCCGCTGCTGTGCAGCCGGGTACACAGGGCCACCTGGTACTTGGTCAGCCCATCAATGGTTTTCAGCCGTGAAACCACGCGCTCGCTGAACTCCTCCAGCGAGCGCGTAATGACCGTCAACATCAGGTCCCGGTTGCTCGCAGCCTCCTCCACCGTCACGATCTCCGGAACCGCAGCAAGCTGGGCCGTAACGCTGTCCCGCCGGTTCATCTCGCAGTCAACGGCCACGTAGGCCAGGAGCATCTGCTTCGGGTCCCCGGCCAGGTGCGCCGTCACCCACGCCGCCCCCTGGGACGTCAGGCGGTCCCAGCGGGCCGCGAGGGTGGTGGCATGCACGTCCAGCACCTTGGCTGCGTCAGCCCAGCCGAGCCTCGGGGATGCCTGCAAAACCTGGATCAGGGCAAGGTCATCCTCGCTGAGCTCCATCAAAACTTTCACCCCACTGCATGAATCCTGTCGAAAAAGGACAGTCAAAGAATAATTCCAGCGCTTCACCCGAATGTGAACCACGCCACTCCAGAATAGTCCCCAAGCCCATATGCCGACTGCCAAGGAGTAACACGTGCCCATTACCGAGGACGCCAAGGAACTGCAGGATGACCTGGTCCGGCTGCGCCACGACCTTCACAGGCAGCCGGAAATCGGCCTGCACCTCCCGCGCACCCAGGAGAAAGTCCTCAAGGCCCTGGACGGCCTCCCCTTCGAGGTCACCCTGGGCAAAGAGACGACGTCGGTCACCGCTGTCCTGCGGGGCGGAAACCCAGGAGCCGGCGCCCAGCGTCCGGCCGTGCTGCTCCGCGCCGACATGGACGGACTGCCCGTCCAGGAGAAGACCGGCATCGACTTCACATCCCAGGCTGACGGCGCCATGCACGCCTGCGGCCACGACCTGCACACCTCCATGCTCGCCGGAGCCGCGACCCTCCTGGCGGAGAAACGGAACCAGCTCCAGGGCGACGTCGTCCTCATGTTCCAGCCGGGCGAGGAAGGGTGCGACGGCGCCAGCTACATGCTCCGGGAAGGCGTGCTGGACGCCGCCGGCCCCCGCGTCCAGGCCGCCTACGGCATGCACGTGTTCTCCTCCCTCGAGCCGCACGGTACTTTCTGCACCAAGCCCGGCGTCATGCTCAGCGCCTCGGATGGGCTGGAAGTCACGGTACTCGGCGCCGGCGGCCATGGTTCGGCCCCGCATTCGGCCAAGGATCCGGTCACCGTGGCTGCCGAGATGGTGACGGCCCTGCAGGTCATGGTCACCCGCCAGTTCAACATGTTCGATCCCGTGGTCCTGTCCGTGGGCGTGCTGCACGCCGGGACCAAACGGAACATCATCCCGGAATCAGCCCGCATCGAGGCAACCATCCGGACCTTCTCGGAAGCATCCCGCCTGAAGATGATGGACGCCGTGCCCCGCCTCCTCAAGGGGATCGCAGCCGCGCACGGGGTCGAGGTCGCCGTCGACTACCTGCAGGAGTACCCCCTCACCATTACCAGCGAAGACGAAACCCACACCGCCGAGAAAGTCATCACCGAACTGTTCGGCGAGCGCCGCCTCTCACGCTGGGCCACCCCGCTCAGTGGCTCGGAGGACTTCTCCCGGGTGCTGGCCGAGGTCCCCGGCACCTTCGTGGGGCTCAGCGCCGTTGCACCCGGCGCCGACCACTCCGCCTCACCCTTCAACCACTCACCGTACGCAACGTTCGACGACGCCGTGCTGGCGGACGGGGCCGCACTCTACGCGGAACTCGCCATCTCACGGCTGGCCACGCTCTCCCCCGCCGCATAAGCGGCCCCTTTCCATATCCCGCAGCAGCGCTGCTGCCCCCACCCAATAGACCAATGACCAGGAAGAAGACCATGTCCGTTGCAGTAAGCAAGCCCCGGGCGGGACGCATGTCCACCGCCAAGACCGTCGTCGGCACCGGCATCGGCAACGCCGTCGAATGGTACGACTGGGCCATCTACGCCACCTTCACCCCCTTCATCGCCAGCCAGCTGTTCAGCAAGGAGGACCCGGCGTCGGCCGTACTGTCCACCCTGGCGATCTTCGCCGTCGGCTTTGTCGCCCGGCCCTTCGGCGGCTTCCTCTTCGGCTGGATCGGCGACCGGGTGGGGCGGAAGACCTCGATGACGCTCGCTGTTGGCCTTGCCTCCCTCGGGAGTCTGATGATCGGCGTCGCCCCCACCTTCGCCAGCGTCGGCGCGTTCGCCTCGCTGATGCTGTTGGTGGCCCGGCTGGTGCAGGGCCTGGCGCACGGCGGCGAGCTGCCGTCGTCGCAGACATACCTGTCCGAAATGGCACCCAAGGAGCACCGCGGCTTCTGGGCCACCCTGATCTACACGTCCGGCACCGTGGGCATTTTGTTCGGCACGCTGCTGGGCGCCGTCCTGAACATGTCGCTGAGCACCGAGGCGATGAACGCCTGGGGCTGGCGGATCCCCTTCCTGATCGGCGCGGCCCTGGGCCTGTACGCGCTGATCATGCGGTCCCGCCTGCACGAAACCGAGGCGTTCCAGGACGAAGCCGTCACCACCAAGCGCGCCCCCATCTGGCCGCAGATTGTCCGCTACCGCAAGCAGGCCATGCAGGTCATCGGACTGACCGTGGGCCTGACTGTCATTTACTACATCTGGGGTGTCGTGGCGCCCAGCTACGCCACCACCGCGCTGAAGATCGACCGCGGCGAGGCGCTGTGGGCGGGCGTGGTCGCCAACATCGTCTTCATCGCGGCCCTGCCGGTGTGGGGAAAGCTCTCGGACCGGATCGGCCGCAAGAAGGTCCTCTGGGCCGGTGCCATCGGTTCAGCGGTGCTGCACTTCCCCATGACCTGGCTGCTGAAGGACTCCGCCTGGCAGCTGGCCGTGAGCATGTCCGTGATGCTGATCTTCGTGGCAGCGAGCGCCGCCATTGTTCCGGCCGTGTACGCCGAACTGTTCCCCACTTCGATCCGCACCGTGGGCGTCGGCGTCCCCTACTCCATCTGCGTGGCCGTGTTCGGGGGCACCGCACCCTACCTGCAGCAATGGCTGGGCTCCTCGCTCGGGGCACCGCAGGTGTTCAACATCTACGCAGTGCTGCTCCTGGTGGTCAGCGCAGCGTTCGTGTTCACGATTCCTGAAACCAAGGGCAAGGACCTGACCCACTAGCTCCCGGCTTCCCCAACAAACATCCCCGGCACGGTTTTCGTGCCGGGGATGTTTTGGCGTATCCAGGGCTTGGCGGCGCCCGGGCCGGATGGCAGGCGGGCTACGCGGCGGTGGGCAGCACCAGCAGATACCCGGCGGCCAGCCCACTGCTCCAGCGCCGCGGTTCGCGGACCACGAACTGCGTGGCCAGCTGCTCCGGCGTGAGCAGCGCATTGGGCGCCGGCGACGGTCCCCACTGGCCACTGCCGTACGGATAGAGCGGATCCAGGACGTGGACGCCGGTCACCGCGAAGTCAGGAAATTGCCGGGGATCGCCTACCGATTCGAATCCGTTCATCACCCAGGCGTGGCGGCCGCTCCACATCACCAGGCCTACCGGCCTGCCCGTCTCCGTGATGGCACGGGCCGCGGTCCGCAATGCCTCGTCATAGCCCGGGACGCTCACGACGGCGTACGGCCCCATTCCCGCTTCCGTCAGCACCTGCGCCCAGCCAAAGGGATTGGCACCGTTGAACGAGTCCGACGAGCGGGCGCGGGCCATCTCCCACAGCTCATTCTGCTGCGCGCGGTCGGCCCAGGTGCCGCCGCCCGTGTCGTCGATCAGGTTGTGCGCCATCTGGATGCTGGCGGCCACGCACCAGTCGAAGGTGTACTGCGGGACGAAGTCGCCTTCCCTGTACAGGTTGAGGGCGAACGGCTGGGGCGCGGGGGCCGGCGCTGGAACTGGAGGGGCTGCCGGACTCGGAGCCGATTCTGCGGGCGCCGCCGGGACGGGGGCCGGCGGAGGTGCCAGAGCGGTACTGGCTGCGGATGCATCAGGACCGGCAGAGGTTCCCGTAGAAGCATCCGCAGATGCGGCAGCCGGTGAAGCGGGAGCACTCGACGCCTCCCGGAGATCCGCCACCGGCGTGCAGCCGCCAAGCACAGCGGCCAGGGCTACGAGCCAGGCCAGCAGCCGGAGGCGGGCGGCGGTCATATTCGCTCCAGTCACATCACGGTGGGCGGGCTTGCCTGCTACCAGTCTCCTGCCCACGGCTCCCCTTGACTACCCCCGCCCACCTTCCCTACACTTTTCATAAAGCAGAATCTAAATTCCACAAAGCGGAAACGGTAGGGTGCCGGAAGCGCGGGAAGATAGATCAAAGCCCCTCCCTCGGAAGGACCTACGATGACGTACACAGTGAACTGCTCCATCCTCCTCACGGAGCTGCCCCTGCTAGAGCGCCCCGCCGCCGCCAAGGCAGCAGGCTTCGATGCCGTCGAGTTCTGGTGGCCCTTCGAGGCGTCCGTCCCGGCGGACAGCGAGATCACCAAGTTCGAGAACGCCATCACGGACGCCGGCGTACAGCTCACCGGCCTGAACTTCAACGCTGGCAACATGCCCGGCGGCGACCGCGGCCTGGTGTCCTGGAAGGGACGCTGCTCGGAGTTCAAGGACAACATCGACGTGGTGGCCGGCATCGGCGAGCGCCTGGGCTGCAAGGCCTTCAACGCCCTCTACGGCAACCGCCAGGACGAATTCACCCCCGAAGAACAGGACGAACTCGCCGTCAAGAACCTGGCTGCGGCAGCCGAAGGCGTTGCGCGCATCGGCGGCACCGTCCTCCTCGAACCGGTAAGCGGCGCACCCAAGTACCCGCTCCTCACCGCCAACGACGCCCTCAAGGTCATCACCCGCGTCAAGGACGAAACCGGAGCCGCCAACATCAAGCTCCTCGCCGACTTCTACCACCTCGCCGTCAACGGGGACGATGTCCAAGCAGTCATCGAAAACCACGCCAAGGACTTCGGTCACATCCAGATCGCCGACAACCCCGGCCGCGGCGCACCCGGCACCGGCACCCTGCCGCTCGGCGAATGGATCGCCCGCAGCCGCGAACTCGGCTACGAAGGCTACATCGGGCTCGAGTACAAGGAACCCCAGGAAACGGCCTTCAGCTGGGCCATCCGCGAACACGCCAGCAACTAGTACCCACGCAGACTTTCCAGAAAGAGAACCATCATGAGCAACGTTGCAGTCATCGGACTCGGAATCATGGGCCTGCCCATGGCCATCAACCTGGTCAAGGCCGGCCACACCGTCACCGGCTTCAACCGCAGCCAGGACAAGATCGACAAGCTGGTCTCCGAAGGCGGCAAGGGCGCCTCGAGCATCGCCGACGCTGTCAAAGAGGCCGACGTCGTCATCACCATGGTGCCGGACTCCCCCGATGTTGAGGGTGTTGTCAGCGGCAAGGACGGCGTGTTCGCCAACGCGAAGCAGGGCGCCCTGTGGATCGATGCCTCGAGCATCCGCCCCGACGTCGCGGTCCGCCTCTCGGAAGACGCCCGTGAAGCCGGCATCCGCCCCCTCGACGCCCCGGTCTCCGGCGGCGAACAGGGCGCCATCGACGCCGTCCTCTCCATCATGGTCGGCGGCGAGAAGGCTGACTTCGAGGACGCCCAGGAGGTCCTGAACGCCGTCGGCAAGACCATCGTCCACGTGGGACCCTCCGGTTCCGGCCAGACCGTCAAGGCTGCAAACCAGCTGATCGTCGCCGTAAACATCGAGGTCCTCGGCGAGGCCATCGCCTTCCTTGAGGCCTACGGCGTGGACACCGACGCCGCCCTCAAGGTCCTCGGCGGCGGCCTGGCCGGCTCCAAGGTCCTGGACCAGAAGGGCCAGAAGATGCTAGACCGCAACTTCGACCCCGGCTTCCGCCTCGCCCTCCACCACAAGGACCTGGGCATCGTCACCTCCGCCGCCCGCGAGGCCAACGTCGCCATCCCGCTCGGCGCGGTCGTCGCCCAGCTCGTCGCCGCCACCGTCAACCAAGGCGACGGCGCACTGGACCACTCCGGACTCTTCAAGCAGGTCCTGCAGCTCAGCGGCCGCAAGTAGGAGCAGCCCCGCCAAACCGGGGCACTTCGACACGGACACGCCGGCCGCCGTCGCCCATTACGACGGCGGCCCTCCCCAAAGTGCCCCGCAATCGCCGGGCCTCCCTTCAGCACACCCAAAAACACCCAGACTTCGCCCCAGAGGGGCACAACAAGGAGCACACCATGAGCAAGATGCGTACCGTTGACGCAGCCGTTGCCATCCTGGAAAAGGAAGGCGCCATCGAGGCGTTCGGCCTGCCAGGCGCGGCCATCAATCCCTTCTACTCCGCCATGCGCGCCCACGGCGGCATCCGCCACACCCTGGCCCGCCACGTTGAAGGCGCCAGCCACATGGCCGACGGCTACTCCCGCGCCAAGGACGGCAACATCGGCATCTGCATCGGCACCTCCGGCCCCGCCGGCACCGACATGATCACCGGCCTCTACGCAGCCTGGGCGGACTCCATCCCCATGCTCTGCATCACCGGCCAGGCCCCCGTGTCCAAGCTGCACAAGGAAGACTTCCAGGCCGTGGACATCGAATCCATCGCCAAGCCGGTCACCAAGTTCGCCATGACCATCCTGGAGCCGGGACAGGTTCCGGGCGCCTTCCAGAAGGCCTTCCAGGTGATGCGCTCCGGCCGCCCCGGCCCCGTGCTGCTTGACCTGCCCATCGACGTTCAGATGGCCGAGATCGAATTCGACATCGACGCCTACGAGCCGCTGCCGGTCGAGAAGCCCAAGGCTTCCCGCAAGCAGCTGGAGAAGGCCCTGGACATGCTCCTGGCCGCCAAGCATCCGCTGATCGTGGCCGGCGGCGGCATCATCAACGCCGGCGCCTCCGCGCAGCTGGTGGAACTGGCCGAGACCCTGAACGTGCCGGTCATCCCCACCCTGATGGGCTGGGGCACCATCCCGGACGACCATCGGCTGATGGCCGGCATGGTGGGCCTGCAGACCTCGCACCGCTACGGCAACGAGAACTACCTGCAGAGCGATTTCGTGATCGGCATCGGCAACCGCTGGGCCAACCGCCACACCGGCGGCCTGGAGACCTACACCGCGGGCCGGAAGTTCGTTCACATCGACATCGAGCCCACGCAGATCGGCCGCGTTTTCTCGCCAGACCTGGGCATCGCGTCCGACGCCGGCGCGGCGCTGGCCGGGCTGGTTGAGCTCGCCAAGGAGCGCAAGGCAGCCGGGTCCCTGCCGGACTACAGCGCCTGGGTTGCCGAATGCGCAGACCGGAAGGCGTCCCTGCACCGCAAGACGCACTTCGAGAACATCCCCATCAAGCCGCAGCGCGTGTACGAAGAGATGAATAAGTCCTTCGGCCGCGACACCACCTACGTGTCAACCATCGGCCTTTCGCAGATCGCCGGCGCGCAGATGCTGCATGTGTTCGGCCCGCGCAAGTGGATCAACGCCGGCCAGGCAGGCCCGCTGGGCTGGACCGCCCCGGCCGCGCTCGGCGTCGCCCGCTCCAACCCGGACCAGACCGTGGTGGCCCTCTCCGGCGACTACGACTTCCAGTTCATGATCGAGGAACTGGCCGTGGGCGCGCAGTTCAACCTGCCGTACATCCACGTGGTGGTGAACAACTCCTACCTGGGCCTGATCCGCCAGTCCCAGCGCGGCTTCAACATGGAGCAGAACGTGTCCCTGGCGTTCGAGAACATCAACAGCGCGCACCTGTCCGAGGACACCCGCGGCTACGGCGTTGACCACCTGAAGGTGGCCGAGGGCCTGGGCTGCAAGGCCGTCCGCGTGGAGGACCCCAGCGACCTGGCCGCCGCGTTCGACAAGGCCAAGGCGCTGATGGGCGAGTTCCAGGTTCCCGTGGTGGTGGAAGTGATCCTGGAAAAGGTCACCAACATCTCCATGGGTGTGGAAATCAACGCCGTCAACGAGTTCGAGGAATTGGCCGAGTCCGCCGCTGACGCCCCCACCGCCATCCTGGCACTGCAGGCTTAACCATGCGGATCGTGATTGCCCCGGACAAGTTCAAGGGATCCCTGTCCGCCCCGGAGGTGTGCAGGTTCCTCGAAAAGGGCCTGCAGCGGGGTGCCGGCGGGAACCTGGATGTTGTCCGGATTCCGGTGGCCGACGGCGGCGAGGGCACCCTCGACGCCGCCGTCGGCTCCGGTTTCACCCGCCGCACCGCCACGGTGAGTGGCCCGACGGGGCTGCCGGTGGAGGCGGACTTCGCGGTCCGCGGCCACGAGGCCGTGATCGAGATGGCGACGGCGTCCGGGCTCGCTCTGGTGCCCAGTGTCCAGAAGGGCGCACGGCCCACCCCGGCGGAGGCCGCCACGGCCACCAGCCTGGGCACCGGACAGCTGATCCGGGCGGCGCTCGATGCCGGCTGCCGCAGGATCGTGCTGGGCGTGGGGGGCAGCGCGAATACCGACGGCGGCGCGGGCCTCCTGCAGGGCCTCGGTGCCAGGTTCCTGGACAGCAGGAACAACGAACTTTCCCCGGGCGGGGCTGCGCTGGCCAACCTGCACAGCATCGATTTCACCGATTTCGAGCCCCGCCTGGTGGACACCCGCTTTGTGCTGGCGTCCGACGTGGACAACCCGCTGCTCGGTGCCCAGGGCGCCGCAGCGGTCTTCGGTCCGCAAAAGGGCGCCGCGCAACAAGACGTCGGCATGCTCGACGCCGCCCTGGCCAGGTTTGTCGAAGTCCTGGCCAGGGAAATCGGATTCCGCGCCGTCAAGGCTGCCGAGGCTCCCGGAGCCGGGGCAGCCGGCGGGGTGGGCTACGCCGCCATCGCCGTCCTGGCCGCAACGCGGCGGCCGGGCATCGACGTCGTCCTTGAATTCACGGGGCTTGCGGACCGCCTGGCGGGCGCCGACCTGGTGATCACGGGCGAAGGCAGCCTGGACGAACAAAGCCTGCTGGGCAAAACGCCGATGGGTGTTGCCCGGGCGGCGGCGGACCAGGGCGTTCCCGTCGTCGCCGTCTGCGGCCGGACCACCCTGGACCCGGACCAGGCCGCGGCGGCCGGGTTCGAGGACATCCATGCTTTGACGGCGCTCGAAACCGATGTAAACAGGTGCATAGCAGAGGCAGGGCCGCTGCTGGAGCAGCTGGGCACCCAGATCAGTGCGGGGCTGGCGGCCAACAGGCCCGCCGCCGCAAGTACCAAGGAGGACCTCCGTGTCTGAAGAACGTTTTGACCTCGTCATCCGGGGCCAGCGCATCCTGACCACCGCCGGCATTGCGCCGCGCGAGGTAGGTGTCCGCAACGGCAGGATCGTGGCCATCGAACCGCTGGGCAACGGCCTGGCCGGCGCCGAAGTCATCGAACTGGCCGACGACGAAACCCTGCTCCCCGGCTTGGTGGACACCCACGTCCACGTCAACGAACCCGGCCGCACCGAGTGGGAGGGCTTTGCCTCGGCCACCCGCGCCGCGGCAGCCGGCGGCGTCACCACCATCATCGACATGCCGCTGAACTCCGTCCCGCCCACCACCACCGTGGAGAACCTCAAGCTCAAGCGCGAGGTGGCCGAGGACCAGGCGTTTGTCGACGTCGGGTTCTGGGGTGGGGCCATCCCGGGCAACAAGGCCGACCTCCGCCCGCTGCACGACGAAGGCGTCTTCGGCTTCAAGTGCTTCCTGCTGCACTCGGGCGTGGACGAATTCCCGCACCTCGAGGCGGACGAGATGGAGGAGGACATGGCCGAGCTGAAGTCCTTCGACTCGCTCATGATCGTCCACGCCGAGGACTCGCACGCCATCGACCGCGCACCCCACCCAGGCGGAGACCACTACGAAACCTTCCTGGCCTCACGCCCCCGAGGCGCGGAGAACAAGGCGATTGCCGAGGTCATTGAACGGGCGCGCTGGACCGGTGCGCGGGCGCACATCCTGCACCTGTCGTCGTCGGACGCGCTGCCCATGATCGCCAGCGCAAAGCGCGACGGCGTGAAGCTCACCGTGGAGACGTGCCCGCACTACTTGACGCTCATGGCGGAGGAAATCCCGGACGGCGCCACCGCCTACAAGTGCTGCCCGCCCATCCGCGAAGCCTCCAACCGGGAACTGCTGTGGCAGGGCCTGCTGGACGGCACCATCGACTGCATCGTCTCGGACCACTCCCCCTCCACCCTGGACCTGAAGGACCTCGAGAACGGCGACTTCGCCGTGGCCTGGGGCGGCGTCTCGTCGCTGCAGCTGGGCCTGTCCCTGATCTGGACCGAAGCGCGCCACCGCGGCATCCCGCTGGAACAGGTGGTGTCCTGGATGGCGGAGCGGCCTGCCAACCTCGCGCGGCTCACCAACAAGGGCCAGCTCGCATTGGGCTACGACGCGGACTTTGCCGTGTTCGCCCCGGATGAGGCCTTCGTGGTGGACGTGTCCAAGCTCAAGCACAAGAACCCCATCACCCCCTACGACGGCAAAGCGCTGTCAGGCGTGGTGCGCAAGACCTACCTCCGCGGCGCCGCAGTGGACGGCCAGACCCCTACGGGCAAGCTGATCCGCCGCGGCGGCGTATAAGGGCGCGCCATGGCAGTGGAAGCACACTATCCCCGGACGGCGGTTCCACATCCGGTCCATCAGCCGGTTCCGGCCAGGCGGGCCACCGCCCACGGGCTGGCCGTGTGGGTGGTTCCGGCAGAAGGAACCACCCCGGAAATCCTGCACCACGCCGCCCAAATGGTCCTTGCCAGGGCCCTCGAAACTGCTCCGGAGGCGGAAGTCCATTGGCCTGCCGCCGGAGCCCCCACGTCCGGGGTCTCCGCCGGCACGGAAGGAGCCGCAGCCGACTCCTCTCGCGCTCCTTCCGCGGCGGAGGACCCCGGTGCAACCAGGCCCGACGGCGGCACGCGCCTGCCGCCGTCGGCCGGCCCCGTCAGCCGGGTCGCCGTGGACCTCGCCGCCGACTCCGTCCTGCTGGACGGCAGCCCGGTGGCGCTGACCGGCGTCGAATACAAGGTGCTGCGCTACCTGGTGACGCACCTGTCACGCACGGTAGGCCGCGAGGAGCTGCAGGACTTCCTGGAATCACTGGATTTCCCCGGCGCCACTGCACGTTCCATCGACGTCTACGTGGGCAGGATCCGCAAGAAACTGGGCAATGCCCGCCATGCCGTGGCCACCGTCCGCGGCGGCGGCTACCAGTTTGTGCCGGGCCCGCACGCAGCCGTTCGGGGTCCGGCGGAATACTGCATATGACGCGCTGGTTTGTATCAGTAAGCGGTGACCCGCTTCACTTGATGTTTGGCCATCACTGACCGAGTCTTACAAAGGAACGCCATGAGCCCCACCCTGACCACCAAGCTTCAGCCCGGTACCCCGGCTCCTGATTTCACCCTCCGGGACGCCCAGGGCCGCGAGACCTCTCTGGCCGATTACCGTGGCAAGAACGTCATTGTCTACTTCTACCCGAAGGCCGCAACCCCCGGCTGCACCACCGAGGCCTGCGACTTCCGCGACAGCCTGGCTTCCCTGCAGGGCAAGGGCTACGAGGTCGTCGGCATCTCCCCCGACGCCCAGGAAGCCCTGGCCGGCTTCAGCGGCGACTTCTCCCTGACCTTCCCCCTCCTCTCCGACCCCGACCACGCGGTGGCCCTGGCCTACGGCGCCTGGGGCGAGAAGCTGGTCCACGGCGAAATCCACGAGGGCATCGTCCGGTCCACGGTTGTGGTGGACCCTGAAGGGAACGTCACTCTGGCCCAGTACCAGGTGCAGGCCGACGGCCACGTCGCCCGCCTCAAGGAAGCGCTGGGACTCTAGCCCGCCCCACTTCCTGCAGCATTTCCGCGGACGCCCCGGCACATTGCGTGCCGGGGCGTCCGTGCCTAATCCGCAGTTTCCGCTGCCACCTGCGCATACGATGCCGACACCCGACGGTAGACCGGAGCCAGGAAGGCCAGCAGTGCGGCCACGATCATGATGATCCCGGCCACCAGGAACACCAGCGCGATGCCGCGCGAGGTGCCCTCACCCAGGAGTGGTGCCAGGAGTGCGGCGCCGTCCGCGGACCGGGCGTACGGGATGATCCAGTACTGGGCAATGGGGGCGATGAGGAACGCCGTCACGGGGGCGGCGGCAGACTCGAAAGCCATGGCGAAGCCAAAGACGCGGCCCTGCCGTTCCAGCGGCACCACCCGCTGGATGACCGTCTGTTCCGCGGCCTCCACGAACGGCACCAGCACCAAATACAGCCAGATCCCCAGGATGTAGAGCCAGGCCCACTCCCGGAGCGTGAAGACCGCGCCGAGCACCCCCATGGCCGCCACGGCAACCAGCAGGGTTCGCAACGGGTTTGCGCCGAGCCCGAATTTGCCAATCAGCGCGCCGCCGATGATGAACCCCGTGGAGCCAACCGCAAAGACGGTACCCCACATCTCCACCGGGAACATCTCCAGCCCGTACGGGTCCATCAGTGCCATGTAGACGCCGCCGATGAAGTTGTTGAACGTGGAAAACACGATCAGCGCGAACAGCCCCGATATGGCCAGGACGGCAGTGAACGAGCCCCGAAGGTCGAAGCTGCCGTGGGCGTCCGATGCCGCCACATGTAACTCCTCGGGCATCCGAAGCGTCAGCAGGTGCGCGGCAGCCAGCGCCGTGAGCACCAGCGCGACGGCGATGGTCCAGCCCATGCCCAGCAACCCGACCGAGAGTCCGGACAGCAGGGACGTGACGATGAACATCAGCCCCTGCACCATTCCCACCAGCCCGTTGGCATTGGCGCGCCGCTCCGGTTCGATGAGGATGGTCACCGTGGTGGACAGGGCGATGTTCCGCAGGTTCTCCACCACGGCCCCCACCAGGATCACCACGGTGAAGATCCAGAACCACGGCCGCCCCAGGTCCAGCAGGGACGCGGCCGGCGTCAACAGGAACATCACTCCTGACAGCACGAACATCACCAGGCTGAAGGCCGCGGCGAACCGCATCACGGCCAGCTTCCGGTACCGGTCCACGAACGTGCCGAAGCTGATGCTGGACAGTGCAATCAGCAGCATGTAGGCGCCACCCACCACCCCGGTGGCGATCACGTTGCGCGTCTCCAGGTACAGCCAGAATGTCAGCGCGAACCACAGGTAGCTGGTGGTGATGTTGGCCAGTGCGGTGTTGACCAGGATGCCGGCGAAGGTGCGGGAGCGTTCGCCCGGCGTTCGCAGGAAGGCCGCCACGGTATCCGGATCCGCGGCAGCACTGCCCGGTTCCTGCGGGGTCATGCGTCCCAGTGTAGTGAGGGGCGGCACGCGCCAACAGGGTGGACGCCGGACCGGGAGGCGATTCGAGGCCGGAGGCGGCTAGCATCGCAGCATGGCCATTGAAGTGCGCGCCGCAACGAGCTTCGAGGACGTCAGGACACTGGTGGGGCCCAAACGGCCCGACGCCACCGTCTGCTGGTGCCTGAGCTACCGCATCCCCTCACAACAGAACGTATCTTTGCGGGGAGAAGAGCGCGGGAAGCTGGTCAGGCAGCTGGTAGCCCAGGATCCGCCGCCGGGCGTCGTGGCGTACGACGACGGCGAACCAGTCGGGTGGGCAGCGGTGCACCCCCGCGCGGACACCAGCTTCGCCCGCAACCGGCGGATCCCCCACGTTGACGGCCAGGACGTGTGGTCGGTGTGGTGCCTCCGTGTCCGTCCCGGCCACCGCGGCAAGGGAATCTCCCACCATCTGCTGACCGGCGCCGTCGCCATGGCGCGCGCTTACGGCGCTCCCGTAGTGGAGGGCTACCCCGTGGACAGCGGCGGCCGCAAGGTGGATCTCACCATGGCATACGTGGGTACCCGCAAGCTTTTCGAGGATGCCGGCTTCACCAAGGCTGCCGACACCACCTCGGTGCTCAACGGCTTCCCCCGGGTGCTGATGCGCCTGGTACTGGAATAAACAGCGCTACTTCCGGCGCCAGTACTTTCCCCAGTCGACTTCCATGGCCCAGAACGCCAGCAGTATCGCGTCCATGGTCATGAGTCCCGCCATCAGGTACGACCAACCCAGCAACAAACTCACAGCAATCTCCTGACTATCCCCAGCCAATCGATTGCTGCTAAGTGTGGCACCTACAGGGCGGCGACGGAATGCCCTCCGCCCGCAGTCTTTAAAAGAGCCTCAAGCCGGTGGTGCGCCTCGGTCTCCAGCTTCAGCCGGTGGGTGAGTTTTTCCACCTGCCTGGACAGGTCCTCCCCCACCTGCAGCCGGTCCCCGGGCCAGCTGGAGACCTCCCTGGATTCGGCGAGTGCCTGCTCGAGTTCCCTGGCGGCGGCCCGCACCTTCCGTGAGTGGAAAAGGACACGCAGGAAGGCCCTGGCCTTGTCCATTCCGTTTTGTTTTACGTGTTCCATTGGCTTCCCCGCCTTCCGCAAGCTGGTCAGCTTCCGCGCGGTCGTCGTCGTACCCTGGTCCTGGAAAGCTGCTGCGTTATTTCGAGTGTGACCGGCGTTCCTCAACGTCACGGCAAGCAGATCCCAAGATTTCCGCAAGATCGGCCGGGCATGGCTCCTGCACGACGCATTGGTCATCGACTTCACCGGAAACTGTGAAGCCTAAGACATGCCCTGTGCGCCTTAATACGGTAGAAGTAGAGCATGGTCTCTCCCTCCGAATCCCGCCGTGCGGTGGTCATCGAAGATGATCCGGACATCCGCGGACTGCTGGTCCGTGTCCTGGTCAAGCAGGGCTTCGACGTCACCCACGCGGACGCCGGACTGCCGGGCGTGGAGGAAGTCCGCCGCCGCAAGCCGGACCTGGTGACCCTGGACCTGAACCTGCCGGACCTTGACGGGCTGGAGGTGTGCAAGCTCCTGCGCGAATTCTCGGACGCGTTCATCGTGATGCTCACCGCCCGGGCAGACGAACTGGACAAGCTGACCGGCCTAGACAACGGCGCGGACGAATACATCAGCAAGCCGTTCAGCCCCCGCGAACTGCAGTCCCGGATCAATGCCCTTTTCCGGCGCCGGCCCTCCGCCGCCGCGGAATCGGCGGCCCGGGGAGAGCTGGAACGCGCCACGGAGGTGCAGCAAAGCCTCCTGCCGAAAGAGGACATCCGGGTGGACGGCTATGACGTGGCGGGCCTCTTCCGGCCCTCCCGCAACGTGGGCGGCGACTTCTACGACTGGTACCAGACCCCTGACGGCCTCCACCTGACCTTCGCCGACGCCATGGGCAAGGGCATGGGCGCCGCCCTGATCGCCGCCACGGTCCGTGCCGTCATGCGCTCCACAGGCCTCCGCCAGGACCTGGACGCAGGCTTTGCCTCCGCCAGCAAGGCGATCGCCACGGACCTGGACTCCTCCAACTCCTTCGTGACCCTGTTCCACGCCCGCCTGGACGCAGCATCCGGCAAGGTCAGCTACGTCGACGCCGGGCATGGCCTGGCACTGCACGTCCAGCCCGCCGGACCGGCAGACCGCCTCCCCTCGGGAGGACCACCGGTGGGAGCCTGGCCGGGGACGCAATGGCCGCAGGCCAATCTGGAACTGGCACCCGGTGACTCGCTGGTGGTGGTCAGTGACGGCGTGCTGGACGTTTTTGAGTCAGTGGAGGACTTCACCGACGCTGTGCGGCAGGCCACGCAGTCGGCAGGTTCGGCGCAGGAAGCCACCAACTCCATCCTGGCCCTCGCCCCTGCGGAGACCGCCGAGGACGACGTCACGGTGGTCGTGGTCCGCCGCCTCCCCCAGGGAGTGGCCGCGTGACCCGTTTCTGGACCCGCCTGGTGGTGGTGCTGACTGTCCTGACCGGCCTGAACTACATCGCCTGGCGCTGGATGTCCTCGCTCAACTGGGACGCCTGGTGGATCGCCCTCCCCCTGGTTGCAGCCGAAACCTACAGCCTCATCGACGTCATGCTCTTCGGGATGACGGTGTGGAACCTGAAGATCCGCAAGGGTGCGCCGGAGCCGCCACACGACGCCACCGTGGATGTCTTCATCACCACCTATAACGAGGACCTGGACATGGTCCTCACCACCGCGCTGGCGGCCCAGAAGATCCGGCACCCGCACAGCACGTGGATCCTGGACGACGGCGCACGGCCGGAGCTCAAGGCCCTCTGCGAACAGCACGGCCTGGGTTACGTCACCCGCAGCGGGGACTGGACCAAGGACCTGCCCCGGCATGCCAAGGCGGGCAACCTCAACAACGCCCTCATGGTCACCCACGGTGAGTTCCTGCTGATCCTGGACGCGGACCAGATTCCCGAGCCGGACATCCTGGAAAAGACCCTGGGCTACTTCAACAACCGCCGGGTGGCCCTGGTCCAGACACCCCAGTACTTCAGCAACGTCCCTGACAGCGATCCCCTGGGCAGCCAGGCACCCCTGTTCTACGGCCCCATCCAGCAGGGCAAGGACGGCTGGAACGCCGCCTTCTTCTGCGGCTCCAACGCCATCCTGCGCCGCGAGGCACTGATGCAGCTGGGCCTGGTGGGCTACGTCAAGGAGACCGAGAAGAGTATCCGCCGCGCGCTGGCCGCCTCCCGCGCAGCGATCAAGCAGGCCCGGAAGTCGGCGGACATGGAGTCGCCCCTGGTGGCGGAGGTCCTGGACGAGGTGGAGGCCGCCACCCGCGAAGCCCAGGAGGAAGTGGACGCCGGCCGCCCCCTCAGCGAAGTCACGTACCGGGTCCGCCGCCGCGTGGACGCCGCCGTGCAGACCCTGGTCCAGGCCGACGTCGCAGCCCTGCAGGCCGACCTCGAGGAAATCGCCGCGATGGAACTGGCCCATGTGGGCGAGTCCGGCGTCCCGGTAGTGGCGGACGACGCCGTGCAGCGGATGTCCGCCCGCGACTGGTCCCCCCTGGGTGCCCTGGAATCCGTGCAGGCCGTGCTGGATGCGCTGACCGTGGAACGCAGCAACGAGGCCCAGCCCGTGATGCCCCTGGCCACCATTTCCGTTACCGAGGACATGGCCACCGCCATGCGCATGCACGCCATGGGCTGGGAGAGCGTGTACCACCACGAAATCCTGGCGTACGGTCTGGCGCCGGAGGACATCGCAACCATGCTCACGCAACGCCTCCGCTGGGCCCAGGGCACCATCCAGGTGCTGCTGCGGGAGAACCCCCTGGTGCAGAAGGGCCTCAAGATCGGCCAGCGCCTGATGTACTTCGCCACCATGTGGACGTACCTCAGCGGGTTCGCCGCCGTCATCTATTTCGCGGCCCCCATCATCTACCTGCTGCTGGGCATCCTGCCGGTCAGCAGCCTCAGCTGGGACTTCTTCATCCGGTTCATCCCGTTCATGGTGGTCAACCAGCTGCTGTTCGCCGTGGCCGGCCGCGGCATCCCCACCTGGCGCGGCCAGCAGTACAGCCTGGCGCTGTTCCCCACCTGGATCAAGGCCTGCACGACGGCGGCCCGCAACGTCTGGTTCGGCCGTCCCCTCGGATTTGCCGTCACCCCCAAGGCGCGCCAAAGCGGCGGCCCCAGCTGGAGCCTCATCCGCCCCCAGATCGTGGTGTCCATCCTGCTGGCCGTTGCCGCCGTCGTCGGAATTGCGCGCCTGGCCACCGGGCTGGCAGAGCCGCTGGGCACCCTGGTCAACGTCGTCTGGGTGGTCTTTGACCTGGTGGTCATGAGCATCCTGGTCCGCGCCGTGCTCTACAAGGGGTACGAACCGGCCGCAGAACCTGCAAACAGAGAGGAATCCTGATGGAGTTCAGTTATGAGGTCAAAGACTCGTACGCGGAGGTCAAGGCGGACGGGCGGCTCAACATGGTCTCCGCGCCGAAGCTGCGCGAGTTCGTGACGGATGTGATCGCCGGCGGATCCAACCGGATCGTGGTGAACCTGGAAAACACGGCGTTCATGGATTCCTCGGGGCTCGGCGCGCTGATCGGCTGCCTCAAGGCCGCCCGCCAGGCCGGCGGAGACCTGCGGATCGCCGCCGTCCAACCGCAGGTGAACATGGTGCTGAAGCTGACCAGCATGGACAAGGTCCTCACTGCCTACTCCACGGCCGAGGAGGCGTTCAGCAATGACTGAGGTCCTGGCTTCGCGCAGCTTCCGGGGACCTGCTGCCGAGGACGCCATCGAGGCGGTGCACAACGACCTCGACAGCCTCTGGCTCGACGTTCCGTTCGTCAACGACATGGACCAGATGACGTTCACCACCGCGGTCATCGAGTCAGCATCCAACATCGTCCAGCACGCGGAACCTGCCGGGGACCAGGAGGTGGAGCTCGGCGTGGAGACCACCGTGCGGCCGGCCATGCTGCAGGCACGCGTCAGCGCCTACAACGCCAAGCCGCCGTTCGGCCCGATGGAGCCCGCTGTCCCGGGCGAGGAGGCAGAGTCCGGCCGCGGGCTGGCGCTGATCGAGGCGTTGGTTACCACGGTGACCTTCGAACGCCAGGACGGCACCAACACCTGGGTCCTGTCCCGGACGTCATCACACGACTGAAGTACGGCCGCTTTCGCTTGACAGTGCTGCCCGGCTCGTCTTCAATATTACGTATGCTGAAATAACAGTTCCATGATGCGGAGCCTGCATGCTTCGCAGGCGCCGGACACTCCGGCATCCGCATAGCCGTCACCATGGATGCCAGCATGACCTCAAGGATTGCGACCAGCATGAAGCTAGCCGAATTCAACAGCGCGGATCCCACCGCCGCCCAGGCCACCCTCCGGCCCTGCATCGACATCAGCCGCTGGGTGGAAGCGGTGGCCGGAGCCCGGCCCTACGCGGGCCGCGAGGAGCTCCTGGCGTTCGCCGCCCAGGCTGCCAGCCCGTTCACGCCGGCCGAGGTGGAAGCCGCCATGGCCCACCACCCAAGGATCGGGGAACGCCCGACGGCGGCCAGCACCGAAGCGTCCATGTCCCGTTCCGAGCAGGCCGGGGTGGATCCGGCGGATGCTGAAGCCGCCGAGGCCCTGGCGCGGGGAAACCGGGAGTACGAGGAGAAGTTCGGCCGGGTATTCCTGATCCGCGCCGCCGGACGCACCGCCCAGGAGATCCTGGCGGCCCTGAACCAGCGGCTCGCCAACTCCCCCGAAGAAGAAGACCGCATCGTGGCGCAGCAGCTGCGTGAAATCGCCGTACTGCGGCTCGAAGGACTGATCACCGAATGAGCGTTTCCCACGTCACCACCCATATCCTGGACACCGGCGCCGGGCGCCCGGCGGCGGGCGTCGCCGTCGTCCTGTCAAAGCACGACGCCGGCACCTGGCGTGAACTGGCATCCTCCAGTACCGATGCTGACGGCCGGGCCAAGGACCTGGGGCCGGAGCAGCTGGACCCGGGGCACTACAAACTGAACTTCGCCACCGGCGCCTACTACGCGGGGCAGCAGACGCAGACGTTCTTCCCGGAAGTGGACCTGGTCTTCGAAGTCACGGGCCCCGAGCACTACCACGTGCCGCTGCTCCTGAGCCCGTTTGCGTATTCGACCTACCGCGGCAGCTAGGGCCAACTCAGGGCCTCTGGACGCCGCCCGGGTCACCCGAATGTCACGGCCGTTACAATTCCCGGCATAGGATCAGGAAGTATGGCTCCAAAAAATGAACCGGAAACCGATACCGATGCCGAGGGCGGCCAGTCCGGCGGGGTCCAGTCCGTGGAGCGTGCGCTGACCGTCCTGGAGATCCTGGCCCGCGAGGGACATGCGGGCGTGAGCGAAATCGCCGAGGAAATGGGGATCCACAAGTCCACCGTGTCCCGACTGATGGGTTCGCTGGTCACCCGCGAGATGGTCCATCAAAACAGCGAGCGCGGGAAATACCAGCTCGGTTTTGGGATCCTTCGCCTGGCAAGCTCGATTCCGGGCCGCCTGAGCCTGGTCCGGGAGGCACGGCCAGTCCTGGAGAGCCTGGCGGATGAGTTCAAGGAAACCGTGAACCTGGCCGTCCTGCGCTCCAACTACGCCGTGAACGTGGACCAGGCCATGGGCCCCTCCACCCTTGCCACGTATGACTGGGTGGGAAGCCTGACGCCGCTGCACGCCACCTCCAGCGGAAAGGTCCTCCTCGCGGCGCTGGAGGCGGACGACCGGGACCGGATCCTGAAGGAGACGGGGCTGGCGGCGCGCACCTCGCGCACCATCACCAGCCGGAAGGAGCTGGACGCCCAGTTGCTTGACGTGGCCGCCAAGGGGTACGCCGTGGTGCGGGAGGAGTTCGAGATCGGCCTGAATGCCGTGGCCGTGCCCGTCTACAACCACCAGGGCACCGTGATCGGTTCGGTCAGCATCTCCGGGCCGGCGTTCCGCTTCGACCCCGAAAAGATCCCGGGCCTGCTGGAAGCGCTCAAGGATGCTGGACTCAAGGTCAGCGCCAACATGGGGTACACCCAGCGCTGAAAGGCTCCTGAATCAGCACGGCAATGGCCCCGGGTTCCTGAACCCCGGGCCATTGCCCTGTTAAGTGGTTTTTCGCGTGCCTGCAGAATCTGCTGTGGCTGTGCATGGCGTCCTTGACTTTGAAAGTGACGTACCGCACTCTTGTTGCTTAGCGCGAACTCTGTTGATCTTTGCGGAACACCTCCCCATGGGGCTTACGGCCCTGACACCGCTGGCGAACGGCCAGGCGTCAACTCCTCCGCGGATTGCGCTGCCCAAAGCCAGCACTAATCGCCAGCCCATGGACTAGTCAAAGGATCCGCTTTTCATGGCCATTAACAGTGACCTGAGCTCCGCAAAATCAAAAGTGCCGCCGTCAGGGGACGTTCCCCCCGAGCCATCGGACACCTATCAAGGGGAAGCGGTGACCGCCCTTGCCACAGTCACCGAGCACGAGCAGATCCTGGAGGAACTGCGGCAGAGCCACCGTGAACAGGCCGTTTCCCAGCGCCGCAACCGGAAGCTGACCCTGGACAAGGCAACGTTCGGCATCACCGGAGCCATCGCACTGGCGTTCGTTGCGTGGGGGTTCCTCGACAAGGACGGCCTGGCCACCACGTCCAGGGACGCCCTGGACTGGGTCATGGAGTACACAGGCTGGCTCTTCATGGTCCTCGCGTCCCTGTTCGTCGTCTTCGTCCTGTGGCTGGCCCTGGGCAAGTTCGGCAACATCCCGCTTGGCAAGGACGGCGAGAAACCCGAATTCCGCACGGTGTCATGGATCGCCATGATGTTCGCCGCCGGAATGGGCATCGGCCTGATGTTCTACGGGGTGGCAGAGCCGCTCTACCACTTCGTCTCTCCCCCGCCGGGAACCGTGGACGGCCGCACCCCCGCAGCCATCCAGACGGCCATGGCCACCTCAATCTTCCACTGGACCCTGCATCCCTGGGCCATGTACGCGGTGGTGGGCATCGCCATGGCCTACGGCACCTACCGGCTGGGACGCAGGCAGCTGATCTCCGCTGCCTTCACCTCGCTGTTCGGCATCAGGACCGTAGAGGGGCCGGTAGGCAAGGTCATCAACATCCTGGCCATCTTCGCCACCCTCTTCGGCACCGCCGCGTCTCTGGGCCTCGGCGCCCTGCAGATTGGCAGCGGCTTCACCTCCAACGGCTGGACCGGCGAGATCGGAACACCCGTACTCGTGGGGATCGTGGCCATCCTGACGGCGTGCTTCATCGCCTCCGCCGTCTCCGGCATCAGCCGCGGGATCCAGTGGCTGTCCAACGTCAACATGGTCCTTGCGGTACTCCTCGCCGTGATCGTGTTCGCGGCAGGCCCCACGCTCTTCATCCTCAACCTCATCCCCTCGGCGGTCGGCGACTACTTGCGGGACCTGGCCGAGATGTCCTCCCGCACCGAGGCCGTCGGCGACGAAGCGCTCCGGACCTGGATGTCGGGCTGGACCATCTTCTACTGGGCCTGGTGGATTTCCTGGACGCCGTTCGTGGGCATGTTCATCGCCCGGATCAGCCGGGGCCGGACCATTCGGCAGTTCGTTACAGGCGTACTGCTGGTCCCCAGCATTGTCAGTGTGGCTTGGTTCGGCATCTTCGGCGGTACGGCCTTCCAAATCCAGCAGGACGCGGACAAAGCCGGCACGCCGGGCCTGATGACCGTCACCGACGGCAAGGCAACCATCGATTTTGACGGTGCCCTGTTCAACCTGGTGAAGAACCTCCCCCTGCCCGCATGGATGATTGCGGCCGTGATCGTCCTGGCCATGGTCCTGGTGGCAATCTTCTTCATTACCGGCGCCGACTCCGCCTCCCTGATCATGGCATCACTGAGCTCCAACGGCAGTTCCGACCCCAAACGTGCGCTGGTTATCTTCTGGGGCGCCCTCACGGGTGCCGTGGCCGCCGTCATGCTTCTGGCGGGGGGTGACAAGCCCTCCGAAGCGTTGTCGGGCCTGCAGCGGATCACCATCGTCGCGGCCCTGCCCTTCGTCATCGTCATGCTGCTGCTCTGTTTCGCCATCACCAAGGACCTGCGCAGGGACCCGCTTTCCCTGCGCCGCCGGCTGGCGGATTCCGTGGTGGAGCGGGCTATCCGGACCGGCGTGGAGCAGCACCGGGGTGTCCAGTTCGAGCTTGTGACCAAGCATGAATGTGCCGAAGCTTGCGCCCAAGGCACAAACTGCACCGGCGCGGGTCCTGTCGCGGAAGAGCCGGAGCCGGAAAAGGCCGCCATTCGGTAGCTATGTGGAACGGATGGAGCCCCGGCGCGTACTGCGCCGGGGCTCCATTGTCATTGCCTGGAGTGGGGGCTGAAGCTCCCACTCCAGGGGCTAAGTCCAGATCTGGTAGCCGGATGACTTGTCGAAGATGCGCCGCGTGCTGATGCCCTCGGCGGCAATCCAGAGCACCGTGCCGTCCTCCGCAGCCTGGTCCACCACCCCACTGGCCACGTGCTCTCCGCGCAGCCAGACTTCGACACTGCGGCCCGGCAGGCGCGCCCAGTCGGCACGGAGGCCGAGAGCCTTCTTCGACGTGCCGTCCTGCCCATCCTGTTCGGGGTCAAGGCCAGTGGCACGATGTGGGGCTTCAAGGGTTGCCTGGGAATTCACTGGTCACTCCAATCACCGGCGCCGTCGCCGCTCGAAACCTTCACTGATATTTGATTGATATATCAATCTGGAATCCGAGTATGGCCCAGGTCACACCCCGTGTCAACAGGCGCCCAGGGCAGCTGGGACTATGCCTTGAAAAGGGCCTCCCGGACCGCACTTTCGAATCCACTCACGTGGACGCGGGCAAGCTCCGCAGCCCGTTCCTCATCCCCATCGATGACTGCACGGAGCAGATCGAGGTGCTCATGGACGTGGTGGGACAAGTCAGGCAGCCGGTCGATGACCATGCACCAAATGCGCGTTGCCAGGTTGTCATAGCGGATCAGGATGTCTTCCAGGTGCGGGTTGGCAGCGGCGGCGTAGATGCCCTGGTGCACCCGGGCATCGAGCTGCAGCGTCTCCGTCACCGTTGCCGAGGACACGTCGAACGCCTCGACCTGTTCGAGAATGGCGCGCAGTCCGTCCCGGACCGCGGGGGAAGCCACCCGTGCGGCACGCGCCGCCGCCAGTGGCTCGAGCTGGGCGCGGATCTCCGAAATGAAGGAAAGGTCGGTCACGTCCACCCTGGTGGCGAACGTGCCCCGCCGGGGATAGGTCTTCACCAGCCGGTCCAGCTCCAGCCGCTTCAGGGCCTCACGGACGGGAGTCCGCCCCACGCCAAGGTTCCTGGCCAGGAGCTCATCGTTCAGCAGCTCCCCCGGTTTGATCTCAAGGGTCAGCAGCCAGTCACGGATGCTTTCGTAGGCGACCTCGGCCAGGGATTTCCTCCCCGCGTCGTCCGTCACCGCCAAAGCTTCGAATGCCATTGCTGAGCCCCTTCTTCCCGACCAGAAAAAAACTATTGACCTCGCCTGGGGACCAGTATACGCTGGCACTCAATCTAATATATCAGTCCGTTGCTTTTGAATATATCTAGAAGGAGGAGGGGCCATGACCCTCATCGAAACAGCCTCAGCAACCATCACCCTGCCGGCGCTCAAGGAAGAGCAGGCGCAGAAGTTGGTGCTGACCCTGTCCTGCAAGGAGCAGGCAGGAATTGTTCAGGCCGTGACCACGTTCCTGTTCGAGCGCGGCTTCAACATCGACGAGCACCAGCAGTTCGACGACAGCCTGCGCGAGACGCTCCACCTGCGTACCGCGTTCTCCGGTTCTCCCAGTTACACGCCCGCCGTGCTCGAGGAAGAGTTTGCGGGCATCGCCGGCCGGTTCGACATGAAGTTCAGCTTCCATGACCAGACCCCCAAGCGCGTGCTGGTCATGGTGTCCAAGTTCGGCCACTGCCTCAACGACCTCATCTTCCGCTGGCGGGGCGGCAGCCTCGGCGGCGAACTGGTGGCAGTCGTTTCCAACCACGAGACCCACCGCGCGATGGCGGAAGCCGCCGGGCTCCCCTTCATCTACGTCCCCGTCACCCCGGACACCAAGGCCGACGCAGAGCGCCGGCTGCTGGAACTCGTGGATGAGTACGAGGCGGACCTCGTGGTCCTGGCCCGTTACATGCAGGTGCTCTCCGACGATCTCTGCCGCGCACTGGAGGGCCGGGCCATCAACATCCACCACTCCTTCCTCCCCGGCTTCAAGGGTGCCCGCCCCTACCACCAGGCCTACGACCGCGGCGTCAAGCTGGTGGGTGCCACCGCCCACTACGTCACCGCCGACCTGGACGAGGGTCCGATCATCGAGCAGGAAGTCATCCGGGTGGACCACACCTATGGCCCGGCGCAGTTGTCCACCGTTGGCCAGGACGCCGAGGCACTGGCCCTCTCCCGTGCCGTCCGCTGGCACTGCCAGCACCGTGTGCTGCTGGACCAAACCAGCACCGTGGTGTTCCGGTAAGCACCCCCGTCCGCAGACCTAACCCGTAAAGCAGCAGGAGAGACTCCCTTGGAATCGTCACCACGCATCGTCATCATCGGCGCCGGCATCGTCGGCACCAACCTCGCGGATGAACTCGTCACGCGCGGCTGGAACAACATCACGGTCCTGGACCAGGGCCCCCTCAACATGCCGGGCGGTTCCACGTCCCACGCCCCCGGCCTTGTCTTCCAGACCAACCCCTCCAAGTCCATGGCGCTGTTCGCCAAGTACACGGTGGAGAAGCTGCTGTCCCTCACCGAAGACGGCGTCAGCTGCTTCAACCAGGTGGGCGGCCTGGAAGTTGCCACCACCGAAACCCGACTCGCAGACCTGAAGCGCAAGCTCGGCTACGCGCAGGCATGGGGCATCGAAGGCTCCATCCTCTCCCCTGCGGAGTGCAAGGAGCTCTACCCGCTCATCAATGACGAGGACATCCTCGGCGGACTCCACGTCCCGAGCGACGGACTCGCGAGCGCCGCCCGCGCCGTGCAGCTGCTGATCAAGCGCACCGAAGCGGCCGGCGTGAAGTACATCGGCAACACCGAAGTCACCGGCATTGAGCAGTCCGGACGCCGCGTCACCGGCGTGGAAACGCCCGACGGCGTGATCCCGGCAGACATCGTCGTCTCCTGCGCCGGTTTCTGGGGCGCCAAGGTCGGCGAGCTGATCGGCATGTCCGTGCCGCTGCTGCCGCTGGCCCATCAGTACGTCAAGACCACCCCGGTTCCGGCCCAGCAGGGCAAGAACGAACTGCCCAACGGCGCGCAGCTGCCCATCCTCCGGCACCAGGACCAGGACCTCTACTACCGCGAGCACGGCGACCGCTACGGCATCGGCTCCTACGCCCACAAGCCCATGCCCGTGGACCTGGACGAGCTCGGCAGCTTCAAGCCGAACGAAATCAGCGAGCACAACATGCCCTCCCGCCTGGACTTCACCCTCGAGGACTTCCTCCCCGCCTGGGAAGCCACCAAGCAGATCCTGCCGGCCCTGCGCGAAAGCGAGATCGAGGACGGCTTCAACGGCATCTTCTCCTTTACCCCGGATGGCGGCTCCCTGGTGGGCGAGTCCAAGGAACTGGACGGCTTCTTCGTGGCCGAAGCCGTGTGGGTTACCCACTCGGCCGGAATCGCCCGCGCCGTGGCCGAGTTGCTGACCACCGGCAAGTCCTCCATCGACCTGGGCGACTGCGACATCCACCGCTTCGAGGACGTCCAGCTGACCCCCGAATACGTCAGCGAAACCTCACAGCAGAACTTCGTGGAGATCTACGACGTCCTGCACCCGCTGCAGCCCAAGCTCTCCCCGCGCAACCTGCGCGTCAGCCCCTTCCACGCCCGGCACAAGCAGCTGGGTGGGTACTTCCTGGAAGGCGGCGGCTGGGAGCGTCCCTACTGGTTCGAAGCCAACGCCGAGCTCCTGAAGGAGATGCCCGCCGACTGGCAGCCGCCGGCCCGAGACTCCTGGTCCGGCATGTTCAGCTCCCCCATCGCCGCGGCCGAGGCCTGGAAGACGCGCACCGCCGTCGCGATGTACGACATGACCCCGCTCAAGCGCCTTGAAATCTCCGGACCCGGCGCCCTGAAGCTGCTGCAGGAACTGACCACCGCGGAAATGGACAAGAAGCCCGGGGCCGTCACCTACACGCTCCTGCTGGACGAGCAGGGCGGCGTGCGAAGCGACATCACCGTGGCCCGCCTGGACGAGCAGACCTTCCAGCTCGGCGCCAACGGCAACATCGACACCGCCTACTTCGACCGCGCAGCCCGGCACCAGACCGCGAGCGGCAGCACCGAAGACTGGGTCCAGGTCCGCGATACCACCGGCGGCACCTGCTGCATCGGCCTCTGGGGCCCGCTGGCCCGCGAGGTTGTCGGCGCGGTCAGCAGCGACGACTTCACCAACGACGGCCTGAAGTACTTCCGGTCCAAGCAGGTGGTCATCGGCGGCGTCCCCGTCACCGCCATGCGGCTGTCCTACGTCGGCGAACTCGGCTGGGAGCTGTACACCAGCGCAGACAACGGCCAGCGTCTCTGGGACGCGCTGTGGAAGGCCGGCCAGCCGTTCGGCATCATCGCGGCCGGCCGTGCCGCCTTCAGCTCGCTCCGCCTGGAAAAGGGCTACCGCTCCTGGGGCACCGACATGACCACCGAGCACGACCCCTTCGAGGCCGGCCTCGGCTTCGCGGTGAAGATGGCCAAGGAGACCTTCGTCGGCAAGGCAGCCCTGGAGGGACGCACCGAAGAAAACTCCGGACGCCGCCTGCGCTGCCTGACGGTCGACGACGGACGCAGCCTGGTGCTGGGCAAGGAACCGGTGTTCTACAAGGACCAGGCAGTGGGCTACGTCACGAGCGCCGCCTACGGCTACACCGTCCGCAAGCCCATCGCCTACTCCTACCTGCCCGCTGAGGTTTCGGTCGGCGATTCGGTGGAGATCGAATACTTCGGCCGCCGGATCGTGGCCACCGTGACCCAGGATCCGCTGTACGACCCCACCATGTCCCGGCTGCGCGGCTAGCACCATGATCAGTTCAGAGACAGTCAGCAGCTACCTCGCCCGCCTGGCCGCCAAGCAACCAACGCCGGGCGGCGGAGCTGCCGCCGCACTGCACGCAGCCCAGGGTGCAGCCCTGGTGGCCATGGTGGCGCGCTACACCACCGGCGCCAAGTACGAGCAGCACGCACCGCTCGTGCAGCGCATCACCCTGGCAGCCGACGACCTTGTGGCCGAGGCACTGAGCTTGGCTGAAGCGGATGAACAGGCCTTCCAGGCGGTCATCGACTCCTACAAGCTCCCGGCCGGCACCGATGAACTCAAGGCCGCCCGGATGGCCGGGATCGATGCCGCGCTCATCCAGGCGGCACAGACCCCCGCCCGGCTCATCAAGCTCTCGGGCGACGTCGTGGACCTTGCCACCGAACTGTTCGACGTGGCCAACGCCAACGTCATCAGCGACGTTGCCGCGGCCGCTGATGCCGCCCGGGCAGCTGTCACCACGGCGCGTGTCAACATCGACATCAACGTCGTGGCGGTCAAGGATCCGGAGGCACGGGCGCTGCTTGCGCAGCAGACGGACGGCATCGAAGAGAAAGTGGTCCTCGCGGCAGATGCCCTCTCGGCCCGCGTCCGCGAAAGGATCCTGGGTTGAGCACAGCAGTACTTTCCGGAAAGCCTTTGGCCGCCTTCTTCCAGCGGGAGGTCCAGGAACAGGTCCGGTCGCTTGGACTGGACGGCGTCCGACCGGCCGTGGCAGTGGTCATGGCCACTGCCGATGAGTCAACGCGCTGGTACGTCCGCTCCATCGAGCGGGCAGCGGAGCGCGCCGGAATGGACTGCCGGATCATCGACCTGGGCCATGATGCAACGGAACCGATGCTGGCCGGGGTCCTGCGGGACCTGAGCGCGGAGCCATCCGTCAACGGCATCATCCTGCAGACCCCGCTGCCGGAGGGGGTCCGCACCGACAGCCTGGTGGGCCTCATCACTCCGGAAAAGGACATTGACGGCGCCAATCCGCTCAGCCTGGGCCGCCTGGCCGTCGGCCAGCCGGCCTTCGCTCCCGCCACCGCCCGCTCGGTCGTCGAGATCCTTGACCACTACAAGGTTCCCGTGGCGGGCAAGTCCGTGGTGGTGGTGGGCCGGTCCGCCGTTGTGGGCAAGCCGTTGTCCCTCCTCCTGCTGGCCCGCGATGCCGCCGTGACGGTCTGCCATTCCAGGTCAGGCCCGCTGGAGCGCTACACGAAGGATGCCGACGTCGTGGTGGTCGCAGCCGGGCGCGCCGGGCTGCTGACCGGCAGCCAGGTCTCCGCCAAGACCATCGTGGTCGACGTCGGCACGAACGTCCTTGCCGACGGCTCACTGGTGGGTGACGTGGACCAAGCCAGCGTCACCGGGACCGCAGCGGGACTCACACCGGTTCCCGGTGGAGTGGGTTCGGTCACCACGGCGCTGCTGCTCCTCCACACGGTGGAGGCTGCGAGCCGGCAGTTGTCGTCCCTGCCGCTGCCGGCCGGTTCCGCGGAGGCCCACGCCTTGGAAGCCACGGGCTAGGAAAGGCGCAGCGTCAGCAACGGGTGTCCCGTTTTTCGTGAAAGGTGCTTCGGTGGGCCTAAGACCTGGGGAGGTATTCCTCACCGAAGCACCGTTTTCGAAAAACGGGGCCCCGTGGCCTGCGTGTGCCCATCAAATTAACAAGGAGGGCCCGGATGCCTGCCAATGGACCGACAGCCACCGTTCCCATGAGTGCGGCAACGCCCGGACCCGTCCCGGAACCGGGATGCGTACCGTGGTCCGAAGCGCGCCATATCGCCTTCGGCTCCGCCAATCCTCTCCCGCCGGTGGCCGTCCCGCTCGCTGAAGCCATTGGGCGGACCCTGAGCCGGAATGTCACCGCTCTGCAGGACCTTCCGCACTATGCCTCGTCCGCGATGGACGGTTGGGCGGTGAACGGACCCGGCCCCTGGCTGCTGGGCGGATCCGGCCACCACACGTCCCGGCCCCCTGAAGGCAACCGGTTCCTGCCTGCTAACAGCGCTTCCGTGATTGCCACCGGCGGCCTGGTACCGCACGGCGCCGATGCCGTCCTGCGGAAGGAAAGCGGCCTGGTTGCACGGGATACCAACGGCAACCAGGTCCTCGGACTCCACCCGGACGCGAAGGCCGGCGAGCCGCGCAGCGGCCAACACATCCGTCCCGCCGGGCAGGAAGCCCGCTCAGGGGACGTACTCATACCTGCAGGCACTGTCCTTAATCCCGTTCAAGTGGCCCTGGCTGCGGCGGCAGGGCACGACACCGTGCAGGTCCGCGCGCGTCCCGCCGTCGCCGTCGTACTCACCGGGGCTGAAGTGGTGACGCAGGGCATCCCGGCTCCCGGGCAGGTCCGGGACACCTTTGGCCCGCAGCTGGGAAACGTCGTCTCCCTCCTGGGCGGCGTTGCCGGCGCTCCGCAGAGGATCGGTGACTCTTTCGGCAGCTGGCTGGATGCCCTGGACGGCCCGCGGATGCCCGCGGATGCGCATGCAGACGTCATCATCACCACCGGCGGCACCGGCAAATCCGGGACGGACCACTTCCGGGCCGCCGTCGATGCCCTGGGCGGACAGCTGCTGGTGGACGGCATCGCGATGCGGCCCGGCCATCCGGCCGTGCTCGCCGGGCTTCCCGACGGGCGGTTCGTGGTCGGCCTCCCGGGCAATCCCCTGGCGGCCTTGATCTCCCTGCTCACTATCGGTGCACCCCTGCTCGCCTCGCTTGGAGGCGCCGGGCTGCCTCCATTGCAGCTCGTCATGTCCGGCTGCGACCTCGAGGGCGATCCGGGCAGGACACGCCTCATCCCCTGCCGGTTCCTGTCCGGCCTTGCGTTCCCGGTCCAGCACACCGGGCCAGGCATGATGCGCGGCCTTGCCTGGGCTGAAGCGGTCATGGCCGTCCCTCCCCAGGGCATTGACTCCGGGAAACCCGTTACAGTGCTCCCGCTTCCGTGGGCAGCACCACCGGAAACCACGGCATCCGGGACGGAGGCCACCATGCCCACGTAGCACGCAGCCGCCCTGGCCACCCCCTCGCCAGGCAGCCAAAGCGACAGCAAGGGGCGGTCTCCCCTGGCCAAGCGGCAGGGCTTTTGGCGTGCCCGGAAGCGCCCGGCGGGAGCGCCTACATACTTTGCCTTTAGGGGGTCACACTCTTGACATTGGATGTGAGCTAGCGCACGATTTTGTTGCATACAGCGAAGGTTGTTGATCATCACGGAACGAAAGTCGCCCGGATAAGCTCCACCCGTCCCGGCTCCACCCGTGATGGCTTTGGGGAACAGACGAACGAAATCATGTTGGCCGATCCGAAAGGGCCCTGCCCGTGCCTCGGCCGCACAACGCCGCCAGCATCAATGCGGCGGCGCCAGATCACCAAAGGAAACTGTCTATGACTATCAGGGGTGGCAGCACCATCGATCGAAGCAGCACGGGGCGCCGGAACCGGGGAACGACGCCGAAGTCTGCCCGCGGGTCCAGGAAACAGCGCTCTGGCGCCTTCAGCGGTTTGCGCTGAAGCCAGAAGGGAACGAATCTCAATGACCAATCCGACCAAAACGACGACCCCCGTCGACAACTCCTCATCAAAAGAGACCAGCTCAACGTTCAAGCGCCGCTTCATGATGCGGCTTGTCGCGGTCTTCATCGGCGGGATGTTCCTTGACGGTTACATCCTCGGAATCATCGGCCCGGTGACCGGATCCATGCGGTCAGATCTCCAGCTCGATGCACTGTCGCTGGGCATGATCGCTGCAGGCCCGCTGGCTGGTATCTTCATCGGCTCCCCGCTGGCCGGCTGGGCTACTGACAAGTTCGGACGCAAGCCAATGTTCCTCGTGGACATGGGCCTGTTCCTGGTCGCCTCAGGAGCCCAATTCTTCGTAATCTCCGGAGACGGCGCCGTGATCCAGCTGGCCCTCATCCGATTCATGATGGGCGTCGCGATCGGCGGCGAGTACTCAATCGGTGGGCCACTGCTTTCAGAGTTCTCCCCACCCAAGCTCCGCGGGCGGTTGCTCGGGCTGACCCTGATCGCCTGGTACGTCGGTTTCATGATGGCATTCATCATCGGCACGCTCCTGCACGACGCCGGCACCCCCTGGCGCCTAGTACTCGGCACGAGCACGATACTGGCATTCGTTCTGTTCCTTGCCCGCATGGGCCTCCCCGAATCGCCGAGCTGGCTCATTACGAAGGGACGGCACAAGGAAGCACTCGAAATCGCACACCGATACATCGAATCGCCGCAGATGCACGACAGCATCACCGGAGAGATGGATCTGAGGATGCTCCAGGAGGCCCAAGCCGCGGAGAGTGGGACCAAAATCAAGAACGCCTCCTTCGGAATGCTGTTCTCGAGGCAGTACTGGCGCGCCACTATCTTCACTGCAGGTTTTTGGTTCTGCGCGGTCACTCCCTACTTCGCGATCGCGACCTTCGCCGACGAGGTGCTCAACCAATTCGGCTTCGGCGGCGGCTGGGCCGGTGGAGTCGGCCTGTCCGCACTTGCGGTCGCGGGCGTTGTCACCAGCGTACTTCTGATTGACAAGCTCGGCCGCCGAATCCTCACCGTGCCCGGGCAGTGGCTCTGCGCGGGCATCCTGCTGGTCATCGGACTGTGGGGGAACGCACCAGCGATCCTCGTGCTCGTCCTGTTCCTCGCCTTCTCCTACTTCAATGCCGGCTACACCACGATGACCCAGGTCTATCCGGCCGAGGTATTCCCCGGCCACCTGCGCGGCGTCGGCATGGGCTTCGCCGCGTCCTTCAGCCGCATCGGAGCCGCACTGGGCACCTTCGCCCTGCCATGGGCAATCGCCAACATCGGCATGGGCGCAACCATGGTCGTAGCCGCCGCCGTCGCATTACTCGGCGCAGTCCTCTCGCAATGGCTCGCGCCTGAGACGAAGGGGCGCACCCTCGCCGAGATCTCAGCAGACTTCTCCCACTGACACCGGGACCCCACGGTCACACGTCGCCGGATAACCGGACCTGCACAAAAGAGGCCTTCGCCGCACCAGCGGCGGAGGCCTCTTCGCCGCCTATCGACAGAGTCCTGCCGCCCCCGCAACAAAGCAGGAAACCCTTGACATCGTCTGTGAGCTAGGACACCCTGTTGCATATAGTGATGCGCGTTGCTCATAGCGAAGCAATTCCATCACCCGGTCAGGCGGATTCCAGCACCAACCAGGAGAACCAAAAATCATGAGCGCATCACCCCGCGTCGTCATCATCGGAGCCGGCATCGTCGGCACCAACCTCGCCGACGAGCTGGCAAGCCGCGGCTGGAACGACATCACCGTCGTCGAACAAGGTCCACTGGAGCTCGCGGGCGGCTCCACGTCCCACGCTCCCGGCCTGGTGTTCCAGAACAATCCGTCCAGGACCATGACGGAGTTCGCCACATATACCGTGAACAAGCTCCTCGCCCTGGGCAAGGAAGGCGAGTCCTGCTTCAACCAGGTGGGCGGCCTCGAGCTGGCCACCACGCCGGAGCGGCTGGCAGACCTGAAGCGCAAGATGGGCCTGATGACTTCCTGGGGCGTCGAAAGCCGGATCATCGACGCCGACGAATGCGAAAAGATCTACCCGCTGCTGAACACCGGCAAGCTTTCCGGCGGCCGCGAGGTCCTGGGCGGCCTCCTCATCCCCACCGACGGACTCGCCCTGGCGGCCCGCGCCGTGCAGCTCCTGATCGAGCGCACCCGCGAACAAGGCGTCACCTACCGCGGCTCCACCACCGTCACCGGCATCGTCCAGGAGGGCGGAAAGGTCACCGGCGTCGAGACCTCCGGCGGCGTCATCCCGGCCGACATCGTGGTCTCCTGCGCTGGCTTCTGGGGCCGCGAGCTCGGCCGGATGGTCGGCCTGGAAGTACCCCTCCTGCCGCTGGCCCACCAGTACGCCGTCAGCACGCCGCTGGCCGAACTCGAGGGCGTCAACGAGCTCCCCAAGGGCGCCAGCAAGCCCATCCTGCGCTACCAGGACAAGGACCTGTACTACCGCGAATGGGGCGACCGCATCGGCATCGGCAGCTACGCCCACCGCCCGATGCCCGTGGACATGTCAGCACTGCCGAAGGTCCCTGCCGAGGACATGTCCGACCACCGCATGCCCTCCCGCCTGGACTTCACCCTCGAAGACTTCCTGCCGGCCTGGGAGGACAGCCGGGACCTGCTGCCGGCACTGCGCAACACGGAAATCCAGGACGGCTTCAACGGCATCTTCTCCTTCACCCCGGACGGCGGCCCGCTCATGGGCGAGGCACCGGACCTCGACGGCTTCTTCGTGGCCGAGGCCGTCTGGGTCACGCACTCGGCCGGCGTTGCCAAAGCGATGGCAGAGCTGATTATCGACGGCCGGCCGCAGACCGACCTGCACGGCTGCGAGCTGACCCGTTTCGAAAAGGTGCAGACCTCCGACGCGTACGTCAGCGAGACCTCGCAGCAGAACTTCGTGGAGATCTACGATGTCATGCACCCGCTGCAGCCCCGCGAATCACCGCGGGACCTGCGCGTCAGCCCCTTCAACGTCCGCCAGAAGGAGCTCGGCGCCTTCTTCCTGGAGTCCGCCGCCTGGGAACGCCCGCACTGGTTCGAAGCCAACCGCGGCCTCCTGGCCGAGCTGCCGGAGGAATGGCGCGCCCCTGAGCGCGAGGAGTGGGCAAACATGTTCCACTCCCCCATCTCCGCCGCCGAAGCGTGGAAGACGCGCACCGCCGTCGGGCTTTATGACATGACGCCGCTGAAGCGGCTCTCCGTCACCGGCCCCGGCGCCCAGGCGCTGCTGCACCGGTTGAGCACGGGCAACATCGCCAAGAAGCCCGGTGCCGTGACGTACTGCCTGCTGCTGGCGGACGACGGCGGCATCCGCAGCGACGTGACCGTGGCCAGGCTCGCGGAGGAAGACTTCCAGCTGGGCGTGAACAGCAACGTGGACTTCGACTACCTTCGGGTGGAGGCGCGCCGGCAGTCAGCGGCCGATCCCGCCCAATGGGCCCACGTCACCGACATCACCGGCAGCACCTGCTGCATCGGCCTGTGGGGCCCCCTGGCCCGCGAGGTCATCGGCAAGGTCAGCGAGGACGACCTGACCAACGACGGCCTTAAGTACTTCCGGACCAAGCAAATCTCGGTGGCCGGCATCCCCGTCACGGCGATGCGGCTCTCCTACGTCGGTGAACTCGGCTGGGAGCTGTACACCACCGCCGAGTACGGCCTGAAGCTGTGGGACGTGCTGTTTGAGGCCGGCCGGGAGCACGGCATCATTGCCGCCGGCCGCGGCGCCTTCAACAGCATGCGCCTGGAGAAGGGCTACCGGCTGTGGGGCACGGACATGACCACCGAGCACCACCCGTACCAGGCCGGTCTGGGCTTCTCCGTGGCCAAGGACAAGACCGGGTTCGTCGGCGCCGACGCGCTGGTGGTCCGCAAGGAACAGCCGGCGGCCAAGACGCTGCGCTGCCTGACGGTCGACGACGGCACGTCAGTTGTGCTGGGCAAGGAACCGGTGTACGTGGCCGGCGAAGCCGTTGGGTACGTCACCAGCGCGGCTTACGGCTACACGGTCCGCAAGCCCATCGCCTACGCCTGGCTGCCCACCGCTGTGGAGATCGGCGACTCCGTGGAGATCGAGTACTTCGGCCGCCGCGTAGCGGCCACTGTCTCCGCTGAGCCGCTGGTGGATCCCGGCATGGAGCGCCTCCGCGGCTGACCTGCTCCCACCGCACCAGGTGGTGGGCCTGCTTGAGACCGGCAGGCCCACCACCTTTTTGTTGCCCTGGGGAACGCGCACTGCGGCAACGAAAAAGGAGCCAGTCCCAAGGTTGATGGGACTGGCTCCTTTGCCCTTCAGAAACCGGGCTCCGGGTATCAGTTGTTGAGGTAGCCGTTCGGGTCCAGGACGTACTTCGTGGCAGCTCCGGCGTCGAACTCCGCGTACCCGCGCGGGGCGTCGTCAAGCGAAATGGCCGTCGCATTGACCGCCTTGGCGATCTGGATCCGGTCATGCAGGATGGCCATCATCAGCTGGCGGTTGTACTTCATCACCGGGCATTGGCCCGTGGTGAAGGACAGGGACTTCGCCCAGCCGGTACCCAGGGACAGGGACAGGCTTCCCTTCCGGGCGGCCTCGTCCGCGGCTCCCGGGTCGCCGGTGACGTAGAGGCCGGGGATGCCCACCGAGCCGCCGGCGGTGGTGAGGTCCATCAGCGAGTTCAGCACTGTGGCCGGTGCCTCCTGGGCGCCGTGGCCGTGGCCGCGGGCCTCGAAACCGACCGCGTCGATGCCGGAGTCGACCTCCCGGACGCCGAGGATCTGCTCGATCTGGTCTGCAGGGTCGCCGTCGGCCACATTGACCGTTTCACAGCCAAAGGAGCCGGCGCGGGCCAGGCGGTCCCCGTTGAGGTCGCCCACGATCACTACCGCGGCGCCCAGCAGCTGGGCGCTGGCGGCCGCTGCAAGGCCCACGGGACCGGCTCCGGCAACGTACACGGTGGACCCGACGCCGACGCCGGCCGTGACCGCACCGTGGAAGCCGGTGGGCAGGATGTCCGAGAGCATGGTCAGGTCCATGATCTTCTCCAGTGCCTGGTCCCGGTCGGGGAAGCGCAGCAGGTTCCAGTCCGCGTAAGGAACCAGGACGTACTCAGCCTGGCCACCCACCCAGCCGCCCATGTCCACATAGCCGTAGGCGGATCCGGGACGGTCAGGATTGACGTTCAGGCAGATGCCGGTCTTGCGCTCCTTGCAGTTCCGGCAGCGGCCGCAGGAAATGTTGAAGGGGACCGAGACAATGTCCCCCACCTTGATGAACTCGACGTCGGGCCCGGTTTCGATGACTTCGCCGGTGATCTCGTGGCCCAGGACCAGCCCTGCCGGCGCAGTCGTGCGGCCGCGGACCATGTGCTGGTCGGACCCGCAGATGTTGGTGCTTACAGTGCGCAGGATGACGCCGTGCGGAACCTTCCGGCCAACGTTGGCGGGATTGACGCCGGGGCCGGCTTTCAGTTCAAACGTGGGATATGGGGTGTCGATGACCTCGACGACTCCGGGCTCTTTGTAGGCAACAGCTTTGTTTCCTGACATGGGCATGGCTCCTATCGTTGGCGTTCGATTCCCACGGAAGGCCTGACGCTGGCTGCATCAGACCTTCCATGTGGTGTTACTTTTCACTTGTTGTGAATCTTTGGGGTGCGCACGGCTCCCGCGGCTCCGGGGCGCGCCTAGGCGTCGATCACCATGTCGGTGCGCGCCGTGGAGCAGCAGGGAAGGAACTTTCCGGCATCGATTTCACGTTTACGGATTCCGCCCTGGTGGTTCATGTCGATTTCCCCGGACAGCTTGACCACCTTGCAGGAGCCGCACATGCCCTCCTTGCAGTTGGCGCCGATCCGGACACCGGCGCGCTGGGCCACCTCAAGGATGTGATCCTCGGGGTCGATCCGCACGTTGATCCCGGTGCGCATGAAGGACAAGGTCAGGCTGCCGGTTCCCACGGTCTCGAAGCTTGAGGCGTCGGGGGTCTGCGCCTCCGGGGCGGCAGCCGGGGTGCCGGCGCCGGCGTCCGGCGTGGCGGCCTCCAGGGCCAGTCCCGCGGCCTGAAGGGTTCCTTCCTCGTCGTAGCCGGGCTCGTAGATCCCAAACGCTGCAGGCTGGCCTTCGAAGTAGTCCTCGGCGGACTCCGCGATTTCCTCAGCGATCTCCTCGGCGATGTCCGCCGCCAGGGCGAGCTCGGCCTGGTATTCAAGGAGGGTCTGCCGGTCGCCGGAGAAGAACTCCATGTAGATGGACGTGTCATCGACGCCCACCTTCTTGAGCAGTTCGGTGGCGGTGTTCAGGTAGCCCTCGGGTCCGCAGGCGTACACCTGCCGGCCGTTGGCGTCCGGTGCCACCTCGTCGATCATCGCGGCGGACAGCCGCCCACTGAAGCCTTCCCAGTCCTCCGGCCGGCCGCGGTCGCCCAGGGCATAGAAGACCTTGACGCGCGAGTCTACGGAAGCGATGTAGGCCAGCTCCCGGTGGAAGGCGAAGCCGCCGGCTTCCGCGCCGTGGTAGAGCACCACCACGTCGGCGGTCCCGGGCAGGGAGTGGATGGTCCGCAGCATCGACATGATGGGGGTGATACCTGCGCCGGCAGCCAGGAACAGGTACCGGGCGCGCCGGTCGGCGTCAGGCAGGTGGAACGCCCCCACGGGTCCCAGCATGTCCAGGACGGTGCCGGGCCTGACATTCTGGTGCACCCAGGGTGAAACCAGTCCGCCGGCGTCCTTCTTGACGGTGACGCTGAAGGTCCACGGCTCGGTGGGCGAACTGGACAGCGAGTAACTGCGGTCCACGGGATCCTGGTCCTCGCCGTTCACGGGGAAGGCAATGTTGACGTACTGCCCGGCACGGAACGCGAGAGGCGCACCGTCGGTGCGGCGGAACACGAACGTCATCATGCCGCCCGCCTCGGGGATGGTCTCGACGCATTCGGCCATGAATTCCTGCGGATGCCACGGGCCCAGGGCCTTGGCTGCGCTGGCGGGTCCTTCGATGCTGCCCATGACCCGGTTCCACGGCATTTCAAGGCCGCGGATGCGCTGCGGTTCCTGGACGGGCGTCTCAGTCAGGGCAACGTCAATCATGCCAAGTGCTCCTGCACCCGCTGGACGTACCAGTTGATGAAGGCCTCCACCTGGTATTCGCTCTTCATGTAGGGGCCGGGTTCGTAGGCGGGGCTGGCGGCACCCTGCTGGCACAGCTCAACGAATGCCTTGTCCTGGATGTTGGTCTGCTTCCAGGTGTAGGTCAGCTTGTCGAGGTCGTAGTCGACGCCTTCCTCGGCGTCGTCGGCCACCAGCCAGGTGGTGCGGACCAGGGACTGGTGCTCGTTGATGGGGAAGACGCCGAAGGTGATGACGTGGTCGCCCAGGAAGTGGAACCAGCTGTTGGGCTGCAGGTGCATCGAGCAGCGGCCCAGGCGGAAGTCCGGCAGGTCGCCGAGCAGCTTCTTGGAGAGCCTGCGGCCGTCGGCCGAGAACGACTCGCCCTCGCCGTCCAGGGATTCGCGGGAAATGCGGATGCCGGCGATGCGGGTATCGAGTTCCTCAACCACCTCGTAGGGCAGGCCGTAGCGGCGGCACCGCTCCTCGAGGGAGGACTGGGCTTCCTTGTTGCGGTCCCAGACCTCTTCGAGGTGGGTGGGGATCAGGCCCTCGGTGAGGCCCCAGGTGGGGAACAGGGAGCATGCGAGTTCCGGGTGCCCGTCGCAGTGGTAGCACTCACGGTTGTTCTCCATGACGAGCTTCCAGTTGCCCTCTTCGATGATGTTCTGCTGGTAGGCAATCTTCGTCTTGGACAGGTCGTGGGGTGCCAGGTAGGGCTCGAAGATCTTGGCGGTTTCGTCGAAGTCTGCCGGCGGAACGTCTGCGATGCAGACGAAGATGAGCCCGGCGACCTCGCGGCTGTGGGCGCGCTTGAGCGCGAAGCAGTTCTTGTCGAACTTGGCCTCGCCCGGGGCGGAGGCGTGGATCAGGTTGCCCTCGGGCGAGTAGGTCCAGGAGTGGTAGCCGCAGACCAGGTTTCCGGTGGAACCGGCAGCTTCGGTCAGGACACGAGCACCGCGGTGGCGGCAGACGTTGTGCAGGACGTTGACCTCGCCCTCATCGGTGCGGAGCACGATCAGGGAGTAGGGGCCGTAGTCGACCGTGATGTAGTCGCCCGGCTCCGGAAGCTCGGCAACGCTGCCGGCAAAGATCCAGTGCTGGCCGAAGATGGCTCCCATGTCGAGTTTGAAGACCGTCGGGTCAGTGTAGAAGGGGGCATCGAGGGAGTAACCCCTGCGCCGCAGGGCGAACAGCTCCGTAATTTCAGCCAGCTGCTCGGCAGGCAGTGTTGAGGCGAGCTTTCCGCGTGCGCTAAGCGGCGCGTTCACTGAGGTAGTCATGTGTTTCCTCCCGAATAGGGCTGGGTTGTGAGCATTTTGGGTGATTACGGAGCATGCGGGGCAACAGGGGGTGTCCAAGACATCCTGTTCCTGAATGTGGGGAGGTCAATCGGGAACAGGAGCGATGACTCCAGAAGAAAATCTGGAAGCATCTAACGCAACAGCGATCACCATATGCAACAGTGTGACTCTTGCCACGCCCAGTGTCAATCAATTTCGGATATGACGAAAGAGCACGGTCGGTGGCGCGGTGGACCGCCATTCACGAACGTAAAGAATCCTTTACCGGACCTGCCGTTTTGGCTGACCTTCCCCTCCCGCGGACAGGCCTGACGCTCCTATTAATGTCGTACCTCCTTGTCATGATTGGTTTATGGGGAAAGCAGCGGTGGTCAAGGCTTACGAAGACATCCGTGCTGCGCTTGCTGTGCTGAACACGGAGGTGGATGGGTGCGGTTCTGAGGCGTTTTCGCGGGCTGATCCGTTGGCTGGTTTGGCGGATGGTTGCCTGGACATTCTGGCCGGTGCCCGTGAGGTGGAGGCCGGGATCGCGGCTTTGAAGGCCAGCGCGGCAGTGGCGTATGCGGAAAGCGCCGCTGTTGTTGCTGGTCCTGATGTGCCGGGGCGGGTGCAGGAGATGGCGGTCGCGGCGGAAATCGGATGTGTGCTGGCTTTGGGGCCGCGGGCGTCGTCGTCGTTTCTGGCGACTTCCCATGCGGTGGTGAAGGAACTGCCGTTGACGTTGGAGGGGCTGCGGGCCGGGACCTTGTCGTGGAGCCATGCGGTGGTGATGGCGGATGAAGCGGCGTGCCTGGATGCTGACGGGGCGGCGGCGTTGGAGGCGCATTTCCTGGACCCGGACGCCCCGGACCGGGCGCGGGGGTGCCCGTTGGGGCAGTTGCCGGCGCACCGGTTCAAGGCCAAGGCCCGGACGTGGCGGGAACGCCACCACGCGGAGTCCATCGAAACACGCCACGCCAAGGGGGTCGCTGACCGGCGGGTAGAGTTCCGGCCAGACCAGGACGGGATGGCCTGGCTGTCCGCGTGCCTGCCCGCGGAGCAGGCACTGGCGGGGTGGAACCGGCTCACCGCGATCGCCCGTGGCATGGGCCCGGACGAGGGCAGGACCCTGACCCAGCTCCGGGCCGATACCTTCGCCGACGCGATCCTCACCAACGGCAACGGCAACGGCAACGGCAACGGCAACGGCAGCAACATCGGCGCCAGCGACACCAGTGACGGCAGTGGCAGCGTCACGGAGGGGGCGGGCGCCGTCCGGGACCGCGCGCAGTCGCCGGTCCGGGCGCAGGTGTTGGTCACGGTTCCGGTGTTCGCGTTGATGGGCCTGACGGACGAGCCGGCGGTGCTGGACGGGTATGGGCCGATCCCGCCGTCGATGGCGCGGGATTTGGTGGCGAACGGGGCCGGGTCGTTTTACCGGGTGTTAGTGGATCCGCGGGACGGGGCTCCGTTGGAGATCGGCCGGACAAGCTACCGGGTAACGGGGCCGATGCGGGCCTGGCTGCGGATGCGGGACGGCAAATGCCCGTTCCCCGGTTGCAGCAACAACTCCCTGGACAACGAGGCCGACCACATTCTCGCCTGGGCCAAGGGCGGCACCACGGGGATCAATAACCTCGGTCAGCCCTGCCCGAAACACCACAGACTCCGCCACACCACAGGCTGGAAACCCACTCCCACCACCAAGGACGAGCCACCCGGCTGGACCTCACCCACCGGCCGCCACTACCCCAGCGAACACCAAGACTGGGAACCACCCCGATGGCCGGACATCCAAGACCGCGTCCGGGTTTCGCAGGAACCAACCCACTTAAGAACCTGAGCGGGGGAACAGCGACGGCGGCACCCGGCACCTGCCTGACTGCCGCCGTCGTTATTGCGCGCACCGTCCCAGCTAACCCACCCCGGTGGGGCTAGGCGCGCGTTCCGGCCAGCTCCCCTGCAGATTCCTCGGCGGCTGCCGCCCCGCCCTGGTGCGGCTCGAACCTGACGAACATGGCCTTGAAGCCGGGGGTGTTGGACACGCGGGCCACGTTTTCCTTGTGGACCAGGGCGTTGGCCTCCGGGAAGTAGGCCGCGGCGCAGCCCTTCGCGGTGGGGTACGCCACCAGGCGGAACTTGTCCGCCCTGCGGTCCACGCCCTGGAAGGTGCTTACTACATCAACGAGCTCGCGGTCCTGGAAGCCGGCTTCGGCGAGGTCCTCCGGGTGGATCAGGATCACGCGGCGGCCGCCGGAGATGCCGCGGTAACGGTCGTCCAGGCCGTAGAAGGTGGTGTTGTACTGGTCGTGGCTGCGCATGGTCTGCAGCACCAGATGCCCCTTGGGCGGCGTCAGGTATTCCAGGGGGCTGACGGTGAACCGGCCGCGGCCGATGTCGGTGGCGAAGGAACGGGTGTCGCGTGGCGGGTTGGGCAGCACGAAGCCGTTCTTGGTGCGGACGCGTGCGTTGAAGTCCTCGAAGCCGGGCAGGACGCGGGCAATGTGGTCGCGGATCACGTCGTAGTCCTCGGCCATGCCGCGCCAGTCCACCGGATGGTCCGGCCCGAAGGTGGCTTCGGCCATGCGGGCCACGATCACGGGCTCGGCCAGCAGGTGTTCGGAGACCGGGGTGAGGCGTCCCTGGGTGGAGTGGACCACAGACATGGAGTCCTCCACGGACAGGAACTGGGCGCCCTTGGGGTGCTTGTCGTCCTTGTCCGTCCGGCCAAGCGTGGGCAGGATCAGGGACGTGCGCCCGTGCACCACATGGGAGCGGTTGGGCTTGGTGGAGATATGCACGGTCAGTCCGATCCGCTGCATCCCCGCTTCCAGGGTTTCGGTGTCCGAGCAGGCGAGGGAGAAGTTCCCGCCCATCGAGACGAACACGTCCACCTCGTCGCGTTCGAACGCCTCCATGGATTCGACGGCGTCAAAGCCGTGGTGCCGCGGGGACGAGATGCTGAACTCGGCGTCGATCGCGGAGAGCAGCTTCTCGCTGGGTTTTTCCCAGATTCCCATGGTCCGGTCGCCCTGGACGTTGGAGTGCCCGCGGACGGGGCAGGCACCGGCACCCGGCTTGCCGAAGTTGCCCTGGAGCAGCAGGACGTTGACCATTTCCTTGATGGTGTCCACCGAGTGCGGCTGCTGCGTCACGCCCAGCGCCCAGCAGAAGATGGAGGCCTTGGACGCCACCAGCATACCGGCCACCTTCTCGATCTGTTCGCGGGTCAGGCCGGTTGCAGTTTCAGTTTCGTCCCAGTCAAGAGTGCGGCGGGCGTCGCGGTAGGCGTCGAACCCGTCCGTCTGCGCGGCAATGAAGGAATGGTCGACGACGGTCCCCGGGTTTTGTTCCTCGGCTTCCAGGAGCAGGTGGCCCAGCGCCTGGAACAGCGCCAGGTCTCCGCCCACCTTGATCTGCAGGTACTCGTCAGCCAGCGGGGTGCCGCCGCCCACCACGCCCGAAACGGTCTGGGGGTCCTTGAAGTTGAACAGGCCGGCCTCAGGCAGCGGGTTCACGGCCACCACCTTGCCGCCCTTGTCCTTGCATTCCTTCAGCGCGGAGAGCATGCGGGGGTGGTTGGTGCCCGGGTTCTGGCCCACCACGAAGATCAGTTCGGCGTCATGGATGTCGTCAAGGGAAACGGTGCCCTTGCCGATGCCGATCGTGGGGTTCAGCGCGGATCCGGATGACTCGTGGCACATGTTGGAGCAGTCCGGCAGGTTGTTCGTGCCCAGCGACCGCGCGAACAACTGGTACAGGAACGCGGTCTCATTCGCAGTGCGGCCGGAGGTGTAGAAGACGGAACGGTCCGGGGTGGTCGCCCGGAGGTGCTCGCCGATCAGCTCGAAGGCGTCATTCCAGGAGATCGGCGAATAGTGGGTGTCCCCCTCGCGGATCACCACCGGTTCGCTGAGGCGGCCCTGGTTGCCCAGCCAGTACTCGGTCTTGGTGGACAGCTCGGCAATGGAGTGCTTGGCCCAGAACTCCGCGCCCACGGTCCGGAGGGTGTTCTCCTCGGCCACGGCCTTGGCGCCGTTCTCGCAGAACTCGGCCGCTTTGCGCTTCTTGTCCGATTCCGGCCACGCGCAGCCGGGGCAGTCGAAGCCGCCGCGCTGGTTCAGCCGGAGCAGGGAATGCGCCGTTCGGGTCACGCCGGCCTGCGCCACCGCGCGTTCCAGGGCTACCATGACGGCTTTGACCCCGGCAGCCTCGGTCTTGGGCTTGTGGACTTCGAGCTTGTCCTCGTCGATGTCCGCAACGGGGGCAGGCTGCTTGCCGAACTTCATTGTTCCCACTTCCTCGCCGGCACCGGGGACTTCCCGTGCCGGCCTCTGTTGTTCATGTGCAGTGGAGGCGCGCCGGGAACCCCGGCGCGCCTCCAGGGCGGTCGTCGCGTGTTGCCGCTACTCGGAAACCTTCGCCAGCGTTTCCTGCTCGGCGGCGATGGTGGTGTCCTCGCCGTGGCCGGTGCGGACCACGGTCTCCACCGGCAGCGTCAGCAGCCGTTCGCGGATGGACTTCAGGATGATGGGGTAGTCGCTGTAGGACCGGCCGGTGGCGCCCGGGCCGCCGTTGAACAGCGTGTCCCCGGTGAAGACCGTGCCTTCGCTTTCGAGGTAGAAGCACGTGGATCCCGGCGAGTGTCCCGGCGTGTGGAGCGCCGTCAGGGCTGCCCCGCCCACCTCGAACTCGTCACCGTCGGTGTGGTACCCGTCTGGTTTCGCGTCCGGGTAGACCTGCTCCCACAGCACAAGGTCCTCCCGGTTCAGCAGGATCGGTGCTCCCAGGGCGTCAGCGACTTCCCGCGCGGCACCGATGTGGTCGTTGTGCGCGTGGGTGAGCAGGATGGCCTTGACCTTGCGGCTGCGGACCTGGTTGATGATCGCGGCAGCGTCGTGCGGTGCATCGATGATGACGCATTCCTCGTCGTTGCCCACGATCCAGACGTTGTTGTCCACGTCCCAGGTGCCGCCGTCGAGCGAGAACGTGCCCGAGGTGACCAGGTTCTCGATGGTCACGGCCATCAGATCTCCACCACGGAACGCAGGACCTTGCCCTCGTGCATCTTGCCGAAGGCCTCCTCCACCTGGTCGATGGTGATGCGTTCGGACACGAAGGCATCCAGGTCCAGGTTGCCCTGCTTGTAGTGGGACACCAGCATCGGGAAGTCCCGGGAGGGCAGGCAGTCGCCGTACCAGGAGGACTTCAGCGATCCGCCGCGGCCAAATACGTCCAGCAGCGGCAGTTCCAGCTGCATCTCCGGCGTGGGAACACCCACCAGGACCACGCGGCCGGCAAGGTCGCGGGCGTAGAAGGCCTGCTTGTAGGTTTCGGGACGGCCGACGGCGTCAATCACCACGTCGGCCCCGTTGCCTCCGGTCAGGGCCCGGATGGCCTCCACCGCGTCCTCCTTCTTGGAGTTCACGCCGTGGGTGGCGCCAAGGGACGTGGCCATCCCGATCTTGTTGTCGTCGATGTCAACGGCGATGATCGTCGTCGCACCCGCAAGCCTCGCGCCGGCGATCGCGGCGATGCCCACACCGCCGCAGCCGATCACTGCCACGGACTCGCCACGCTTGACCTCGCCGGTGTTGATCGCAGCCCCGATGCCGGCCATGACGCCGCAGCCCAGCAGGCCCACCGCGGCCGCGTCGACCTCGGGATCCACCTTGGTGCACTGCCCCGCGGCGACCAGCGTCTTCTCCGCGAAGGCACCGATGCCCAGGGCGGGAGAGAGGACCGTGCCGTCCTCGAGGGTCATCTTCTGCGTGGCGTTGTGAGTGTTGAAGCAGTACTGCGGCTGGCCCTTGGCGCAGGCCCGGCACTCACCGCAGACAGCGCGCCAGTTCAGGATGACGCGGTCACCCGGCGCCACGGACGTCACGTCCGGACCCACGGCACTGACCACACCGGTGGCCTCATGGCCCAGAAGATATGGGAAGTCATCGCCGATGCCGCCCTGCTTGTAGTGCAGGTCCGTATGGCAGACGCCGCAGGTGATGATGTCCACCAGGGCCTCCCCTGGGCCCGGATCCGGCACCAGGATGGTCTCCAGCGACACCGGGGCATTCTTCTCCCGGACAACGACAGCTTGAACTTTATGGACCATGGTTCTTGTGTTCCTTTCCTGGATCCGGCCGGATCCGGTGAGTCGGCACCAAGTGCCAATCTAGCTGACATGCCACGTCCGGGGACCACGTCACGCCGCTCCGCCGTCCGCATCCAATTGCGTATTACACAACACGATGCACATAGCGCCTACCGGAAAATATGACAGTGGCCACACTTCATGTCAATAGATATATCAGTTATAGCTTCCGTGGCTACCAGGAGCTGGCGTCCACCGCGCCCCTCCACCGCCCGGGGCCCGCTCCGTTACCCGCACCCTTTGGTCCGGCATTAGGCTTAATGGCATGGCTTTTGAACAAACCCCTGCCGAACGGCGCGAGGTGACCGTGCGCCGCGCGCCGAAGTATGTCCCCTTCCTGGTCCTGGGGGCACTGGCAGGCATTGTTGCCGCCGCAGCGGTGGCCTACGCAGCGCCCGGTGACTCGACGTTCGATCCCGGCGCTGTCTTCGGATTCTTCCTGGTGATGTTCGCCGCCGTCGGCGCCATCCTTGGTGCAGCACTGGCACTGGTCCTGGACCGCCGCAGCGTGAAGCGGCAGGAACGGGCCGTCGTAGAGGCCATTCCGGATTCGGAACCTGATACCGATCCCCAGGACTAGCGGGGTCACAAATTGATGCGGGGGAAAGTCATACCCCATATCGTGCGATAATCGATCAGTGGCACGCGGCGATGGCAAACTTTCCCATGATCTTCTTCCCGGCGAAAAAGGACCCCAGGATGCCTGTGGCGTCTTTGGTGTTTGGGCACCCGGTGAAGAAGTAGCAAAACTTACCTACTACGGGCTGTATGCACTGCAGCACCGCGGCCAGGAGTCGGCTGGCATAGCGACCAGCGACGGCAAGCGGATCAACGTCTACAAGGACATGGGCCTCGTGTCCCAGGTCTTTGACGAAACGACACTGAACACCCTGACCGGGCATCTGGCCGTGGGCCACTGCCGTTACTCCACCACCGGCGCCAGCCACTGGGCCAATGCTCAGCCCACCCTCGGCGCCACCTCCACCGGCACAGTTGCCCTGGCGCACAACGGCAACCTGACCAACACCGCCGAGCTCAACGCCATGATTACCGAGCGCAATGGCGGGCAGCTCACCGGTGAAATGAAGCAGGGCAACACCTCGGACACCGCCCTGGTCACCGCCCTGCTGGAAGGCGAGCCGGGCAAGAGCCTAGAAGATACCGCCACGGAGCTCCTGCCCAAGATCAAGGGCGGCTTCTGCTTCGTCTTCATGGACGAAGGAACCCTCTACGCAGCCCGCGACACCTTCGGTATCCGTCCGCTGGTCCTGGGCCGCCTGGAGCGCGGCTGGGTTGTCGCCTCCGAGCAGTCCGCCCTGGCCACCGTGGGTGCCAGCTTCATCCGCGAGATCGAGCCGGGCGAGTTCATCGCCATCGACGAGGAAGGCGTGCGGTCCAAGAAGTTCGCGGAGCCGACGCCAGCCGGTTGCGTTTTCGAATACGTGTACCTCGCCCGTCCGGACGCCGCTATCGCCGGGCGTTCCGTGTACGAGTCCCGCGTGGAAATGGGGCGCCAGCTGGCCCGGGAGAACACCCACGAGGCCGACATCGTCATCCCCGTGCCGGAATCGGGCACTCCGGCAGCGGTGGGTTACGCCGAGGAATCCGGCATCCCGTTCGCACACGGCTTCGTCAAGAACTCCTATGTGGGGCGCACCTTCATCCAGCCCTCGCAGACCCTCCGCCAGCTGGGCATCCGGCTCAAGCTGAACGCCCTTGAGTCCGTGATCCGCGGCAAGCGCGTCGTGGTGGTGGACGACTCGATCGTCCGCGGCAACACCCAGCGGGCCATTGTCCGGATGCTCCGGGAAGCCGGCGCCGCCGCCGTGCACGTCAAGATCTCCTCCCCGCCCGTGCAGTGGCCCTGCTTCTACGGCATCGACTTCGCGTCCCGCGCGGAACTGATCGCCAACGGCGCCACCATCGAGGAAATTTCCCAGGCCATCGGCGCGGACTCGCTGGCCTACATCTCCGAGGACGGCATGATCGGCGCCACCCGGCAGCCGCGCGAACGCCTCTGCACCGCCTGCTTCACGGGCAAGTACCCCATCAAGCTTCCCGACGCGGACAAGCTGGGCAAGAACCTGCTGGAGCGTACCGACCTGGGCGGCATCAAGCCCTCCCCCGCGGCCCTTCCGGGCGAAACGGCCGCCCTGGCCGTTGACGCCACCGAGGACCCGGCGGAAAAGGCCGGCGCCACGGGCTGCGATCCCGGCCCGGACTCCGAATTCGAGAACCTGCTGACCGAAGCCGACCTCGTGCCCGACGTACACGCCGCCACCAGCGCCGACAAGAAGGACTCCGTATGACCTCCGCCAGCCCCGCCGCAGACAACGCCGGCATCACCTACGCGTCCGCGGGCGTGGACGTCGAAGCCGGGGACCGCGCCGTCGAGCTCATGAAGGATGCCGTGAAGGCAACCCACAACTCCTCGGTGATCGGCGGGGTGGGCGGCTTCGCCGGGCTCTACGATGTCTCGCGGCTGCTGACTTACAAGAAGCCCCTGCTGGCCACTTCCACGGACGGCGTCGGCACCAAGGTGGCCATCGCCCAGGCCATGGACATCCACGACACCATCGGGTTCGACCTGGTGGGCATGGTGGTGGACGACATCGTGGTGGTGGGCGCCGAGCCCCTGTACATGACCGATTACATCGCCTGCGGCAAGGTGGTCCCCGAGCGTATCGCCGGTATCGTCCGCGGTATCGCGGCTGCCTGCTCCGTGGCCGGCACCGCCCTGGTGGGCGGGGAGACCGCAGAGCACCCCGGCCTGCTGGGCGAACACGAATACGACGTCGCAGGTGCAGCCACCGGCGTGGTGGAAGCGGATTCCCTGCTGGGCCCGGACCGAGTCCGCGCCGGCGACGTGGTGATCGGCATGGCCTCCTCGGGCCTGCACTCCAACGGCTACTCCCTGGTCCGCCGCGTCATCAACCACGCCGGCTGGGCCCTGGACCGCCAGGTTTCCGAACTGGGCCGCACCCTGGGCGAGGAGCTCCTCGAGCCCACCCGCGTCTACGCGGCCGACTGCCTGGACCTGGCCCGCACCTTCCCGGTCAGCGCCGGCGCCGCCGTCCACGGCTTCAGCCACGTCACCGGCGGCGGCCTTGCTGCCAACCTGGCCCGCGTCCTCCCCCAGGGCCTGGTGGCCACGGTGGACCGTGCCACGTGGGAACTGCCGGCCATCTTCAAGCTGGTGTCCGAGCTGGGCAACGTTCCGCTGGCCGACCTGGAGCGCACCCTTAACCTGGGCGTGGGCATGGTTGCCATCGTGTCCCCCGAGGCCGCCGATGCCGCCGTCGCACGCCTGAACGAACGCGGCCTGCCGTCCTGGATCATGGGCACGGTCACCGAGGATTCGGACGCCATCTCCAAGTCCGGACCTGACTACGTCCAGGGCGCCAAGGGCGTGGACGGCGGCGCGGTCCGCCTGGTCAACGCCTACGCCTAAAGGCTTCTTCGAGTGCTGAGTAGTTGTCGTTTTCACGCCTGGGAACGACAACTACTCAGCACTCGATGTGTTTAAGCCACCTGGATCAGGTTGAGGATGCCGCCCTGCGGGTCCTTGATGGTGGCCAGTGAACCGTCAGCCGGCCGTTCGTCCGGCTCAACGAGGACCTCGCCCCCTGTTGCCTGGGCTGCCGCTGCCGCGGCGGCAACATCGGCCACACCGTAATAGACCTGCCAGTCCGCCTCGTCGCCCGCATCGGCGGGAACGATCCCGGCCACCTCGTTGCCGCCGATGAGCAGCGTACTGTAGCTGCCGCCGTCGTCCTGTGGGTATTCGGTGACATCATGCCCGAAAAGCTGCTGGAAGAAGCCGACGGCGGCCTGGGGCTCGGGCGTGAAGAGTTCCGCCCAGGCCAGGGCGCCCGGCTCGTTGAAGAGTTGGCTGCCGTAGTGGCTCCCTGCCTGCCAGATGCCTGTGGTTCCGCCACCGGGCGGGGCGAGGAAGCCCAGTACACCGGTGTCTCCCACCTGTTCCGGCCCGAACTGGGCCGTCCCCCCGGCGTGGCCGGCCTCAGCCAGCAGGTCCGCGGCGTCCGCGGCGGCGAAGTAGACGTTCCACTTAGCGGAGGTGCCGGCCTGCAGCTGCAGGGGGCTCTGCGGTGCGATGGTGGCCACCAGCTGCCCACGGACGAAGGCCTGCGCGTAGCTGCGGCCGTCCGGGGTGGGAAAATCCTGGTAGGTCCAGCCGAACAGGCGGCTGTAGAAATCCTTGGCCGCCGCGACGTCGGGGGTCTGCAGGTCTGCCCAGCAGGGCTCGCCGGTGGCATAGGTGGTCCGAACGCTCATCCGGTCAGGTTACCAAGCCGGGGCACCGGAGAAACACGGAAAACCCGTTGCCGCACCGGCACTCCGGCGTGGCAACGGGCTCCACGATGTAAGCGGTCACCCGAAACCGGGTTACAAGAAGGAGATCACAGCAGCCGGGCGCTGGGCCACGGCAGGCTTGCGACAACTACCCGATGCGACGGTTGTCAACCTCGTCGTCATCGTCATCCAAATCATCCGCGTACTTGTCCACATAAGCCGAATAGTCCGGCTCAACCGGCTCACTCGAGTAATGGCTCGTCGAACGACTGCCCGGACCCGTCAGCTCACGCTGAAGTGCCGAGTAGTCAGTGTTCGGGGAGTAGTACTTAATGTCCCGAGCCTGCTTGGTAGCTTTTGCCTTTTGACGGCCGCGCCCCATGGCGTGACCCCCTTTTGTACTTGGACCGGAGGTGGTCACCTTGGCGATCGGTGAGGCCCCGGAATGTTTGGTCAATTTGTCGTACACCTAGATTACATGCTTTCGGCGGCCCCTGCTTGCCGCCAATCGGCCCGGGGAGTGGCGTGGGGTACCATGACGCACCTCCACCCGCGGGATTCCGGGATTTTTCTTCGGTAGAGTCACTAAAGAAGTGCAGATTTTGTGTGGCCTTTGGCGAGCCGCGGAACCAAACCCAGGAGGATGCGCACCCGTGAACCACCAGGACGTCCCGCCGAAGCCGGCCCTCCCGCCCCGAACCGGAAACCTGCCCACGGTGCCGGGCCGGGACGCCGGTCCAGCGCCCGCCCCGGAGTCCGTCACCTGGTCCCAGCCGCGCCGGGAACCCGAACCGGACCAGGGCGCCAACAGGAGGCCTGCCTTCTGGAAGGCATTCCTCATCGTCGTCATTGTCGCCGTCGCCGGTTCACTGGTATGGCTCGCGGTGTGGCTGAACTCATCGCCCGGGACGGACTCGGCGAAAAGTTCGGATCCCGGCGTGCTGCAGACCGCAGTGACTCCGCCGGCCACCCCGCAACCCCTGCCCCGCGACGGGGTTGCGCCGGCGGACTACGCCGTGGGCGACTGCTTCAAGGACTTCGACCCGCAGGCCCTCTCGTCCACCCTGGTGCCGTGCGACACGGGCCATTCAGCCCAGCTCGTAGCCACCCTCCATTACCCGGAAAGCACCAAGTATCCGGGAGCGGAACCGCTCAAGGCCAAGGCGCTGGAAGTCTGCCAGGCATCGAAACTCGGCCCGGCAGCCAAGCAGTTCCAGCTCAACTACCAGCGCAGCTTCCCCAGCAACACCAGCTGGGAATCCGGGGACCGCAGGGTGGATTGCTACGTCACGGCCGATACCGGCAATGTGGTCACCGCGAGCGTGCTGCCCTGACATCGAGCCCGTCCGGGCAGCACGCCTGGCCGTGAGCCTGCCGGCTAGTCTTTCCGCCGAACGGACAGACCCGAGCTGGGGACACCTGTCAGCGTGTCCACGGCGCCCTCGGTAAGCTCGCCAAGGTCCGCCGCGGTGTCAACCAGGACGGTGTCACCGTCGCTGATATCACCGGCCAGGATGGCCTTGGCCAGCCGGTCGCCGATCTCGCGCTGCACCAGGCGGCGCAGCGGCCGGGCGCCGTAGGCGGGATCGTAGCCGGAGAGTGCCAGCCACGCCTTGGCGCCGTCGGTGACTTCCAGGGTGAGCCGCCGTTCGTGCAGCCGCCGCCCCATCTCTTCCACGTGCAGCTCCACGATGTGGGCCAGTTCCTCCACCGTGAGGGCATCGAACAGCACCACTTCGTCGAGCCGGTTGAGGAACTCCGGCTTGAAGGATGCGTTCACCGTGGCCATGACCGCGCTGCGCTTGGCCGCCGCGTCCAGCGACTGGTCCACCAGGAACTGGCTGCCCAGGTTGGAGGTCAGCACCAGGATCACGTTACGGAAGTCCACCGTGCGGCCCTGGCCATCGGTGAGGCGGCCGTCGTCGAGCACCTGCAGGAGGATGTCGAACACCTCCGGGTGCGCCTTCTCCACCTCGTCCAGCAGCACCACCGAGTAGGGCCGGCGGCGGACGGCCTCGGTCAGCTGGCCGCCTTCCTCGTAGCCCACGTATCCCGGAGGCGCCCCGACCAGCCGGGCCACACTGTGCTTCTCGCCATACTCGGACATGTCGATGCGCACCATGGCGCGTTCGTCGTCGAACAGGAAATCCGCCAGCGCCTTGGCCAGTTCGGTCTTGCCCACGCCGGTGGGGCCCAGGAACAGGAAGGAACCGGTGGGCCGGTTGGGGTCGCTGATCCCGGCCCGCGCGCGGCGGACGGCGTCGGACACCGCCGTCACGGCCTTGGCCTGGCCTATCAGCCGCCGGCCCAGCTCCTCTTCCATATGAAGCAGTTTCTGGCTCTCCCCCTGCAGCATGCGGCCCGCCGGGATGCCCGTCCACGCGGAGATGACCTCGGCGATGTCCTCCGCGGTCACTTCTTCCGCCACCATCTGCGTGGACTTGTCCGTCACGGCGGCCTCGGCCTCGGCGGCGGCGTTCACCTCGCGCTCGAGGGCCGGGATCTCCCCATAGAGGATCCGGGAGGCAGTTTCGAGGTCGCCTTCACGGGCAGCCTTGTCATAGGCGGAGCGCAGCTCATCCAGCTTCGCCTTCAGGTCACCCACCCGGTTGAGGCCGGCCTTCTCCGCTTCCCACCGGGCATTCAGGGCGGAGAGTTCCTCCTCCTTGTCCGCCTTGTCGGCGCGGAGCGCGGCCAGGCGCTCCACGGACGCGGGATCCGATTCACCGGTCAGCGCAAGCTCCTCCATGGTGAGCCGGTCCACCTGCCGCCGCAGCTGGTCGATCTCCTCCGGAGCGGAGTCAATTTCCATGCGGAGGCGGGACGCTGCCTCGTCCACAAGGTCGATGGCCTTGTCCGGCAGTTGCCGGCCCGTGATGTAGCGGTTGGACAACGTGGCCGCGGCCACCAGGGCAGAGTCGGCGATGGAGACCTTGTGGTGCGCCTCGTAGCGCTCCTTGAGGCCGCGGAGGATGCCGATGGTGTCCTCCACGCTGGGCTCGCCCACGTACACCTGCTGGAAACGGCGTTCCAGGGCTGCGTCCTTCTCGATATTCTCGCGGTATTCATCCAGGGTGGTGGCACCGATCAGGCGCAGCTCGCCGCGGGCCAGCATGGGTTTGAGCATGTTGCCGGCGTCCATGGAGGAATCTCCGGTAGCGCCGGCACCCACCACGGTGTGGATCTCGTCGATGAACGTGACAACCTGGCCCTCGGAGCCCTTGATCTCCTCAAGGACAGCCTTCAGCCGCTCCTCGAACTCGCCCCGGTACTTCGCGCCGGCCACCATGGACCCAAGGTCCAGGGAGATCAGGGTCTTGCCGCGCAGGCTTTCCGGGACGTCGCCCGCCACCATCCGCTGGGCCAGGCCTTCGACGACGGCCGTCTTGCCCACCCCGGGTTCACCGATCAGCACCGGATTGTTCTTGGTGCGCCGCGACAGCACCTGGACCACGCGGCGGATTTCCGAGTCCCGGCCGATCACCGGGTCCAGCTTGCCGGCGCGGGCCATGGCAGTGAGGTCCGTGCCGTACTTCTCCAGTGCCTGGAAGGTGTTTTCGGGGTCCGGGCTGTCCACCTTCCGATCGCCGCGGACTCCGGTCAGTGCGGCGAGCAGGGCTTCCCGGGACGCTCCGGCTTCGCGGAGCAGCCGGGCGGCAGCGTCATTGCCGGCGGAGAGCCCCACCAGGAGCACCTCGGTGGACACGAACGAATCACCCAGCCGGTCAGCCTCCTCCTTGGCGTGCTGGATGGCCTGCAGGGCCGGCCGGGACAGCTGCGCCTGCTGGCTGGAGCCGCCCGAGGTGGCGGGCAGCGCCTTGATGGCGCTGCTGGCCTGCACGCTGACAACGTCCGGGTCCGTGCCCGTGGCGCGGAGCAGCGCAACGGCCACGCCTTCGCGCTGGTCCATCAGCGCCTTGAGGAGGTGGGCCGGTTCCACCTGGGGGTTGCCGGCCGTGGAGGCGTTCATTGCCGCCGCGGAAAGAGCCTCCTGGCTCTTGGTGGTGAATTTGACGTCCAAAGAAAGCTCCTTTCGGGGGCTGGTTGACTAAGTTGAGTGTACTACGCTCAACTTTGCGCGGCGACGTTCCTTAGCCATGTTTGCCCACGGCGAAACGGCTGTCCAGAGCCTGAGGTCCCTCCTCCCAGTGATCCCCCGGTGGCCCCGTCCTGCTGCTAGGTCCCGTAGACGGAGACGGCGGCGGCCTTGACCACGAAGTGCACGGTCATGCCCGGCGCCAGGCCCAGGTCCGCGGAGGCGGCAGGCGTGATGTCAGCGGCAAGGCCGCCCGCCCTGACCCGGATCTGGTCGCCGTGGGGTTCGAGGTCGGTAATGGTGACGGCGAACGAGTTCCGCGGGCTTCCGTGGGCGTCGTCGAGGAACACGGATACGGCCGACGGCGGAAAGACGGCCACGCCGGGACCGGCCGGCCCTGATGCAGGGCCGGGTTCAGCAGTGCCTGGTTCCTCGTCGTGCCCCGCGATCCTCATTCCCCGCGGGGTACGCACCCCGGCGCCGTCCAACGTGCCAGGGATGAAGTTCAGTCCGGCGAGCCCGGCGGCGAAGGAGCTGCGGGGCCGTTCCAGGACCTCCCGTGTGGGCCCCTCCTCGGCAATCTTCCCGTTTTCCAGGATGACCACGCGGTCCGCGAGCATCAGCGCATCCAGGACATCGTGCGTGACAATGATGGCCTGCCGCCCCGCGAGGACCCGTTTGAAGAGGCGCCGCAGCAGCGGAGCAGAGTGGATGTCCAGGGCGGCCAGCGGTTCATCAAGCAGCAGGAGCGCGGGGTCGGCGGCGAGCGCACGGGCCACGGCCACGCGCTGGGCCTGGCCCCCGGACAGTTCCGCGGGACGGCGTCCGGCGAGGTGTTCCGCTTCAACATCGGCCAGCCAGCGCATGGCCTGCTCCCTTGCGTCCCCCTTGGGGACACCGGCGCTGCGGGGTCCGAAGGAGACGTTGTCCACCGCGCTGAGGTGCGGAAACAGCAGGGGTTCCTGGGCGAGCAGGGCCGTGCCGCGGTGATGGGGAGGCAGCCAGGTCCGGGTGCCGCCGTCGAGGTCGAAGAGCGTCCTTCCGTTGAGCTCCGCCCGGCCGCTGTCCGGCCGCAGCAGGCCCGCGATGCCGGCCAGCAGGGTGGATTTGCCGGCGCCGTTGGGTCCCATGACGGCCAGCGTTTCGCCGGGCCGGACGGCCAGGTCCACGTCGAAGCCCCGCCCGGCCACGGCTGCCTGGAAGGACAGCGTCACGGGACTTCTCCCCGGGCAGGCGCGGCCGTCGTCGTCCGTTTTGCCGTCCAGGGGCGGCTCTTTGCCGGCTGCCGGTACGCGAGCGCCACCACGGCGACGGCGACTGCCACCAGGACCAGGGAAAGCGCGACGGCGGCATCAGGGTCCGTTTCCCGCTGCAGGTAGATCTCCAGGGGCAGGGTCCGGGTCACCCCCTGGAGGCTGCCGGCGAAAGTGAGCGTGGCACCGAACTCGCCCAGGCTGCGCGCGAAGGAGAGGACGGCGCCGGACGCGAGGCCCGGCAGGACCAGCGGCAGCGTGACGCGCCGGAACACCGTGCCCGGCCGGGCCCCCAGCGTTGCGGCCACTGCTTCGTAGCGGGAGCCCGACGTCCGCAGGGCCCCCTCCAGGCTGACTACCAGGAAGGGCAGCGCCACGAAGGTCTGTGCCAGGACCACCGCCGTGGTGGAGAAGGCGATTCGCAGCCCGAGCATCTCCAGGGCCTGCCCCAGCAGCCCCTGGCGGCCGAACGTGTACAGCAGGGCGATTCCGCCCACCACCGGCGGAAGCACCAGCGGCAGGAGTACCAGCGAGCGCAGGAGCCCCTGCAGGCGGAAGGCATCCCGGGCGAGGACCAGTGCCAGCGGAACGCCCAGCACGATGCACAGCACGGTACTCGCCGCGGAGGTCCGGAGGCTCAGCCCCAGCGCCGTCAGGGATGGCCCCGAGGTCACCAACGGAATGAACTGTGCCCAATCAACGCGCAGCACCATGGCCAGCAGGGGAAGCACGACGACGACGGCCGCCAGCACTGCCAGCGCCCGCACCCAGGCGGGGATGCCGGAGTACGCGTGCCTGTCCACCTGACGCACTCCTCTGCCTGTCCCGGTTGCCGTGCCTGCTGTCCCCACGTGTTCAGCGGCTTTCGAGGACCTGCTTGAGCCTGGACAGCTGGGCCACCTCAGACTCCATGGTCCTGGTGACCATCGAATCAAGGACACGCATCAGGAGCGGAAGCTTGGCGTCCAGGGCAAAGTGCACGGTGGTGCTGCCCGCTTCCCCGGCAAGGGTGTAGGTGCCGGTGGGGCGGGCGGGCCCCGCAACCACCTCGAAGGCCAGCAGGCGGCCAGGCTGTGCGTTGGTGATCCTGTAGTCACCCTGCAGCGGGCGGCCTTTGGGTCCTGTCAGTGTCTGGCTGTAGATCGCGCCCGGCGCACCTGCCATGCCGTCCTTGAGGGAAATGGATTTCACTCCTTCACGCCAGGCAGTGTTGTTCAGGCCATCGGCCAGGAATTCGTAGACCTCGAGTGCCGGCCGGTTGATGGTGATGCTGTTTTCTGCGTGTGCCATGCTGGTTTCCTCCGGACGTATCGGCTGAAGAACGCTGGACGATGGACGGGTGGCGCTGACCGGCATGACCGGTCGAACTGGAGGCCGTTCCTGGCCCCACCCTACTGTCCGCCGGGTCCGAAACCCGCGGCGGCCAGGACTTTCTGGCCTTCCGGGCCTGCCACCAGCTCGATGAAGGCGCGGGCGGCGGCCTTGTTCCGTCCGCTGGTAAGTCCCGCGATCGGGTAGGTGTTCACCGCGCTCCCCGCCTCCGGGAACTGGATGCCTCCCACCCTGGTCCCGGCCGCCTTGATGTCAGTGCCGTAGACCAGGCCGGCGTCGGCCTCGCCGGAGGTGACCTTGCCCAGGACGTCGGTGACTGCGTTTTCCTCGCTGACGGGGCTCAACGTCAGCCCCGCCGTCTGGGCCACCCTGGCCGTGGCGGCGCCGCAGGGAACCTGGCTGGCGCAGGTCACCAGCTTGATGCCCGGCCGGGCCAGGTCTTTCAGCGATGTGACTCCGGCGGGATTGCCCGGCGGCACGGCGATGGCAAGGGTGTTGGTGGCGAAGTTTTCCGGCGTGCCATCGGCCAGGCCCGCGTCCTGAACCTTCTTCATGTTGGCCGTGTCCGCGGACGCGAAAACGTCGGCGGGCGCACCCTGGCTGATCTGGCTGGCAAGGTCCGAGGAACCCGCGAAACTCAGCGCAACCGAGGTGCCGGGATGTTCCGACTCGAAGGTACCGGCGAGTTCGGTGAAGGCCTGCTTGAGGGAGGCCGCCGCGAAGACGGTGATTCCGCCGCTTAACTTGTCGTTCGCAGGGGTGTCCTGGGCGCTGCTTCCCGGCGCGCCGCAGCCGCTGAGTACTGCAGACAGGAATGTGCCAACTGCGATCAGGGCCATGGAAAGCCGGAGCTTCCGGGTGGAGCTCTGCCGGCTCATGCGGTGGCCCGGCCCTGCGGTGCTTCAATGATGACGGTGGTCGCCTTGACCACGGCCGTAGCAACGGCCCCCGGTTCCAGTCCCAGTTCGCGCACGGCTTCGCTGCTCATCAGGGAGACCACCCGGAAAGGACCGCACTGCAGTTCCACCTGTGCCATGACCTTGTCCGTGATGACATTGGTGACCAGGCCGACGAACCGGTTCCGTGCCGAACTGCTGCCGCTCTTGGGGTCGTCCGGGAGCTGGGCGAGCTTCTGTGCGTGCGTTGCCAGTTCCAGTCCGTCAACTGCCCGGCGGCCGGCGGAGTCCCGAAGCGCGGTCAGGGTCCCCTGCTCCGTCCAGCGGCGGACAGTATCGTCGCTCACGCCGAGGAACCGGGCGGCGTCGGAAATGCGGATGAGTGCCATGCGAGGAGTATATGCCGCAAATGCGGATCATCCATGCGCATCCAGTCGCAATCTGGGTTCAGCCCAGCCCCGTCCGGCCGCACGGCGATACCAGCCAGTGGCGGCACTAGACTCCTTCCATGGCCATCTACATCGACCCGCCGCTGTGGCCTGCCCACGGAACGCACTTCTCGCACCTGGTGTCGGATGCATCGCTGGACGAGCTGCATTCGTTCGCTGCTGCCGCCGGGATTCCTGAGCGGGCCTTCGACGGGGACCACTACGATGTGCCCGAACGCCGGTTCGATGACCTGGTGGCCGCGGGCGCATCTCCGGTGGAAGGAAGGGTGCTGGTGCGCCGGCTCATCGCCAGCGGCCTGCGGATCCCGGCACGCCGGCGGAACAAGTCGCTGAAGGTCCCGCTGCTGAACCGTTGGGAAGCCATCATGCCCGGGCACGACGCGCTCTTCCTGGACCTGCTGGACCGGTGGAGCGAGCCACACCGCCACTACCACGGCTGCACCCACCTGCTTTCGGTCCTTGAGGCGATCGACCTGCTCACAGAACCTGGCGACCCGCCGCGGACGGTGCTGCTGGCGGCCTGGTTCCACGATGCCGTGTACCGCGGGGTCGCGGAACAGGACGAGGAGGAGTCGGCACACCTGGCGGAAGACCGGCTGGCAGGCGCCGGGCTTCCGGCGGAAGAAGTGGCGGAAGTTGCCCGGCTGGTCCGCCTGACGTCGGACCACCGGCCGGAGCCGGGCGACGGCGACGGGGCCCTCCTCTGCGACGCTGACCTTTCCATCCTGGGTGGCGAACCGGACGAGTACGCCCGCTACGTCGCTGCCGTGCGGAAAGACTACGCGCACATCGGCGACGCCGACTTCGCAGCCGGCAGGTCCGCCGTCGTCCGCCACCTGCTGGAACTGGAGCCGCTGTTCCACCACCGGCGGGCCCGGGCCCTGTGGTTGGACGCCGCCCACCGCAACCTGGAAGGCGAACTGGCATGAACGCACCCGGCAGCAGCCCGCGGCACACGCACTCCGCCAATGCCGCGCACCGCCAACTCCCGTTCACCGTCCGGCTGGAATGGGGGCTGGAGGGTGCCAGGACGGTGGCGGCCGGGGCCGACATCGCGGTGGTGGTGGATGTCCTGTCCTTCAGTACCTGCGTCAGTGTGGCCTTGGACCGGGGCGCTGAAGTCTTTCCCTACCGCTGGCGGGACACCACGGCTGAGGACTTCGCCGCCCACCACCGCGCCCAGCTGGCCGGGCCCCGCGGCGGCGGAGGCCTGAGCCTGTCCCCCGCAAGCCTGCGCTCTGCGGATTCGCTGGAGCGCGTGGTGCTGCCATCGCCCAACGGTTCCGGGCTTTGCCATGCACTGGCCGCCGAAGTGCCGCTCGTGGCCGCAGCTTGTCTCCGGAACGCCGCGGCCACGGCGGAATGGGTCGCGGCCAACCTTGCCGCCGATGCAGTAGTGGCCGTGGTCGCCGCCGGTGAGCGGTGGCCCGACGGCACCCTCCGGCCTTCCGTGGAGGACCAGATCGGAGCCGGCGCCTTCATCGCGGGGCTGGCGGCCGCCGGGAAGGGCGGCTACGAAGCCGGAGACGGACGCCATGGCTACGCCCCGGAGGCGGTGGCAGCGCTGGCTGTGTTCGAGGCCGCCGAACCACGGCTGCGCGAGCTGCTGCAGAATTGCTCCAGTGGCCGGGAACTGTCCGGGGCAGGCTACGCGGAGGACGTGGACATCGCCGCTGAGCTGGACGGCAGCGAGCGGGTGGCCATCCTTCGGGACGGGTCGTTCCGGCCGCTGTAACCAGCTGGCAGACGTTAGTGGTAGGTGCTGACGAACGGCGTGCTGGTGGGCACGATCTGCTTGCCCAGCGGCATCAGGGACACCGGAATGAGCTTGAGGTTGGCGATGGCCAACGGGATGCCGACGATGGTCACGGCCATGGCAAACGCGGTCACCACATGCCCGATGGCGATCCAGATTCCGGCCACCAGCAGCCAGATCACGTTGCCCAGCAGCGAGAAGACACCAGTCCCGCCGGGCTTGTCCACCACCATCCGGCCAAACGGCCACAGCGTATAGGAGGCAATCCGGAAGGAGGCGATACCCCAGGGGATGGTGACGATCAGCAGGCAGCAGACCACACCTGCGAGGAAATAGCCCAGGGCCAGCCAGAAGCCGCCGAAAACCAGCCAGATGATGTTCAGAAGTGTCTTCATGCACCCATTGTGCCCTCGACCCCCTGGCAAAAAGGCGATCCGGCCAAAAGATGGGGGACATCCCTGAGCTTGCCCTGACCCGGCGGCGGCAGGGCACCGGCGGATGGCGCTAGACCGTGGCAGCGGCCTTGGCAGCGTGGACGAACGCGCGGATCTTGGCCAGGTCCTTCACGCCGCGGGACGCTTCGACACCGGAGGACACGTCAACGCCCCAGGCGTGCGCAGCTTCTGCTGCCTGGCCCACGTTGGCCGCCTCGAGGCCCCCGGCGAGCAGCCAGTTCCGTCCCTGGAGCACGGGCAGGGCCGCCACGGAAGCGTAATCCCAGGACTCCCCCGAACCCGGCACGGCGGCGTCGATCAGGAGGAGGTCCTCACCCCAATCCTCGAACTCGTCCGGGGAGGCACCCATGGTGATGGCCCTGACCAGCTTCATGCGGGCGTCGTGCACTGTTTCCACGTCCGTGCGGGACCGGGCGCCGTGCAACTGGATCCATTCCAGGCCGGCGGCCCGGGCGATGGCGATGGCGTCGGCGGCTGGCTCGTCGCGGAAGACCCCAATCGGGGAAACGCTGTCCGGTACTCCGGCCAGCAGGGAGGCCGCCTGCGACGGTGAGACAACCCGAGGGCTGGCGGTGAGGACGAAGCCCACCGCATCCGCGCCGGCGTCCACTGCTTCGCGCACCGATTCGGGCGTGCTGAGACCACACACTTTGACGAACATTCCCGGGCTCCTTCAGGCTGTTTTCGTGTTGACCCCCCGGAGGAGAGTAGCAGGCACGGGACCGGTGTGCGACGGGGAGCCAGGGCGGGGAACTAGGCTGGGCTGATGCAGATCATCCGCTTCGCAGGGCTCAAGGCCGAACCATGGCGCAACGGTGGCGGGGTGACAAGGGAAATCGCACGCCTGGAGTCGGCGGACGGCGGCTGGGACTGGCGGGTGAGCATCGCCGATGTGGCCAAGGCCGGCGACTTTTCCGCTTTCCCCGGCATGGAGCGCGTACTGACGGTCATCGAGGGGGAACTGCTGCTGCTGACCGTCGGCGGCGCGGAACAGCCCCTTGAAAAGTACCGTCCGTTCCGGTTCGACGGCGGGGCCGCCACAACGGCGGCACTGCCCACCGGCGACATCCGTGACCTCAACGTCATCACCCGGACGGGGGCGTTCAAGGCCTTCACCTCCATCATCGAACTGTCCAAAAAGCGTGCCCACCCCTTGTTCCAAGGGCAGCTCGGGGTGCTCCTGCAGGGGCAGGCGAAGGCCAGCGACAGTGCTGGAGAACCGCTGGATCTTGGCCGTTACGACGCCGTGGTGGGGTCGGACAGCGACTCCCCGGAGATCCTGGGCCGCGGCTTCCTGGCAGTGGTGTCCATCGACCCTGCGGATCCTTCAGCGTAAGCACCCGCGCATGCGGTGAGGTTGCCCACCAACGGTGGCAGCCCGGCGTCGCGCCTTGCTACCTTGGAAACCAAGGCCCCCTCCCGGGCCTCCGGACGACGGTTCAGTACCCGGCACGCGACAAGACTGGCCAAAGGAACTGTCATGCCGTGGATCATCCTCATTCTTTCCGGCGCGCTGGAGGCCGTCTGGGCGGCTGCGCTGCACCGGGCCGCGCAGGTTTCCGGACGCCGCCGAATTGCCCCCGCAGCCCTCTTCCTGGCGGCCGTTGCTGCAAGCACCGGCGGCCTTGCCGTGGCCATGCAGTCCATTCCCACCGGAACGGCGTACGCCGTTTGGGTGGGCGTAGGGGTGGTCCTTACCTCGGCCTACGCGATGGCCACCAGGGTTGAACGCCCGACGGCGGCGCGGCTGCTCCTGCTCTCCGGGATCGCCGCGTGCGTGGTCGGCCTGAAGGTGGTGGCGTGATGTTGAAGCGTTCCGTTCCGTGGCTGGTACTCCTGGCCTCCGCCGTCCTGGAAGCTGTCTGGGCCACCGCCCTGGGCCTGTCCGACGGTTTCAGCAGACCGCTGCCCACCGTGGTCTTCGCCGTCACCGCCACCCTCAGCATGCTGGGACTCGGCATGGCCATCCGGAACATCCCGCTGGGCACGGCTTACGCCATCTGGGTGGGCATCGGCGCCGCGCTGACCGTGGGGTGGGCCATGGCCACCGGCGTGGAGCCGTTCAGCGCGGTGAAGCTGCTGTTCATCGCGGGGATCGTGGGCTGCGCCGCGGGCCTGAAGGCGTTGCCGGCAGAAAAAGATGCGCCGCCGGTGCCCGGCGGTGACTAGGCTTTTGCCATGCACTCCCCCGAGATCACCATGGCCGTTGATGCGCTGCGGCGCCGGCTGGTGCCCGGAACGCGGACCATCCTGGGCATAGCGGGGGCCCCGGGGTCCGGCAAGTCCACCTTCGCGGCCTGGCTGCAGGCGCAGTTCAGCCCCGGCACCTCCGTGGTGGTGCCAATGGACGGCTTCCACCTGGGCAACGCAATCATCGAAGGGAGCCCACTGCGGGAGCGCAAGGGCGCCATTGATACGTTCGACGCCGGTGGCTACCTTTCGCTGCTGCGCCGCCTGGCGCTCCGGGACGAGGCAGTGGTGTACGCACCGGAGTTCCGGCGCACCATGGACGAGCCTGTGGCCGCTTCCATCGCCGTCCCGGCCGAGGTCCAGCTGGTGATCACCGAGGGGAACTACCTGCTGGCGGACCTGGAACCGTGGAAGGACGTGCGGGCGCAGCTGGACGAGGTGTGGTTCCTCGAAACGCCGCCCACGCTCCGGCTGCAGCGCCTGGTGGAACGGCACGTTTCGTTCGGCATGGAACGGCAGGCTGCGGTCGCCTGGGCCACCGGACCTGACGAAGCCAACGCCCGCCTGATCCAGGCCACCCGCCCCGCGGCGGACCGCATCCTCCCTTGGCTGTAATTTTCAACGCAGGAATCGAACAGGAGAACCATGGCAAACGCACCCACCGAATCCGGCAGCACTGAACCCGCGGAAACTGTCCAACTCGGCAATGGACTGGCTGTCAGCCCTCTGGGCTTTGGCGGCATGGCCCTCACCCCCGTGTACGGCGAAGTGGACCCTGCCGAGGCGCTGCAGACCCTGCACCACGCCGTCGACTCCGGAGTCAGCTTCATCGATACCGCTGACATCTACGGCGGCGGCAGCAACGAGGAGCTGATTTCCCAGCTTCTCAAGGCCCGGCGGGACGAAGTCCAGCTTGCCACCAAGTTCGCGCTGGTGGGCACGCCCACGGACGGCTACACGGACATCCGCGGCGATGCCGCCTATGTGCACGAAGCTGTGGAACGGAGCCTGCAGCGGCTGGGCACCGACGTGATCGACCTCTACTACATGCACCGCCGCGACGTCCGCGTGCCCATCGAGGAAACCGTGGGCGCCATGGCGGAGCTGGTGAAGCAGGGGAAGGTCAGGCACCTGGGCCTGTCCGAGGTGACGGCACAGGAGCTGCAGGACGCATCGGCGGTCCACCCGATCGCGGCCGTCCAGAGCGAATGGTCCATCTGGAGCCGGGATGTGGAACGCAACGTCGTCCCGGCCGCCGCCGCGCTCGGTGTGGGCTTCGTCCCGTACTCCCCGCTGGGCCGCGGCTTCCTTACCGGCACCGTGGACACGTCCAGCCTGGGCGCCAAGGACTTCCGGCGGAACATTCCCCGGTTCGCCCCGGACGCCGCAGGCGCCAACCAGGCCGTGGTGGACGCGGTCCGGTCCGTAGCGGACCAGCTGGCCGCCACCCCGGCCCAGGTAGCCCTCGCGTGGATCTTCGCGCAGGGAAAGCGGCTCGGCCTGCCAGTCGTTCCCATCCCCGGCACCCGCAAGGCCGCCCGGATCGACGAAAACCTCGGCGCACTGGCCCTGGACCTCACCCCCGCGCATCTGGAGGCCTTGGACGCAGCGTCCGATGCCGTCGTCGGATCCCGTTCCGCGGACCCCAAATGGGTGTCCGAGGGCCGCGAGTAGCAACCTTCCCACTCATTCCGAACTACGACCCCAAGGAGCCCCATGCCTGCAATCGTCCACTTCGAAGTCCGGTTCAAGCCCGACCATGTCGGCGACGCCGCCAAGTACCTGGCTGAAACCCTTGCCGCCACCCGCGCCTGGCCCGGCAACCAGGGCATCGAGGCGCTGGTGGACGACGCGGATCCCTGCCACATCCTGGTGGTGGAAACCTGGGCCACCACCCAGGACCACGACGACTACGCCGCCTGGCGGGCCACGCCGGAGGGCAGGAGCGCGCTGCACGAGGTCCTCGCCGCAAAGCCGTCCAAGCAGGTGTACTCCACCACCCTGCCTCTCGGCCTGTAGCCCGTCCTTAGACTGAAGCCATGGACTCACTTCGATACGACCTGCCGGCCCTGACCATCCGCAGCATCTCCGTCAGCGAGATGGACAACAACGTGTACCTGCTGACGGCCAAGGAGAGCGGCGCCCAGGTGCTGATCGACGCCGCTGACGACCTCCCGGCCATCCAACAGCTGCTGGCGGACGGGGCCGGGGACACCTCTGCGGCGCCGCGGCTGGCCCTGGTTGCCACCACGCACCAGCACTGGGACCACGTGCGGGCCCTGAAGGAGCTGGTGGATGCAACGGGCGCGCCAACAGCAGCCGGAGCGGACGACGCCGATGCGCTGCCGGTCCCTGTGGACGTTCGGCTCAGCCACGGCGACGTTGGAAAGTTCGACGGCTTCGAGCTCACCGCCGTGCACCTGCGCGGCCACACCCCGGGATCCATAGCCTTCGTGTACCAGGACCCGGAAGGACCTGCGCACATCTTCTCCGGCGACTCACTGTTTCCCGGCGGCGTAGGCAATACCCAGAAGGACCCGGAACGGTTCAACCAGCTCCTGTCCGACGTCACGGAGCGGCTGTTCGGCACCTACCCGGACACCGCCGTCGTGCATCCCGGGCACGGCAAGCCCACCACCCTGGGCGCGGAGCGGCCGCACCTGGATGAGTGGCGCGCCAGGGGTTGGTAGGAGTTTAAGATCGAGTGCTCCGTAGTTGTCGTTCTGACGCGTCAAAACGACAACTACGGAGCACTCGATGGTTTTAAGCGGCTGGGGACTTAGCGGCCGCGGCGTTCGTTCGACGCCGGGGCGGACGCGCGGCGGGGGCCGCTGCGGGCGGGACGGCCCGAGCCGCCATTGCCGCCGTTGCCGGAGCCGTAGGAGCCTCCCGAGGTTCCGCCGGTGTTGGAGGACCAGACGGCCTTGTTCCCGCCGGTTGCACCGGAGCGCTGGCCGGATCCACCTGCTGCCGCGCGCTGGCCGGTTGCAGGGCGTCCGCTGCGCTGGCCACCACCGGACGCGGGGCGTCCGCCGGAAGCCGGGCGGCCGGTGCCACCGCGGGGAGCGTCGCTGCGGGTAATCCGGGAATCGCTGCGGCCCTCGGCTGCACGTCCGTTCGATCCGCGGCCGGCCGATGTGCGGCCACCTGCTGCGGGAACGTCGTTGCGGTGGGTGGAAGCGGTGCCGCGGCCGCGGGCGTTGCGGCGGGCAGCGGCTGCTGCCACTGCGCGGTCCTCGTTCTGCTCGGCGTTGCGGTCGAAGGCTGCACGGGCTTCGGTGCGGCCTTCGAAGGCGACAGCCCGGCGTTCGGCGCGGGTGGCGTCGCTGCGGGCCGGCTCGGCCGAAACCTTGCCGCGGCCACCACGTCCGCCACGCCCACCGGCGGTGGGAGCGGCCTGGCGGCGTGCGCGCTTGCGCTCCGCATTGGCTCCGGTGGAGGTGCCGCCGCCCTGCTTGGGCGCCTTGGCTGCCAGCAGTGCCGCACGGGTGCGGGGGTCAACCTTCTCGGCGATGTCACCGACGAGCTCGGCCACGATGGGCGAGCTGGCGGTGACGCGCTCGAAGCTGACGTCCACGCCGGCAGCCTTCATCAGCTTCTTGACGTCGGTCTGCTGCTCGGGCAGGGTCAGCGTGACCACGGTGCCGTCGGAACCGGCACGCGCGGTGCGGCCTGAACGGTGCAGGTACGCCTTGTGCTCGGTGGGCGGGTCCACGTGGATGACCAGTTCGACGTCGTCGACGTGCACACCGCGGGCGGCGACGTCGGTGGCCACGAGGACGCGGACGTCGCCGTTGGAGAACTCGGCCAGGTTGCGGTCACGGGCGTTCTGCGAGAGGTTGCCGTGCAGGTCGACGGCCGGGATCCCGGCGTCGGTCAAGGTCTTGGCCAGCTTGCGGGCGTGGTGCTTGGTCCGCATGAACAGGACGCGGCGGCCGGCGCCGGAGGCGAGCTCCACGATCAGCTGCTTCTTGACGGTCTGGTCGTTGACCACCAGCACGTGGTGCTCCATGGTGGTCACCGCGGCCTGCGGATCGTCCACGGAGTGGGTCAGCGGGTTGGACAGGTAGCGCTGGACGATCTTGTCCACGCCGTTGTCCAGGGTGGCGGAGAAGAGCAGGCGCTGGCCCTGGCTGGGGGTCATGTCCATGAGCTTCTTGACCACCGGCAGGAAGCCGAGGTCGGCCATGTGGTCGGCCTCGTCCAGGACGGTGATCTCCACAGCCTCGAGGGTGAGGATGCGCTGGCGGATCAGGTCCTCCAGGCGGCCGGGGCAAGCGATGACAATGTCGACGCCGGCCCGGAGGGCCTTCTCCTGGCGCGCCTGGGAGATGCCGCCGTAGATCACGGTGGTGTTCAGGCCGGCGGCCTTGGCCAGCGGCTCGATGGTGGCGTTGATCTGGGTTGCCAGTTCACGGGTGGGTGCCAGGACCAGGCCCATGGGGCGGCCGGGCTTGCGGAAGTACTTGGCTTCCCGCTCAGCGAGTCTTGCTACAAGCGGGATAGCGAAAGCAATGGTTTTACCGGATCCGGTCCGGCCCCGGCCCAGGACGTCACGGCCGGACAGCGTGTCCGGGAGCGTCTTCACCTGGATGGGGAACGGTTCAACGATTCCCTGGGCGGTAAGGGTGTCTGCAAGGGCCTTGGGAGTACCGAGGGCAGCAAAAGTAGTCATGTAGTTTTTTACGGTCTTTCTGGCGGTATCCGGGCGGATATCGGCCCCCGATGCCGGTTGGACCAGGGGTTTCGCCGAAGAAAAGTCAGGTGGTCAACCGGGCGCTGTGAATGGGGACAGCCGGCCGGGACCAAATGGAACGCGTTCATCGACGCAGGATGTGCCTCTCACATGAAGAAAGCCCACTCCCTGGATAGGAACCTCCAGATCCGGAGCAGGCGGCATCACTGCACATCAAGTTCCTCCAGTCTAGCATCCCCGGGCCGTGATCCCGTCGTCGGCGTTGCCTTGGCGGGGTTGCCGGGGCAGTGTTGAGGCATGAGCGAGCACCGGGACACCCAGCACGAAGTCCACGCGCACGACGGCGGCGCGACGCCGGACGGAGATGACAGCGGCATTGGCGCGGCGTCCGTCTGGGACGAGCGGTACCGCAGCAAAGCAAGGCTGTGGAGCGGGAAGCCGAACCCGCAGCTGGTCCGGGAGGCCGGTGGCCTGCGGCCGGGGAAGGCGCTGGAACTGGGGTGCGGCGAAGGGGCCGACGCCATCTGGCTGGCGCAGCAGGGCTGGTCCGTGACCGCCGTCGACGTTTCCTCGGTTGCCCTCGAACGGGCACGCTCGCACGAACTGGCCGAACTGGCGCGGGAAAGCGTGCATGCCTCCAACGGCACCATGGAAAGCCGGATCACCTGGCAGCAGGCGGACCTGGCGCAGTGGCAGCCCGGGAACTCCTACGACCTGGTGACCTCGCAGTTCCTGCACTCCCAGGAACTGGACTGGCGTCTCCCCCTGCGGACAGCGGCCTCGGCCGTGAAGGCCGGTGGAACACTGCTGGTGGTGGGCCACCACCCGGACCGGCTCCCGCCCTGGGGCAACGACCACCACAAGCACCTGGACATGTTCTACACCGGGGACCAGTTGGTGCAGGAACTGGGGCTGGATCAGCCCGGCTGGCAGGTGGAAGTCCTCACCAGCCGGGAGCGCCCAGTGACCGGGCCGGAAGGGCAGCAGGCCACCATCGCCGACGTCGTCCTGCGCGCCACCCGCCTTTCCTGACGCGCCACCGGCCTAACCTGCCGGAGGAGCTTTGGTGGTGACGCGCGGCGCCACCAATGCCGCCGCGACCCCGATCGCCGCGGTGAAGGCGAACACCCCTGCGAAGGACTGGACCGGCGTCGTGAACGCGGCAAAGACAATCCCGGTGGTGGCCAGCGACAGCGCCCCGCCCAGGGAGTCCGAGATGGACATGGCGGAGCTGTTGAAGCCTTCGTCCTCCTTCGTGGACAGTGCCAGGGTCATCACGCTCAGGCGGGGGTAGAGAAGGCCCATGCCTCCCCCTGCCAGCACCCAGCCGGCGATGGCGGTGGCAGGCGGCCAGTGCAGCGCGGTGGTGGCCAGGGCCAGGATTATCGCGGCCAGGACCATGAGTGATCCGGCCTGGACTGCGCGCCGGTGCGGCAGCCGGGTGCCCATCCGGCCCTGGACGGCGGCAGCCCCGGCCCAGGCGAGCGCGCCGCCGGTGAGGGTCAGGCCGGCCAAGGTGGGCGGGAATGAATACTGGTCGATCAGGAGATACGGAAGGTAGACCTCGGCGCCGAAGAACGACGCCGACGCGAGCCCGCGGGCCAGGATCACGCTGGGCAGGCCGCGGCGGGCGGCGAGCGTGCCTGCGGGCACCAGGGGGCGCACGGCCACCAGGGCAAGGACGACGGCGGCGGGCGCCAGGAGTGCCGTGGCTGCCGGGAAGGCGGGGGTGCTGGCGTCCGCGGAGAGATTGAGCCCCAGCACGGCGAGCGCGGCCAGCGCAGCCCATCCCAGCCGGCCCAGGGCCCAAGGCGGCGCGGTTTCTCCGGTTTGGCCTGTTCCGGCCGGTTGTCCCTCCGCTTCGGCACTGTCCAGTCCGCGCAGTACCGGCACGATCATGGCCAGCGCCGGAATGACCAGGCCCACCACGCCCAGGAACACCCAATGCCAGCTGAAGACCTGGGCCACCACGCCGGCGGCGAAGGGACCCACCAGCGACGGGACCACCCAGGCCGCCGAGAAGGCAGCGAAGATCCTGGCGTGTAGCTGGCCCGGGAAGAACCGTGCCACGAGCACGTACAGCGCAACGGTCAGTGCACCGCCGCCGAGGCCCTGCACCAGGCGGCCGGCAACGAGCATGGGCATGGTCACTGAGGTTCCAGCGATCAGCAGGCCGGCGACGAACAGGGCCACGGAGGCGTACAGGGGCAAGGCTGGACCGCGGCGGTCGGACCAGTTTCCCGCCCCCACCATGCCGATCACGCCCGTGGCCATGGGCCCGGCAAAGGCCAGCGCGTAGAGGCTTCCGCCGTTCAGCTCCCGGCTGGCCAGGGGCATGATGGTGGTCACAGCAAGCGATTCGAAGGCGGCCAGGAACACCAGGGCGCAGGTGCCCACGGTCACCCACAAGTACGGGGGCCGGAAGATCCCGGCGGCGTCGCGGGTTCCCGGGAGCGTGGAGTCCTGCACGGCCGGCCTTACTCCACGAACCGGTTCCGGCCGGACCGGTAGCCGAAGACGGCCGCGAGGAGGCCCACCACCATGAACAGGACCCCGGCGGGAACGAAGGAACCCGTTGCCTGGTGGAGCTGGCCCACCATGAGGGTTCCCGTGGAGCCCACCCCGTAGCCCACGCCCTGCATCATGCCGGAGAGGTGGGCTGCGGTGTGCCCGTCGCGGGTGCGGAGCATGATCAGTGTCAGGGCCGCGGCGGTGAGGCTTCCCTGTCCGAGCCCGAGCAGCCCGGCCCACACCCAGATGAGGTTGAGCGGACCCAGGATGCTCAGCACGAATCCCCCGCCGGTCATCAAAGCCACCACCGTGTTGATGGCGCGCTGGTCCCGGAACCGCGCGGCCAGGGCGGGCGCGAACAGGGATCCCAGCATTTGCAGCACGATGCACACGGCAACGATCAACCCTGCGGTGGCCCCGTCCACGCCCCTTTCCCGGAGGATGGGCGCCAGCCAGGCGAAGCCGCTGAAGGACATCATGGCCTGCAGCACCATGAAGATGGTGACCTGCCAGGCGACGGCTGAGCGCCAGACGTTGATCCCGTCCCGGACTGCCTGGTGCCGGACCGTGCCCTGGCGCAGGGCCACGGGGAGGAACAGGAGAAGTACGACGGCGGCGGGCAGCACCCAGACCCACAGAGCCTTGGTCCACTCCCCCGTCGCCGTGTACACCGGGTAGGTGAAGCCGGCCCCGAGCGCGGCGGAGGCACAGATGGCGGTGGTGTAGAGCCCACCCATGAGGCCCAGCCGGTGCGGGAAGTCGCGTTTCACCAGGCCCGGGAGGAGCACGTTGCACAGCGCGATGGCGGCGCCGCATGCTGCCGTGCCCACCAGGAGCGCAGGAAGGTGGCCGGCCCCGCCTGTTGCTGTCCCGGTGTCCACGGGCCGCAGCAGGAGCCCGGCAGTCAGTAATGCCATGGCACCGAGCAGTACACGCTCGGCACCGAAACGGCGGGCCAGGACCGGGGCGATCGGCGCGAAGACACCCAGCAGCGTCACGGGAACAGTGGTCAGCACCACCACGGACCAGCCGGGCAGCCCGGCCTGGGTGGTCACCTCCGGCAGGACGGCGGAGAGGCTGGAAAAGACGCTGCGCAGGTTCAAGCCGATCAGGACCAGGCACACGCCCAAGTAGGCGAGGGCGCGCCGGCTGCCCACGCGGGTGGGCTCCGCCGCCGGCAGCTCATCGACTTCTGCGTCCACCAGGGTGCTGAGGTCCATCACGCTGCTGCCTGTCCGGGTCCCGCCCCGGGCGTCCCCGGAGGCAGCTCGTCCCCGCGGCTTCCTTGCCGCGGCATTCGTTCCGTCCGTCATGGGCCCATTCTTGCAGGCGTCCGGCGCCAGGGAGTTTTCCACATACGAGTAGAGGCGGCTTCTGGCCTTCCCTGCAACTTCTTAGGTTGAAAGCAGCCGTATTGACCCGCCCCCGCCACTGATACTTGGCCCCCTACTAAATAGAGCAACTGCCCGGAAGTAGATGATCACCATGAATTCACAGGAAACCGCCCCCATTGGCGAAAGGGAGCCGTCCGTCCAAGGACCGGCACCCACCACGCGGGGCCCTAGGAAAGCTATCGCAAGTCTCGTCCTCGCCATCCTGGCACCGCTGAGCCTGGTACTCACGCGTTCCCTTGCGTCCCTCGCCCTGCTGCTGACCTTTCCTTGCAACGGCCCGTCAAAGCTCCCCTGGGTAGCGCCATTGGTTCTTTGGAGCCTGCCCATGATCCTCGGGACGATTTCCACCGGTTTAGCCATCGCCGTGATTCGGGACACGAATCAGCAGGGGTTCGCCAAAGGAATGTCCACAGCCTCGTTGTGTGTGTCGGCGGTGGTGTTTGTGATCGGACTCTTGCTCTCGGTAAGTCTCATGCTGATGATGCATTAGCCTGCATCTTCGCGGCGGGAGGTTTCCCCCGATCCAGCCCGTCAGGCGTGCCCGCCCGCGCTCTTCCCGCGGCGCTATTCTGGAAGGGATGAGTGAATCCCCTGAAAACCCCCAGCAGCCGCATGTCCCCAGGCCCGTGACGCCCGGAACCCAGGCCTCCTTCGGCACATACGGCGGCCGCCCGGTCAGTTTCGTGCGCCGCGGCACACGCCTCCAGGGCCGTCGGCAGGCAGCCTGGGAGGAACACGCCGAACGGTGGGCCGTGGACGTGCCCCGTCACGTGGCCAACACCTCGGTGCACCCCGACTACACCTTTGACGCCGCGGCTGAGTTCGGCCGCGAAGCCCCGCTCATCGTTGAGATCGGTTCGGGCCTGGGCGACGCCATCTGCCACGCCGCCGAGCAGAACCCGGACACGGACTTCCTGGCCGTGGAGGTCTACACCCCCGGCTTGGCCAACACCATCATCAAGATCAACAGCCGCGGCCTCACCAACGTCCGCGTGGTGGAGGCGAACGCCCCCGAGGTGCTGGCCACCATGCTGCCCAAGGGTTCCGTGGACGAAGTCTGGGTCTTTTTCCCGGACCCGTGGCACAAGTCCCGGCACCACAAGCGCCGCCTGATCCAGCCCGAGTTCGCAGGGCTCGCCGCCCGCGCGCTGAAGCCGGGCGGGCTGTTCCGGATCGCCACCGACTGGTCCAACTACGCCATCCACGTCCGCGACGTCATGGCCGGCTCCGCAGACTTCGAGAACCTTCACACCGGGGAGCGCCGCGGCCCCGAAAGCCCCCTGACACAGGTGTGGCAGTCCGGTGTCGAAACAGTGGTGGGCGGTGCCCCCGTCCGGGAAGGACGTGCCCCGGTCAGTACCGGGCACACGGGCCCCAATGAAGGAGTGGACGAAACCGGCGGCTGGGCGCCCCGTTTCGAGGGCAGGATCCGGACCAGCTTTGAGGCGAAGGCCCACGAGGCCGGCCGGCTGATCTTCGATCTCTGCTACCGCCGCCGCTGAGCGGCGGGGCCGGGAAGGCCCCTAGCCGACGTTGATGGCGGCCACGATCTCCTTGAGCATGTCCAGGCGCGGTTCGGTTTCCGGGTCCAGGTATGGCCAGACGACCACGACGCCGATGAACCGGTTGCTTTCCCACACGCCCACGGTGGCGGCTACCTTGGCGGGGCCGCCGTCGTCGTCATATCCCGACACCACGGCGTAGGCAGCCTTGCCCGGCAGGTTCAGCTCGCCCTCCGCCAGGAGGGTGCCGCCGCGGTCCTCAAGGTAGTAGCCCGCCATCAGGTGCGCCCAGCCGTTGGCCTGCGGCGCGTCCTGGACGGAGGTGTCGTCCTTGATGACAGTGACCAGGACACCGCCCAGCAGGCCATACTGCTCGCTGTTGGGCCCGGCCGTGGAATCGTCCAGGACCTGGGTGTGCTCGGGAAAGTCCGCGGTGAAGCCCAGCGGGGATTCGATGTGCACTGACATGGGTTTCAGAGCCTCTCGAGCTTGGTGTCGTTGGGGACTTTATAGTACGTGGAGACGTTGGTGGTGGACTTGTTCTCGGTCTTGATGTCCACCTCACCCACCTTCACATCAAAGCCTGCCTCGTTCTTGGCCGTCAGCACCGAGTTCACCTGGACAGTGGCGGACCCGGCCTCGTAGAGCCGCGCCGCGTCGTGGGCCGCGCCGGTGTCATTTCCCAGGGCAACGTTGCGCAGGTAGCTGTCGATGATGGGACGGTTCTCGGGGGTGTAGTCGACGTCGATCTTGACGGAGCCCTGGGTCCCGGCAGTCACGGTCGAATCGAACTTCGCCCCCTCGGTCTTAAGGCCGGATGTGACGCCCTGGGCCACGGTCCCGTCCATGGAGACGGAGACGGAATCGATGTTGTTGTGCTTGTCCATATTGACTTCCAGGCCGCCCTTGCCGGAAGCCTCGAAGACCCTGCCGTCCAGCTTAAGCTGGCCGTTGGCGGAGACCTCGCCGCTGGCCGTGGACGTGCCATCGGTCAGGTTCCGCTCGTAGGCGAGGTCCAGCTTCGCACCGCCCGAGACCGTGCCGGATTCACCGGTTGCCTCCAGCGAGAACGTGCCCTTGGCCTTATCCGTCTGGCCGGTGGAGCCGTTGTCCTTCGCCGCATCATTGATGGTGTCCAGGATGTAGCCCGGCGGATTGCCGGCCACATCCTTGATTTCCCCGATGCTGTCCGGCGGAAGGTCTTGGTACATCTGCTTGCGGGCGGCCATGGCTTCCTCCACGCTGGCGAACGTGTACTCGCGGGAGACCTCGCCGGTGAGCGTTGCCCCCGCGGTGCCGGAGGCGTCGTTGACGCCCAGGCCCATGTTTCCGTAGACCTTCATGGTGGCGGACCCGTCGGCGTTTTCCACCACCTCGGTGCCCACTTCGGCGCCGCCGTGCACCCAGGCAACCCGGGCCTCGATGGAAGCCTTGCCTGTTTCCGTGTAGACCGGAATGTCGGCCTTGGCCAGTTCCTGCAGGTGGTGCTTCGCCAGTTCCTGGGCTGCCGCGGGAATGCCGCCGTCCATGCGCATCAGGTCCTCGGCAAACGGGCCGTCGCTGCCTTCGCCCTGGATCAGGTACTGCCGGTCGGCATCGGACAGGCCAGCCCACCACTTTGCTTGCTCCTCCGGACTGGCGTTGACCATGCGGTCCAGGCCGGCAGCAAGCTCTCGGCGGTGCTCGGCCAAAGCCCTGGCTTCTTCCGCCCGCTCCTTGAACCACTCCCTCGCCTGCTCGGCCATGGAGGTGATCCGGTCCCAGGTGCTGCCGCCGGAGCCGCCGGTTCCCGTGGTGGACGCCTTCTCCTGCTCGTCGGCATGCTTCATCAGGATTTTGGAGTTTGCCCGCAGGCTGGCCACCACCTTGTCCAGGCTGGGACGGTGGCTGGCGCTCCACTCCTGGCGGAAACGTTCACCGTCCCGGCCCTTCCACGGCGCGGACTGGATTTGGCTGTGCAGGGATCCGGCACGGCTGCTCAGCAGTGTCGCTGCCTGGTCGGCAGCCTTGGCCAGCGCCCGCAGCTGGCTGATGTCTGCGCCGTAAAAAGTCATGGTTTCCCCCGGAAAAGAGTGCGGTACGTTTCGATCGCTGGTCCTCATGGTTGCACAGGTATGGGGATGCGGCGATGGGGATCCCTCCCCATGGGCGGCCAGAACCGAACTGTTCCGGGACCCCGCGGCGTGGCACGATTGCCCTTACAAGAAGGGCACGCACACCAGCGCACCACCGCGCCGTCCAAAAGGAAAGACGATCAAAGAGGAACTGAAACAGGCCGTTGACAAGGCCGAGGACGTCACCAATTCGCGCGTCCTTGAGATTTTCGCCCGGTCCGGGTTTGCGGCCAGCGGGATACTCCACCTGCTGGTGGGCGCCATTTCCATCCGGCTGGCGGTGGGCGGCACCGGCAATGCGGACTTCAGCGGCGCGGTAGCGGAACTGGCCACAGTGCCCGTGGGCCCGTTCCTGCTGTGGGGCAGCTTCGCGGCCTGCGCCGCATTGTCACTCTGGCAGGCAGGGGACGCGATCTTCGACTTCAACCACCAGGCCACCAAGACCAAGGTGAAGAACAAGGCCAAGGCCACCCTGCAGGCGATCGTATACGCAGTCCTTGCCCTCACCCTCTGGCACTTCGTCACGGGCACCGGAAACGGCGGCGACAACCGCAAGGCCGCGAGCGACTTCACCGTCTCCATGATGCAGGCCCCGGGCGGGGTTGCCCTGCTGGTCCTGATCGGTGTGGCGGTTGCCGTGACCGGTGTGGTCTATGGCATCCGGGGACCGAAGAAGTCTTTCCAGAAGCAACTGCGGATGCCGGCCCCCGGGCCGGCCAGGACCGCCGTCACAGCACTGGGCGTCGCAGGTTACCTGGCGAAGGGGACAGTGCTGCTGCTGGCGGGCCTGCTCATCGCCGTCGCCACGCTCAAGCGGCATCCGGAGGATTCCACCGGCCTGGACGGCGGCCTGCGGGCCCTTCGTGACCAGCCAATGGGCCCCTATCTGCTGGCAGCGGTGGGAGCCGGGCTGATTTGCTACGGCGCGTACATGATCATGCGCGCGCGGCTGGCGAAAATGACCAAGTAGCAGGCATCGGCGTGGTTAGGTGAGGGCATGCCACAGGTACGCGCCGAACGCTTGATCCGCATCGACCCGGAGACTGCGTTCGCCTTCTCCCAGACCACGGGGGACTTCCGGCTCAAGTGGGACCCCTTCATTTCCGCCCAGGGCTTCCTTGACGGAGCACGGGCGCCGGGAAAGGGCGTCCGCACCCGCACCAGGTCGCGCCTTGGCCTGGCCATGGTGAGCCAGTACGTCTCCTATGCACCGCCCAGGAATGTCGGGATGACCATGGTGTCCGGCCCGTGGTTCTTCACGAACTTCGGCGGCGGCTGGCGGTTCACCGCGGACGACGGCGGCACCCGGGCAGTCTGGAAGTACACCTTTTCCTGCCGCCCGGCGTTGCTCCGGCCCGTCATGGAGTGGATCGGCAGCCGGCTGCTGGGCTACGAGATCGAACGGCGGATCGCAGCCTTTGCCCGTGCCTGCGAGGATGAGGGCCTGGTGGTGGAATTCCGTGCGCTGGGAACTGGTCCGGGGCACAACCGCCCTGGCACTGACCCGCAGTACACCTAGGGAACCGTTATGACCGCCACGGCCCGCTGGGCGCCGTCGCGCAGTTCGACACTGGAGATGCTGCCCAGCTGGATGGGGGTGGCACCGGTGACCTTGACCTTCCCGCTGGGGGTGGCGGTCCAGGCGCAGGCCCGGTCCTCCGCGCCGGCCCGGTCCCGCACCCAAAGCGACAGCGTCCCCTCCTCCGGCAGGCTGCTGCCGCTCACCGCCAGCTCGGTCCCCCAGGTCTTCCGGGCCATGTCGATGTTCACCTGGAGCCCACCGCCGGAGGCCACGGAGTAGGTGGCATCCGGCTGCGGCGGCCTGGCAAGCAGCGGCCCCACGGCCAGCCCCACCGCGAGGCAGGCAGCGGCAACAGCACCCGCCAAGGCCACCCATCGCCGTCGTAATGTCCTTCGGCGGCGCGCCAGTTCGCTGAAGAGGCGTGCCGGGGCGCCGGCATCCGCGCCCTCCCTTCCGCCGGGAGCGGCGGTAAGCGCCACAGCGTCGGGGACGGGGAGGGCATCGAGGAGCATCGGGACTTTCTCCAGCACGGCAAGCTCTTTGCGGCAGGCGGAGCAGCCCTGGAGATGTTCTTCGAAAAGGCTGAGGTCGGCGGCGTCGAGGCCGCCCAGCACATAGGCGCCCAGCAGGTGGTGCGGGTTGGGAGTCACCGTTCCACCCCCATCTCGTCCAGGATGGTGCGCAAAGCCCGGAGCGCATAGAAGGCGCGGGATTTGACCGTGCCGCTGGGGATGTTGAGCTGGACAGCCGCCTCGTTGACCGTGAACCTGCGGTAATGCAGGGCCACCAGGACGTCCCGGTGTTCCTTGCTCAAGCGCAGCAGGGCCTCTTCCATCAGGACCCGGTTCAGCAGCTCGTCAACGCGGCCCATCACCCCGGCGGGGTCCGTGAGGCTGCTTTCCAGCGCCTCATGCGGGCGGCGCTGGCTCCGGCGGTAGTTGTCGATCATGATGTTCCTGGCTGTGCGGTACAAGTAACTGCGGAAGCTGCCGTTGACCTCCGGGGCGTGCTGCCAGACGCGGAGCACGGTTTCCTGCACCACGTCCTCCGCAAGCTGCGGATCCCTGGTGGCGCTGAGCACGAAGCGGCGCAGGGCGCTGCCGTGTTCACGGTAGATGCCCTCCACCACGTTGTCGTCGAGCGGCATCCCGCTCCTCCCGTCACTGCCAACACCACTGCCCTGCACTGCCGCCGGGAACGCCACGGCATCCTGCGCTCCCGGCTGTTACCACGACGGAAAGCAGGAAACGGTTCAACCGCCGGGCGCGAAAGCGCACCTGTGAACCATTCTTCACCCGGAGGCGTCGTAGGGGTTAGCGCGGTGGTCCAGCGCCGGGCGACCCGCGAAGCGGCACACCCAAGCACGGGCGCAGCCAGAAGAGATACCCAAGGAGCACATCATGAAACACCATCTCGGGGCAGGCTTTGCCATCCTGGCCCTGGCGGCAGCCCTCACCGGCTGCGGCAGCAGCACCGGGACCACGCCGGCGGCCTCAAGCCCGGCCGCGGTGGGCTCAAGCAGTTCCGCCGGAACTTCTTCCGCCAGCCCCTCCGGATCGTCGGCGTCGCCGTCGCACGCAAGTTCCGCCGTCGACCTTAAAGCAGCGTCCTCGACCGCAGGCAGCATCGTGGTGGATGCGAAGGGAATGAGCCTCTACTTCTTCACCAAGGACACCAAGGACTCCGGCACCAGCGCCTGCACCGGGTCCTGCCTGGTTTCGTGGCCGCCGTTGACCACCACTTCGGCTGCACCCACGGCAGAAGGAGTGACCGGGAAACTGGGCACCATTAACACCCCGGACGGCAAGAAGCAGGTGACGTTGAACGGCATGCCCCTCTACTACTTCGCGAAGGACACCAAGCCGGGCGACACCCTGGGCCAGGGCGTGGGCGGCGTCTGGTACCTGTCCGATCCGTCGGGCGCCATGATCAAGGCTGCCGGACAGGGATACTAGCAGCGCCGTCCGGCAGGATCCGTCCGGCGGGGCCTACTTCAGCGGAACGTCCGAGGCCTTGCCCGGGAGCGGGATGTCGGTGGGCAGCGGAACGGGCAGTTTAGGGCTCTGTTCCAGCCCCTTCCGCACCTCTCCCGGAACCTCGGTGGGCAGTGCCGGCGAAGCCGGGACCTCCGCAGGCTTCTGCGGGGGCGTTCCGTGGGCGGGCGCAGTTTCCTGCCGTGTTGGCACGCTCGACGGCGCCGCGGCGGCAGGTGCGGAAGCGGGCGCGGGTGCCGGTGGGACGGCATCCGCGCTGCTGGTTGCCGGAGGCCGGGGCGCCGCCGGCGCGGGCACCGGAGCCTGCGTGCCGTTGTTGCCGACAGGGGCCGCGGTTGAGCCCGTCACGAAAGAGGTGACGGCGTGGTTCAGCTGGGAGATGGAGTCCCGGAACCCCTGGTCGGAGGCGGCGGCCACCGCGCCGCCTGCCGCGAGCGAGGCCGCCACGGAAAGCGTGGTGAGGGTGATGCGGCGCTTGGCCCGGCGGCGGGCGGCCAATTGGTCAACCGGCTGTTCGGCAGCGGGCTCCGGGGCGGTCCCGGCGGAGGGAAGCGCAGTGGTGGCAGTGGGAAGCGCGGTGGTAGCGGGTGCGCCCACCGGAAGCACCGTGGTGGCGGCTGCTGAGGGGCCGGCCATCAGCGCGGCGATGTCGGCTGAGGGTGCCGGGGCCCCAGCCGCCAGGGCGCGCAGGTCGAGCAGTGCGTCGCGGAGCTGGCCGTCACCGTCCATGCCTGCCTCCAGCAGAAGCTGGTCAACGGCACTGTCGTTGCGGGATCCTGCGGTATCACTCATGATGTGCCTGGTTTCTCTTGAGCGTTTGTGCCTTGAGGTTCTGGAGGGCCCGGCGCTGGAGCTGCTTGATCGCTCCGGCGCTCTTGCCCATGATGTCGGCCACCTGCTCGATGGACAGGTCCGCCACGATGCGAAGGGCCAGGACCTCCTGGTGTTCTTCGCTGAGGCCTTCCAGCATGGCCTCGGCACCGGCGGTCAGTTCCACGGCGTGGTCCTCCGCGGACGGGGTGGTCCGGGCGTCATGCTGGGGGTCGTAGGGGGTCAGCTGGGGCCTGCGTTCCAGCCGGCGGTAATGGTCCACCATGCGGGCGTGGGCGATTGAGAAGATCAGGGACTTTGCGCCCTGCAACCCACCGGTGAGGGTGCCGATCCGGGGGTAGAAAGCCATGAACACGTCCTGGGTGACGGCCTCGGGATCATCCAGGCCGCGTGCTTTGAGGTACCCCTGCACCGGGCCCGCGAAGCTTCGATAGGCAGCAGCGAACAACGCGGCCGGATCAGTTCCGGCTGCGTTGTCGAATATGTCGATCTCTTCTTGGGCCAAAGTGTCCAGCACCAGCGGCTCCTCCATCCCGGGACCAGGCCCTCGCCTTATCCCGGTTTCCGGTTTGGGCTGCCAATCCCCGTGGTTTCCGGCTGCCTCGTGGCAGGTCTGCCAGGGGCGCTCCCTCAAGCTTTTCCAGCGGCGCGCGTCCCAGCCCGGCTGCCCGGACTGCGGCCGCAGCCGCAGTCCAGACTAGCCAATGAGCCTTAGCGGGCCGAAACCGACGGCGTGTGGACGGTGTTGCCACCCACGGCCGGAACGGCAGGTACAGCGGGAACGGTGTCGGCGCCGTCTACGCCCGGGACGGCCGGAACGGCGGGCACTGCGGGAGCGGACGGAACGGCGGGAACCTCAGGCTTGGTGGCGTCAACGGACGCGGAACCCTTGCCCTCGGCACCGGCCTTGGCTGCGGCGTCGGCCTTGGCCACGACGTCGACGCAGTAGCTCTTGATGTTGGCGTCGCCCTTGGCAGCGATGGACAGCGAGGAGAACGCCTTGGAGGAGGCGTCCAGGCCGCCGTGGGTGAAGGCGGTGCAGAGGCCCAGGGCGGCAGGGCCGGCGGCGTCAACGGCGGTGTTGGCCGTTGCGGAACCGGTGACGTCAGCGCTGGCCTTTTCGTCGGAAGCGTCAGCCGTGGCCGTCGCCTTGCCGGTAGCTTCCGCAGTGGCGTCGGCGCTCTTCAGGGCGTCGGAGACGGCGGCGGTGGCGGTGGGCGCCGGGGTGGCCTGGGCGTCACCTGCTGCTTCGGCTGCAAGCTTGGGGGCCGGTGCACCGAAGAGCTCGTGCGCGGTCTGCTGGGCCTGGGTGGGGAGGACACCGGAAACGGCTGCGGCGCCGGTTCCGCCTACTGCCAGGGTTCCTGCGGCCAGGACTCCGGCTGCGACTTTGCTGGTGGCGAGAACGGTGAATACAGACATTTACTTCTCCAAAACCTAGACAACACATCGGACTGGGCCCGCCGGGCGGACCCATCACTGACTACATCGCCTACGGTTGCGGAAAGGTTACGGCCGGCCGGAAAGTTTTTTCTGCCCCCAATCGCTGGAAGCGTCCAGGATCGCCGGTCCGGCTGTTTCACCGGGCTCCGGCGATCCGCAAAGCCGGGGCACCGGCCGCTTGAGGTTCGGCCGCGCCAGGAACCAGGGCCGCCAACCGCTGGATGTACGGCCCCACTTCCTCGTCGTCCAGCACCAGCAGGTCCGGCTGGCAGCGCAGCCAGCGGGCGTTGAGGGAGGTGATGTTCTCGTGTTCCAGCAGTTCTTCGAACTCGCCGTCGAGCTCCTCGATGCGGCGGACCGCGCGGTTGACCGCACCGGTGTCATCGGTGCCGCCGGCCAGGTAGGACGCTGCCGTTCCGGCGGTCAGCACGGCATAAGCGTCCGCGGCTCGGTTGAAGAGGTCCAGATGGGCGGTGGCCCCCATCCCCGCCATGCCTTCGCGGACCAGCGGGTCGGTGGCGATCCGGCCACCGGCCATGACGGCGTACTGCGCGAAGCCTCCCTCCAGCGCCTGGGCCAGGTAGAAATCCACCAGGCAGCTTCGGACGGCCACCGGGGACATGTCCTCCAGCCGCAGCGCGGCCTTGCGCATGGCGTCGATGATGGCAGCGTTGGCCTCCACCACTTCCTCGTCCCTGCCTCCGATGCTGCTGCTGGTCAGGACGACGGGCTGGTGCGTCATGGTCATGGCGATCCTTGCTGGGCGGTGGTGTTGCTCCGGACGCTTTCACGCTACGACGGCCGGTTCACGGCAGCACCGGGAACGAAATGAACGTCAAGCGAAGTTTTCGGGACCGGCAGGGAAGGCGCCCCGGCGGCATGGGGTTGCCGCCGGGCGAACTAAGATGGATCAGATAACCACCCACCGGACCCGGCTCCGCCGTGGCCTGCCGAAAGTAGCCCCCACATGCCATCCCAACCGGACGAGAGTGCGGACCTGGCAATACAGACACCTGCAATCAACGACCGCTCGCTGGCGGCCGGGCTGGCGTATGCCATGGCAAGCAGGGTCTCGGGCATATCGTTCGACGGCGGCACAGGGCTGATGCTGGGGAAGGTCCGGGGCGGGGCGGACGTTCCATACTCCACCACCGCCAAGCTGGTCCGGAAGGGCGGCGGCTGGAGCTGCACCGTGGGTATATGCAGCTGCCCGGTCCGCAAGGACTGCAAGCACGTGGCAGCCCTGCTGTTCGCGGCCGAGGACAACCCGGCCATCCGGGTGCAGCTGCTGGCCCCGTCCACCTCCACCCAGGTGTCCCGCGCGCCGGCCGCGGCCCTCTCTGACTGGGAGCAGGCCCTCAGCCCCCTGATTTCCCGGCCGGGTTCCGCCCCCTCCACCAACGGGGTTCCGCTGGCCCTGCAGTTCGAGGTGGAGGAACCCCCGCCTCATTTCTCCTACACCGGCCGCAGGGACCCGGTGCGCGGCGTACGCCAGCTCAAGGTCCGGCCGGTCATCCTGGGTGCCAAGGGCAAATGGATCCGGGGCGACGTTTCCTGGAACACCCTGAGCTACCTGAACTTCCGGCGGGAATCGAACCAGGCGCACGTCGAGTGGCTGCAGGAGTTCCTGGCCGGGCATTCGTCCTCCGCCAGCCGGGTGCACAACTCCGCGGGCCTGTGGCTGGGCCTGAACTCGTACGCGGGCAGGAACCTGTGGAGCCTTCTGTCCGACGCCCGGAAGATCGGGCTCGCGCTGGTCCACTCGCGCGGCACGGAGCCGGTCCACATCGCCGGGGCCCCCGCCGCCGTCGGGCTTTCCCTGAGCCGGTACGGTGCCCCGGTGGCGGAGCCGGCCGCGGAAGCCGCCGCGGCAAACGCAGACACGTCCGACGGCGGCCTGGAGCTTTCGCCAACCATCACCGTTGCGGGCGAGGAGGTTGATCCGGCGGCGGTGGGAACGATCGGCCGGCCGGCGCACGGGTTGTTCTTTACCTCCGGGGAGGCCTCGCTGCCGGGCGTGCCGGATCCCAACGGCACCATCACGCTGGCACCGCTGGAAGACGGGCTGAGCGAGGAGCTGCTGGCGTTCGTCACGGCGGGAAGCACGCTGCACATCCCGGCCAGGGATGAGTCCCGGTTCCTGACGGGCTTTTATCCCAAGCTCAAGCAGACCGCCCGGGTCACGGCGCGCGACGAGTCCGTGGAACTGCCCGAACTGGCCGTCCCCACCCTGTCCCTGCTGGCCAACTACGGTGCCGACCACCGGGTACGGCTGCACTGGGAATGGCACTACCAGACCGGGACGCTGGTCACCGCGCAGCCCCTGTGGCGGCACCCGGGCGATCACGGCTACCGCGACGACACCGCCGAGGCCCGCATCCTGGAGGGCATCGGCCGGCCATGGGACGTGGTCCCGGCCCTGGGCGAATCAGCCACGGGCGGCTGGGGCACTCCCCGGCTGGCGGCATCCGCCGAACTGACGGGCCTGGACACGCTGGCATTCACCGAGGAGGTGCTGCCACGGCTGCGGGAAGCCCCGGACGTGGAGGTGGAGACCGTGGGTGACATCGCGGACTACCGCGAGGCTGAGGAGGCACCGGTGGTGTCCATCTCCACCAAGGCCACCGAACAACGGGACTGGTTCGACCTGGGCATCCAGATCTCGCTCGAAGGCCAGCCCGTGTCCTTCGCCGCCGTGTTCTCCGCGCTGGCCGCCGGGCAGACCAGGATGCTGCTGCCCAGCGGCGCCTACTTCTCCCTGGACCTGCCGGAGCTGCACCAGCTGCGTGCCCTGATCGAAGAGGCACGGTCGCTGCAGGACAACAAGGATGCGCCGCTGCAGATCAGCCGCTTCCAGGCCGGCCTGTGGGATGAGCTGGCACAGCTGGGGATCGTGGATGAACAGGCAGCGGCCTGGCGTTCCGCGGTGGGCGGCCTGCTGGAGGGCGGAACGGACGGGCTGCCGCTGCCTGCTTCATTGAACGCCGAGCTGCGGCCGTACCAGCTGGAGGGGTTCAACTGGCTGAGCTTCCTCTACAAGCACGGGCTGGGCGGCATCCTGGCGGACGACATGGGCCTGGGCAAGACCGTGCAGGCGCTGGCGCTGATGTGCGCGGCGAAGGAGCTGGCGGCAGCGGCAGCTTCGTCCCTGGAAACGTCCGACGACGGTGCTGCCGCCGGCTCTGGTGACCCGGACGCCGGTGCCCGGCCCGCCGCCGTCGCGCCCTTCCTGGTGGTGGCGCCCACCAGCGTGGTGGGCAACTGGGCGCTGGAAGCCGCCCGCTTCGCCCCGGGCCTCACGGTCCGGACCGTCGGCGAGACCTTCGGGAAGAGCGGCCAGGACGTGGCGGAGGCACTGGGCGGGGCCGATGTCGTGATCACCTCCTACGCGCTATTCCGCATCGATTACGAGGCCTACGCCTCCCGCCAGTGGAACGGGATGGTCCTGGACGAGGCGCAGTTCGTGAAGAACCACCAGTCCAAGGCCTACCAGTGCGCCCGCAAGCTGCCGGCCGCGTTCAAGCTGGCCATCACCGGCACGCCGCTGGAGAACAACCTGATGGAGTTCTGGGCGCTGACGTCCATCGTGGCGCCCGGCCTGTTCTCCAGCCCCAAGCGCTTCGCCGAGTACTACCAGAAGCCGGTGGAAAAGAACGGCGACAAGGGCCAACTGGAGAAGCTGCGGCGACGGGTCCGGCCGCTGATGATGCGGCGCACCAAGGACCAGGTGATCAAGGACCTGCCGCCCAAGCAGGAGCAGGTCCTGGAAGTCGTGCTCAACCCGCGGCACCAGAAGGTGTACCAGACGCACCTGCAGCGCGAGCGGCAGAAGATCCTGGGACTGATCGAGGACGTCAACAAGAACCGGTTCACCATTTTCCAGTCGCTGACCCTGTTGCGGCAGCTCAGCCTGGACGTGTCGCTGGTGGATCCTGCCTTGTCCGCGGTGCGGTCCTCGAAGCTGGATGTGCTGTTCGAACAGCTCGAGGACCTGGTGGCCGAGGGGCACCGGGCGCTGATCTTCAGCCAGTTCACCGGATTCCTGGGGAAGGTCCGGGAGCGGCTGGACCAGGAGGAGATCGAGTACTGCTACCTCGACGGCGGAACGCGGAACCGGGCCGACGTGGTCAGCGAGTTCAAGAACGGCAACGCGCCCGTGTTCCTGATTTCGCTCAAGGCCGGCGGGTTCGGCCTGAACCTCACCGAGGCCGACTACGTGTTCCTGCTGGATCCCTGGTGGAACCCGGCGTCCGAGGCCCAGGCCGTGGACCGGACACACAGGATCGGGCAGGCCCGGAACGTAATGGTGTACCGGCTCGTGGCCAAGGACACCATCGAGGAAAAGGTCATGGCGCTGAAGACCCGGAAGTCGCAGCTGTTCGCCGACGTCATGGAGGGCGACGCCCTGGCCGGCGGGGCCATCACGGCCGAGGACCTTGCGGGGCTGTTCAAGGAGTAAACGAAGGGCCAAACCTTGGAACTATAAGCCGGCGGTTGCCGGCACCGGTCCAAGGTTTGGCCCTGACTCGAGACTGGGACGCGCCGCGTGACGCGAAAGGGGTATGCCGGGCGCCGCCCCCAGCAGGCGGGCGCCCGGCAGCTTGTGGGAAGTGGAAACTAGACCCGCTGCGGGGAGCCCAGTTCCACCGGATCCTCGTCCATCAGGTAGGCCAGCTCCGAGTGGGCCGCGAGGTCGATGCCGCGCAGTTCGTCCTCGGGCTTGATGCGCAGGCCGCCCATGGTCTTGTCCAGGATCTTCGCCAGGATCCAGGTGACGCCGAAAGAGTACGCCAGCACCGTGATGGTGGCGAGGGCCTGGACGCCCAGCAGTTCGAAGCCGCCGCCGTAGAACAGTCCACTGACGCCGTTCGGGGCCTTGTCCGTGGCGAAGAGGCCGATCAGCAGCGTGCCCAGGATGCCGCCCACCAGGTGGACGCCCACGACGTCGAGCGAATCGTCGAAGCCCAGGCGGAACTTCCATTCGATGGCCAGCGAGCAGACAGCCCCGGCGATCGCGCCGATGGCCAGTGCCCCGAGCGGGCTGACTGCGCCACAGGCGGGAGTGATGGCGACCAGCGCGGCAATGAGGCCCGACGCGGCACCCATGCTGGTGGCCGCACCGTGCCGGACCCGCTCAACAAGGGCCCAGGCCAGCAGCCCGGCGGAAGCAGCAACTGCGGTGTTCAGGAACACCACCGACGCCGACTGGCCGGCGGCGAGTGCGGAGCCGGCGTTGAAGCCGAACCAGCCCACCCACAGCAGGCCTGCGCCCACCAGGACCAGCGGCCGGCTGTGCGGCTTGGCGTGTTCCACCTTGGGCCAGCCGGAACTCTTGCCCAGTACCAGGGCAAGGGCCAGGGCTGCGGCGCCGGCGTTCATGTGCACCGCGGTGCCGCCGGCGAAGTCGATGGCCTTGATGCCGTTGGCGATCCAGCCGCCGACGGTGCTGCCGTCCGCGGAGTCGAACGCGAACACCCAGTGCGCGATGGGGAAGTACACCACCGTGGCCCAGATGCCGGCGAAGACCATCCAGGCGCCGAACTTCATGCGGCCCGCGGCGGCACCGGCGACCAGGGCGGTGGTGACGCAGGCGAAGAACAGTTGGAATGCTGCGAACAGGATGACCGGGATGGACGCGGAGTCGTCCTTGGCCAGCAGCTGCCCCATGCCGGGGAACTCGGTGACGTCACCGATCAGTCCCAGGCCGCCCACGGAGTTTCCGAAGGCCATGGAGTAGCCGAACAGTGCCCACAGCACGGCCACCAGGCTGGCGCCGCCGAAGCACATCATCATCATGTTCAGGATGCGGCGGGACCCCACCATGCCCCCGTAAAACAGGGCCAGGGCGGGAATCATCATGCACACCAGCGCCGAGCTGGCCAAAATCCAAGCGACATTTCCCGAGTCCATGGGAAACCCCTTTCAAGATGCGAAAAGAACGGTTAGTTGCCGTCAGAGCCGTTCCGCCAAGTGGGTCGCGGGTGGAGAAACCACGGCCGGCGGAGGGGCGGCTTTTGCCGTCTGATTCCAATGTATGGCGGCCATTTTTGGGTAGGTTTCGGCTGTGTTAAATGGTGGTTTCAGCCTTCTGCACGCGAGTTTCAGCCGTCACGCGGCGCGCACCAGTAACCTGCGAAAGCAGCGGCTCGCGGATGTGCGCGCCTCAGCGGATCCAGCACTCCGTGCATGTTTGGCCAAATGCGGGGTACGGATGCGTCACGCCAGCCATGCTTTAACTGAGCAGTCGACGCCGGGACCCCGGCTTTGCGGGGGCCGCCGGTGGAAAGAATGCACCACGTGACGGAGACGGCGGACCAGCCAGACCAGGAAGAGGTAGCACTTTTGACCAGCGAGCAATCCCCTGGCCCACAGTCACCCGCCGGAGCAGAGGCCCCCGTCCAGGACTTACGGGTAGGGGTGGTGGGCATCGGCTGGGCCGGCCAGCAGCACCTCAACGCCTACTCGGCACTGGACGGAGTGAAGATCGTCTCGGTGGCCGGCATGGAACAGGACCTGCGCGACTCCCTGCAGGCCGAATACGGCATTCCGAACGCCTTTACCGACTGGGAGGACATGCTGGACCACGGCGGCCTGGACGCGGTCAGCGTGGCGGTACCCACCTTCCTGCACGCCCCGATCGCCATCGCCGCCCTGGAACGGGGCCTCCATGTGTTGAGCGAGAAGCCAATCGCCCGCAACGCCGTGGAAGGCCAGGCCATGGTGGACGCCGCCCGCAAGGCGGGCCGCGTGCTGGACGTCGCCTTCAACCACCGCCGCCGCGGGGACATCAGGGCGCTCAAGGACGTGATCGACGGCGGCGGGCTGGGCCGGCCGTACTACGCGAAGGCCTCGTGGCTGCGGCGTGCAGGCATCCCCACCCTGGGCAGCTGGTTCACCAACCCGGAGCTCGCCGGCGGCGGCCCGCTGGCGGACATCGGCGTCCATGTACTCGACTTCGCTTTGCACCTCCTCGGCGAGCCCAAGGTGGTGGCCGTCTCCGCGGCCACCCATGCCGAACTGGGCCCGCAGGGCCGGGGCGGCGGCAGCCGGTTCTCCGCCCACGCCACCAGCCACGCCTTCGAAGTGGAGGACTTCGCCACGGCGTTCCTCCGGCTGGAGGGCGGCGCCACCCTGCTGGTCGAGGCCAGCTGGGCTGCCTACCGGGAAACCGACGACCAACTGGACTTCACCGTGTACGGGACCGACGGCGGCGCCGAGCTCAGGGTGCACGGGGCACCGTTCCCGCCGGTGGGCCGGCTGCGGGTGTTCACGGACAAGGACGGGGAGTCCGCGGACTACCTGCCCCCGGTCCTGCCGGGCCGCGCACACGATGCAGTGGTGGAGGACTTCGTCACCGCGGTCCGCGGCGGCGACCAGGCCTGGGCCGACCATGACGGATCCCTGGCCCTGTACCGGGCACAGGTCATCGATGCGTGCTACCAGTCCGCACGCGAACAAAGGGAGATTCGGCTCTGATGAACGGCGAACTGCGGATCCTGGTGTGGAACGAAGGCGTCCACGAAGCCAATAACGAGCCATCCCACATCGGGGAGATGTACCCGGGCGGCATCCACGGCGCCATCGCCGGGGGCCTGCGCTCCCACCTTCCGGAGGCGGACATCACGACGGCGGTCCTGGCCGACGCCGACCACGGCCTCAGCGAAGAGGTACTCGCGGAGACGGACGTCCTGTTGTGGTGGGGCCACATTGCGCACGCCGAGGTGGGGGACGCCGTCGTCGAACGCGTCCACCGGCATGTACTGGGTGGGATGGGACTGCTCGTGCTCCACTCGGGGCACTTCTCCAAGATCTTCACCAGGCTGCTCGGGACCAGCTGCTCGCTGGCCTGGCGGAATGACGGGCAGCGCGAACTGGTGTGGACCGTCAAGCCGTCGCACCCCATCGCCGCCGGGGTGGAAAGCCCCATCGTCATCCCGGAGCAGGAGATGTACGGCGAACTGTTCGACATCCCGGACCCGGACGACCTGATCTTCATCAGCTCCTTCGCCGGCGGCGAGGTGTTCCGCTCCGGCGTCACCTTCACCCGGGGCAAGGGCCGCATCTTCTACTTCAGCCCGGGCGACCAGGAGTATCCGGTGTACCACCATCCACAGGTCCGGCGGGTCCTGGCCAACGGGGTGCGATGGGCTGCGCAGCCGGATGTGGTCCGTTCCGCGCCGGCTGTGACCAACCCGGCCCGGGACTGGTTTGACGGGGCAAAACAGCATTGACATCACCCCCGCTGCGGAGCAGATTAGGATCGTCGCACACGAGGTTCGGCAGGTTCCGGACGGGCACACCCCTCCCTGGCGGACCATCCTCCCGGAGCGCCTGCACGCCCGGGTGAACTAAACAACCACTCCTTCCCAGGAGCCTGAAATGCCCGCAATAACGGTCAAGGACCTTGAATCAAAATCCTTTGATGAGCCGGATGAAAAGCGCCGGCCCCCCATGACGCAGGTGGACGTCGTTACCCTCGGCAGCACCACCCTGGGCCGCTTCACCTTCGAACCCGGCTGGCGCTGGTCGGAAACCGTCAAGACGGTGGTCCACACGGACAGCTGCCAGGTCAGCCACCTGGGCGTCTGCGTCGCCGGAACCCTGACCATCGAGTTGGTCGACGGAGGCAGGATGACAATCCATGCCGGCGATGCCTACTCCATTCCGGCCGGCCACGATGCCTGGGTGGAGGGCAGCGAAACCTACGTTTGCTACGAAGTGATGAGCGCCGCAGAGTACGCCAAGCCGGAGTGACCGCCGGGGTCCGCCGCCAACCACCGGGAAAGGGAGGTCCGCAAGGCCCTCCCTTTCCTGCTGCCGCGGCCCTACCGTTGAGGAAACGCAACGATAGGAGAGCAATGAGAGTCACCGTCATCGGCGGCAGCGGCCACATCGGGTCCTTCCTGGTCCCCCGGCTGGTCCGGGCAGGGCACGACGTCACCAACATCAGCCGCGGCACCAGCCAGCCGTACACGGAGTCACCGGAGTGGCAGCAGGTGCACCACGTCACCGCGGACCGGGTGGCAGAGGACCGGGACGGCACATTCGCGGACCGGGTGGCGGCCCTCAAACCGGACGTCGTGGTGGACCTGGTCTGCTTCACCCTGGAATCGGCGGCGTCACTGGTGCAGCGGCTGCGGGGCGAGGTGGGGCACCTGCTGCACTGCGGCTCCATCTGGCGGTACGGGCAGAGCCTGAAGCTGCCCATCAGGGAAGGATCGGATTCCGCCGCACCGCCCTTCGGCGAATACGGCACCCAGAAGAACAGGATTGCCCTGATGCTGCAGGAGGAAACTGCCAGCGGCGGCCTGGCCACCACGTCCCTGCATCCCGGCCACATTGTGGGGCCGGGATGGCAGCCGGTCGGTCCGCTGGGCAACCTCGATCCCACCGTCTGGCAGACGGTCTCCGCGGGGCAGCCGCTCCGGATTCCCGGCAGCGGGGCGGAGCTGATGCACCACGTGCACGCAGACGACGTTGCCCAGGCTTTCGAGCAGGCCATAGCCCGGCGCGAAGCGGCCACCGGCGAGGACTTCAACGTCGTCGCGCCCACCGCCCTGACAGTGCGCGGCTATGCGGACATGGCAGCCGCCTGGTTCGGCCATGCAGCGGTGCTGGAGACGGTTTCGTGGGACCGTTTCCGCGAGAACACTTCCCGCGGGCACGCGGACGCGAGCTGGAACCACCTCTACCGCAGCCAGTGCTTCAGCATTGAGAAGGCAGCGGCCGTACTGGGCTACGCGCCGCGGTACGGACCGGAGCAGGCCATCTTCGAATCCATCCAGTGGCTGGTCGACCACGAACAGCTGCATGTCGCCCGCCCGCTCGGCGTCGCGGCCGCCTGAGCCTCGACGGCCTACCTGGCAAACCGTCGCAGCCTGGCCACCAGCGTGGCGGCGAGCAGCGCCGTCGTTAGCTCCAGGGCAACAACCAGCAGCAGGTCCATGCTGCCGGAGCCGGCTCCAGCGGACGACGGCGGCTGGCCGCCATGCGCATGCCCGGCACCACCGGCGCCGAACAGCAGGGCGGCGTGCAGGGCAGCCATCGCCACGGCAGCGGCGGTGACCTGGTGCAGCGCGCCCACCCGGCCGTGCCGCCAGATGTGGACCGTGCAGGGAACGCAGACGGCGGCGAGCGCCAGCATGAGGACGCTCAGCCACGTGCCGTGCCGCCCGGATGCGGCCAGCCAGACGTGGGCCGCGCAGGAGACGGCGGTAACCACGGCCACCAGCCGGGGATGAAGGACGGGGCCCTTGGCACGCACCCGTCCTGCCGCCGTCGTAGGTCCTGCCGGGACGGCGGCCACGCTAGTGGCAGCCACCGCTGCTGCCCTCGCTGTGGCAGGACGATTCCTGCTTGTTCGGGTTGGCAGGAACGTCCAGGACCGGGCTGCGGTCAAAGAAGCCCTCGGGCCGCAGCTTGAAGCCCACGGTGTCCACGGGCATGATGGGCCAGTCCTCCAACCGGGGGAAGTGGGTCAGGCCAAAGGTATGCCAGACGACGATGTCCTGGCCGTCGATGTCCCGGTCCTGCGCCACGTACGCGGGCAGCCCGGCGCCGCCGGCGTGCTGGTTCACGAAGTCGCCGGTGGGGTACCTCTCGTCCTCGGCGTACCGGGTGACCCACAGGTCCTTCGTGGCGAAGGCGGCGCGGCGGGCGATGGACGATTCCGGGTCCGCCAGCAGCGTGGGCTGGTTCTGCGGGTGCAGCTTGTAGCCCACGGGCTCGCCCAGCCGGTTGCGGGATTCCGGGTTGGAGATGATCCAGGTGCGGCCGGCGCGGGCGTCGGCCTCCCGGACGCCGTCGGATTCCCGGGCCAGGAGGGTGCGCTGCCGGGTGAAGGCGTTGCCCCGTTCGTTGCCGGGGCCCATGGGCTGGCGGACCACGTCCTCCTCCTCGACGCGGTTGGTGAAGCCGTCGACGGCCATGTCCAGCCGGGCGCTGAAGAGGTGCTGGTGGAAGGGTGCGCCCAGGCCCGGGGCAAGCTGCGAGATGTTGTCCGAGCCGCCCTCGGGGAACGCGGAGGTGAAGACGATCCCGGTGGCCTTGGCCTCGAATTCGATGGTGCCGTCCAGGTAGAGGTACCAGTAGAAGCCGTAGTCGTAGTTGCCGATCGTGGTGAAGAAGGAGATCACCAGCCGGCGGTTGCGGCGGGTGTAGGTGACGCCGCTCCACAGGTCGGAGTGCTTGGAGAGGATGCTCCAGTCCTCCTCGTGCATGCAGATGCCATTGCGGATTTCCCGCGGGTTGCCGAACGCATCGGAGATGACGGGGCTGAGGTAGGTGATCTCGCCCAGGCAGTCGCAGCCCAGCTCCAGGGAGTTGGCGTACTGGCCCACCAGGTATTCGCCGGTATCGAAGTAGTTCTGCCAGGACCGGATGGGCGACGGGTCACCGTACGGAACCACCATTTCGGCGATGGACCCGCGGTTGATGATGGACCGCTTCCGGTCGCTGTCCTGGAACGCGAGGTTGTGCAGGACCACGCCTTCGCGGACATCGAAGCCCACGTCCACGCTCCACTTCTCCCACTCCACGTGGTTCCCGCCGGTGACGGTGAAGCTGGGGCCGTCCGGCTGGGTGATGCTGATGGGCTTTTGGGTTTCGCGGATGGGGCCGGTCAGCTCGGGGTCTGTGTAGTTGCCGTGCTCGGCGGGGATGGGCATGGCGCCGAGGTCGATCACCTGGGTGACTTCCCTGCTGACCACGTCCACGTAGGCCACCAGGCCGTCCACGGGGTGCGCCCAGGCGCTGTCCTCCGGGAAGTCCTGGACGAACGCCAGCCCGCGGAGGATCCGGCGCCCCTTTTCCTCCGGGTACTCGAAGGCGCCGGCGGACAGCGGGGCGACGCGGACCTTTTCGACGTCGAGCCCACGGTCCCCGAGCGCCTTGAGCCAGCGTTCGTCCGTGGCCAGGAGGGACTCCACCACCTCGAACTCCTCCTCGAGGACCGGCAGTTCGCCGGTCACGGCGGTGTCGAGTTCGACGGCGGATTCCACCGTCCGGTGCGTCACGGAGACGACGACATCGCGTGGCGCAGCCCCGGAGACGTCGTGGATGAAGACCCGGAAACGGCGGTCCACGGCCCGCGGTTCCGCACCCCGCACCGGATCCAGCAGGCCCAGGTAGGCGATCCGGTGCTGCGGGCCCAGGTGCCCTTCCGCCTGCAGGATGGTGCGGACGTCCAGGATTTCCTCCGCGGCTGCCAGGCGGAAGGCCGATGCGGTTTCGGTTGGTGCAAGAGTCATGGGAAGAGCCTTTGTCCGGGCCGTCGCCGGCCACTGGGTTTATTTTCTATAGTTGTAGAGAATAAACGTCCGTAACATGACTCACAAGAGTCTGAGCGAAATATTTCCGGGGAGTGGCCGCGGTGCCGAAGATAGTTGACCATGACGAGCGCCGCCTGGAACTTGTGGACGCCACCTGGCGGATCATCGCCCGGCAGGGCCTCGAAAGCGCCACCATGCGCGAGATCGCCACGGAGGCGGGCTTTGCCAACGGGGCCCTCAAGCCCTACTTTCCCACCAAGGACACCCTGCTCGAATTTGCCTTCAGCCACGTCTTCAACCGGACCAACCAACGCATCGCCGGGGTGACTGCGGGCAAGACCGGCCTGGAGGCACTGCGGGCCTTCTGCCTGGAAGTACTCCCCCTTGACGAAGAACGCGTGAATGAGGCGCGGATTGTGGTCCCGTTCTGGCAGCGGGCCATCAACGATCCCCAAAAGGCGGCGATCCACCAGCAGTCCATGGACGAATGGCTTGGGGCCATCCGCCGCTTCCTGGCAGAGGCGAGGGAAAGCGGCGACGTGGCAGCCGCCGTCGACGATTCCATCCTTGCCGGGCAGCTGCTGAACATGCTGCTGGGAGCCCAGATCGAGGCGGCCCTGGCACCGGAAGGCGAGAAGGATTTCGGCCACGCCGCCCAGCTTGAAGGCTACCTCGCGCTCCTCGGCACAATTTCCGGCCGGAAATGAGCGGCAAACTCGAAAGTATGCTTACTATTGGTGGGTCAGGTTCTGGCAGATGCCGGAGCGAGCACCAACTGTAAGGAGCATCTCCATGGGTTTGGATGACAAGATCGGCAACGCTGCAGAGAAGCTCGGCGGCAAGGGCAAGGAAGCTGCTGGAAACGCCACGGGCGACGAGAGCCTGAAGGCTGAAGGCCAGACGGACCAGGCAAAGTCGGACCTCAAGCAGGCCGGCGAACACGTCAAGGACGCCTTCAAGAAGGACTAAGCGGCGCCCGCATAATGGGTGCAACTCCAACCGGAGTTGCACCCATTGCGTTTTAAGCGCCCGGCACGGCGGGCCCGGCCGGGACGCCTAATGGATCAACCCCGATACCAGGTTGATGGTGGTGGCCAGGACAATGGCGCCGAGCAGGTAGGACAGCAGCGCTTGGCGCAGGACCGTTGAGCGGATGGCATTGGTCTTCAGGTCCGTATCGGAAACCTGGAACGTCATGCCGACGGTGAAGGCCAGGTAGGCGAAGTCCGCGTACCGGGGCTGGCTGCCTTCGTTGAAATCAACCCCGGTCCCGTCGCGGTAGTAAATGGCCGCGTACCGCAGTGTGAACAGGGTGTGGACCAGGAACCAGGAGAGGGCAATGCTGCCCAGCGCCATGGCAACCGTGGCATCCTTGGCACCGCCCTGCTCGCTGGAGGCGTCAAGCAGGATCAGGGCCACCCCCGCAAAGCTGGCCACTGTGGCACCCAGGACCAGCGCGTCGGAGAAGACCCTGCCGGGGTCCTCCCGCCTGGCGTGCGCAGCAGTGGCTGCAGGACCCAGGTGCCCGATGACGCTCCAAACCCAGATGAGGTACGTGGCCGAGGCTGCGGCCCAGCCGAGCGCCGGGGCATACGTCCACGTGCCGAAGGTGCCCACCACCAGTGCGGCGACGAGGCCGACGGCGAGCATCACCGCCATTCGGAGCCGGGAGTGGTGGGCGCGGGAGTTGAAGTTCCGGTAGTGGTCACCGGCAGCCGTCATGGACCTCATGGCCCGATCATGGCACGGGAGTCTGGGCTGCGGCTGGAAAGACAAAATTCTTATTTTCGCCAACCGTTGAAAAAAGAATCCCAGGCCGCTAGCCTGATTGGACTGTGTCCGAGGACACAGTCCCGGGGGAAACGTGAAGTGGCCATCCGTCGCGAGGAATATCCATGCCAGCACCTACTACAGCCCGCACCCCACACCAGGACCTGACCTCCAAGGTGGCCGTATCGTTCGACCACTGGAAGCACCTGGTGGCGGAATCCTTCGTTCCCCTCACCGCACGGACGGCGGACGTGGACGGCTTCCAGGGCCGGATGCGCGCCCGGGTGCTGGACCGGATGTCCATCGTCGAGGTCACCGCCACCTCCCACGAGGTCCACCGCACCCCGGCGCTGATCGCCCAAGCCCACGAACGCTACTTCAAGCTGAACCTGCAGCTGGAAGGCACCGGCCTGCTGATCCAGGACAACCGCGAGGCCGTCCTGCAGCCCGGGGACCTGGCGATCTACGACACCAACCGTCCGTACACCCTCGCCTTCGAGGACAGCACCAGGATCATGGTGCTGATGTTCCCCTGCGACGCCCTTTCCCTGCCCGCCGACTACGTGGGTCAGTTGGCCGCGGTGCGCATGGGCAGCGGGGGCCTGAGCGGAATCGTCGGCCAGTTCATCCGGGAACTGTCAGCGAACCTGCACGTCCTGAACGGCCCCAGTGGCTCGAGGCTGGCCACCAACGCCCTGGACCTGGTGTCCACCATGCTGCATGCGGAAATGGACATCACGCCGGACCGCATGAAGCCGCAGGCGCTGCTGGCCGTCTTAATCCGTGAGTACATCGAGGCCAACCTTGCCGATCCCCTGCTGTCACCGGCAAGCATCGCCGCCGCGCATTTCATTTCCACCCGGCACCTGCACAACGTCTTCCACGAGTCGGGGACCACCGTGGCCAGCTGGATCCGGACGCAGCGGCTCGAAGGCGCCCGCCGCGACCTCCGGGATCCACTGCACGCCGGCAAATCGGTGGGCGCGGTGGCCGCCTGCTGGGGGTTCCTGGATGCCGCGCATTTCAGCCGCACGTTCCGGGATGCCTTCGGGGTTTCGCCCAGCGGATGGCGCCGGAGCTGATTCAGGTTCCGGCTAGATCAGCCCCTGCGCCAGCATGGCATCGGCCACCTTGACGAAGCCGCCGATGTTCGCGCCGAGCACGTAGTTTCCTGGATCGCCATACTCGTCGGCCGTCGCGGCGCAGCGGTCGTGGATGCCCACCATGATGTCCGTGAGCCGCTCCTCCGTGTGCTCGAAGGACCATGAATCGCGGCTGGCGTTCTGCTGCATCTCAAGCGCCGACGTCGCAACGCCGCCGGCGTTGGCGGCCTTGCCCGGTCCGAACAGGACACCCGTCTCCTGGAACACCGCAACAGCGTCACGCGTGGAGGGCATGTTGGCACCCTCCCCGACGGCAACCAGGCCGTTGCGCACCAGCCGGGCGGCAGCATCGCCGTCGAGCTCGTTCTGCGTGGCGCAGGGCAGCGCCACCGTGGCGTCAACGTCCCACACGGAACCGCCGTCCACGTAGGAGACACCGCGGCGGCGCTCCGCGTAGTCCTTCAGGCGGCCGCGCTCCACCTCTTTCACCTCACGGAGAAGCGCGACGTCGATCCCCGCCTCGTCCACGACGTAGCCGGAGGAGTCGGAGCAGGCCACCACCGTGGCCCCCAGGGACTGGGCCTTGGCGATGGCGTTGATGGCGACGTTGCCGGAGCCGGAGACCACCACGCGCTGCCCGTCGAAGGAAGTTCCGCGGGTCTTCAGCATTTCCTGGGTGAAGATGACCGTGCCGAAGCCGGTGGCCTCGGGCCGGACCAGGGAGCCGCCCCAGGAGATGCCCTTGCCGGTGAGCACACCGGATTCGTACCTGTTGGTGATGCGCTTGTACTGGCCGAAGAGGTAGCCGATTTCGCGGCCGCCCACGCCAATGTCGCCGGCCGGAACGTCCGTGTATTCTCCGATGTGCCGGTAGAGCTCGGTCATGAAGGACTGGCAGAACCGCATCACTTCGGCGTCACTGCGGCCGCGCGGATCAAAGTCCGAGCCGCCCTTGCCGCCGCCGATGGGCATGCCGGTCAGGGCGTTCTTGAAGATCTGTTCAAAGCCCAGGAACTTGACGATGCCAAGGTAGACGGAGGGGTGGAACCGCAGGCCGCCTTTGTAGGGACCCAGGGCTGAGTTGAATTCCACCCGGAAGCCGCGGTTAGTCTGGACGCGGCCGGAGTCGTCCGTCCAGGGCACGCGGAAGATGATCTGGCGCTCGGGCTCGCAGAGCCGTTCAAGGATGGCGGCTTCGAGGAATTCCGGGTGCCTGTCGTGGACAGGCCCCAGGCTTTCGAAGACCTCCACCACTGCCTGGTGGAATTCCGCTTCGCCCGGGTTCCTGGCCAGGACGGTGTCCCTGATGGCCTCGAGCCGTGCATCCATATTGTTCTTCCTTACCGCGAGCCGTGCATGGGACAGCCGGCTGAGGCGGCATCGTCCCAAATGGTTTAGATTTCAACCTAACCAATTGCGACTGCAGCCCGCCAAGCGGAGCCCACCCTATCCGCTAATCTCCGTATTGTGACAACGGAATTCCACTCAGCGAAAGCCATCGTGAAGCGTTACGCGAAAGCAGGAGCAGCCTGACATGCCGCACCTCTGCCTTCTGCTCTCCGGAGCCGTCCTCCTGGTCAACGGACTCGCCACGCTGGGCCGCCTTCCCTGGCGGGACGCCGGCGTCCTGAACCTTATGGTCGGGGCCGTCCAGCTGCTGCTGGGGCTGCTGTCCGCGGCCGGGACCGGGACACCGCTGCTGACGGTGGCCGGGATGTTCCTGTTTGGCCTGACGTACGTCTATGTGGGGCTGGATGCGCTGCTGGCCCTTGGCTCGAAGGGAGTGGGCTGGTTCTGCGGCATGGTGGCATTCGTCGGCCTGCTGCTGGCGGGTTTCTGGCTGGCTATCGATCCGTTGCTCGCGGTGCTGTGGGTGTGCTGGTCCGCGCTGTGGGGGCTGCTGTTCACCTCGCTGGGGCTGGGGCGGAAGCGGCTGGACCCGTTCATTGGCTGGGCCCTGGTGCTGGCGGGCCCGGTGACGGCTGCAGTTCCGGCATTCCTTGGGCTGGCAGGCGCGTGGCCGGATGGGCCGGAAACGGCGTGGGTGGCGGCCGCCGTCGTAGCTTGCCTCTTTGGTGCGGCACACACGCTGGCCCGGCGCGGACCTGCCAGTCCGCGCCGGGCCAGTGAAGGGGAAGCCGTGGGCGCTAGGTAAGCGCGTGTCCCAGGGTGGCGGCGTGGTGGCGGCGCTCGATGGCGGATTCCACCAGCACCCCTGCCACGAAGACCACGGGGACCGCGGCGAGCAGGGCGATGGCTGTTTCCGCGCTGCCGCCGATCAGAGCCGTGAAATTGCTGACCACCAGGAACAGGACCCAGGCGAGCAGCACCGTTGCCAGGACGGGGGCGATCCGCGTCTGCCACAGCTGCGCCCCTGGGGATTCCCGGCGGAAGAACGCGACCACCGCCACCGAGCACAGCATGTAGAGCACCAGCAGTGCCGCCACGGCCAGGCCGCTGAACCAGGAGAAAAGGGTCAGGACCGGGTCCAGGGCCAGGATGGCGAAAGGAAGCACCAGCACGACGGCGGTGGCTGACTGGACCCAGGCGGCGACGGCAGGGGCGCGGTGCCGGTTGGTCCGGGCAATGACGGCGGGCATGGAACCACGCAGCGCCAGGGAGTGGAGGTAGCGGTTGATGCCGTTGTGGAAGGCGATGATGCCGGCGAGCAGCGAGGTGACCAGCAGGATGCCGGCCACGATGCCCGCCCATGGGCCGAACAGTTCTACGAGCGGGCCCAGCACGAAGGACGTGGCATCCCCTGATTCGAGTGCGGCGCCCGCGGCGTCCATCACCCGGGACGGTCCGTAATAGCTGACCAGCATCCAGGAGATGAAGGAGAAGAAGACCGAGATGACGCCCACGGACAGGTAGGTGGCCCGGGCCACCGTGCGGTGCGGGTCCTTGGCCTCCGCCGAATAGATGGCCGTGGATTCGAAGCCGAACATGGAAGCGACCGCGAACATGATGGCCACGCCCGGCGCTCCGGCCCCGATGGCTTCGGGCGAGAAGGACGCGGCGATACTGATGCCTTCCGGGCCGCCGCCGTGGAGCAGGACGGTGAAGCCGAACAGCAGCAGGATGGCCACCTCGAGCCCCACCAGCAGTGCCAGCACGCGGGCGCCGAGTTCGATGTTCAGGGAGCCGAGCACCTGGACGCCGGCCATGGTGGCCAGGGCCAGCAGCCACCACGGAACCTCCAGCCCAATCGAGGCAAGCAGGCCTGAGAATGCCGCACCGTAAAGCCCGTACATCGCGGCCTGGACGGTGTTGTAGGCCAGCAGTGCCAGCCAGGCCGCGCCGGCGCCGGTCTTCCTGCCGAACGCCGCGGTGACGTAAGCGTAGAAGGCGCCGTTGGCCTGGATCTTGCGGCTCATGGCCACGAAGCCCACCGCGAAGATGACGATGACGATGCCCACGATCAGGTAGGCGCCGGGCGCGCCGGCACCGTTGCCGAGCGCTGCGGCCAGCGCCGAGGCGCCCACGATCCCGGTGAGGGGCGCCTGGGCCGACAGGACGAAGAAGAGGATGCCCAGGACGCCGATGCTGCCGGCGCGCAGTGCCGTTGAATGCTCCCTGGCCGGAGCGTCAGCGGTCCGGGGCTCGGAATTCGAAATACTCATTTGATCCTTCTTAACGGTCATGAGTTCGGGAAAATTGCTGTGGAATCCAGCTTGGCAGCGGGGCCGGGATGCGCCTTGTCCGCCAGCGACCGGTTGTTGATTGTCAGCGCAGTGCGGGCTCCTGCGGCGCTGGTTCCTTGGCGGTGGGGCGGGCGGCGAGCAGCGCCGCGGCGTCCAGCGCCGCTTCCATCCCGCTTTCGATGGCGCCGTCGATGAATCCGCCCCAGCAGTTGGCGATATCGGAGCCGGCAAACAGCACGTTGCCGTGCCCGGACTGCATCGCGGCCAGGGGGTTGCCCAGGAAACCCGTCCGGTGCATCGGCCAGGTCTCCCCGGTCAGGGGGTCCGCCACCCAGTCATGGGTGGCCACGTCCAGCACGTCGGCGCCGGGTACCAGCCGGCCCAGCTGCTCCTGGACTGCCGCGGCATCGGACGCGTCAATCTTTGTTGCGTCGGGGCCGAAGCCGGCGACTATCGTGTCGCCGTCGAGCGTGTACTCGGCCTGGAAGAAGTTCAGGGGCCAGTCCGCTTGCCCGAGTGCCACGAAGGGGGCATGTTCACCGCGCAGCCTGATCCACACCTTGACGCCCCTGGATATCTGCCCCAGCCCCGCACCTTCTTCCTTGGCCGGCGGCAGGGGCGGCTGGAAGTCGATGGTTCCCAGGACGGGAAGGGGGACTGTGACAATGGCGGCCCTGGCACTGATGGTCCTGCCGTCCGCACTCCGGAGGGTGACGGTCCCGCCGTCGTCCTCCATGCCTGCGACGGTCAAGCCGAATTCGACGGCGGCACGGGAGTCCTCAAGGATGGCTGCGGCGAGCGCGGCGGTTCCGCCCTGGATCTTGTACGTGGCGCAGGCTTCGAAGTTGACGGCCCAGTCACCGTTGGTCAGGGCCACCCAGCGCAGTGCCTGGGTCAGGGCCGCGTCCTCCAGCGGTCCGTTGAAGTTCAGCGCCCAGAAGGACTCGAGGATGTCGCGGTCCGCTCCGTGGGGAAACTGTTAACAGATCCGCTCCTGATCGCTGCCGCCCTGGAGGAAGTGCACCAGGCGGTTCTCCTGCGCCGGGACACCGGTCCGGCCCAGGGGCAGGTGCCGCTCAGATAACCTTGCGGACTGTCGCTTCGAAGGCGGCAATACTCTCCGTCACAAGCGACGCAGCCTGCTCGGCCTCCCCACCCGCAATGGCCCGGAGCAGGGCCGCGTTTTCCTTGATCTCCCCGGAAACGGACGGAAGCTTGTCCAGGAGGAAGCACCAGATGCGGGTGGCCAGGTTGTCGTAACGGACCAGGATCTCCTCAAGGCGGGAACTTCCGGCTGCGCGGTAGATCAGCCGGTGCACGGCCATGTCATGCTGCATCAGGGACCGCTGGTCGGCAGCAGGATCCAGCTGCTCCAGGAACTGGGCCAGTTGCTGGAGTTCTTTCCTGAGTTCCTGGTTGGCATTCATGGCAGCGCGCTTCACGGCCAGGGGCTCCAGGAGCATCCTGATTTCCGAGACGTCGGCCAGTTCGGCAAGGTCCACCATGGTGGCGAACGTCCCCTTTCGGGGATAGGAAACCACCAAGTGATCGCATTCAAGGCGGGTCAGCGCCTCACGTACGGCTGTCCGGCCGACGCCAAGCGAAGCGGCGAGCGGGACTTCATTCAACGGGTGGCCGGGTTGGATTTCCAGGGTGATGAGCCGTTCGCGGAGCTCCTCATAGGCGAACTGCCCCATGGTGCCGGCGGGGCGGACCATCATGGGCTGCGTGCGGTCACCAGTCATGGGGCGGCCACCAGCTGCCATGGGGCATTGGCTGGACCAGTAATCGTGACCGGAACTGAAACTTTGGACGGGGTTCCGCCCTCAAACCGTGTCCCCGGAGCGAAACGGGCACTGTTGGAGGCAACCACCTTGCCTGTCACCGTAACCAGCGCGATGTCCTCCTGCCGCCGGCCCAGGCTCTTCAGGAAGATGCGTTCGAGACCGTCCATGGAGAGGTCGGCCCCGGCCACGGCCAGGGCCCGTGAGCCCTGCATGACAGGCAAGGATGCCGTGACCACTTTCATGTCCGCACCGCCGAAGTCGATGTAGGGGCCAATGAGTTCAGGGCCGCCGGAGGCGAGCGGCTGCTCAAACCAGGTCATGTCTGTGTAGTCGTAGTAGTTGACCGAGGCCGGGTTCAGGTTATGGGGAATGAAGACGAGTTTTCCCTTGACCAGGCTCCACCACTGGTGCCAGGCGTCCGCGTCCGCAAGGACGCCTGGGACAACCGAGATCCCGGCGCTGTCCACCAATCCGCCCTGGCCCGCTACGACGCGGTCCACCACCGGCTTCAGCGCCTCCAAAGCCGAGTGTTGGATTCCCGGCGTGCCAAGGATCGACGCGGATACTTCCGCCAGTTGCCCAAGGCTGGTGAAGACAGACTCCAGGCGCACGCTCAAGGCCTGCGCCGTTGCCTCGAGGACGCCGTCGAGGGCCGTCACGGGGCGTCCGCCAAGTCAGATGTCAGGATGGCGAGGTGCTGGTCGATAATGAGGGCACCTTCCCGTTCAAAGTGGGCGATGGCCAGTTCTTCCGCTGCCGCGGCGTCCCCAGTGGCGATCATGTCCAGGAGGCCTTCATGTTCACCTACGGCGGCGCCCTGCTCATCCAGCCATGCGTCGCCCCAGGTCAGCGGCGACAGTTCCGCGTGGACCTGGATCAGGAGTGAGGTCAGGCGGCGGGACTGCGCTGCCACTCCCAGGCCGATATGGAGCCGGGCGTCGGCCTGGCGCAACATATGCGGTTCCGTGCAGTCCCGGAACCGGCGGCCGAGGCTCCGCAGACGGCGCAGGTCCTGGTCGTCTGCCCGTTGGGATGCCAGCCTTGCGGCCGAACCCGCGGTTGCGGCAGCCAAGTCGATGAGGTCCCGGAGGTCGTCGCTCCTCTGGCTCCGGAGCTCCCGTGCAATATCGGCCTCACGAACGGGAAGGATGCCCGCCACGTAGCTGCCCCCGCCCCGGCCGCGGCGGGTACCGAGGAGGCCCCTGCTGCGCAGGACTGCCAGGGATTGCCGGAGGGTCAGCGGCGAGACACCAAGGTGTTCGGCCATCACCGATTCCGGCGGCAGGCGTTCGCCCGGATTCATCAGCCCCATCCCGATGGCGCTTTCCAATTGCCGGGTTACCTGCTCTGCCCTGCCCAGAACCTCCCCGCCGGGAGTACGCACCTGGGCCGCCATCTCAAGGGCCCGCAGGGAGACTGATCCCAAGACGCCGGTCGAGTCGACCAAAGATCCGCTCCTTCGCAGCGACAAAGCAATAACCGTTAGAACCATAGGTTATCCCGGAGTTCCCTTCTCTCACCCGCTGCAATTCCACGGTTCGGCGTCATCAAGTGGCCTGCACTGATATATCTCTTGACGACATCATGTAGACGTGATCACATGAGAGGCCTGTGATGTGGATCGCAGTGCCGGGCGGTACAGGGCTGGGCTTCAGTGCGGCCGCCCGCAGGGAACAAGGAAAGGCTGGACAGGACTATGCACGACGTACTCATCGTTGGCGCCGGCGCGGCAGGGCTCGGAACGGCCTATTACCTCCGGGACCTCAAGCTGGACGTCTGCGTTTTGGAGGCAGCAGCAGACGCGGGCGGCAGGTCGCGCACTGTCCCCCTGGCCGGGACTTCCGCCAATTCCGGCGCGATGTTCATCTACAGGGACACAAAGACGGAAGAAATCGCCTCGGAACTGGGGCTGGAAACAACCCCGTTCCACCCCGAAACGTACGGCATCCACGTGAACGGCAGCACCGTCGTCGCGCAGACCAATGAGAACCTGGTCGCAGGGCTGAACCTGGACGCCTCGGAGAGGGCCGAACTCAAGGAATTCATTGACGCCTCGCTCAAGGAATACGCAGAAAGCACCAGCAACGGCGTTCTCCGCAGCGACCTGGCGCAATTGGCCGATGAAACGGTGGCCGACCGCCTCCGAGGACTCCAACCCGCCGTCCGGGACATCGTGGCCACCGCAATCCGCGGTGGGGCAGTAGGCGACCCGATGAGACTTTCGGCCAAGTACGCCCTGCGCTACTTCGCAAGCTACCTGGCGCGGGAAAAGAACAACCGGCTGTTTGCCCTGGCTGGAATGCAGGCCATTCCGCGGGCGATCATGGAGCACCTCCCGGAAGGCGTTGTCCGCTTCAGCACGCGGGTCAACGACGTGGCCTATCTCCCAAACCAGAATGCGCACAGGGTGTCCGTGTCAGGACCCGGCGGGGAGGAAACCCTGTGGGCGCGGCAGGTGGTCCTGACGGTTCCGGCTCCACTGGTGCCCCGGCTCGCCAAGGGCTTGCCGGCATGGAAGATCAACGCCCTGGGCAAGGTAGGGACTCCCGGCAGCACCACCCTCAACGTCGTTGCCGATATCGAAGGGCTGCCGCACCTCCACAACTGGGCGTTCATCACCACCGTTGGGATGCCCTTCGACGCGATCATCAATCCCGTCCCCGGCGGTACGGCATACACCTCCAAGGCCAACCTTCTCCAGCTGACGTGTTACGGAAATTCCGCCGGCTTCCAACCGGGCTTTGAGCAGGATGAAGCGCGGGTTGGTGAGTGGGTCGAGGCCGTCCTGGCTGTCGCCCCGGAACTCAAGGGCAGGATCGTAGGCGTGCATGCCCAAACATGGGAACACTGCTTCGCGTTGCTGGAGCCGGAACGGGCCGCGGCTTTGCCCCAGCTTCAGGAGTCCGTGGGATCGCTCCACTTCGCCGGGGACTACACCTCCGAAACCGCAGGCACCCACGGCGCCTATGCGGAAGCAGACCGGGTGGCATCGCACATCAGGGCTTCCCTGGCCGCAGCAAGTTGATCAGAGCGGTATCCTGACAGCCGAAACTCACTAAAAGATTTGTGATCACAGATCTAGACATGGCATAAACTGCCGACTAAAGTGACGTAAAGCACAGGTTGTTGTGGTGGATTCCACAGCCAGCCCAAGAAGAAGCGGGGACCCTCGGGAGCCTGCAAACAGGCACCCGCGGACCCATTCAGCGTTATAGGCGCCCACTAACCGAAGGAAACACAATGGGCCTAAGTTTTGGCACGAAAGCCCGACCAATCGCACTGTCAGGTGAGGTTGTTGTCGCGGGTCTTGGTAAGAGCTACGGCGCCACCCGCGTTTTGTCGGATGTGAATCTGACGATGAACGAAGGTGAAGTAGTCTCGATCATCGGACCTTCCGGGGCCGGCAAGAGCACCTTCCTGCGCTGCCTGAACTACCTGGAGATTCCCACCGAAGGCGAGATTTCCATCGGCGGGGCGCACGTGGTGGCCGGCGGCAAGCTGCCGGACAAGGCCAGCCTGGACCACCTTCGCCGGGTGACCGGCATGGTCTTCCAGAGCTTCAACTTGTTCCCCCACCTGACCGTGATGGAGAACATCACGCTGCCCCAGCGCAAGGTGCTGGGGTCGTCCAAGGAGCAGGCCGAAGAGGTCGCCAACCGGCTGCTGAAGCGGGTTGGGCTGCCGGAAAAGGCCAAGGCCTATCCCGCCCGCCTGTCCGGCGGCCAGCAGCAGCGCATCGCCATTGCCCGCGCCCTGGCATTGTCCCCGAAGGTGATGCTCTTCGACGAACCAACGTCCGCCCTCGACCCCGAGATCGGCCTGGAAGTCCTCGCCGTCATGCGGGACCTGGCCGATGAAGGCATGACCATGCTCGTCGTCACGCACGAAATGCACTTCGCCCGCGACGTGTCCAACCGCATCATGGTGATGGGCAACGGCGGGGTGCTGGAGATCGGCCCGAGTGAACAAGTCATGACCGCCCCCCAGAACGAGCGCACCCGCCAGTTCCTCAAAGCCGTCCTGGACCGGTGACACAGCAATGATCATGCAACTGCTGTCCTCGATTGCCCAAGGCGTAGGGCTCACCCTCTACGTCACGGGCGCCTCCCTCCTCTTCGGCGGCATCATCGGCCTGGTCCTGGTCGGGGCCGCACGCTCTCCCATCGCCCCAATCCGGGCCATGGCCACCCTGTACATCAACATCGTGCGCGTCATCCCGCCGATCACCTGGCTGTTCCTGATCTATTTCGGCCTGCCCCAGTTCGCGCTGCGGCTCACTACGATCCAGGCCGCGATCATCGGCTTCTCCATCATCGCCTCGGCCTTCATGGCGGAGATCTACCGCTCCGGCCTGCTCAGCATCCCCGACGGCCAGCGTGAGGCCGCCCACGCCCTCGGGCTGAGCGCCGTCACCACCGTCGGGCACATCATCACTCCGCAGGCTTTCCGGGTCGCGCTGCCCGCCATCGCCACCTACGGCATCGGGCTGCTGAAAGACTCGGCGCTGGCCTCCACCATCGGTGTCCGCGAGATCACCTACTACGCCCAGCAAAGCGCCAAGCAGACGCACGAAGGTCTGCTCTCCTTCGTTGTCGCCGGGGTGCTGTACATCGTCATCAGCCTCATCGTCGCCCTCATCTCCCGCCGGGTCGACCTCACGCTGCGCAGGAAGATCGGAGTGGCCTGATGGACCTCATCACCCAATGGCTCAACTGGCTGCCGAACCTCGCCCCCGGCCTCATGGTCAGCCTCCAACTGACCGGACTGTCGCTGCTCTTCGGCTTCCCGCTCGGCCTCCTGTTCGCCGTCATGGCCGCAGCGAAAATCGCACCCCTGCAATGGATCTCCTTCTTCTTCGTGGAGATCGGGCGTGGGCTGCCGGCCCTGGTGCTGCTGTACCTGATGTACTTCAGCCTCCCCGACGCCGGCATCACCCTGACATCCTTCACAACGGCAGTCATCGCACTGAGCTGGAACACCGGCGCCTACGCCTCCGAGTACTTCAGGGCCGGGATCGCCGCAGTACCCCTCGGCCAGAGAGAAGCGGCACTAACCTCAGGGCTCCGCGGCTGGACGGGGTTCCGGCTCATCATCCTCCCCCAGGCACTGAGGATCTCCACCCCTCCACTGGCCGGACTCGCCGTCCTGATCTTCCAGGGCAGCGCACTGGCCTTCGTCATCGCCGTACCGGAACTGATGTCCAAAGCGTTCGAAATCGGATCCATCACCTTCCAGTACCTCGGCGTCTACACCCTCACCGCAGTCATCTACGGATCCCTGACCCTCGTCTTCCTCGGCCTCGTCCGGCTTCTGGAACAGCGCCTCGGACGGCACCTGCAACGCAACTAAACCGCTCCATCCATCCCCGGGGTTTCGCCCCACCAGCTCAACACGAAAGAGAAACCATGTCCCGTACCCTCGTGCGCGCGCTTTCGGCCGGCACCGCCGCCGGCCTGCTCGCCATCAGCCTTTCCGCCTGCGGCGGAACCAACACCGCAGGCGGTTCAAGCGACTGCAAGCCCGCCCACACTGACCTCAAGACCATCAACCAGGGTGAGCTCACGGTAGCAAGCTACGACTACGCACCCGCGACGATCCTGCAGGGCGACACCGTCACCGGCATGGAGGGTGACCTGATCAACGAAATCGCCAAGCTAGAGTGCCTCAAGGTCACGGTGAGCACCTCCGGCGGTGCCGGGGCCGTCATCTCTTCCGTGCAGTCCAAGCGCGTTGACATCGGCTCCGGAAACTGGCTGCGCACCAAGGAACGGAAGAAGATCCTCTACCTAAGCACGCCGCTGTGGAGCGATCCGCAGGCGATCGTTTCCACCAAGGGGATCACCAGCGATGACCTTGAAGGCAAGGTGGTTGGCTCCGTCGCCGGCAACCTCTGGAACGACAGCATGTCGAAGTGGCTCGGAGACAAGTTCAAAATCTACCAGGATGACGAATCCATCTACTCGGACCTCAAGGCAGGCCGCATCGATGCCCTGGTGGCTTCCGCCGCGTCCGCTAAATACCGGTTCAAGGATGCCCCGATCGAGGGGGCACAGGTGATCGACGTCAAGCCGAACCCGAACGTTCCCCAGTTCGCGTCGGTCGGCCAGGTGATGTTGCCGTCGAGCCTCGACAACGAAGCGCTCGGCAAGGCCCTGGACGAGGACATCGAGAAGCTCCGGACCGACGGAACCATCAAGAAGATCCTCGAGAAGTACGGGATCGACGCCTCGGTCGGCGAACCGGGCGCACCCAGCGAGCTCTGATCCACCACCGTCCTGCACCAGGGCGACGCCGGATGTCCTGCCCGGCGTCGCCCTTGGTGTTTGCACAACAAAGAAAGGCAGCATTGACATGAGCGGAACCATTGTCGTCGGCGTCGACGGCAGCGACACGGCTAGGAAGGCCGCGGAGGCTGCAAGGGACCTGGCCGCCTCACTGGGTGCCACCCTCCACGTCGTGTCAGCGTTCGACGGCGACCGGTCCGAGGTCTTCGGCAGCGGCACCAACAAGTGGCTCGTCTCGGACGCTGACAAGGCCGGGCACGTTGCCAGGGCCGTGGCTGACACACTGGGCGGGAACATCAACATCACCCATGCTGCAGCCAGCGGCAGGCCCGCCGACGCCCTCATCAGGGAAGCCATCAGCAAGGAGGCCCGCATCATCGTCGTGGGCAATCGCAGGATGCGCGGCATCGGACGCGTCCTGGGTAGCGTGGCCAACAGCGTCGCCCACAACGCGCCCTGCGACGTCTACATCGCCAACACGTACGACGCCGACTAGCAGTTTTCGAGCGCGGGGGGACGTGCTGCCCGGTGACTTACTGCCCGGTTTCGGCGGCGATGTCCCGAGCCCGCGCCATCGAGGCCGATGCCGCTTTGAGGAGAGTCTCCTTGAAGCCGGCATCGGCCAGCTGTTTTAAGGCCCTGATACTGGTCCCGTCAGGTGCGGTGAAGTACCCAAGCAACTCCGCCGGCGGCCGTCCGGAAGAATGCATGAGCGCTGCCGAGCCCAGGAAGGTCTGCTCCGCCAACACCCGGGCCTGTTCATGGGAGAAGCCAAGCTCCATTCCCGAGGCCGTCAGCTGCTCGACAAAGAAGTAGAAGTAGCCCGGACCGGAGCCGGAGAGGCTGCTTACAGCATCAAGCTGGTCATCCCGAACCGTTACCACGGTGCCAATGGTGCGGAAAAGGTCTGCCGTTGCCTCAAGCTGTTGCTCCGTGCTGCGCTCGTTGCTCCCCAGGCCTGTGACGCCGAAGCCGACGTCCCCTCCCATGTTGGGCAGCACACGGATCACCGTGCCGGAGGCCGGCAGCATCTCCTGCAGGGCGCCGAGCGTTACGCCGGCGGCAACGCTCACCACGAGGGCACCGGGCTTCAGGGAATCCGAAATGGCGGCGGCGACGGCCGGAACGAGGTCGGGGCTGACGGCAAGAACTACCAGTTCAGCGTCCTGGACCGCTTTCCTGTTGCCGTCAAGGTCCTCCTCCACGGAGGCCACCGCGACCTGCGGGAACTCCGACAGCAGTTCTCTTGCCCGGCTGGCCGAGGAACACGTGGCCCGGATAGCTCCCCTGACGGTCACCGATGGCCTGGTCAGCCCTTTCAGCAGCGACTTTCCGATCGCTCCGGCACCCAGGACGGCGACACTGGGCAATTCGATGGGGTCCGGGTCCCTGGGTGTGAGGGGACCGTCGGCGAAGTTCTGTGGCATAACTCTTGTTCCTTTTCGTGGGCAGCTGGTGACACAAAGTTGGCGCCGGAGGACATCCGGCGCCAACTTCGTTATATCTCGGGAGCGGCAGGGCAGGCCCAGCCTGCCCTGCCGTGTCAGTGTGCGTACCCTGCAGCCGCCTGTGTGAGGGTTTTGCCCTTGGTTTCGGGGGCGAGCCACTGCGACAGCGCAGCACCTGCGAGGGCCACTCCGGCCGCTATCAGCATGGTGGGACCGGGCCCGAGGTTTTGCATTGACAGCGGCATCAGGAAGGTGCCGATGCCTGCCCCGACCCGGCTCACTGCGGCGGCGAAACCGGTCCCGATGCCGCGGATTTCGGTGGGCAGGACTTCACCCGGGTAGACGTTCGTCAAGGTGTTATAGCCCGCGTTGAAAAAGGAGAAGACCAGGAACAGGACGAGCACGACGATGGCGGGGGCACCTGCCCAGAGGCCAATGATGCCCAGGACGATGGCACACAGCCACTGCGGCGGCACCGTCAGCGCGCGGCGGCCCACCTTTTCGATCAGCAGGAAGGTGACGATAACGCCGGCCAGGGCGACGGAGGAAAGCCCCACTCCCCCGGCAAGTCCGCCGGCGAGGCCGTACTGGTCCAGCACGCTGTCGGCGAAGGTGGCGATCGCGAAGTACGGCGTCACGGCGCAGAACCAGAACCCTGAGATAAAGAGCGTGGAACGCCAGTATTCCTTGGAGAAGAGCATCTTGAAGCTGCCCTTGCGTACGTCCTCGTGCTGGACGTCGTCGAGCGCGTCATCAGGCATGTACTTCAATGCCAGGGCACGGGCCTCGTCCTTCCGTCCCACGCTCCACAGCCAGCGCGGCGACTCGGGCATGCCGAGGCGGCCCAGGAAGATCGCCACGGCGATGAACGTGCTCGTGCCCAGGATGAAGTGCCAGCTCATTTCGGTGTACTCGCTGAGCAGATGACCGGTCAGGAACGCGATCATGAATCCGCCGTACCAGGCGATACCCATGGCGGCCATTAGGCGCCCCCTCAGGTGGGCCGGCGAGAATTCGGCCATCAGGGGCCAGCCAACGGCGTATTCCGTGCCGATCGAGATACCCATCAGAAGCCGCACGACAAGCAGCCAGATTGGTGAATCGATGAAGAACTGCATCGCGGAGGCAAGCGCAAACACCCCGATGTCGAACATAAAAATAGGCTTGCGGCCCCACTTATCTGCCGCCCAGCCTCCGATCGGGGAGCCGATCAGAATGCCGATAAGGGCGGCCGCGGCGATCAGGCCCTGCCACAGGGCGGTCAGCTGCAGGTCCTGGGCCATCCTTCCGGCAACCGGGCCGATGATGCCGAGGACGTAACCGTCCAGGACCATCCCGCCGATGAGGACCGTGACCATCCTGGTCAGGAAGCGCTTCTTGTTGACGGTTGAGGCGAGGCCCCGGTGTGCGTTGGGAATTCTTGTGGATGACATGGTCACTCCTGGCAAATTGCGAAAGACGCGAAGGTGTTCGCCTTGTTCGCGACATTGGGAAGCTGGCGTTCGGGCATTTCCTGACCTCCAGGTCAATGAGCTGCACGAGTTGTATTGAGAAGTCCGTGGAAGATGTGGCTCGCGGCCACCAGATGCGGTTCCGGCACCGCCCGGTGCGGGGGCGGTCCCGGAACCACAGTCCAGGCCGGGAAGGTTTTAGCCCCGGTTGTACATAACGTGCTTCGTGCGGGAGAAATCGTCAAGGGCGTAGCTGGAGAGGTCGCGGCCGTAGCCGGAGCCCTTGAAACCGCCCCACGGCATCTCGGTGGCGATCACCAGGTGCGAGTTCACCCAGACCGTGCCGAAGTCCAGCTGCCGCGGCACGGTGAGCGAGCGCGCGCTGTCCTTGGTCCACACCGAGGCGGCCAGGCCATAGATGGTTTCGTTGGCGCGGGCCACGGCTTCTTCATCGGTGCTGAAGGTCTCCACCGACACCACCGGGCCGAAGATCTCGTTGCTGGTGATCGGAGCGCCCGCGGGGACGTTGGTGACCACGGTCGGTTCGATGAAGTAGCCGGGCCCGTCGATGGCATTGCCTCCGACTGCGATGGTCAGGCCGTCCTTTCGGACGTCCTCAAGGGCGGCAAGGACACGCTCGTAGTGGGCGCCGGAGATCATCGAGCCGATTTCGACGTCGGACCCAGTGCCGGGAGTGCCGATGGAGATGTCGCTGACCTCCCGGACCAGGAGTTCTGTGAACTTCTCAGCCACGGATTCGTGCACCAGGACCCGGCAGGCGGCGCCGCATTCCTGGCCGCCGTTCCAGAACCCGGCCGAACGCACGCCTTGTGCGGCGGCTTCCAGGTCGGCGTCGGCGAACACCACCACGGGGGCTTTGCCGCCCAGTTCCAGGTGGACGCGCTTGACCGAGGATGACGCGCTGGCGGCGACCTTTTGGCCGCTGCTGACGCTTCCGGTGATGGCCACGAGGTCCACGTCCGGGTGCTCGGCGAGCCTGTTGCCCACCACCCGTCCGGGGCCGGTGACAATGTTGACGACGCCGGCGGGAACTTCATCGGCGATGAGTTCGGCGAGTTTGAGCGTGGTCATGGGTGTCTGCTCTGAGGGCTTGAGCACCAGGGTGTTGCCGGCGCCGAGGATGGGGGCGATTTTCCAGGCGGCCATCAGCAGCGGGTAGTTCCAGGGCGTGATAACGCCGACGACGCCCACGGGTTCGCGGAAGATCACCGAGGTGTGGTTCTCCGCATAGTCGTCCGCGCCCAAGGTGCTGTAGGCGCGGGTTGCGCCGGCGGAGAACCGGAACGTGTCGATGGCGCTGGAGATATCGTCCTCGGCCACCATCTCCGTCTTGCCGGTGTTGGCAGATTCCAGGGTTTCGAACAGTTCCCGGTTGGACTCAATGATGTCCGCGATCCGCAGCAGGACACCGGCGCGCTCCTTGGGAGTTGTCGCCGCCCACCCGGCCTTGGCCGCAACGGCGGCCGCCACCGCGGCGTCGACGTCCTCGACGGAGCCTGCCGGCACCTGGGTGAGGACTTCCTCCGTCGCCGGATTGACGACGTCGACCGTTGCGTCCGATGTGGACGGAACGAACGCACCGCCAATGAACTGGCCAAACGGCGGAAGGGACGGGACGGGAGTGCTTTCCGCCCGGATGACCGTGAATGCTGATGTCTCAGTGGTGCTCATCGCTAGGCCACCGTCTGGTAGAGGGCGGACAGGGCCTGCTGGACCCGGGCGTGGTCCTCGGCACCGAGCTCCGCGGTGGGACGCTTGGGCGAGCCGGCCGGAAGGCCCTGCAGGGTCAGGCCCGCCTTGACGGCGGGAATGAACGGCACCGAGAGCAGCGCGTCGATGACCGGGTAGACCTTCTTCCACAGCTCCAGGGCGCCGGACAGGTCACCCTCGGCAATGCGGCGGCTGACGCCCACGATTTCGTTGGGGACCACGTTGGCCGTGCCTGCCATGACGCCCGCGGCGCCTTCCACGAGTGCACTGTAGAGGTAGACGTCCCAGCCGATGAAGGTGCCGATGACATCAGAGTGATGGTGGATCAACTGCAGGGCCTGTTCCCAGTTGGCGCTGGAGTCCTTGATGTAGCGGATGTTCTCCACTTCTTCGGCCAGGGCACGTACGGTGGCGGGGTCCAGGTTTACGCCGGTGACGGCCGGGATGTTGTAAAGCATGACCGGGATCTTGACTGAGTTGGCCACGTCTTTGATGTAGGTGACGGTCTCTTCCAGGGAAAGTGGCTCGTAGTACGGGGTGATCAGCATGAGAACGTCCGCGCCCAGCTTCTCGGCAGCCTGCGACAGGCGGATGGCTTCGGCGGTGGACGTGGCGCCGGTGTTGGCGATGACAGGTACGCGGCCGCTGGCCTGCTTGATGACGGTCTCGATGAGGAGCAGGCGCTCCTCGGAGGACAGCGCCCCCACCTCGCCGGTGGAGCCGGCGGCAACAACGCCGTCAACACCGGCGTCGATGGAGCGGTCAACAATCTTCCGCAGGGTGTCGACGTCGATGGTCTCGTCCTGGTTGAAGGGGGTGGAAAGGGCGGTGAGGACACCGCGGAGGTTCTGCGACATGTTTGGTTCCTTGCTGCTTAAGTTCGTGGGTTGTGGGTCGGGGTCGGGTCAGGCGACGACGGACAGGCCGGCCTGCGGCGGAGCCTGGCGCTGGGTGGCCAGGACGCTGGCGGCCTCCTGCGCTGCGGAGAATCCGGTGGTGATGGAGCTTTCGGTGTAGAGCGTTCCCAGGTAGTCGCCGGCCAGGAAGACGCGGTCCGCGCCCCGCATCAGGGTGGACTGGATCTTGGCCCGGCCCGGGAAGCAGTAAGGGGAGGCGTTCTTCCAGCGGTCAATCTTGGCCTCGACGACGCTGTCGGCGAAGCCGTGGCCCAGCACCTGGTCGAGGTCGGTGAGGTGGGTCTTGATGACTTCCTCCTCACTCTTCTCCAGCAGGGCCTTGCCCAGGCTGGCCGGGGAAAACGTCATGAAGCTGCCGCCGGGCTTGCGGACGGATTCGGTGCCGCGGACGATGCTCGCCTGGTTCAGGGCGATCGCGAAGGAGCGCTTGGGGGCCGCGATGGCGTAAATGTCGTCCCACGGCTTCGCGGTGGTTTCGTTGGTCAGGAATGCGGTGCTGACATGCGGGCCGTACTGGATCTGGCTCAATGCCCCACGCAGCTCCTCCGGAAGGTCCACGCCCACCTTGTGCGACACGTCGGCAGTGGTGGCGAGGACAACAGTGCGCGCCTCAACTTCGCGGTCGACGCCGTCCTGGCGGTACCGGACCACGACGGATTCCTTTTTGTGGACTACTTCGTGGACCACGGCGCCGAGTTCGATGCGGTCGCTGCCCATGGCAGCTGCGATGGATTCAGTCAGGGTGGACGGGCCGCCGACGATGCCGCGGCTGAGTCCCTGGCCGAACCCGAGGACCAGGCTGAAGTAGCCGATGCCGGCGCCCGCGGAGATCTGGTCCATGTCGCCGGCGGAGCGGGTGACGGTGGTCTTGAACAGGGCAGCCGCGTCTTCGGAGAGGTTGCCGATGAAGTCCTGGAAGGAGGTGTTGTTCTCGAAGTCGTAGATGCGCTGCTGCCGCATGGCACCGGACTCCCCCGCACGCTTGCGGACTACGCCGGTGTACTTTGCCACGCCGCTGACCACTTTCAGGCCGGCGCGGAAAGTGTCCACGCGGGAAGAGAGGGACATCGGGATGCGGAGAGGGTACGTTGCGATGTGGCCCTTCTTGATGAACTTGCCGTTCATGGACAGGCCCTGCAGGGACCCGGGGATCTGGACGGCCATCACGCCGACTTCGTTGAGCAGCGCGTCGGTTGAGGATCCAGCGCCGGCAAAGACGTGCCCGCCCCAGTTCAACCAGTAGTCACCCCGGCGCTCGGAGCGGATGCGGCCGCCAACGCGGTCTCCGGACTCCAGGACAACTGTGTCCCAGTGCCGAAGCCGCCACGCTGCAGAGAGTCCGGCGAGTCCGCCTCCGACGATTACTGCGTCTTTCATCTTTCCCGTTCCTTGCTGTTGTTTCGTAGGTCTTGTGCCAGGAGGGGCAGCATGTGCGGCGGTCCCTCCGGAAGTTTCGTTGGCCTGGGGTAGCAGAATGCATCGTCAACGGGCGGTTTCCCCTGGCCGGGTTGCCTCCGGCTTGTTCGGAGGAAAATCTGCCCTCCAACACCGTGTGACATAAACCACCATAAGATGTGATCACAAATCACACAAGAGGTTACGGGCGATTTTTTCTGCCCAAGCCATACCGACCAGCAGCCGCAAAGGTAGAACCGGCAGGGCTATATTTGATCTGTGGTCATATCCAAGCGCGTTGCACCCACCCTTCTCACCGACCAGGTCTATGACATGATCCACGCGGCCATCCTGAACGGCGACCTGCCGGCGGGCTCGCGGCTGCGCGTCCGGGATCTTGCTGATCAGGTGGGTACCAGCGTCATGCCGGTACGGGAAGCAATCCGCCGTCTCGAGGAAGCGGGCCTGGCCGAACGCGAGCCGCACAAGGGCGCGGTGGTCAAGAACTTGAGCCTCGAAGAACTGATCCACGTTTATGACGTCCGCCGCCTGCTGGAGACCGAGGCGGCACGACTGGGCAGTGAGCGCGTGACTGCCGAGGAGTGCGACAGGATGCAGACCGAGTACGACCTGATGCGCGAAGCAATCAGTGACGGCCGGGTGGTCCCCCTTTTGGACCACGACGAGGCAATGCTCGCCATCCTTTACCAGGCGGCCGGGAACCCCGTCCTCATGCAGATGATCCGCACCCTCTGGCAGCAATGCCGGGCCTACAAAATCGTGGGTGCCAAAGGCTCCCTTGACACCGGCAACGACGACTCCCTGTGGCGCTACCAGCAGGACCTCATTACAGCCGCGCGGAACGGCGACCCGTCCGCTGCCGCAGCGGTGAACCACGCCTCCCTCCTTGACGCCAGCGAGCGGATCAAGGCACGGCTCGCCGACCAGGCCGCGGTATAGGGCCAAGGTCACCGCAGCTTTGGGCCCGGAACGCGGAAAGCACCCCCGGCCGCCCCATCGTGGGGCAGCCAGGGGTGCTTTCTATCGGCCGGAGCCTGCTACTCCCCCACGCCGGCCGGGCTGGGCTGCTGCTGCCGTTCCGGGTCCGCTGACGGCATTGCTTCATGGCCGCCGTGCGGGTGGTGGTGTCCGGGGTGGTGCTCCTCGTATTCAATCTCCAGCTCATCAGCGGACGTGAGCCCGGCCGGCAGGTCCACGGTGTGCCGGGGGCCGGTGTAGGTGTGCTTGACCCGCAGCTGCCAGGCCACCCAGAGCACCAGCAGGGTACCGCCAACCACCAAGGGCGTGTAGTTGAAGTACTTCCACTCAAAGTCCGGGTTCCACGGTGCGCCGAGCGGAGAGGTCGGCAGGAGTGCAATCACCGTGGTCACCGCAATCTCCGCCACCGCGATGGTTCCGAGCCATTTGTAGTTGCGGCCCAGGTGCCAGGAGCCGCGCTGGAAGGCCGATCCCTTGCGGAGTCGCTGGAAGATCGGAATTGCAAAGGCCAGGTACAGGCCCACTACACCGATTGAAACGACCGCATTGAAGGCCACCGGGACCGGCGCACCGTTGATGTCAACCTCCACGAGGGCCGGGAGCGCCAAGACGATCGCCAGGCCGGCCACCAGGGCAACGCTGTACAGCGGCACGCCGCTCTTGTTCAGGCGGGTCCAGAGGCGGGCGCCGGGGACTGCGCCGTCGCGGCTGAACGCAAACAGCATGCGGGTGGTGGAGGTCATGCACGCCATGGCACAGAAGCACTGTCCCACGGTGGAGATCACCAGCACGGTGCTGACCCACGGGCCGCTGAGCGCCTGGTTCAGCACGGTGACCACGCTGCCGCCGCTGGCGGTGACCGCATCGGCGTCCTGGACGGCGAAGAGGATGCCCAGCAGCAGGATCCAGCCGCCGATGGCCGAGTAGAGGATGGCCTGCCAGATGCCGTTGGCTGCCGAGTTTGAGGCGCCCTTGGTCTCCTCGGACATGTGACAGGAGGCGTCGTAGCCTGTGACGGTGAACTGGGGAAGGACGACGGCGAGGGGCAGCACCAGGAAGATGAACCCCATGCCGGAGGTCTCGCCGTCGAACCAGCCAGTGTTGTTGATCCGCTGGGTGAAGACGTCGGCAATGCTGGCGTGCCGTTCCGGCAGGAAGATGATGATCGCAATGATCGCAACCGTGCCGATGACGTGCCACCAGACGGAGATGTTGTTGAAGATCGCCAGCAGGTGGCTGGAGAAGATGGAGAGCAGGGTGACCACCAGCAGCACCCCGATGAAGATCAGGAACACACGGGTCAGTGAGTAGTCTGCGGCCCACGCCTCGCTGAAGGAGGACAACGTCAGGTCGATGAAGGTGGCGCAGCCATAGGAGACGGCGGCCACGATGGCCAGGAGGCCCAGGAAGTCCAACCAGCCGGTGAAGTAGCTGGACCGGAGGCTGCCGAGCTTGGCCGCCCAGTAGTACATCCCGCCGGAGGTGGGCATGGCCGAGACAAGCTCGCCCATACAGAGTCCGACCACGAGGATCAGCGCACAGACGATGGGCCAGCCCCAGCTGATGGCGGCAGGTCCGCCGTTGTTCCAGCCGATGAAGAAGCTGATGAAGGGACCGCTGAGGATGGAAATAACAGAGAAGGAGATAGCGAAGTTGGAAAAGCCTGACCAGGAGCGCTTCAGCTCGGGCTTGTAGCCCAGGTTGGCGAGAATCTCGTCGTCGGAGCGCTGGGACTGCGTGACTGACATGGTGGGGATCCTTGGGTTTGTGCCTGTTTTTGAAAAGAAGTGGGGCAGCTACATGGACGTGAGTCCGCCGTCGATGGGAAGCAACTGGCCGGTGATGTACCGGGCACCGTCGGAGGCGAGGAACACCACCGCGGGGGCGATGTCCTCAGCCGTGCCTTGGCGCCCCAGCGGCACCTGCCGGTCGACGAGCTGGCCGAGTTCGGCGTCGTCCAAGTGGCCGAGCACGGGATCATTGAAGCCTGTTTCGATCCATCCCGGGCAGACGCCGTTGACGCGGATACCGTGCTGCGCATATTCCACGGCAAGCTGGCGGGTGAGGTTCACGAGCGCGCCCTTCGAGGAGTTGTAGGCCACGAGGTCCGGCTCACCGATCAGTCCGGATACTGAGGCGGTGATGATGACGGCACCGGACTTTTGCCGGATCATCTGCGGCAGCACCGCCCGGGCGGTGAGGAAGGTGCCGCGGACGTTGACCCGGAACGTGGTGTCCCATTCATCCAGGGTCTGCGTCAGGGCCGTTCCGGCCATGAGTACGCCGGCGTTGGCGTGCAGAACATCCAGTCGGCCGTAGGTGCGGACAGTGTGATCGACGACGGCGAGCATCGCCTTTTCATCGGTCACGTCGGCCACTGCCGCTACTGCCTCGTGGCCGGCGCTCTTGATCATCTGCTCGGTCTCATTGGCGCGGGCAAAATCGAGGTCGGAAGCAACCACCAGGGCACCGGCTTCGGCCAGCGCCATGGCGCTGGCACGGCCGATGCCGTGGCCGGCACCAGTCACCAGTGCGATTTGGCCGGCCAGGGACATTGAGTTCATGTTGACTCCATCAAGCAATTGGGATTCAGGACGCTCCTTAGTGACGTGCATCACCGTGGACGTATGTCCACTGTAGGAAGGGAAGCCATGAGAAGCAATAGACTTTAGTTTTAAATGTTTAATATGACAGTCGCGTTTCGGAGCGGTTTCCGGCATGAACCGTCAGCGCAATGCCAGACTGGTGCCATGCTCGAAATACCTCTGGCGGGAAGACCGGCACCGGCCGAGGAGTCGCTGGGCGATGTCGCCTACCGGGTCATCGCCGACCGGCTGATCACCCTGGAAATCAGGCCCAACCAGTCCATCAACGAGACCCAACTTTCCGCGGAGATGCAGATGGGGCGGACGCCCATCCGCGAGGCACTGCGGCACCTTGAGGGTGACGGCCTGGTGGTCTCCTACCCGCGCAAGGGAACGTACGCCGCCGCGGTGGACTATGCGGACCTCGACGAGATTGGCCTGATCAGGCAGGCGCTGGAGCCGATGGCGGCAGGCCTGGCGGCACGAACCGTGCGGGGCGAGGCAGCGCAAACATTCCACAAGTACCTGGGCATCATTGGCTCGCTGGACCCGGGGGCAGTGGACCAGAGCGACCTCATGCGCCTGGACCTGGCGATCCACCAGCTGATCTACCGGACGGCCGGCAATCGGCGACTGGAGGAAACACTCGTCCGCCACGCCAACCTGTGGACGCGGATCCTTGGGCTTTCCCTGGAGCGGCACCCCCTGATCCTTGAACAGCTCAACGACTTGGGCATGGTCGTGTCCGCCATCCTGGACAAGGATGAGGAACGCGCCAGCGACGCCATGGCGGGGCATCTGGCGCGCCTGAGCCGCTTCATCCGCAGCATGTAACACGGCGGGAACGATTGACCTGTGACCCAGTCCACAATAAGGTCTTGATATATCAAGCGTCGACGCTTGATTCAGCAAGTTGTTCCATGTCATCCGCCCCAGGTCCTGGACAGTGCCATACGTCCAGATCCTTTAGCGTGCGGGCGGCCAATGGCGGCTGCCTCGCGCAGGCTTCCCTAACCAAGAGAAGGATTCGATGAACATACACGTCGCTATAGATGAGGCGCGGTTCTCGCGCTTCCACAAGAAGCTCGTTGCCGCCTGCATGGGAGGGCCGATCCTTGACGGCTACATCCTGAGCATCATTGCCATCGCTCTGGTAGGCATCACCGCAGAGTTCAAGACCACCGAACTCGAAACCAGCCTGATCGGCGCAGCCGCGCTGATCGGCATCTTCTTCGGCGCCGTCCTGCTCGGTCCCCTCACGGACCGGATCGGTCGCCAGCTCATGTACACCATTGACCTGTGGGTCCTGGTGATCTCCTCCGTACTGCAGTTCTTTGTCCAGGACTCCTGGCAGCTGATCATCAGCCGCCTGATCGCAGGCCTGGCGATCGGCGCCGACTACCCCATCGCCAACTCCCTGCTGGCCGAGTGGCTTCCCCGCAAGCGCCGCGGCCAGATGCTGGGCGTCCTCCAGGTCGGCTGGTTCATCGGCGCCGCCCTGGCGTCGCTGATCGGCTTTGCCGTGTTCGAGGTCTTTGGGGCCGGGTCATGGCGCTGGATGCTGCTGACCTCGGCAGTCCTGGGCGCCATCGTCATGCTCATCCGGCTGGGCACCCCGGAGTCCCCGCGCTGGCTGCTGCACCACGGCCGCAAGGCGGACGCCAAGTCCGCGCTGCGCGCCGCCCTCTCGGACCAGCTGAACGTTGACCACGTCGTCTTCGAGACCCCTGAGGCAGCCGCCAGGGAGACGAAAAAGGTGGACCTGCGCATCCTGCTGCAGCAGCCCTACCTCAAGCGCATCGTCTTCTGCAGCTCCTTTTACGCCCTGCAGGTGGGCCCGCTGTTCGCCATCTTCACGTTTGGCCCCACCATCCTGGGCTCCTTTGGGATGGGCGAAGGCAACCTCGCCAACCTCGGCTCTGTCATTATCGACCTGGTGTTCCTTGCCGGCTGCATCCCCGCCCTGAAACTCGTGGAGACCTGGGGACGCCGGCCGCTGATCATCTGGTGCTTCGCCCTCATGGCCATCCCGCTGTTCATCCTGGGCCTGTTCCCCAGCGCACCGGTGGCCATCATCGTGGGCTGCTTCGTCGCCTACGCCCTCTTCTCCGGCGGCCCCAGCATCCTTGAATGGGCCTACCCCAGCGAAATCTTCCCCACGCACGTGCGGGCCAGCGCCGTCGGCATCACCACCGCCGTCAGCCGCATCGGCGCCGCGCTGGGCACCTTCGCGCTGCCCTTCGGCCTGTCCTACTGGGGCGTCGGCCCCACCATGCTGGTGGCGGCCATCATGACCGCGGCAGGCTTCATGGTCTGTGTCTTCATGGCTGAGGAGACAAAGGGGATGACCCTGGCCCAGGCCGGCGGGGAGCCGGCCTCCGGCGCCGCGGACGAGGAGCTGCCCGCCCTGCAGGTGAAGTAGGGCCCCCGAAACCCGCCGGGGGCGGGGGGGGGGGGGCGGGGGCGGCCCCCGCCCCCCCCCCCCGAGCAGCCCCCCACACCAGGGGTTATTTAA
>NZ_JBHVTN010000003.1:274847-454699 GCF_042884655.1 Pseudarthrobacter sp. NPDC058119
GCCCGGGACTGTTCCCGGGCCGCACGCCCCTCTTGCTGCGCCCAATTGCCTGCCAGGTCTCCCCGGGTTGGCCTGGACTGCCCGCCGGACGACGGCGTGTGGCCGGGACACGCCGTCGTGCTTTCCCAAAGCCGGGGAAATTCAGCGCCGCCTGCCTTCCGGTAAGGCTATCGGCACATGCAAAAGCGCGGCCGGCGGCCCTTGTGGGGCAGCCAGCCGCGTTCTTGGCAGTCCAGGAGGATTACACGCTGACGGGCGCAGCCACCTGCAGGAGGTGGTGCGCTTCGAGCAGCTCCAGTTCGATCCAGACCTCAAAGTCCTCGTGGGCGTTGTAAAGAGTCCGGCCATGGGACGAGTCGGCCATCAGCCACAGCATGGAGGAATCCGGCATGACCTCGTCCACCACGCCGGTGCGGATGGTCCGGCCGTACCGCCGGACCTCCACGGGGATGCCCACGAGCCGGTTCCAGTCACGGTATTTGCGCAGCGACACGGCAGTTACCGGAGCACCACGGTGCGGTTGCCCTGCAGGATGACCCGGCCTTCGCAGTGCCACTTCACGGCATTGGACAGGGCCTTGCATTCGGTGTCGCGGCCGGCGGCCACCAGGTCCTCGGGGCCGTAGGTGTGGTCCACGTCCACCACCTGCTGGGAAATGATGGGTCCCTCGTCCAGCTCGGCGTTGACGTAGTGGGCGGTGGCGCCGACGGTCTTGACGCCGCGCGCGTACGCCTGGTGGTACGGCTTGGCGCCCTTGAAGCTGGGCAGGAACGAGTGGTGGATGTTGATGGCCCGGCCGTCCAGCTTGCGGGTCAGGTCGTCGCTGAGCACCTGCATGTAGCGGGCCAGCACCACCAGTTCCACGTCCAGTCCGTCCACCAGCGCCATCAGCGCGGCTTCCGCGGCGGGCTTGGTGTCGGCCGTGACCGGGATGTGGTGGAACGGGATGCCGTGCCACTCCACCAGTGCCTCGTGGTCCCGGTGGTTGGACACCACGGCAACGATTTCCACGGGCAACTCGCCGATGCGGGACCGGAACAGCAGGTCGTTGAGGCAGTGCCCGAACTTGGACACCATGATCAGTACCTTGCGCTTGGACCCGTGGCGTTCCAGTTGCCAGCGCATGCCGAACTTTTCCGCCACCGGGGCGAAGGAGGTCCGCAGCTCCTCCAGCGTGGAATCATCGCCTTCGGAGGCGAAGTGCACGCGCATGAAGAAGTGGCCTTCGGAGCGCTCACCGAACTGCTTGTTGTCGATGATGTCGCAGCCGTGTTCCAGCAGGAATCCGGACACTGCGTGCACAATGCCGGGCCCTTCCGGGCAGTCCAGGGTCAGGACGTGTTCCACGGTGGTGGGCGCCTTTGATGCGGGGAGATGGGTTTCAGTAACAGTCATGGCTCAGCACTCGATTACATTCACGGCGAGGCCTCCTCGGGAGGTTTCCTTGTACTTGGTTTTCATGTCGGCTCCGGTGTCGCGCATGGTCTTGATCGCCTTGTCCAGCGAGACCTTGTGGCTGCCGTCCCCGTGCAGGGCCAGCCGGGCCGCGTTGATCGCCTTCACGCTGGCGATCGCATTCCGCTCGATGCACGGGATCTGCACCAGGCCACCCACGGGATCGCAGGTGAGGCCCAGGTTGTGCTCGATCCCCACCTCAGCGGCGTTCTCCACCTGCGCCGGCGTTCCGCCGAGCACTTCGCAGAGCCCGGCCGCAGCCATCGAGCAGGCGGAGCCCACCTCGCCCTGGCAGCCCACTTCGGCGCCGGAGATGGAGGCGTTCAGTTTGAACAGGATTCCGACGGCGGCCGCCGCCAGCAGGAAGCGGACCACACCGTCGTCGTTAGCCCCTGGAACAAACTTCACGTAGTAGTGCAGGACAGCCGGAACGATGCCCGCGGCCCCGTTGGTGGGGGCGGTGACGATCCGGCCGCCGGCGGCGTTCTCCTCGTTCACGGCCAGCGCGAAGAGGTTAACCCATTCCATCGCGAGCAGCGGGTCGGCCGGTGCCTGGACGGGCGACGGCGACGCTGCCGCGGCTTCGGCGGTGGCGGCAGAGGCCGTCAGGGTGCGGAACAGGGCAGGCGCCCGCCGGGTGACGTTCAGGCCGCCGGGCAGGATGCCTTCGGCGTTGCAGCCGTTCTCTACGCATTCGCGCATGACGGCCCACAGCCCCAGCAACTGCTCGCGGAGTTCCGCTTCGCTGCGCCAGGTGAGTTCGTTGGCCAGCATGACCTCGGAGATGGACATGCCTTCACGGCTGCAGATCTGCAGGAGTTCATCCGCGGTGGAGAACGGGTACGGCAGCACGGTGTCATCAGGCACCACCTTGTCCGCACCCTCGGCGTCGCCGTCCACCACGAAGCCGCCGCCGATCGAGTAGAAGCTCCGCTCGCTCAGCACGGCACCCGCGTGGTCCAGGGCACGGAAGGTCATGCCGTTGGGGTGTGCGGGGAGGGACTTGCGCCGGTGGAGGACCACGTCCTCTTCCCAGTTGAAGTCCACCCGGTGAACCCCGGCGATGTGGAGTTCGGCGTCCAGCGCGGCGGCTGCCACCTGGTCGTCCGCCGTGAAGGTATCCACGGTTTCCGGATCCAGGCCCTTCAGCCCCAGGACCACCGCTTTATCCGAGCCGTGGCCGCGGCCCGTGGCGCCGAGGGAGCCGAAGAGTTCGGTCTGGACGCGGGCGGTGGCGGCCAGCTGGCCATCACCTTTCAGGCCGTCCGCGAACAGCTTTGCCGCCCGCATCGGGCCCACCGTGTGTGACGACGAGGGCCCGATGCCGACGGAAAAGAGGTCAAGGACGCTGAGCGCCATCAGGGAACCTCTGGCGAGGCGTACTCCCGCATGGCGTCCAGCAGCCACCGGCCAAGGAACTCGGCGAAGGAAGCGCGCGGGAAGATCCGGAAGGACTCCTCACCGGTCTTCCACAGGATGGCGGGGATGTTCGCGATTTCGGTGGAGAAGGCGGTGCCGGTCTTGAAGACCCGCGGGTGCAGGTCCAGCGAGTTGCCCTTTTCCAGGACGGCGCGGGCCCGGGGGCCCGTCAGTTCGAACGTGGTCCGGTTGGCGGACAGGTCCACCACCTGGCCCGCGTCGCCGCCCAGCGCTTCCCGGAGGGCGGGGATGAGGTCCCCGCCGAGGGATTCGTGCGCCTCGGTGGGTGCCACTACCAGGAACTCGGAGGGGCCAAGCCACAGCACGGAGGTGTCGCCGTTGCCGGCCACCGCGCCGGAGCCGGCGGGGAGGCCGCCGGTGACGCCGGCCAGGCGCTCCGCCGCGGCGGAGCCGGCCGGTACGCGGAGGCCCACCATGGTCAGGAAGGGCACCTCGGAGATTTCGACGGTGCCGGCCAGGGAGCCTGCCGCGAACTCGTCCGCCAACTGGCGGGCCGCGCTGACGCGGGCGGCGAGGTTCTTCTCGGCGTTGGTCTTTGCGGAGGTCGGGGATGCTGCTGTCTCAGCCATCTTTACGGGTCCCTTCAGAGTCAAAAAGCACTGTTTCTGCGACAACCACGTCCACCAGCTGGTCGCCGGCGGCTGCCACGAGCGTTTCGCCGATGCGGTTGCGTCCGTTCTTGATCAGGGCCAGGCCGAACGACCGGCCCAGCGCTGCGCTGTGGTAGCTGGAGGTGACGAACCCTTCCATCGGCACGGGACCGTAGGCGGGGTTGGTGGAGCGTCCCTTTTCCACGAGCTGGGTGCCTTCGGGCAGGCGCAAAGTACCGTCCACGGGAAGGACGCTGACCAGGTGCTTGCGGTCCTCACGCTGGGCGTCCGACCGGGTGTAGGAGCGCTTGCCGATGAAGTCCTTGGCCTTGGAGACGATCCACTCCATGCCGGCGTCCTGCGGGGTGACGGTGCCGTCGGTGTCCTGCCCGACGATCGGGTAGCCCTTTTCGGCGCGCAGCACGTGCATGGTTTCGGTGCCGTAGGGGGTGATGTTGAACTCGGCCCCGGCGGCGGCCACGGACTCCCAGGTGTTCAGCCCGTACCAGGCCGGAACATTGATCTCGTAGGCGAGCTCACCGGAGAAGGAGATCCGGCAGATCCGGGCGCGGATGCCGGAGGCGAGGGTGGTTTCGCGGAACGTCATGAACGGGAAGTTCTCCGCGTCCAGCCCGCCGTTGGTGGCCAGTTCCGGGGCCACCTTGGCAATCACTTCGCGGGACTTGGGCCCAACGACGGCGATGGTGCTCCACTGCTCGGTCACCGAGGTGCACTGTACGTCCAGCTCCGGCCACTCGGTCTGCAGCCATTCCTCCAGGTGGTCCAGCACCTTGGCTGCGCCGCCGGTGGTGGTGGTCATGAAGAAAGTGTCCTCGTCCAGGCGGAGGGTCACGCCGTCGTCGAAGATCATGCCGTCGGCGAGGCACATGACGCCGTAGCGTGCGGAGCCCGGGGCGAGCTTCTTGAAGGCGTTGGTGTAGACGCGGTTGAGGAACTCTCCCGCGTCCTTGCCGCGGATTTCGATCTTGCCCAGGGTGGTGGCGTCCATGAAGCCCACGGAGTCGCGGACGGCGGCGCATTCGCGCAGCACGGCGGCGTCCATGTCCTCCCCGGCCTGCGGGTAGTACCAGGGGCGCTTCCACTGTCCGACGTCCTCGAAGAGCGCGCCCTTGGCCACGTGCCAGGGGTGGATGGACGTGACGCGGGCGGGGTCGAACAGTTCCCCGCGCTGGCGCCCTGCCAGTGCGGCGAAGGCCACCGGGGTGAAGGGGGCGCGGTAGGTGGTGGTGCCGATGTCGCCGATTCCCCGGGAGGCTTCGCCGGCGGTGCGCAGGGCCGCAGCGATCACGCCGATGGCGTTGACGCCGGACGTCTTGCCCTGGTCGTTGGCGGTGCTGATGGAGGTGTACCGCTTGATGTGTTCCACCGAGCGCATGCCGGCTCCGGTGGAGCGGAGGACGTCCGCCACGGACTGGTCGCGCTGGAAGTCGACGAAGTGGTGGTGCCAGTCGTCCGGGGTGCCGCTCTCGCCCGGTACCAGCCACAGCTGGCGGGTGGGGGCGGAAGCCTTCGGCTCGCCAAACACGGACGGTTCGACGTCGGATTCGAAGCCTGCGGCGATAGCCGCCTTCGCGCCGGCGGAGATGCCCTCCGCGACGCAGTCTTCGGTGGCGAAGGAGCCGCGGCCGGCACCAATGGTCTGCTGGGCGGGAACCTCGGTGCTGGGCACGAAGGCTGCCAGCTCCTCGTCCCAGCGCAACTTGCCCTGGCGCTGGGAGTGCAGGTGGACCAGCGGGCTCCAGCCGCCGGACACAGCCAGCAGATCTGCTGCGATCTGTTCGACGCCGGAGGTGAGCTCGCCGTCGTCGTTGATGCTGCGGACGGTCACGCCGTCCAGGCGCCCGTCGGCGCCGGCGGAGGTGTTGGCCACGGCGCTGCCGATCAGCACCCGGATTCCGGATTCGACGGCGGCGCTGGCCACGGCGGTCAGGGCAGGGCGGGCGTCCACCACGGCGGCGACCTTGACGCCTGCGGCGGCGAGGTCGGTTGCCACGGCGTAGGCGCTGTCATTGGTGGTGCTGATGACGACGCGCTTGCCGGCGGCCACGCCGTAGCGGTTCAGGTAGCTGCGCACGGCGGAGGCGAGCATGATGCCGGGACGGTCGTTGTTTTCGAATACCAGGGGACGCTCGTGGGCGCCCGGAGCGACGACCACCTGGCTGGCACGGATGTGCCAAATCCGCTGGCGGGACACACCCGGGGCTGCGGGGCTGGTGAGATGGTCAGTGCGGTTCTGGACGGCGATGACGTAGTTGGCGTCGTAGGCGCCGAACGCGGTGGTGCGGTTCAGGACCGTGGATTCGGCGCCGGACACCAGTTCGGCTTCGACGTCGGCCACCCATTCCAGGGCGGGCTTTCCCTCGATGGTCTCGGCATGGCCGGGAGCGGTGGAACCGGAGAGCAGCGAGCCGCCGAGTTCGGGCTGGTCATCGAGCAGCATCACCCTGGCGCCGGTGCGGACAGCCTCGCGGGCCGCGGCGAGTCCGGCGGGGCCGCCGCCGATCACCAGGACGTCGGTGTGGACGTACTTCTTGTCGTATTCGGCGCGGTCGTCCTCCGGGTCCAGCTTGCCCAAGCCGTTGAGCAGGGTGGCCTGGAGTCCGTCCACCAGGGAGACGGCGGTGGCGGGAAGCATGGATTCGGCCACGTGGCCGGGGAACCGGGCTTCCACGCGGACCAGGGCGTTGGCCTCTTCCACGCCGGCGGACATGATGCCGCGGGCACGGTCCTCGTAAAGGGAGTTGCCGGCGGCGATGCGGCCGTTGGCCAGCAGTGCCGAGGCCAGGGTGTCACCGGGGTGGCCGGTGAACTCCTCGCCGTCCACGGTGAAGCGCCAGGAGATGGTGCGGTCGATGCGGCCGCCGGTAGCCAGGCGGGCGTTCTGGGAAGTCACTTGGTCGCTCCTTCCGGGGCGGTGGTGCTGAGGATGCTCGTGGTGGAGGTGCTGGGTGCGGCGGTTCCCGTGGTGGTGCTCTCGGGGCCGGTGCTGGCAGTCCCTGTTTCGGGTGCGCCGTCCGGGGAGCGGTCAGGCCGCTTCGACCCCATCGGGTAGACAGCCTTGATGTCGTAGCTCACGGTGTCGCGGAGCATGTTGAACCACTGGCGGCAGCCGGTGCTGTGGACCCAGCGTTCGGCGAAGATGCCTTTGGGGTTCTCCCGGTAGAAGAGGTAGCGGGACCACTCAGTGTCGGTCAGCTCGTTGGGGTTCTCGGGGTAGGCGACGTGGGCCTGTCCCCCGTAGTGGAATTCGGTTTCGTCCCGCGGGCCGCAGTTGGGGCATGGGATCAGCAGCATGTGCGTTAGTCCTTTTCTGGTGGCGGCGGCTAGTGGGCCACGGCGGCGGCGCCGTGTTCGTCGATGAGGGCGCCGGTTTCGAAGCGTTCCAGCGAGAACGGCTTGTTCAGCTGGTGCGGGGCGCCGGTGGCGATGGTGTGGGCGAAGGTCATGCCGGCGGCGGGCGTGCCCTTGAAGCCGCCGGTTCCCCAGCCGCAGTTCACGAACATGTTCTCCACCGGGGTGGTGCCGACGATCGGCGAGGCGTCCAGCGTGGTGTCCACGATGCCGCCCCAGGTCCGGAGCACGTGGGCCCGGGCGAAGATGGGGAAGAGTTCGACGGCGGCGGCCATCTGCTGCTCGATCACGTGGAAGGAGCCGCGCTGGCCGTAGCCGTTGTAGGAGTCGACGCCGGCGCCCATGACCAGTTCACCCTTGTGCGCCTGGGAAACGTAGACGTGCACGTGGTTGGACATGACCACCGTGGGGTGGACGGGCTCGTGCAGTTCGGACACCAGGGCCTGCAGCGGGTGGGACTGGATGGGGAGCTGGAAGCCCGCCATTTCGGCCAGGACCGAGCTGTGGCCGGCGGCGCAAAGACCCACCTTTTCGGTGTTGATGGTGCCGCGGTTGGTCTTGACGCCCACCACACGGTCGCCGTCCTTGAGGAAGCCGGTCACCTCGCAGTTCTGGATGATGTCCACGCCCATTTCGTCGCACTTGCGGGCGAACGCCCAGGCCACGTGGTCGTGCTTGGCGATGCCGGCGCGGGGCTGGTAGGTGGCGCCCATGACCGGGTAGCGGATGTTGTCGCGGATGTTCAGGATGGGGCAGAGTTCCTTGACCTGCTGCGGGTCCAGCCACTCGGCGTCCACGCCGTTGAGCTTGTTGGCGCCCACCCGGCGCATGCTTTCGCGCACGTCGCCCAGGGTGTGGGCCAGGTTCATCACACCGCGCTGGCTGAAGAGGAAGTCGTACTCGAGCTCCTCGGGCAGGATTTCCCACAGCTTGAGGGCCTGCTCGTAGATCGCCGCACTCTCGTCCCAGAGGTAGTTGGAGCGGATGATGGTGGTGTTCCGGGCCATGTTGCCGCCGGCCAGCCAGCCCTTTTCCAGGACGGCGATGTTGGTCATGCCATGGTTTTTGGCCAGGAAGTAGGCGGTGGCCAGCCCGTGGCCGCCGCCGCCGACGATCACGGCGTCGTAGGAGGACTTGGGTTCCGGGTTCCGCCAGAGGAAGTCCGGGTGTTCGGGGAGGTGGGGGGCGCTCACTGGGCTGCTCCAATCAGTTCTGCTTCTGCACCGGCCAGGCTGGCATCGGCGGAGAGGTGCGGGTAGAGGGGGAACTTTTCGGCCAGGGTGGTCACGCGGGCGCGGAGTTCGACGGCGGTGTCCCCGGGCAGGGTGCCCGTGCCGGCGGAGGCGATCAGTGCCGTGGCGATGATGTCTGCAACCTCGGTGAACTCGGCGGCGCCGAAGCCGCGGGCGGCCAGCGCGGGGGTGCCGATCCGGAGGCCGGAGGAGACCATCGGGGGACGGGGGTCGAACGGGACGGCGTTGCGGTTGACGGTGATGCCGATGCGGTGGAGGGCGTCCTCACCCTGCTGGCCATCCAGTTCGGAGTTGCGGAGGTCCACCAGGACCAGGTGGACGTCGGTACCGCCGTTGACCACCGAAATGCCCGCGGCTGCGACGTCTTCCTGGAGGAGGCGTTCGGCCAGCAGCTTGGCGCCTTCCAGCACGCGCTCCTGCCGCTCCTTGAACTCGGGGGCGGCTGCGAGCTTGAAGGCCACGGCCTTGGCGGCGACAACGTGCTCCAGCGGGCCACCCTGCTGGCCCGGGAAGACGGCGGAGTTGATCTTCTTGGCGTATTCCTCCTTGGCCAGGATGACGCCGCCGCGGGGGCCGCCCAGGGTCTTGTGGGTGGTGGTGGTGACCACGTCCGCGTACGGGACGGGGTTGGGGTGCAGGCCGGCTGCCACCAGGCCGGCGAAGTGCGCCATGTCCACCATCAGGTAGGCGCCCACGAGGTCCGCGATGCGGCGGAACTCGGCGAAGTCCAGCTGGCGGGAGTAGGCGGACCAGCCGGCCACGATCAGCTTGGGCTTGTGTTCGAGGGCAAGGGCTTCCACCTCGGCCATATCGATCCGGAGGTCCTCTTCGCGGACGTGGTAGGGCACCACGTTGTAGAGCTTGCCGGAGAAGTTGATCTTCATGCCGTGGGTCAGGTGGCCGCCGTGGGCCAGCGACAGTCCCAGGATGGTGTCGCCCGGGTTCAGCAGGGCGAACATGGCGGCGGCGTTGGCCTGCGCGCCGGAGTGCGGCTGCACGTTGGCAAACTCGGCACCGAACAGGGCCTTCACGCGGTCGATGGCCAGCCGCTCGATGACGTCCACGTGCTCGCAGCCGCCGTAGTAGCGCTTGCCCGGGTATCCCTCGGCGTACTTGTTGGTGAGCACCGAGCCCTGGGCTTCCATCACGGCGGTCGGAGCGAAGTTCTCCGACGCAATCATTTCCAGGGTGGACTGCTGGCGGTGCAGTTCCTGCGCCACAGCGGCGGCGACGTCGGCGTCGACCGTGGCGAGCGAGGCGTTGAGTACGTCCTGCATTGTTCTCCTTATGTGCCCTTCGGAGTTACTGACCTCTAACTGATCTGTAACTGATATATTAGAACTGTCGTAATAGTATGTTCCAGATCACTTGGACGTCAATAGCACTCCTGGGAAGGCTCGAAATGAGCGTCATATTAGAGAACCACCTGGCCGGCGACGGGGACCTCTCGCTTTCCGAACAGGCCTACCGGCACCTCCGCGACCGGCTCATCATGCTGGACATCCGGCCCGGCGAGGCGATCAACGACGGGAAGCTGGCCGCCGAACTGGGGATCGGCCGCACGCCGGTCAGGGAAGCACTCAAGCGCCTGGAGAGTGACCACCTTGTGGTGTCCTATCCCCGCCGCGGCACGTTCGCCACCATCGTGGACATCACCGAACTCGCCGATGTCTCCGAGCTCCGCGAGTCCCTGGAGCCGCTGGCAGCACGCCGCGCCGCCAAGCTGGCAACGCCGGCGCTTCGGGCGGAAATCCGGGAGACCGCGGAAGCGATTTCCACCATGGGTGACGACTATGACCCCTATGACCTCATGCGGTACGACATCAAGGTCCACCGCCTGATCTACCGGGCCGCGGCCAACGCACACCTTGAGGACGTCCTGATCCGCTACGACAACCTGGCCACGCGCATCTGGTGCATGGTGCTGGAAAAGGTACCGTCCGTCGCGTCCCACATCGCCGAGCACGTTGAGCTGCTCGAAGCAGTGGCCGACGGCGATGCGGACCGGGCCGGCAAGCTCGCCCTGGAGCACGTCACCAGTTTCGAGCAGGCCATCCGGAACGTGCTCTAGGCTGCTGCGCCAAAAGGGAGATTATTCGGCAACCATTGGAGTGCGGAATGGCCCGCGTGCGGTTTCCTTAGGCAGTGCGTTCAACCGGCAGGACGTAGCTTTTGACGTCTCCCACGTGCTGTATCTCGGGACGGGGCAGGCCGGCAGAGGCCACCAACTCCTGAAATGCCCGGCTGCCGCTGAACCTGTCGAAGATTTCCCGGTCCGGGCAGGTGTCCAGGACGGCAATGCCGTCTTTTGTCTGCACACACAGGTGCAGGTCGAGCTGGCCCTGGGGCAGGAGCGCCAGCAAGCGGTCGTGGCCGGCAAGAAGCTCGGCCGGGTCCCCGCGGAAGCTGTACATTCCCAAATACATTGCGCGTCTCCTTCACCTGGATTCGCTGCTGGATGGTTGCGGCGCGGATTCACTGAGCATCACCGCCGGGCGCCGCCCGGCCCAGGGACTGGCCTGCTCCAGCTGGGCTGCCAGCCGGAAGAGGGTGCCCTCGGCACCAAACGATGCCAGGAAGGACATACCGATGGGAAGCCCGGCAGAATCCACGGCCAACGGAACGGACATGGCCGGGTTGCCCGTAATGTTGGCGTACTCGCCGTCAAACATCAGGAAGCGGCCAGCCTCCCGTTCTCCGCGAAGGGGATCGTCCGCGGGCCCCGTCAGTGTGCCCAGCGGCAACGGCGGCCAGCCGACCGTCGGGGTCAGCCACAAGTCGTAACCTTCAAAGAACCCGGCAATCCGGCGGCTGAATCGCTGCAGTTCCTCGACTCCCTGAAGGTAATCTGCCGCGCTGACCTTCCGCCCGCGTTCGAACAGGACCTCGGTGTACGGCTCGATTTCCCCAGGTTCCGGCCCACGGTTCAGCCGCCGCCTCCAGTACCCCTCGATCCATCCCGCCGCTGCTCCGTAGACAGCGCGGATGGCGCGGTGTCCGGCACGGTCCAGCGGTTCGGGGTGAGCTTCTGTTACCTCGTGGCCCAGGCTTGCGAGCAAGTCCACCGTTGCATCGAACGCCCGCCGGTAGTCAGGATGGACCTGTTGGCGTCCGTTGGGTGCCGCCGTGGCTGCGATCCTCAGCCGGCCCGGGGCAGTCGCGGCTTCGGCCGTGTACGGTCGCAGCTGAGTCGGAGCGCAATAGGGGTCGCCGGCTGAAGGACCGGCGACGGCGTCGAGCAACGCCGCCGCATCGCGCACCGTACGGGTCAGCGCAAATTCGGCCGCGAGGCCACCTGCCACGTCCCCGTACTCAGGGCCCAGCGGCACCCTGCCCCGGGTCGGTTTGAGACCGAACAGCCCGCACCATGCTGCCGGGTAGCGCAACGACCCGCCCAGGTCGTTGCCGTGGGCCATTGGGACTATCCCGGCGGCAACTGCGGCCGCCGACCCTCCGCTGGATCCGCTGGTTGAAAGGGCCAAGTCCCAGGGGTTGCGTGTTGCACCGTGCAACAGTGGTTCGCAGTGCGGGCTCAAGCCAAACTCGCAGGTATTGGTCTTACCCGTGACAGCCAACCCGGCCCGGCGAAACCGCTGGGCGAGTTCCTGATCGCTGCGCGAGACATTCCCGGCAAGCCACCGCGAGCCCTCGGAGAAGGGTGTCCCGGCAATTTCCAGGGCAAGGTCCTTGACCATGAAGGGCACCCCCGGGAAAGGGGCTTCGACAGAGCTCTGCTCCCCTGTCAGCGCATTGCCGAGCGGCGGGACTTCCAGTTCAGTGACCACGGCGTTAAGGAGGGGGTTGAGGATCCTGATGCGCTCCCGGGCCTCTGCAAGGAGTTCGGCGGCAGTGACCTGTCCGGAGCGGACCAAATCGGCCTGCCCGGTTGCGTCCATCCAACGGAGTTGTTCATCCACTGCAACCTCCCGGTACGGGATCACTGCGGTCGCTGTCTGCGACAGTCTACGCCCGGACGCCGGGCGATGACAGGCCCGCACGCCCCCTTCCACGTCACACCGGCTCCACCTCGGTGTGACGTGGAATACTTCCGTACAGGGCCGCCAAATGTACCGGCGGGAAGTTCGGAAGGGACAGACGGTCATGCAGGAACACGTCAACGAGGACGAAGAAGCCCGGCGGCATGTCCTTGCGGCACTGTCGGCGGGACGGGAGCAAGGACTGCGACCGGGCCCGGACTTCGACCGCCGCTTCGACCAGCACTTCCCCACCCTCCGCAGCCTCTTCCACTCCCTGTACGGCGACCGCAATGACTGGATGGACCAGCTGTCCGCGCTGGTGGTCCAGAGCGCCCGGTCCTGGCAGGAACGCTCGCCGGAACTGAAGGCCCTGGACGCCGGCCGCGAACAAGAGCCGGACTGGTTCCAGTCCAACCGGATGCTCGGCGGCGTCTGCTACGTGGACCGGTACGCCGAAAGCCTGGAAGGGGTCCGTGCCCGCATCCCGTACTTCAAGGAACTGGGCCTGACCTACCTCCACCTCATGCCGTTGTTCCTGGCGCCGGAACCGCACTCGGATGGCGGGTATGCGGTCTCGAGCTACCGTGAGGTCAACCCCAAGCTGGGCGCCATGGAGCAACTGCGGTCCCTGGCCGCCGAGCTCAAGGCCAACGGAATCAGCCTGGTGGTGGACTTTATCTTCAACCACACCTCGGACGAGCACGAGTGGGCCCGCAAGGCAGCCGCCGGCGATCCGGAATACAGCGGCTACTACTGGATCTTCCCGGACCGGACCATTCCGGACGCTTTCGAAGCGAACGTCCGCGAGATCTTCCCCGAGAACCACCCGGGCTCCTTTATACGGATGGACGACGGCCGGTGGGTGTGGGCCACGTTCCACACGTACCAATGGGACCTGAACTACTCCAACCCCGAGGTTTTCCGGGCCATGGCGGCCGAAATGCTGTTCCTGGCCAACCAGGGCGTGGACATCCTGCGCATGGATGCGGTGGCGTTCATCTGGAAGCAACTGGGAACGCCCTGCGAGAACCTCCCCCAGGCGCACACGCTGCTGCGGGCCTTCAACGCGGTATGCCGGCTGGCCGCGCCGTCGCTGCTGTTCAAGTCCGAGGCCATCGTGCACCCGGACGAGGTGGCGCTCTACATCGACCGCAAGGAATGCCAGCTCTCCTACAACCCCCTGCAGATGGCGCTCATCTGGGAAGCCCTGGCCACCCGGGATGTCTCGCTCCTGGCTCAGGCTCTCCACCGTCGGCACAACATCCCGGACGGCACGGCGTGGGTGAACTACGTCCGCAGCCATGACGACATCGGCTGGACCTTCGCGGACGAGGACGCGGCCGAGCTGGGCATCAACGGCTTCGACCACCGGCGCTTCCTGAACTCCTTCTACGTCAACCGCTTTCCCGGCAGCTTCGCCCGCGGCGTCCCGTTCCAGGACAACCCGAAGACCGGCGACTGCCGGATTTCAGGCACGACGGCGTCCCTGTGCGGCATGGAGGTTGACCCGGCCGAGGCGGTGGAACGGATCCTCCTGGCCCACTCGGTCCCCTTCAGCACCGGCGGTGTCCCGCTGCTGTACCTGGGGGACGAAGTGGGGCAAGTCAACGACTACGACTACGCGTCCGAGCCGGGCCACGGGGCGGACAGCCGCTGGGTGCACCGGCCGCATTTCCCCGCGGAACAGTACGCCCGCAGGACAGACCCGTCCACGCCGGAAGGAGCAGTGTATGCCGGGCTGAAGCGGATGATTGAGGTCCGGGCCGGCACCCCCGAGCTGGGAGGGACCACGCTGATCGACTTCGGCACCAACAATCGCGCGGTGCTCGGGTACCAGCGGCCGGGCGGCCCTGGCGGCGGCCCCACCATCCTGGCCCTGGCCAACTTCAGCGACTCCGCCCAGACCCTCCCGGCGGAAACGTTCGGCGGGTTCTCCCCCGCCGCCGTCGACCTTCTCTCCGAAGCAGCCCTGCACATGGACGACGGCGTTACGCTCCTTCCCCGGCAATACCTCTGGCTGCGCGTCACGCCGCGGTAACCCCGGGACCAGTAATTGGGAGCTGGCGGCGCGCCGTGAAACCATACGGATCATGGCCTCCAAAATTGCGTACCAGGGTGAGCCCGGCGCCAACTCCAACATCGCGTGTCAGCAAATGTTCCCGGACATGGAAAGCGTGCCGTGCGCGAGCTTTGAGGACGCCTTTGAGCTGGTGGCCGGCGGCGAGGCGGAGCTGGCCATGATCCCGATCGAAAACTCCATCGCCGGCCGGGTGGCGGACATCCACATCCTGCTGCCGCAGTCCAGCCTGCAGATAGTGGGCGAATACTTCCTGCCCATCCACTTCGACCTGCTGGGCATCCCGGGCAGCACCATTGAAGGGGCCACCGAGGTCCACAGCCACATCCACGCACTGGGCCAGTGCCGGAAACTGATCCGCGACCACGGCCTCAAGCCGGTCATCGCCGGTGACACTGCTGGGTCCGCCAGGGAGGTGGCGGAGTGGAACGATCCCCGCAAGCTCTCCCTCGCCCCGCCTCTGGCCGCCCAGATCTACGGCTTGGAGGTCCTGGCCTCCCGGGTGGAGGACGATCCCTCCAACACCACCCGCTTCGTGGTCCTGGCCCGTGAAAAGGCACTCCCGGCCAAGGACGAACTTCCCGGTCCGGCCGTCACCAGCTTTGTGTTCCGCGTGCGCAACGTCCCATCCGCCCTGTACAAGGCCTTGGGTGGTTTCGCTACCAACGGCGTCAACATGACACGGCTGGAAAGCTACATGGTGGGCAACGAATTCGCCGCGACCATGTTCATGGCCGACGTCGAAGGCCACCCCGAGGACCTGCCGCTGAAGCTGGCCCTCGAGGAACTGGACTTCTTCACCACCGAGGTGCGGATCCTCGGCGTGTACCCGGCGGCCGACTACCGGGCCGCGGCAGCCACCGCCTGACCCAGGGCTCCCCGCCACAGCGCGCGGGGGTGTTACTCCCCGCGCGCTGTGGCGTCGGATTCCACCACTGCCATGCTTCCCGTGGACATTGGCGGGGTGAGCACAGACGCGTAGTCGTGCTGGGTTGAGTACGTGAGGAAGCCCAGGTGCGCTTCGTACCGGTCCAGGACGTCGTCGATCACTTGCTGGTGGGACAGTCCCATCAAGTCGTAGCCTTCGGAACCGGTCTGGGCGAAAACCTCCACCCGATAGTAGATATCGGTCTGCCTGGACATGCGGCCGCCAAACATCGGCACCGGCGCTTCCACGGCCTGGACCTGGTAATGGAAGTCCCGGTGCCCCGGGATGCTGACTACCAGGGCGTGGCTGGAAATACCCGTGTGCGGATTTGGCAGCAGGTCCAGGGTGGCGTGATACCCCTGCTTGGTGAACTCCTTCAGCACATCGGCGAGCGCCGGCTGCACCGTCTCCTCCATGAACAGGGCCACCTGCTTCTTCGACGGGTAGGCCCGCATGCCCGCAAGCCGCTGCCGCCAGGTTCGGTCCGGCACCTGGCCGCCGTGGGCCGCCGTCGACTGCCGCCGGAGGACCTGCCCTTCCCGTTCGGCCCGCTCCATCCGGAGCGCCTTGGAGAACGAGGCCATCACGAGCCAGGCGATGACGGTTACCGGAAGGGCGAAGATCAGGGTTGCGTACTCCATGGTGGTGACGCCCCCTGCCACCAGCATGGCAATGGTCAGCAGCGCCGTCAGGACAGCCCAGAAAATCCGCAGCCACTTGGCGCCGTCCTGTGCCGGGTCCGGAATGGTGGACGAGAAATTGGACATGACCATGGCGCCGGAATTGGCACTGGTGAGGTAGAACAGCATGCCGGACAGCGTGCCGAGCCCGATCAGGAAGCTCGCTCCCGGGAACATGTTCAGGAGGGCGTACCAGCCCTCCTCCGGGCTGGCCATGGCGAGCCTGGCAAACTCCGAGTTGCCGCCCAGGACCTCATGCATGGCGCTGTTCCCGAAGATGCTCACGATCAGGAAGTCGCAGAGTACCGGTGCGGTGATGGCGGCGATCACGAATTCCCGGAGGGTCCGGCCGCGGGAGATGCGGGCCAGGAACAGCCCCACAAACGGGCCCCATGCCAGCCAAAAGGCCCAGAAGAAGAGCGTCCAGCTGGCCATCCATTGCGAGCCCCCGTCCTCATAGGCGAAGGTCTGCAGGGTGCGGTCGGGCAGGGTGAAGAGGAACCTGCCGATGTTTTCCACCATGGAGTTGAGCAGGAAGGACGTCTTGCCCGTCACCAGGATGTACAGCAGCATGGCCGCGGCGCTCCAGATGTTCAGTTCGGAGATCCAGCGGATGCCTTTGTCCACCCCTGAGGTGCAGGCCGCCGCGGTGAGGACGACGGCGACAACCACCAGGGCGATCTGCAGCGCCAGGCCCTCCGGCAGACCGAACAGAATGGAAAAGCCGACGTTGAGCAGGACAACGCCGATGCCCATGGACGTGGCCACGCCGAAGACGGTGCCTACCAGGGTGACGATATCGATGGTGTCGCCCACTCCCCCGCGGACGCGCTTGCCCAGGAGCGGATACAGGACTGCGCGGATGGAGAGCGGCATGCCCCAGCGGTAGGCGAAATACCCCATGGCCATGCCCAGGAGCGAATACATTGCCCAGCCGGCGATGCCGTAGTGGAACATGGTCCACACCACGGCGTCCTGGGCTGCGGCAGCGGTTTGGCCTTCGCCTGCCGGGGGTTTCATGTACTGGGTGATGGGGCCCGTGACGGAGTAGAAGAGCATGTCGATGCCCACTCCGGCCGCGAACAGCATGGCCACCCACGTGAAGAGTTTGTACTGGGGCCTGGAATGGTCCGGTCCCAGCCGGACCTTCCCCTCCTTGGACAGCGCCACCCACAGCACGAATCCGATCACCACCGTGACGGTGAGGACATAGAACCAGCCCACATTGGTCGCGATCCAGGCCACCACCGATTTCATGGCGGATTGGGCGTTCGACGGCGCGAGCATGGCCCAGGCCGAGAACGCCAAAATGATGACCGATGAAATGATGAACACCCGCCAGTTGACCCTGGGCTTGGGTTGTTCGACGAGCTCGCCGGGGGCCCTGCTTAGCTCGCGGCTGGAAACGGGTGCGCGGTTCTCCCCGTCAGGGGCAGGGCGCCGCCGTTCGGTCCCGCCCAGCTGGCTGCGTTGAACAATCGCCGTCGGCTGCTGGTCCCCTGGGTGGCGTGCGTCTTCTTCGGCCAATGAAGTCCTCCTCCGATCGGCAGCGGGCCGGCCGGGCACCCGTGGCGGGTGGCCGCAGGAGACCCCGGTCCGGGAAAGGAGGGAGGCCGTGCACAGAAGGGCACTCGCCGTGCGGGCTGCATGCCAATGGTAGTACACGGCCTCCGGGCCGGGCCGGGCCGGGCGGAGTGGGACCGGGGAGGGCGGCACCTACACCTTTTGGGCCTGCCGGGTATTCAGCAGGGGTGAGAAAAACGCACTGAGTTCCGCGGTTGCCGTCAGCGGCAGGACATTGGCCACGTACTGGTCCGGGCGGACCACCACCACAACGCCGCTGCGGTCCAGGCCGCGGAGGTCGAAGATGTCCGCCTTCGGGTCCGTGGCGTACACCTTCTCGTAGTCGGTCAGCTTGAAGGGGCCCACCAGCGGCTTGAAGACGGCGGGCACGGCATTGATGTCGACGGCGGTGTGCGGCTGCTGGTAGATGACCTTCAGGTCGAACCACGCGTCCGGGTCGGCGCCGTTGGGGGTGGCGGCCAGCGGGGACTCCGGCGAGTTGCCAAACCAGTCGGCGAGCTTGTCCGTGGCCGAATTGGTGCCAGGCAGGGCGGGGTCGGCGAAGACGTAGATCCGCCAGCGCCCGTCGGCGGTGGCGTGGTGGCCCAGGTGGAGCGGGTTGGTGTCCCCCACGCGGACCACGGGCGCGGATTTGAAGCGCTTGCCCACGGGGAATCCGGCGGCCAGGTCCTGGTGGTCGGTGCCGCCAACAATCAGGGACGGCGTGTACTGCGTCATGAACCCGGCAGGGAATTCCGCGGTCTGTACGTAGAAGTCCTCAAGGTCGGAGGGGTGCTCGAACTCCTCCGGCTTCTTGGCCATCATCGTTGACCATTCCTTGTCGAAGTCGATGAGGTTCTTGGCCACCACCTGGCGTTCCTCCGAGTAAGTGGAGAGCAGGCTTTCCGGGCTGCGGCCCTCGAGGACGTGCCCCAGCTTCCAGGCGATGTTGAAGCCGTCCTGCATGGACACGTTCATGCCCTGGCCCGCCTTGGCACTGTGCGTGTGGCAGGCGTCGCCGGTGATGAACACCCGCGGGGTGCGCGTGCCGCGCTCGTCCGGCAGGACGTCGTCGAACCTGTCCGTAAGCCGGTGGCCCACCTCGTACACGCTGTGCCATGCGACGTTCCGGACATCCAGTGTGTAGGGGTGGAGGATCGCGTTGGCCTTGGCGATGATCTGCTCGATGGTGGTCTCGCGGACCGAGTGCTGGCTGGCGGGGTCCACCTCGCCCAGGTCCACGTACATGCGGAACAGGTGGCCGCCCTCACGCGGGATCAGCAGGATGCTGCCTTCGGCACCCTGGATGGCGCACTTGGTCCTGATGTCCGGGAAGTCGGTGACGGCCAGCACGTCCATGACACCCCAGGCATGGTTGGCCTGGTCGCCGGCAAGGGTGCAGCCGATGGCCTGGCGCACTTTGCTCCGCGCCCCGTCTGCCCCCACGACGTACTTCGCACGAACAACCCGTTCCTGGCCTTCGTTGGGTCCGGCGGTGCGCCGCAGCGTCACCGTCACCGGGTAATCCCCCTGCCCTGCCACCGTGAGGCCCTGGAAGTCGTAGCCGTAGTCGGGCTTCATCCGGGTGGGAGCGTTGGCCATGTACTCCGCGAAGTAGTCGAGGACGCGGGCCTGGTTGACGATGAGATGAGGGAATTCGCTGATGCCCATTTCGTCGTCAACCGCACGGGCGGTGCGGATGATGTTGGCGTGGTTGGCGGGATCCGGCTTCCAGAAGGCCATTTCGGTGATGCGGTACGCCTCGGCGATGATCCGCTCAGCGAAGCCGAAGGCCTGGAAGGTCTCCACGCTGCGCGCCTGGATGCCGTCGGCCTGCCCGATGGCGAGCCGGCCGGGTCGCCGCTCGACGATGCGGGTGGTCACGTTGGGGAACATGGACAGCTGGGCAGCGGCGAGCATGCCGGCAGGGCCGGTGCCCACGATAAGGACGTCCACTTCGTCGGGAAGTTCCTCGGGGCGATTACGGCCGACGCCGGCTGCCGGCTGGATTCGCGGGTCACCGGATACGTATCCGTGGTGGTGGAACTGCACGGGCTTTTCCTCACTTCGTTGTGGATGACTGTCGCTCTGAACGTGTTCTATATGAGAACACAAGGTTCGATAATCGAAAATTAAGCTTGGCTTCAACTGTACGCTCGATGTGATCCGGGCGACAAGTGCCATCGGTCCGGCCGCCAAAAGCCCGGAAAGCAGGGGTTGACGACCGGCGCGGGATGGGCAATAGTGATCGTATACGATTTCGTACTTGATGAGGAGATGGCTTTGGAGCAGGTCAACGGCGACACCCTGGCGGCAGCACGCAAGGTGATCGCAGTGCACATCAACTACCCCAGCCGGGCGGCACAGCGGGGCCGCACCCCTGCCCAGCCGTCCTACTTCCTCAAGCCTTCCAGCTCGCTGGCCCTGGGCGGAAGCCCCGTGGAACGGCCCGCCGGCTGCGAACTGCTCGGCTACGAGGGCGAGATCGCCCTGGTGATCGGCAAGGCCGCCCGCCGCATCCCGATCGAAGACGCCTGGAGCCACGTCGCCGCCATCACCGCCAGCAACGACCTCGGCGTGTACGACCTCCGCTGGGCGGACAAGGGTTCCAACCTCCGGTCCAAGGGCGGCGACGGGTTCACCCCCGTGGGCCCGGCACTGATCCCGGCAGACGCCGTCGACCCTTCCAAACTGCGCATCCGCACCTGGCACAACGGGGAGCTGGTCCAGGACGACACCACCGAAGACCTGCTCTTCCCATTCGCCCGGCTCGTCGCGGACCTCTCCCAGCTCCTCACGCTCGAAGAGGGCGACATCATCCTCACCGGCACCCCGGCCGGCGCCTCGGTCGCGAAACCGGGCGACGTGCTGGAGGTTGAGGTGGGCACCATTGATGGTTCGCTCTCCACCGGCCGCCTGGTCACCACCGTTGAGGAAGGCACGACGGCGTTCGCGGACTTTGGTGCCCAGCCCAAGGTCGATGACCTGCAGCGCGAGGAAGCCTACGGTTCCCGCGCAGCCGCGGGCCTTGCCGCCGTCGCGCCTGCTCTTACTCCGGAGCTGAAAGCCAAGCTGGAGTCCGTCGCCACCGCCACCCTGTCCTCCCAGATGCGCAAGCGCGGCCTGAACAACGTCAGCATCGACGGGTTGCAGGCCACCCGCCCGGACCGCCGCGTGGTGGGCCTGGCGCGCACCCTCCGCTACGTCCCCAACCGGGAGGACCTGTTCAAAACGCACGGCGGCGGCTTCAACGCCCAGAAGAAGGCCATCGACTCCGTCAACGAGGGCGAAATCCTGGTCATGGAAGCCCGCGGCGAAAAAGGAACCGGCACTGTGGGCGACATCCTGGCCCTGCGCGCCCAGGTCCGCGGCGCCGCAGCCATCATCACCGACGGCGGCATCCGCGACTACTCCGCCGTCGCCGACCTGGACATGCCCACCTACTTCGCCAACCCGCACCCGGCTGTGCTTGGCCGCCGCCACATCCCGTGGGACACCGACATCACCATCGCCTGCGGCGGAGCCACCGTGCAGCCCGGCGACATCATCGTGGCCGACTCGGACGGCATCCTGGTCATCCCGCCGGCCATCGCCGAAGAACTGGTGGACGACTGCATCCAGCAGGAAAAGGAAGAGGCCTTCATCTTCGAGATGGTCAGGCAGGGCAACAGCGTGGACGGCCTCTACCCGATGAACAAGGAGTGGCAGGCCCGGTACAAGGAATGGGAAGCAGGAAACCACAATGACTGAGGCCACCACGGTTGCCGGCAGCAAGTCCGAGCAGGCCTACCAGGCCGTCAAAGCCCGGATCGTCGAAGGCACTTACACCCCCGGCTACCGGCTGGTCCTGGGCGCCATCGCCAAGGACCTGGGCTTCAGCGTGGTCCCGGTCCGGGAGGCCATCCGCCGGCTCGAAGCTGAGGGCCTGGTGACCTTCGAACGCAACGTGGGCGCCACCGTCGCCGGCATCGATCCCACCGAGTACCTCTACACCATGCAGACCCTCAGCATCGTGGAAGGTGCCGCCACCGCGCTGTCGGCCCCGCTGATCGATCCCGCGGCGGTAGGCCGGGCCCGCGCCGTGAATGAGGAGATGCGCGCATGCCTGGACCACTTTGATCCGGTCCGCTTCACGCAGCTCAACCAGGACTTCCACAGCGTCCTGTTCGAGCACTGCCCCAACCCGCACATCCTGGACCTGGTGCACCGCGGCTGGAACAGGCTCGCGTCCCTCCGGTCCTCCACTTTCCGCTTCGTCCCCGGCCGCGCCCGCGACTCCGTGGAGGAACACGAGAACCTGCTGAAGCTCATCGAGACCGGAGCCGACGCGGACGCCATCGAAAAGGCAGCCCGGCTCCACCGGACCGCCACCTTGGACGCCTACCTCGCCCAAACCACCTAGCCGAATCGCCCGGCAGAACGCACACCACTTGTACGCAAAGAACACAGTTAGGACTTCAACGATGACTGCCTCTGTAGAAACCGCCAAGCACTACATCCCCGAGGATCTGCCCACGCACATCCAGCACTTCATCAACGGCCAGTTCGTCGACTCGGTCTCCGGCAAGACCTTCGATGTCCTGGATCCGGTGTCCAACCGGAACTACGCCACCGCCGCCGCCGGGCAGAAGGAGGACATCGACCTCGCAGTGGCCGCCGCCCGTGAAGCGTTCGTGAACGGCCCCTGGCCCAAGATGAAGCCGCGCGAGCGTGCCCGCGTGCTGAACAGGATCGCCGACGCCGTCGAAGCGCAGGAAGCCCGCCTGGCCGAACTTGAAACCTTCGACACGGGCCTGCCGATCACCCAGGCCAAGGGCCAGGCCCTGCGCGCCGCAGAGAACTTCCGCTTTTTCGCCGACCTCATCGTGGCGCAGTTCGACGACGCCATGAAGGTCCCCGGTTCGCAGATCAACTACGTGAACCGCAAGCCGATCGGCGTTGCCGGGCTCATCACCCCTTGGAACACCCCGTTCATGCTGGAGTCCTGGAAGCTCGCCCCGGCCCTGGCCACCGGCAACACTGTGGTCCTCAAGCCTGCCGAGTTCACCCCGCTCTCGGCGTCCCTCTGGGCCACCATCTTCAAGGACGCCGGCCTCCCGGACGGCGTCTTCAACCTGGTCAACGGCCTGGGCGAGGAAGCCGGCGACGCGCTGGTCAAGCACCCGGACGTTCCGTTGATCTCCTTCACCGGCGAGACCACCACGGGCCAGACGATCTTCCGCAACGCCGCCGCCAACCTCAAGGGCCTGTCCATGGAGCTCGGCGGCAAGTCCCCCTGCGTCGTCTTCGCTGATGCGGACCTGGACGCCGCCATTGACTCCGCGCTGTTCGGCGTCTTCTCCCTCAACGGCGAGCGCTGCACCGCCGGCTCCCGCATCCTCGTCGAACGCGCCATCTACGACGATTTCTGCGAGAAGTACGCCGCCCGGGCCAAGAACATCGTGGTGGGCGATCCCCACGACCCCAAGACGCAGGTGGGCGCCCTGGTCCACCCGGAGCACTACGAAAAGGTGGCATCCTACGTGGAGATCGGCAAGTCCGAGGGCCGGCTCCTGGCCGGCGGCGGCCGCCCCGGCCACCTGCCCGAAGGCAACTACATTGCACCCACGGTGTTTGCCGACGTCGCCCCCGACGCCCGGATCTTCCAGGAGGAGATCTTCGGACCTGTCGTGGCCATCACCCCGTTCGAGAACGACGACGAGGCCCTCGCCCTGGCCAACAACACCAAGTACGGGCTGGCCGCCTACATCTGGACCCAGAACCTGACCCGGGCCCACAACTTCTCGCAGAACGTCGAGGCCGGCATGGTGTGGCTGAACAGCCACAACGTCCGCGACCTGCGCACCCCGTTCGGCGGCGTCAAGGCCTCCGGCCTGGGCCACGAGGGCGGCTACCGCTCCATCGACTTCTACACCGACCAGCAGGCCGTACACATCACGCTCGGAACCGTCCACACCCCCAAGTTCGGCGCCTAGGACACCGTTCGGCGCCTAAGCCAGCCGGCCGCCGTCGTACCCTCCACGCCCCCTTTCAAAGAAGAGAGAATCCAATGACCAACTTCGTCCCCACCCCCACCGTTCCGGCTCCGGACATCGTCCGCTGCGCCTACATGGAGATTGTGGTCACCGACCTCGCCAGGTCCCGTGAGTTCTACGTGGACGTCCTGGGCCTGCACGTCACCGAAGAGAACGAGAACGCGATTTACCTGCGCTCCCTGGAGGAGTTCATCCACCACAACCTGGTGCTGCGCAAGGGACCGGTGGCCGCCGTCGCCGCCTTCGCCTACCGGGTGAAGTCCCCCGCCGAGGTGGACGCCGCCGAGGCCTACTACCGCGAGCTCGGCTGCCGGGTGGAACGCCGCAAGGAAGGCTTCACCAAGGGCGTGGGTGACTCGGTCCGCGTGGAGGACCCGCTGGGCTTCCCCTACGAGTTCTTCTACGACGTTGAGCACGTCGAGCGCCTCACCCAGCGCTACGACCTCTACTCCGCCGGTGAACTGGTCCGCCTGGACCACTTCAACCAGGTCACCCCGGACGTTCCCCGCGGCCGCAAGTACCTGGAGGACCTCGGCTTCCGCGTCTCCGAGGACATCAAGGACTCCGACGGCGTCACGTACGCCGCGTGGATGCACCGCAAGCAGACCGTCCACGACACCGCCCTGACCGGCGGCAACGGCCCGCGCATGCACCACGTCGCCTTCGCCACGCACGAGAAGCACAACATCATCCAGATCTGCGACAAGATGGGCGCCCTGCGGATCAGCGACAGGATCGAACGCGGCCCCGGACGGCACGGCGTCTCCAACGCCTTCTATCTCTACATCCTGGACCCGGACGGCCACCGCATCGAGATCTACACCCAGGACTACTACACCGGCGACCCGGACAACCCCACCATCACCTGGGACGTCCACGACAACCAGCGCCGTGACTGGTGGGGCAACCCCGTGGTCCCGTCCTGGTACACCGAGGCCTCCCTGGTCCTGGACCTCGACGGCAACCCCCAGCCGGTCATCGTCCGCGAGGAAAAGTCCGAAATGGCCGTGACCGTGGGCGCCGACGGTTTCTCCTACACCCGCAAGCCCGAAGGCGAAGCAGCCGAAGGCTTCAAACTGGGAGTCCAGGTCTAACCATGCTGGAACCGACGACGATTGAGGCCATCGCGGACGAACTGCTGGAAGCCGGCCGGACCCGCACCCCTGTTCCCCGCCTGACCGCCCGCTACCCGGACATGACCGTGGAGGACTCCTACGCCGTGCAGCAGCTGTGGCGGCGCCGCAACGAGGAAGCCGGCCGGACCCTGGTGGGGCGCAAGATCGGCCTCACGTCCAAGGCCATGCAGGCCGCCACCGGCATCACCGAACCCGATTACGGCGCCATCTTCGATGACATGGTGCTGGAGACCGGCTGCTCCGTGGAGTGGGACCGGTACACGCACCCCCGGGTGGAGGTGGAGCTGGCGTTCGTGTTGAAGGACGGGCTGAAGGGCCCGGGCGTGACCATCTTCGATGTCCTGAAGGCCACCGACTACGTGGTTCCGGCCCTCGAGATCCTGGACTCCAGGATCGAGATGGAGGGCCGGACCATCGTGGACACCATCTCGGACAACGCCGCGATGGGTGCCATGGTGGTCGGCGGGAACCCCGTCAAGCCCGACGCCGTGGACCTCCGCTGGGTCTCCGCCATCCTCTACAAGAACCAGACCGTGGAGGAAACCGGCGTGGCCGCCGGCGTCCTGGACCACCCCGCCAACGGCGTGCACTGGCTGGCCAACAAGATCGCCGCCCACGGCGACGCCCTGAAAGCCGGAGACATCATCCTCGCCGGGTCCTTCACCCGGCCCATGTGGGTCTACAAGGGCGATACCGTCCACGCCGACTACGGTCCCTTGGGGAGCGTGACATGCCGTTTCGAATAGAGGACACCTTCCGGTCCGCCTTGGCTGAGGCGGACCGGCCGCTGGCGGGGATGTGGGTCTGCTCCGGCAGCCCGCTGGTCGCCGAGCTGTGCGCCGGTTCCGGGCTGGACTGGCTCCTGGTGGATGCCGAGCACTGCCCCAACGGGCTCGAATCCATCCTCGCCCAGCTCCAGGCTGTCCACGGCTACCCGGTCCACACCCTGGTCCGGCCGCCAGTGAACGACACCGTGGTGATCAAGCAGTACCTGGACCTGGGCGTGCAAAACCTGCTGATCCCGATGGTCAACTCCGTGGCCGAGGCCGAGGCCGCCGTGGCCGCCACGCGCTACCCGCCCCTGGGCGTCCGCGGAGTCGGATCCGCGCTGGCCCGCGGAGCCCGCTGGAACCGGGTCCCGGACTACCTGGCCCGGGCCAACGAAACCATCAGCGTCACCGTCCAGATCGAATCCACCGCCGCCGTCGAAGCCGTCGAGGACATCCTCAAGGTGGACGGCGTTGACGCCGTCTTCATCGGCCCGTCCGACCTCGCCGCCTCCATGGGCCTGCTGGGACAGCAGGAACACCCGGAGGTGCGTGCCGCCGTCGACCATTGCCTGTCCACCGCGAGGGCGGCCGGGAAGCCCGCCGGCGTCAACGCCTTCAACCCCGACACCGCCAAGCACTACCTCGCGAACGGCGCCGGTTTCATCCTGGTGGGCGCCGACGTCGCCCTCCTCGCCCGCGGCTCTGAAGCCCTCGCCGCCAAGTACATTCCGCACCCGGCTGCTGGGCCTGACGAAACCCGCCCCAGCTACTGACCTTCCCTTCCTAAGGACATCCCATGACAGTTACTTCCGAGCTGCCCCCTGCCCTCACACCGGAGCGCGAAGCCACGCTCCTGGCGTCCGTTCCCACGGGCCTGTTGATCAACGGGCAGTGGGTGGGGGCGTCCGACGGCGGCACGTTCGACGTGCACGATCCCGCCACCGGGGACGTCCTCGCCACCCTCGCCTCAGCCACCAGTGCCGACGCTTTGGCGGCGTTGGATGCTGCCGATGCCGCGCAGGCCTCCTGGGCTCGGACCGCGCCACGGGTGCGGTCCGAGATCCTGCGCCGCGCCTTCGACCTCGTCACCGAACGCGCCGAAGACTTCGCCCTGCTGATGACCTTGGAAATGGGCAAACCCCTGGCCGAAGCCCGCGGCGAAGTGACCTACGGGGCGGAGTTCCTGCGCTGGTTCGCCGAGGAAACCGTCCGCGACTACGGCCGCTACCTCACCACCCCCGAGGGTAAGAACAAGATCCTCGCCCAGCACAAACCCGTCGGCCCCTGCCTGCTCATCACCCCCTGGAACTTCCCCCTGGCCATGGCCACCCGCAAAGTAGCCCCCGCCATCGCCGCCGGCTGCACAATGGTCCTCAAACCCGCCAAGCTCACCCCATTGACCGCGCAGTACTTCGCGCAGACCATGCTCGACGCCGGCCTGCCCGCCGGAGTGCTGAACGTCGTCGCGTCCTCCTCCGCGTCCGGGATCTCCGGGCCGCTGCTGAACGACTCCCGGCTGCGGAAAGTCTCCTTCACCGGATCCACCCCGGTCGGCAAGCGCCTGATGGCCGACGCCGCCCACAACGTGCTCCGCACCTCCATGGAACTCGGCGGGAACGCACCGTTCATCGTGTTCGAAGACGCCGACCTGGACGCCGCCGTCGAGGGTGCCATGGCGGCGAAAATGCGGAACATGGGTGAGGCCTGCACCGCGGCCAACCGTTTCCTGGTCCACGAATCCGTGGCGCAGGAGTTCACCCGCAAGTTCGCCGCCGCCATGGGCGCACTGACCACCGGCCGCGGCACCGGCCCGGACACCAAGGTGGGTCCGCTCATCGACGCCGGCGCCCGCGACGACGTCCATACCCTCGTCACCGCGGCCATCGATGCCGGGGCCGTCGCGGTGACCGGCGGCGCCCCCGTGGACGGGCCGGGCTACTTCTACCAGCCCACCGTCCTGGCCAATGTGCCCAACGACGCAGCGATCCTGGGCCAGGAAATATTCGGCCCCGTCGCCCCGATCACCACCTTCACTTCTGAAGAAGAAGCCATCAAGCTGGCCAACAACACCGAGTACGGGCTCGCGTCCTACCTCTACTCACGCGACTTCAACCGCCTCCTGCGCGTGGCCGAACAGATCGAGTTCGGCATGGTCGGGTTCAACGCCGGTGTCATCTCCAACGCCGCAGCACCCTTTGGCGGCGTCAAGCAGTCCGGCCTCGGCCGCGAAGGCGGCTTCGAAGGCATCGCCGAATACACCACCACCCAATACATCGGCATCGCAGACCCGTACGCAGGCAACTGAGACGGCCGGACTGGCCCAGTTTTGGCGGTGGGAAACCCGGGAAAATCAGGGTTCCCACCGCAGGCCACACCCAAAACGGGGCCAGTTTGTGCACCGCTGCGTCCTCGGGGCCCGAGGTGAACGCCCTGCCTAGGCTGTGAGCGCGTTCGCTACCAGGATCAGCGTATCGGCGGCGTAGCCGCTGATGTGCTTTTGCGACTGGGCGTTGAGCTCCTGGACGAAGGCTTCCAGGGCATGGTCCCCAAGCTTGTCCACGAGGCTGTCCCTGAGGCCCTGGTTGTCGATGTCACCCGAATCGGCGTAAACACCCACCAGCTTCTGCAGGGTTGCATAAGGGTCACCCTGGTCAGCGAGGTAGCCCAGGCCGTTCTTCTGGAGCTCACTTCCGGCCGCCGGCTTCAGGAATGAGACATCGGGAAGGGCACCGTCCTTTTTGCGGGGAGCGGTGAGTTGCTGCATGTCGAGGCTTTGGAAGTCTCCCGCAGCCAGGGCGAGACCACCGTTGACCGTCCACGAGTTGTTCGTCTCGTTTTCAGCCGGGGTGTTGTCGTTGGACGTCAGCGCACCGGTGTAGGCCACGTTGTTATGCAGGACTTCCCGATACCCGGCAATGTTGTCCGCACTCGTGGGGCTCACGCGTTCCAGCATGTTGAAGTTGGAGCCGTAGCCCGGTTTGTACGCGGTGTTGTTGAGCCAATAGGCCGACTGGCCCGGCTGATGGTTGGCATAGAAGTTGTTGGCGCCGTTGTCGGCGGCCAGGGAGTTGATGACCGTGTGCAGCGGGATGGGCTGGGGCAGTCCGTCGGTTCGGTAGGCATATCCCCCAACTTTGAATCCGTTCTGGTCACCCACCCCGTTCTGGTTGCCGTGGTGGCCGAAGGACCAGTCGTTGACGTAGGTAACCCGCCCTTGCGAAGTGATGCTGTCGAAGCCGTCATCGCTGTTGTGCCAGGCCCGGTCACCAATGAACCACACGTTCTTTCCGTGGGCACCGAACCCGTCCGTGTTTCCGGCTGACTTCGCGGTGGGACCGATGTTGTTGTAGGCATCGCTGTTCAGTACCACCCCGGTTCCGTCCAGCGTGTAGTAGAACCCGATCGCCTCGTTGTCGTGGGCAGCCATGTTTACGAAGTTGGCACCGCCGGCGATCCTGAACGCCTCAGACTGCTTTTGGTCACCAACCTTGACGCCCGTGACATCGAATCCGACGAAGTTGACGTCGGTTACTTGTGTTTCCACGTAGAACGCGGCGACGCGCTGGTCGGTGGGCACGCTGCTGAAATCAAAGACCGGCCGTGGATCCCCCGGGTATGCGGAATAGGTGATTCCGCTTTTATTGATGTCATTGACGTAGTGGTAGACATCTTCGAACGGGTTGTTGGTTTCGGGTATGTCGAACTGGCTGTAGGTGCCGCCGCGGATATAGACCACATCTCCCGCAGCCGCTGCCGACTGCGCCTTCATCAGTGTCCTGAAGGGGGCATCCTTCGTTCCAGGATTGTTGTCATTCCCGGTTGGCGAAATGAAATAGGCGTGGGCATCTACAGAGGGCGCAGGCTTCAGCGCACCCAGCACTGACAGGGTCGAATCCTGCGTTCGATCCACGGGGGCCGCGTGGGCAGGGGCTGTGACACCCAGGGCCCCCAACACGCAGGCACCGGCGACGGCCATAGCGGCACGCTTCGAGTTTTTCACGGACATGACTCCTTTGTATGTCGATTCATGGCGTCGGCCCCCTGGCGCCCAGCCACCCCAGCATGGGTGGAGTCAGAATCCGGCACCGTCACGACGATGAATCGATTCAAGCAGTCGGAAAGCGCTTTCACAAGGGGTTGGCGAAATTCGTGTTCCCTGGGTGCTCCGTTGCTGGCGCCAGTCCGGCTGCCCAACCTTCGCTCCCGCACAACTGTCCTGCGCACAAAGACAAGAGCCCGGACCGGGGCGCCAACCACACTGGGAGTAACCCGCTACGCCGACCGGCTGGCGTCCTTGCCTACTCGAAGTGGAGTATCCCGTGGAAACCTATGATGCGCTTCTAGCGTCCATTGCCCCCGCCGCCGGCACCGGCCGGACCATTTTTGACCCGGCCACCGGGGAAGCGGTGGGCGAAGCCCCCATCCACGATCTCGACTACCTGGAAAGTGCCGTGGCCGCAGCCGTCGCCGCCCAGCCCGCGTGGGCCGCCCTGGGCCACGACGCCCGCTCCGCCGCGCTCCTCAAAGCAGCCGACGCCGTCGAACGCTCCGCCGAGGAACTGGCCCAGCTGCTCTCCCGCGAACAGGGAAAACCGCTGAACGGCCCCAACGCCCGCTTTGAGGTGGGCGCCTGCATCGCGTGGTTGCGCGCCACGGCCGGGCTGCCGCTGGAACCGGAAACCATCGTGGACGACGGCGAAACCCGCGCCGAACTGCACTACCGGCCCATCGGCGTCGTCGGCGCCATCGGTCCGTGGAACTGGCCCATGATGATCGCCGTCTGGCAGCTCGCCCCGGCCCTGCGCATGGGCAACGCCGTGGTGGTCAAGCCCTCCGGCAACACACCGCTGTCCGTCCTGGCCCTGGTCAAGGTCCTCAACGAGGAACTGCCTGAAGGCATCCTCTCGGTGGTTTCCTGCGGCCGCGAAGTGGGCGCCCGCCTCACCGACCACCCGGCGATCGGCAAGATCATGTTCACCGGTTCCACCGCCGGCGGACGCGCCATCATCAAGTCCTCCGCGGACACCGTCAAAAGGCTCACCCTCGAACTGGGCGGCAACGACGCCGGCATCGTCCTGCCCGACGCCGACCCCAAGGCGATCGCCCAGGACATCTGCTGGGGCGCGTTCCTGAACACCGGCCAGACCTGCGCCGCACTCAAGCGCCTCTACGTCCACCACAGCATCTACGACGCCGTCTGCGAGGAACTCACCGCCGTGGCCAAAGCCATGCCGATGGGCAACGGCCTGGACGAGGACAACGTCCTGGGCCCGCTGCAGAACAAGGCCCAGTACGACGTCGTGGCGAACCTCGTGGAGGCAGCGAAGGCTTCCGGAGCACGCGTCCTGCTGGGCGGCAACCCGGACACCAGCCAGCCCGGCTACTTCTACCCCACCACCCTGGTGGCGGACATCGACAACGACAACCCGTTGGTGGCCGAGGAACAGTTCGGCCCGGCCCTGCCGATCATCCGCTACAGCACCATCGACGAAGCGGTGGAGAAGGCGAACGGGCTCGACGTCGGCCTCGGCGCCTCCGTCTGGTCCCCGGACCTGGAAGCCGCGCGCGAGGTGGCCGCCCGGATCCAGGCCGGAACCGTGTGGATCAACCGGCACGGCGCCGTGGACCCGCGCATCCCGTTCGGCGGCGCGAAGCAGTCCGGCTACGGGGTGGAATTCGGCGTCGAAGGCCTTAAAGCGCTCGGCGTCCCGCAGGTCATCAACGGCTGACCGGGACGGTAACGGCGGGGGTCCTGCATCCAACCCGCATGCAGGACCCCCGACGTATTGCTTGCCGGCGTTGCTAGCCCATGGCCGGGGCGGTGGACGTCCGGCCGGCTAACTGCCGGCGGGCCCAGCGGGCGAGCTTCTTCCCCTTGCCCTTCCACCAGTTGTCCTCGTCCTTGTTGTAGTGGAAGCGGAAAACGATGGCTACCAGCACGAACATGCCCATCACCACATCCACCCAGGACGAGACCACCAGCGCGATGAAGACTGTCAGCGCGTTGGCCATGACGGCGGGGATGGCCAGGGTCCGGAACACGGTGCTGGCCACGAAGCGCCGGTGCGACCGCGGGACCGACAACTCCCGGACCATGTCGAAGCAGACACAGACCACAACAATGGTCTGCCCGACGGCCAGCAGGATCTGCCCCGGCATGGAGCCACTGAAGGCACTTACCGCTTCCATTCCCGGACTCACGGCCGGGCCTGGCTGCTAAGAGCTTTGCTGAGAACTTTAAACACGGAAAACCCCCAGAACTTGCGGAACTATCGCCGCTGATCCGGCGATGGTTCCATTCAAGTTTCAGGGGGCTTTTCCGTCACGAGTAGTGGGTACTCTATTTTCGCGCGACGCCGGGAGTCGGTACCTGCTGGCCTGGCTCCTACTGCCCGATGGCCCGCGGCCGCCACACCACCATGGCCTGGGACCTGGGCCGTGGCCGCTGCCCGCGGGCCAGGCTCACCACGTCACCGGCAGCCCCGGCAGCAAAGATCCGGGAATCCACCGCGCGCGGGCGGCGCCCGAGTTCCTCGGTGAGTTCCGAGATCCGGCTCTGCAGCGCGGCTACCTGGTTTTCGAGTTCCAGGATGCGCTTGATCCCCTCCAGCGACACACCCTCGTGGGACAGGCGCTGCACTTCGCGCAGCATGTTCACGTCCCGCTGGGAGTAGCGCCGGGACTTCCCCGGGGCGCGGCTGGGCTTGACGATGCCGAGCCTGTCGTACTGCCGCAGCGTCTGGGGGTGCATGTCCGCCAGCTCGGCCGCCACGGAGATCACGAAGATCGGCTGGTCAGCACTGATGTCCACGGCTCACCTCCGCTCCTACAACCGGGCCTTGGCTGCCAGGCCCTCACGGACATCCGCCGACGACGTCGCCTCGGCGAACGCCTTGACCGCAGCTTCGGCTTCCTTGTTGAGATTCTTGGGAACCGCGACGTCGATGGTCACCAGGAGGTCGCCCGTGGCCTTGGACGTCTTCACGCCTTTGCCCTTGACCCGCAGGGTACGGCCCGACGGCGTGCCCGCCGGAACGCGGACCTTCACCTTCTCGCCGTCGATGGTGGGAACCTCGATGTCCGCTCCCAAAGCAGCTTCGGGGAAGGTGACGGGTACGTGGATGCGGAGGTTGTCGCCGTCGCGCGTGTAGAAGGCGTGGGGCTGGACGGAGACGGACACCACCAGGTCGCCGTTGCCGGCAGCACCGGGCTGGCCCTTGCCGCGGACGCGGACCTTCTGGCCGTCCTTGATGCCCGCCGGGACACGGACGTCGATGACCTCGCCGCTGGGTTCGCGCAGTCCAATAGTGGTCCCGCGGATGGAGCCGGCAAAGGAAATGCTGGTGGACGCGGTCCGGTCGGTACCTTTCTGCGGCGTGCGCTGGAAGCCGGGGGAACCGCCGAAGCCGCCGAAGAGGTCTGCGAATTCGGGCGGGATGCCGCCGCCTGCGGGGTTGAACCCGCCCGCGTGGCGTCCGGTGTTGCCGGTGAACAGGCCGCCGAACATGTCCTCGAACCCGCCGTTGCCGCCGGCGGCCCCGCCGGGAGCAAAACGGGCACCGCTGCCCATGGCGCGGATGGCGTCGTACTGCTGGCGCTCGTCGGGATCCGAGAGCACCGAATAAGCCTCGGAGATGTCCTTGAACTTCTTCTCGGAAGCAGCGTTCCCCGCGTTCGTATCAGGGTGGTGCTGCCGCGCAAGCTTCCGGTAGGCCTTCTTGATATCGGCTTCGGAAGCGTCCTTGGCAACACCAAGGATCTTGTAAAAGTCCTTGTCCACCCAATCCTGGCTAGCCAATGGCGTTTCCTTTCAGAGTTTCTAACTAACAGCTCTCCGCGGTACAGGGGCCCCCGCCCCTACGCTGGGTGGCTGAGGATCTGCGATCCCCAGCCACCCAGCTTCGGCAGGCCCGATGCCACTCCCGGGGCCCCTGTACCGCTGCGAGCTTCGTGGTTACCTCACCTTAGGCGAGATGACCGTTGGCGCGGAGGCCGGATATGGGGCGGCGGTGTGGAGGGCACCGCGAAGCGGGCACCGCCCCATGTCCGGCGTAGCGCCTGGCGACCCCGACTAAGCCGGAACCGCGACGATGACCTGGGCGGCGCGGAGCACGCGGTCGCCTGATTTGTAGCCGGAGCGAAGGACCTGGCTGACGGTGTCAACCTCGATGTCCTCGCCGGGCTGCTGGATCAGGGCCTCGTGGATCGTGGGATCGAACTCCACGCCGGTCTCGTTGATGCGGACCAGGCCGTAGGTCTTCAGCGCATTCTCCAGCTTGTTGGCGATCGCGGCGAAGGGGCCGTCGGTGAGGTCGCCGTGCTGCCGGGCGGCGTCGACGTCGTCCAGGACCGGGAGCAGGGAGTTCAGGACGCCGATGACGGCCATCTCCCCTGCCACGGCGCGGTCGCGTTCAACCCGCTTGCGGTAGTTGACGTACTCAGCCTGCAGGCGGAGCAGGTCGTTGCGCAGTTCGGCTGCCTCGGCGTTGCCGGCTGATCCTGCCGGAGCGCCCTGGGCCACGGATTCCTCGGCCGGCACGTCCACGCCGTTAAGGATCTCTTCGGCCTGGGCCAGCGCGTCGCCGTCGGAATCCGCTGCCCCGGCCTGGGATCCGGCCCCGGGGGCGGACTGGCCGCCCTCGGGGTGCCGGGCCTGCCCGGTCACCGGATCAACCTTGCGGTTGTCCCGGATGACCGGCTCCTGGCCGTTGCCGTGTGCGTTCTGCTGGCCGGCGGATGCGTTGTGCTCTTCCTCGTTACCGTGGTGCGGCATGGGTTACTTCTTCGCTTCGTCTTCGTCGATGATCTCGGCGTCGACGATGTCCTCGTCCGAGGAACCTGCCGAAGCTCCGGCGGCACCCTCAGCGCCGGGAGCGGACGCGCCGTCCGGGGAACCGGCCTGGGAGTAGATGGCCTCGCCCAGCTTGGTCTGGGAAGCCTGCAGCTTCTCAAACGCGGTCTTGACGGCGGCGTCATCCGTGCCTTCAAGGGCCTTCTTGAGGGCGTCGACGTCGGCCTGGACCTCGGTCTTGACCTCTTCGGGCAGCTTGTCCGCGTTGTCGGCGATCAGCTTGTCCACGGAGTAGGCGAGCTGCTCGGCGGTATTGCGGGTGTCGGTCGCCTCGCGGCGTGCCTTGTCCTCGGCTGCGTGCTCCTCGGCGTCCTTGACCATGCGGTCGATGTCTTCCTTGGAGAGGCTGGAGCCGCCGGTGATGGTCATGGACTGTTCCTTGCCGGTGCCCTTGTCCTTCGCGGAGACGTGCACGATGCCATTGGCGTCGATGTCAAAGGTGACCTCAACCTGCGGGACGCCACGCGGCGCCGGGGCGATGCCGGTCAGTTCGAACGTGCCCAGCGGCTTGTTGTCGCGGGTGAACTCGCGTTCGCCCTGGAAGACCTGGATGGCCACGGACGGCTGGTTGTCATCCGCCGTGGTGAAGGTCTCGGACCGCTTGGTGGGGATGGCGGTGTTGCGCTCGATCAGGTGCGTCATCACGCCACCCTTGGTCTCGATGCCGAGGGACAGCGGGGTGACGTCAATCAGGAGGACGTCCTTGCGCTCACCCTTCAGCACACCGGCCTGCAGTGCGGCGCCGACGGCCACTACCTCGTCCGGGTTCACGCCCTTGTTGGGCTCCTTGCCGCCGGCCAGTTCCTTGACCAGTTCGGAGACGGCGGGCATACGGGTGGAGCCACCGACCAGCACGATGTGGTTGATGTCGGAGAGCTTGATGCCGGCTTCCTTGATGACGTCGTGGAACGGCTTCTTAGTGCGCTCCAGCAGGTCCTTGGTGAGGTCCTGAAACTTGGCGCGGGTCAGCTGCTCGTCCAGGTGGACCGGGCCGTCGGGGGTGACGGAAAGGTACTGGAGGGAGACGTTGGTGCTGGAGGAGGAGGACAGTTCCTTCTTGGCCTGCTCGGCAGCTTCGCGGAGGCGCTGCAGGGCGATCTTGTCCTTGGAGAGGTCGATGCCCTTGACCTTGAGCTGGTTCAGCAGGTAGTCGACGACGCGCTGGTCCCAGTCGTCGCCGCCGAGGCGGTTGTCACCGGCGGTGGCGCGGACCTGGATGGTGGAGAAGTTGTCTTCGTCCTTGCCGACTTCGAGCAGGGAGACGTCGAAGGTGCCGCCACCGAGGTCGAAGACCAGGATGAGTTCGTCTTCCTTGCCCTTATCCAGTCCGTAGGCGAGGGCCGCGGCGGTGGGCTCGTTGACGATGCGCAGGACGTTCATGCCGGCGATCTCGCCGGCCTCCTTGGTGGCCTGGCGCTCGGCGTCGTTGAAGTAGGCCGGGACGGTGATGACCGCGTCGGTGACCTTTTCACCCAGGTAGGACTCGGCGTCGTTCTTCAGCTTCATGAGGATACGCGCGGAGATTTCCTGCGGGGTGTACTTCTTGTCGTCGATGCCCACGGTCCAGTCGGTGCCCATGTGGCGCTTGACGGAGGCGATGGTGCGGTCGATGTTGTTGACGGCCTGGCGCTTGGCGATCTCGCCAACCAGGACTTCGCCGGACTTGGAGAATGCAACAACCGACGGCGTGGTGCGGCCACCCTCGGCGTTGGCAATGACGGTGGGCTCGCCACCTTCGAGAACGGAGACGACGGAGTTGGTGGTTCCGAGGTCGATACCTACTGCACGTGACATGTGTTGCTTCCTTCTTCCCTTGGAAACTGGGTGGCGCCCAATGATTGAGCGTTCTGCACTCAACTTTACTCAGCCACCAAAGGATGTCAACACAAGTTGAGCGAACCACGCTCAACTTTGCTCAGGGCGTACAACAGCGCACGACGTCGGCACGCGCCGGCGGTGCGGAGGCGTCAGTCCGCGCCGGGCGCATCCAGGACCGCGGCGAGCAATCCGGGGAACCGGGCATCAAGATCCTCGGCGCGCAGGGTCAGCCTGCGCCCGCGCCCATTGGCCTCATTCCGGATAACGCCTGCCTCGCGGAGCACCTTCATCAGGTGGGACTTGGTGGACTTCGGCATATCCGGGTTGCCGAGGGTGCATTCAGCCATATCGAGAGGGCCGGCGCGGAGCTGGCGTGCGATCTCCAGCCGGTCGGGATCACTCAGGGCGAAGAGCACACTGGGTAATTGGAGGTCCGCGCGTTCGGGATGGGTGAGGTTCGCCGGTGTAGCCACGGTTCGACTTTAGTTGAACCATCGCGGCCATGCCAGTAGTCTGAGGTTTCGATTATTTTCGAACCAACCACACCCCCAATGCAGAAGGCGGCATGTTGTGACGCATCCACCCGCAGTCCGGCCCAGGGAGTCGCACCGGCGGCTGGGCTTCGTCCTCATTGCCGCTGCCACGGCAGCCATGATGGCCGGAGCCAGCGCGCCGTCCCCGTTCTACCCCACCCTGCAGGAGCAGCTGCACCTGCTGCCGGTGGCCACCACCGGGATCTTCGCCGTCTACGCCGTGGCCCTCCTGGCGGCGCTGCTGGTCTTCGGCTCCATCTCCGACCACCTCGGCCGCCGGCCGGTCATCAGCGCGGCGTTCCTGCTGCTCGCCGGCAGCGTCGTGACCTTCCTGGCCGCCGATTCGCTGGCCATGCTGCTGGCGGCCCGCGTCCTCCAAGGGGTGGCCAGCGGCATCCTGCTCACCACGCTCTCCGCGGCCATCGCCGATCTGGAACCGGAGGACGACCCGGGCTCCAGCGCCGCCTGGAACACCGTGGCACCCCTGGGCGGTTTGGCCGTGGGCGCGCTGGTATCGGGCCTGCTGTTGGACCTCCTGGCAGAACCCCGCGTACTGGTGTTTGTCTCGCTCTCGGTCCTGTACGTGGTGTTCGCCGCACTAGTGTGGGCATGCCCGGAAACCTCACCCCGGACGGCCGGGGCGGCGGCTTCACTCAAGCCGCACTTGACCCTGCCGCCGGCCGCACGCCGTGCATTCCTCACCGGCGCCCCGGCCGTTTTTGCCGGCTGGGCCACGGGCGGGCTGTACCTCTCCCTTGGCGCCGCGATCGTGCACACCACCTTCGGCATCCGAGAGCATCTGTGGCAGGGCATGGTGATCACCATCCTGGCGGGGACCGGAGCCGCTTCTGCCGCCTGCCTGCACCGGTTTGGAGCCCGCACCATCACCATCTTCGGCACCACGGCGCTGGCCGTGGGGACCGCACTGTCACTGCTGGCCCTCGGCCTGGATTCGTTTGGCCTGTTCCTGGCCGCCGTGGTGGTGGCAGGCGCCGGTTTCGGCACCGCCTTCATGGGCGTCATCCGGTCCATCAGCCCCCTGGTGGAGGATCATGAACGCGCCGGGACTTTTGCCTCGCTCTTCGTCGTGGCCTACACGGCCTTCGGCGTTCCGGCAGTGCTGGCAGGCCTGCTGGCCCCCATCCTGTCCCTCCCGGTCACCACGTACGCCTATGGCGGACTGGTGACGGTCCTTGCTGCGGTGGCAGCCATCAGCCGCGCCCGCAGCAAGGACGCCCAGCCCGCCAAGGAGGACAGCCTGGCGGCGGACGCCATCGGGTAACGGGACCCCTGCGGGTACTTACCGGCCGGAGTCGGGGCTCCCGTGCAGCGGGCCGCGCTCCTCATCGGTCGCCTGGACCTGGCCGTCGGTGAGGCCCTCGCGGACGGCACGCTCCGTCCGGGCGCCTCCGGTGGTGCCGGCGTCGCCGTAATCGCCTTCCTCGTATTCGCCATCCACAGCGTCGCGGTCGGGCTCGTTGATGGTCCCAGCGTCGCCATAGTCCCCGTCGACGTACTGCCCGCCCTCCCCTTCCAGCCCGGGGGCACTGCCGCCCTTGCGGGGTTCCTCAGCTGCAACTTCGGGATTCTCGGTCATGGTGCATCTCTCCTTTGAGGCTCCGCGTCCGTCCGGGCGCACTGGCAGTCTACCGACGGGGCGGGCGCACCAACAGGCCCTGAACCGCCGGCATCAGGAGGGCTGCACAGGCAGTCCCGCAATCCCCGCCAGGACGGCGAGGTGATGGTCGAAGAGTTCATGCGATGCCCGGAAGGTGTCCGGCCCGTACTGGTTGAACACTTCGAAGCTGACGGCACCGAAAAGGGAGCTCCACACCAAAACGCCCCGCGCCACCAGCTCGTCCGGGATGGCCAGCCCGAATTCCCGGCGGATGGCCTCCAGGTCGGCGGCCAGCGTGGGCGGAAGCTGCGGGCATGGTCCCACAACCGCCAATTGCCCCGCTTGGGAGGCGGCGTCCAGGATGCCGATGAGGCTGATGATGACGCGCGTGCCGGGACCCGTGGTGCGTTCGGCCGGGGCGCTGTAGCCGGGAACCGGACTGCCGAACAGGAGCGCATAGCTGGCAGGCTCGCGCAGGGCCCACGTCCTGACGGCTCCGCCCAGGGCCACGAACCGGCCAAGATGGTCACCCTCCGGGGCCGCCGCAACGGCCGCGTCCACTTCATCCCCCAACTCACCGAAGGCATCGATCAGCAGCAGCGTGAGGAGCTCGTCCCGGCTCTCCACGTAGCGGTAGACGGCGGAGGACACCACTCCCAAATCCCTCGCCACTGCCCTCAGGGAGAGGGCGGCCGCGCCCTCGGTGGCCAGGTGCCGCCTGCCCAAACGGACAATGTCCGCCACGGTTTGGGACCGTGCGCGCTGCCTGGGCGTCAAGGTTTGCGACCGGTCAGCACCTGTTTCGTGGGCATCATCCATGACCCCAGCATGCCATAAACGAGAGCGCCGGAAGCTAAAGAGAGCACCGCTCTTGACTCTGCCACCCAGAACGCGCATCCTTGTTGTCGAGAGCACTGCTCTCAACGACTGGATGGGAGACAGAAGTGCCTGACATATATGTGGTGACCGGGGCGGGACCGGTGGGGTGGACGGTAGCGGAACAACTGGCGGACCGTGGACGGCAGGTGCGCATCCTGACCCGGTCGGGCAGCGGACCGGACCATCCGCTGATCGAGCGCATCAGCGGGGACGCGAAGGACCCGGAGGTTCTGCGTGCTGCCCTTGCCGGCGCCAAAGCCGTCTTCCACTGCATCCACGGCTCGGCATACACCGCTGCCGCGTGGCGGGCAGAGCTGCCTGCCGCCGAGCAGGCAGTCCTCAGCGCCGCGCAGGAGGCGGGCGCCGTCGTCGTCTTCCCTGAAAGCCTCTATTCCTACAGCGCGCCTTACCGCGTGATGACCGAGGCCGGCCCGCGCCGGGCCACCGGAGGCAAACGCGGTGTGCGGACGGACCTGCTGCAGGCGCGCGAGGCCTCGGCCACGCCCACGGTAAGCGTGGTGGCCGGCGATTTCTTTGGGCCGCGCGTCCGGATGGCGCACGCCGGCGAGCGCATGGTGGCGCCGGTCCTTACGGGAAAGAACGTCAGCGTGATGGGAAGCGCCAGCCAGCCGCACTCATTCACCTACGTACCCGACCTGGCCCGCGCCTTGATCGCGGCCGCGGACCAACCGTCCGCCTGGAATGCCGTGTGGCATGCCCCGACGGGGCCGGCGCGCACGCAGAAGGAACTTGCAGCGGCCTTCGCTGCGGCGGCGGGACGGCCCACCCCGAAGGTGCGCGCCCTTCCCGGCTGGACCATCCGGACGGCGGCACTGGTTTCAGCCGGCGCCCGCGAGTTGGCGGAGATGCTGTACCAGTTTGAGCGGCCCTTCGTCATGGACTCCGCAGCTTCCGAGGCAGCACTGGGGGTCAGCCATACACCCCTGCAAACGGCTGCTGCCGCCACCGTGGAATGGTGGCGGCAGCAGCACTAGTCCGCGGGCCGCAGGGGTCAGCGGGCGGGAACCTCTTCCCGGGGTTCGACGCCGGGCTGCCGCGGCTTCACGGCGTCCCGGCCATCGGTCCGCCCCAGCTTGCCGGGCCACCAGATCTTGGGTCCGATGTCGTAGGCAAGCGCCGGGACCAGCAGCGAGCGCACCAGCACGGTGTCCAGCAGGACGCCGAACGCCACGATGAAGGCCAGCTGCACCAGGAACATGATGGGGATGACGCCAAGGGCGGCGAAAGTTGCGGCGAGCACCACGCCGGCCGAGGTGATGACGCCCCCGGTCACCACCAGGCCGCGCAGGATGCCGGGCCGGGTGCCGTGCTTGAGCGATTCCTCACGGACGCGGCTCATCAGGAAGATGTTGTAGTCCACGCCCAGGGCCACCAGGAACACGAAGCCGAACAGCGGAACGGTGGCATCGGCGCCCGGGAAACCGAAGAGGTTGTTGAACACGAAGGCCGACACGCCCATCGCGGCAGCATAGGACAGCACCACGGAGAGCACCAGCAGGACCGGGGCCACGATCGAGCGAAGCAACAGCATCAGGATGAAGAGGATCACCACCAGGACCACCGGGATGATGACCAGCAGGTCGCGCTGGGCGGTGGCGTTGGTATCCAGGGCCGTGGCCGTCACGCCACCCACCAGGGCGCTGGAATCAACGGCCTTCACCTCGGCGCGCAGGGACTTGATGGTTTCCTCTGCTTCCAGCGAGTCCGCGGCATTCTTCAGCGTGGCGTTGATGAGGACCTTCCCGTCCCGGACGTCCGGTGCGGTGGGGGCACCAGGGGCACCGGTGACCGGCATGCTGCCGCGGCCCAGCAGGTAGGCCTCGCCCACGCCGTCGTCCGCTTTCACCTTGTCCAGCACCTCCGCCGCCTTGCCCTGGTCGGCAACCACGACGGCGGGGCTGCCGCTGCCGGCGTCGAAGTGGCGGGCCAGCGCGTCCTGGCCGTCCACCGCGTTGGAGGCCGTGAGGATGACGTCCGTCTGCGGCACGCCATTGGCCTTCAACTGGAAGAGGCCGCCCGCGGCCACGAGGAGCAGGAGGACCGAGGCGACCCAGACAGTCCTGGGGCGCCGCGAGACGAGCGAACCGGTAGCCCGCCAGAGGCCCTTCTGGCCTTCAAGGCCGGTTACCAGCTCGGGCTCGCGCTGGTCCGCGGGCAGGAGCTTGGGGCGGAAGGGCCAGAATGCGGCCCGGCCCAGCAGTGCCATCAGCGCGGGCAGCAGGGTCAGGGCGGCGATCAGTGCGCACAGGATGCCTGCCGCGGCCACCGGGCCCAGGGCCTTGTTGGAGTTCAAGTCGGAGAAAAGGAGGCACAGCAGCGCAATGATCACGGTGGCGCCGGAAGCCAGGATGGGCTCAAAGGACGCCTTCCAGGCGGTCAGGACGGCTGCCGTGCGGTTGGTGGTGTGCGTCAACGCTTCGCGGAAGCGGGCCACGAAGAGCAGGGCGTAGTCCGTGGCAGCGCCGATCACCAGGATGGAGAGGATGCCCTGGCTTTGCCCGTTGAGCTGGATCCAGCCGGCCTTGGCCATGCCAAACACCAGCAGGATGGCCGCGCACAGGGCAAAAACCGAGGTCAGCAGCACCATGATGGGCAGCAACAGGGACCGGTAGACCACCAGGAGGATCACGAAGACGGCGGAGAGGGCCACGAGCAGGAGAATTCCGTCGATGCCGCCGAATGCGGCCGTGAGGTCCGCCGCAAGCCCGGCCGGACCGGTCACAAAGGTCTGGGCGCCCTCCGGCGCCGCATCCTTCACCGTTTCACGGAGTTCCTTGACGGCATCCTTGATCTCCGCCGACGAGCCGATGGGGACAACGAACTGGACGGCCTTGGCGTCCTTGGACGGGATCGGCCCGATGACAGTGCTGCCCACCTTGAGGTTCTCGAGGTCTGTTTTCAGTGCGGCCAGGCCACCCAGCTGCTGGGGCGTGAAGGCCTCGTTTTTTTCGATGACGATGATGCCGGGAACCTCGTCCGAGTCGCGGAACTTCGCCTGCCAGTCCTGCGCCTCTGTCGCCTCGGCGCTGGCGGGGAGGAAGGATGCCTGGTCGTTGGACGAGACCTCGTCCAGGCGGCCGAAGGTGGGTCCGCCCACCCCGGCCAGCCCCAGCCAGGCCAGCACCAGGACGACGGGGATCAGCCAGCGCAGCCAGAACGGAACCCGTTCCCGGCCAACTTTTGTGCGTTTCATGATGCCTTCCGTGGTGAGCAGGGGAGTATTATTTATTCCAGCATAGATTATCTCCATGATAGAGATAAGTGCCAGTCAAGCTTTTTCCTTGTTTGAATCCTTTGCGGAGTTGGGCATCCTCACCATTGGCGAATGCGTCTTGGAGTAATATCCGTCAGTACGCTTGGGCGATTAAGCCGCCCGGGGCATATCAGGTGGGAGGTGGAGATGGCAGGGAACAGCATGCCCGGCACATCCCCTTCCGCCCCGGCGGGACCGGAGTTCGGCCATCCGCTGCTGCGGATCCTGCAGGAGTTCACCCTCGAAGCGAACCGCTACGTGGATGCCGCCGGAGACCGCAAGGACATGCACCGCACGGACATGAACGCCCTGGCGGTGATCATGAGGCACACTGCCAGGGGAAATGTGGTGACGCCGGGCCTGCTGCGGAAGGAACTGAACCTGAGTTCCCCCGCCACGACCGCCCTGATAGACCGCCTGGACAGCGCCGGCCATGTGGTCCGGGAACGCCACAGCACGGACCGGCGGCAGGTCCAGCTGAAGATGACGCCCAAGGCCTTCCGGGAGGGCGGGGCCATCTTCGCCCCGCTGGCCAAGCACATGGGCAGCGCCCTGGCCGGATTCTCCGAAGCCGAGCTGGATACTGTCACGCGCTTCATGACCGCCATGATCGAAGCCACCGTGGCAGCGAGGACTGAGTCCGCCCCGGAATGACGGAGGCCCTGCGCACAAGAACGGGCCGCCGGGAGGTCCCCCAACAGCCCGTATTCCCGGCCACGGTGCGGGGCTACGGCGCTTTGGGCCGAAGCGCGGCAAGCCAACCGGCCCACTCGCGGGCGGCACTGAACTTCCACGTCTTCGGCCCGCCCGCACCAGCCGTCGCCTGGATGCCGTCGGCGAGTTCGAAGCGGCGCGCCCCGGCTTCAACCGCCTGGTTCATCCCGTCGGGCGATGTGAGGGTAACGGAACTCGAGTTAACGCTCATGCATCCGACAAGCATCGCGTTCGCGGTGGTGGTGGCCACCGCCGGGACGGTTCCTGCCGACGCTGCAGCGCCTGATGCGGACGTGGCGGCAGCAGCGGGCCCCGAGGCGCCGGAGTACCTTGCGATGCCGCCCCCGCTCGTGGTCGACGAAGTGGTCCACGCATACTCCGCGGGCTCGGACGCCGTGGCGACCTTGAAGTAGCCGTAGACCTTGGGATTGGCGATGCTGGTCACGGATGCCAGCCCGGTCCACCCGGCGGGGACGCCGGCCGCGCCGATGGTGCCGCCGGTGAGCGCTACACAGCCCACCAGCAGGTCGCCCTGGGCAACATTGGCCGGCTTGGGAATCCTGAGCGTGGTGGCTGCCGTGGTGTTGGTGGCCTGGCTGACGGATTCCCGAACGATGCCGGCTCCGCCTCCCGGTTGGCTGGACGTGACACTCCAGGTTTGCGTGGCTGGTGTCGGGTCGGTGTTACCGGCGGGGTCGGTGGCCCAGACACTGAAGGTGTGGGCTGCGACAGCCAGTCCGGCGTAGGCCTGGGGCGACGTGCAACCGGCACGGCCCGCCCCGTCGAGGCTGCACTGGAACGTGGAATTGGCTTCGGTTGAAGTGAAGGCGAAGGAAGCACTGGTCGATGTCGAAGACGCGGGCGGCCCGGAGGTGATGGCCGTGTCCGGCGGAGTGGTGTCCCCTGGCGGGGGCGGCGTGGACGGGCCGGCCCCGATCTTCCGTTGATCGTAGGCAGGATCGACCAGCAGGGCGGGTGAGTAGGCCGCCGCGATGGACTGCCATGGAACAAGCTTGAAGTTCTGCTTTCCGGTGTCATTGCTGGTGTCCTGCGTTACGAAGAAGCCCTGCGGGAACGGGCCGCCGACCCCAAAATTCGTGACGTCTATCCCGTCCATGCCGGTTACGGCGTCAATCCCGTTGCCGGCGGGTATGGCGAAGGCGCCCAGGGGCCGGTTATCGTCCCGGGCGTAGGCGTGGAAACGGTTGGAGCCCTGGCTCGCGGCCAGCAGGTAGCCTGCACCGCCGTTGCCGTAATAGATGCTGATGCCCTTGATGTCCTGGACGATGTCACCGCCGCTCTCGGTGGTGCTCACGACCCTCGTCCCCGCCGTCGGGTCCCCTGGTTCCGCACCGATGCGCCAGATCCCGCCGATGTCCTCCTGGGCTATGTAAAGCCGCTTCATCTCATCGTCCGCAACCAGGCCCTCCGTATGGGCTGGACCACTGACAGTCCAGCTGCGGACCAGCTTTCCGGTGACCGACCCCGTGGACCCGTCAAGCTCCCACTGTTCGACTTTCCCCACATCGGTGACGTAGGCGTAATACTTTCCGGTGTCCGGGGAGTGGTAGAAGGAGAACCCACGGGGCGTGGCGATGTTGGCGGTTGGCGCGAAGCTGCCCACCTTCGTCAGCGAGCGGTCGGACTCATTGACTTTGTAGAAGTCAAGGCTGCGCACCCGGTTCGACGCTCCCACCAGGCCAACACGGCTGCTGCCCAGCGGGAAGTTGTAACGGACATCAACATTGTTCATCCGCCCGTCGGGGTAATAGAACAGCTCCCGCCCCGACAGGTCGTACACCACCAGTCCGCGCCCGTCCGTGCTCTTGTCCGTGCCGATGACGGTGCTCCTGGCCGGGTCGGTGGGGTGGATCCAGATGGCGGCATCGTCGGCGGCGTCCCCTGTCCCGTGTATCGGGGCGGTTTCCACCGTCGCGGGCACCTGCGCCACCGCCGCGTTGGCCGTTTGGACGCCGAGGCCGCCAAGCAGCCCCGCGAGCATTACCGCCGCTGTCAGTACGGCAGCAAATCTCGAATTGCTTTTCACCCCTGGCCTCCCAAAGCTCGATGCCGCACATCGTATTCCCGGCGCCTCACGCGGGGGTACGGGGTTTTCAACCCTTCCTGCACCGGCGCGGTACGGGGTGCACTGCAAGCCCTCCTGGCGGCGAAAACACGGCACAAAGATCATGGCGTGCCCAGCAGCTGGACAGCGGGTGGGGGTAGCGTTTGCTTATGAGTGCGCAGCAGCCGGAAGACGACGTATACACGCACGGCCACCACGAATCGGTGGTCCGCGCCCATGCCGCCAGGACCGCCGAAAATTCCGCGGCCTTCGTCCTTCCCTACCTGGCTCCCGGGTCCACCTTGCTCGACGTCGGATGCGGACCGGGCACCATCACCTGCGACTTCGCAGCCTTGGTCAGCCCCGGCAGGGTCACCGGCCTGGACCGCTCGCCGGACATCGTCGCCCAGGCCCAGGCGCTCGCCGTCGAACGCCAAGTGCCCAACGTCGAATTCGTGGCAGGAAACATCTACGACCTGGACTTCGCCGACGAAACGTTCGACGTGGTCCACGCCCACCAGGTCCTCCAGCACCTGACCGACCCCGTCGAGGCACTCCGCGAAATGCGGCGCGTCGCGAAGCCCGGTGGCATCGTGGCCGTGCGCGACGCCGACTTCCACGGCATGAGCTGGTATCCGGACGTCCCCGAGCTGGACGAGTGGATGGACCTGTACCAGCGGATCGCGCGGCGCAACGGAGCAGAGCCCGACGCCGGGCGGCGGCTGGTTAGCTGGGCACAGTCCGCGGGTTTCACCGATGTCGCGCCCACCAGCAGCAACTGGCTGTACGCGACGGCGCAGCAGCGGCGCTGGCAGGCGCGGGTGTGGGGTGAGCGGGTGCTGCATTCGGCCTTCGCCGAGCAGGCGCTGGAGTACGGATTCGCCGACGCAGCAGGCCTTGCCCGGATTTCTGCCGGCTGGCACCGCTGGGGATCCACGGACGACGGCTGGTTCCTGATCCCCAACGGTGAAGTCATCGCGCGGGCCTAGCGTCCGGTGCCTGCACCGTAAGATTGTCAAGTGCAATCTTCCCTATGGCTGGCCCTGGCGGGTGCCGGCGCCCTGATCAGTTTCACCCCGGGCGCCGGGGCCATCAACACCATGAGCAACTCGTTGAACGCCGGGTTCCGCCGGTCCATCTGGGGAATCCTGGGGCAGCAGGCGGCCCTGGTGGTGCACGTACTGATCGTCGCCCTTGGTGTCGGCGTCCTGGTGGCCAGCTCGCCGGTTGCCTTCAACGTGATCCGCTACGCCGGGGCGGCCTACCTGGTGTACCTGGGTGTCCGCCAGTTCCTCAGCAAGCCCTCCGCGGCCCAGGAGCAGGCCGCCACGCTCCGCAACGAGCCCGCATGGTCCATCTTCCGGCGCGGCTTTTGGGTCAACCTGCTGAACCCGAAGGCGATCGTGTTCTTCCTCGCCTTCACGCCCCAGTTCATCCGGCCCGAGCAGCCCCTGTTTACGCAGTACGCCGTGCTGACGGCCACCATTGTGGTCATCGACATTTTGGTGATGTGGTTCTTTTTTGCCGCGGCAGCCAGGTCATTCCAGCGCTTCACCAGCACCGAACGGGGCCAGCTGGTCCTCAGCAGGGTGTTCGGTGTCCTCTTCGTGGGCGTGGGCATCCTGCTGGCCCTGATCCACTAGCATCCGGCGCCGCAGGCGGGACCTCCGCGGTCGCACCACATGGGCCCGTACCCGTTTTCATATCAAGTAATGCATCTTTACAACCCAGTAAAACAATGTGAACCGGCGGCTGGCCAAAGGTGGCCGGAGCGCGCATGCTTAGATCCATGACCTCAACGTCGAGCGCCTACCGCGTCATTACTGTCTGCACGGGCAACATTTGCCGGTCTCCCATGGCCGAGCTGATGCTCCAGGCAGCACTTGAACGCGAGGGCCTCGACAGGCTGGTTGAGGTGGATTCCGCAGGCATCACGGGGTATGAGGCCGGCCGGCCCATCGATCCCCGCGCTGCCCGCCGCCTCGCGGCAACCCAGCTGGCCTCCGAACACCATGTGGCCCGCGAGTGGGAGCCGGAGTGGTTCCGCGAGCGCGACCTGATCCTGGCGCTCGACATCGACCACTATGCCTGGCTGAGTGAAGCGGCTCCGGACCAGGACTGCCTGGACAAAATCCGGATGCTCCGCAGTTTTGATCCCGCCATGGCGGACCGGGACCGGCTGGACCAGGGCATCGAGGATCCCTGGTACGGCGGCCATGCGGATTTCGACGCCGTCTGGCACCAGATCCACACGGCGCTGCCGGGCCTGGTCCAGCACATCAAGTCAGCGGTCCTGCAGAACACCCAACTCCAGCCGCACTAGCCGAAAGCGCCCGGCAGGGACTGCGGGCGAAAAACGGGTGCGGCACGGCAGCACCAGGAGTATTTTGTGCTCATGCGCGCCGCTTCCAGCCCCGGCAGGTACACCCGATTCCTTGGCAGCCTTGAGGATGCCACAGCGTTGGACGCCGCTGTCGAAGCAGCCGAACCCCTGGCGTCCCAGCTGATGTCGCAGCCCCGGATCCGGTCCATTGTCCGCGGCGACACCACCGGCATACCGCTGCACACCATCCTCACCGACGGGCCCTTCGGCGCCTGGTGGTCGGCAGTGTTCCTGGATTTCTTTGATGACGACGCTTCCCGCCGCTCCGCCCAGCGGCTGGTGGCCCTCGGCATCATCGGCGCCGTTCCCACCGCCCTGTCCGGCTGGGCCACCTGGTCCGGCAAGGACCGGCCCTTGAAGCGTGTGGGCATTGTGCACGCCGGCGCCAACGCCGCAGCCACCGCCGTGTATATCGCCTCCTGGCGTGCCCGCTCCCGCGGCAACCACCGGCTGGGCGTCCGGCTGGGACGGGCCGGAGCAGTCCTGCTGCTGGTGAGCGGGTTCCTGGGCGGCCACCTCAGCAGCGGACGGCATGCGTCACGGCAGGGCGCACTTCATGTCTGAAAGCGGACAACGGAAAACGGTACGCTCTAGTCCATGAGCCCAGCCCCCGTCATCATCGCCGTGGACGGGCGTTCCGGCGCAGGAAAGACCACCCTCGCCGTCGAGCTTGCGGCACGGCTCCGCACCCACCACAAGGTCTCGTTGTTCCATCTTGAAGACATCTACCCAGGGTGGGACGGCCTGGCGGCCGGCGTGGAGCGCTACGTCGCCACAGTGCTCACCCCGCTAAGCCGTGGGGAGGCGGCCACCTGGACCAGCTGGGACTGGGAGAACCATTACGACGGCGAAGCCCGGGTCACGCTGCCCGCCGAGATCGTCATCGTGGAGGGAGTAGGGGCCGCCGCCGAAGCTGCCCGGCCCATGCTGGACGCCGTGATCTGGGCCGAGTCTCCGGACGACGTCCGCCGCACCCGGGCGCTGGACCGCGACGGCGCCACCTATGAGCCGTTCTGGGACCAATGGGCCGCCCAGGAGGAAGAGTGGCTTGGCCGGGACGACGTCCCCGGAAACGCAGACCTCCGGGTGCAGAACGTCACCGACGGATCGGCCCCGGCGGACCTGCTGCACCTCCTCCCCTACCTGCCGGCGCTGGCGCCCGCGCTGGCCCCCGAACTGTCCGCACGCCGTGCCCTCCGGCTCCATGCCGAGCGGCTCGACGCCCTCCCGGACGCGCCGGCACTGTTCCACTCGCTGTACGGCGCCTCACCCAATGCAGTGTGGCTGGATTCCTCCAACGCGGGCGCCGGGGCAGCTGCCGCCGGACAAGAAGGGGACGGCACGGACCTGGAGGCCCGCACGGCCGCGGAGCGCAGCCGGTTCAGCATCATGGCGGACGACGCCGGCACGTTCGGACAGTTTGTGACCCACCATGACGGGATCAGCCTGGTCAGCACCGGTTCCGCAACTGCCAAAGTGCCGGGCCCCTTCTTCCGCTGGCTGGATACGGTCTGGGGGCGGCGCGCCGTCCGCACGCCCGAGGGCTACCCCGGCGAGTTCACTCTCGGCTGGCTCGGCTGCCTGGGTTACGAGCTGAAGCGTGAAACGGGCGGCAGCGATCTGTCCGGACCCACTCCGGACGCTGCCCTGATCTTCGCCGGCCGGGCCGTCGTACTGGACCATGCCGACGGCGCCGCGTGGCTCCTCGCGCTGGAGGCCCCCGACGCCGGTGAGTGGCTGGCCCAGGCCAGGTCCGCGGTGGCAGCCGCCGGCAGCGGCCCCCAGCCGCCTACGCCTGGCCAGGGACGGGAAGCCGGCGGCAGCACCGGCGTCGTCCCTCCCGCACCGCCTGTTTTCCGCAGCCGGGACACGGGTGCGCAGTACCGGGAGAAAATCACGGCGGCCCAGCACCAGATCGCCCAGGGAAATACCTATGAGGTGTGCCTGACCACCACGCTCGAGGCCAGGGTGCCGGAAAGTTCCCTGGATCCGTGGACCACCTACCTGGCCCTGCGCCGCCGGAACCCGGCCCCGTTCGCCAGCTACCTCCGGCTGGGAAACCTTGCCGTGGCCAGCACCTCACCGGAGCGGTTCCTGAAGATCGCGTCCGACGGCGGCATGCGCGCCGAACCGATCAAGGGCACCCGGCGCCGGGCTGCGGACCCGCAGGAGGACCAGCGGCTGCGCGGGGACCTGGCCACGTCCTTGAAGGACCGGGCCGAGAACATCATGATCGTGGACCTGCTGCGCAACGACCTCAGCCATTTTGCCGAGCCCGGTTCCGTGACCGTGAGCCGGCTCTGCGCGATCGAGAGCTACGCCACGGTCCACCAGATGGTCAGCACCATCGACGCCCGCCTCCTCCCTGGCGCACCGCGGGCCGAGGCCGTGGCTGCCTGCTTCCCGGCCGGCTCCATGACCGGAGCGCCCAAGATCAGCACCATGGCCATCCTGGACCGGCTGGAGGCCGGGCCGCGCGGGCTCTACTCGGGAGCCATCGGCTACTTCTCGCTCAATGCCGCCGCCGACCTCGCCGTCGCCATCAGGACCCTGGTGGTCCGCGCGGAAGGTGACGGTACCGCAGAACTGTCCCTCGGCGTCGGCGGCGCCATCACCTCGGACTCCGCGCCCGACGACGAATACGAGGAAATCCGGACCAAGGCCTACGGGGTGCTCTCCACCCTTGGCGCCGTCTTTCCAGGGGACTGACGGACACCCGGAGCCGGGGCATCCAGCCTGCGGACACCTGTTTGGGAGACGGGCGCCGGGGGTACGCCCCTGAGGTCGACTGAACCGCCCAAGCCACGCGGCGGACAGAAAGCGCTTCCACGAGTTAGGTTTGCCGCGTGACGGACCCGCCCCATTTCCCCAACCGCAAGCAGGCACCGCGCACTTTCAAATACATCCTCATGCTGGGCGCCCTGGCGGCGCTTCCCGCCCTTACCACGGACATGTACCTGCCGTCCCTGCCGGCCGTGGAGGCCGATCTCCACACCACCCAGGCCGCCGTCCAGCTGACATTGTCCGGGACACTCCTGGGGGCAGGGATCGGGCAGCTGGTCATCGGCCCGTTCTCGGACCGGTTCGGACGGCGGCTGCCGCTGGTCATCGGCATCTCCCTGCATGTGGCCATCTCGCTGCTGTGTTCGGTGACTCCGAACATCGAAACGCTGACCGGGCTGCGGGTACTGCAGGGCTTCTTCAACGCGGCCGCTGCCGTGGTGGCGCTGGCCGTGATCCGGGACCGCTTCGTCGGTTCCGCCGCTGCCCAGCTGCTGTCCCGGCTGATGCTGGTGGTCGGCGTTGCCCCGCTCCTGGCCCCTACCGTGGGCCAGGCCATTGCCGGGCTCTGGGACTGGCGCGCCGTCTTCTACGCACTGGCGCTCATCGGGGTGGCCTTGGTGGCAGTTGTCTGGAGGTTCATGCCCGAAACCCTCCCGGCGGACAGGCGCAGCCCGGGGCATCCCCGGCATGTGGCGGGCGCGTACTGGTCCCTGCTGCGGGACAGGCATTTCATGGCCCTGGCCGTGATACCGGGGCTGGGGCTGGCCCTGATCATGAGCTATGTGGTGGGCTCGCCCTTCGTTTTCCAGAACGAGTACGGTTTCACCGCCCAGCAGTTTGCTTTGGTGTTCGCCCTCAACGGTGCGGCGCTTGTCCTCTCGGCCCAGCTCAACGCCGCCCTGGTCCGGAAGTTTCCACCGGTCCACCTCCTGCGCACCGCCCTCCTGGTACAGCTGGGCCTGGCCCTGGCGCTGCTCGGCGTGGTGGCCACCGGCGCCCTGGGACCGGTGGGCCTGGTGGCAGGCCTGTGGCTGGTCCTGTCGGCCCAGGGCATGATCCCGGCGAACGCCTCCGTCCTGGCCCTGCACGACTACGGCCACATGGCGGGGACGGCGGCGGCGGTCATCGGCGCCCTGCAGTCCGGCGTCGCGGGATTGGTCAGCCCGCTGGTGGGCCTCCTGGGCGGAAACTCGCTCTCGATGGTCACCGTCATGATCGCCAGCTGCACCGCGGGTGTGGTGGTGCTTGCCCTGGGAACGCCCGCCTACCGGAAGGGCGGCCGGCCGGTGCGGGCAGGGCACGACGACGTCCCGCGGATGAGTGCCGACTGACCCCTTGCCGGACCGTGTCTTATTCGACCGTGTTCGATTAGACCGTGCTTTATTGGACCGTGGCCGTCAGCCGGGCCACGTTGTCGACGTAGCGTGCGGCGAGGGGCCTGGTGAGCCAATCCGCGAGCTTGAGTTCATGGGAGATGTCCCGGTACGTGTCCTCCACCGCCCGCATCTTGTTCACGATGTCCTCGCCGAGCAGCATCACTGACACTTCCAGGTTCAGCGAGAAGGACCGCATGTCCATGTTGCTGGACCCGAGGACAGCGACCTCGTCATCGATGGTGAAGTGCTTGGCGTGCAGCACGAACGGGGCCTTGTACAGGTAGATCCGCACTCCGGCCTCCAGGAGCGCCTCGTAGTAGGACCGCTGGGCGTGGTGGACCAGGAACTGGTCGCCCTTCTCCGAGACGAACAGTTCCACGTCGACGCCCCGCTGGGCGGCGGTGGTGATGGCGTAGAGCAGTGAGTCGTCCGGAACGAAGTACGGGCTGCAGATGGAGATGCGGTGCTGCGCTGAGTAGATGAGGGTGTTGAAGAGCCGCAGGTTGTTTTCCGTGATGAACCCCGGACCGCTGGGCACCACCTGGGCTGTGACGTTCCCGGGTTCCGGGTTCGGCGGGAGCTGCAGCTGGTGTTCCAGCGACTCGTCGGTCTCGCTCAGCCAGTCGGTGGCGAAGACGACGTTCAGGGTGGTCACGATGGGTCCGCGCAGGCAGGCCATCAGTTCCACCCATTCGCGCCCCGCCTTGCGGTGCCGTGGGTTGTTGTAGGAGGGCTCGATCAGGTTCTGCGACCCCGTGAAGGCGATAACGCCGTCGATCACCATGATCTTACGGTGGTTGCGCAGGTCCGGCCGGCGCCATTGTCCGTGGATGGGCAGCAGCGGCAGCATCCGCTTCCACTGGATCTTGCCCGCGCGGAGGCGCTGGAGCAGCTTCCGGTACCCCTTGATGCGGAGGGTGCCGATGTGGTCGAAGAGGAGCCGCACCTCCACTCCGCGTTCCGCGGCCTCCTCCATGGCGGTCAGCAGGTCATTGGTGACGTGGTCCGAACTCATGATGTAGAACTCGGCGTTGACGAACTTCTTCGCTTTCCGCACCGCCTGGGTCATTTCCAGGATGGAGTCGGGGTAGCCGGGAATGAGGTCCACCGAGTTTCCGTCCACCATGGGCAGGGAACCCAGGGTGCGGTTGAGTTCAGCAGCGGATTTCACCCATTCCGGGCCCGGGTAGTCGCTTTCCGCGTCGGAGAGTGCGGTGATGCCTGCCTGCACGCGTTCGTTGACCAGTTGCTGCTGGGCCCGCCTGCGGCTGGACAACCTGAAGTTGCCGAAGAGCAGGAACAGGACGATGCCCAGGAACGGGATGAAGAAGATGCCCAGCAGCCAGGCCATGGCCGTGGTGGGACGCCGGTTGCCGGGGATGATGCCCAGCGCGAGGACCCTGATCACCAGGTCGGCGAAACCCAGGAGCACCACCACCCACGTCGGAGCGGTGCCGGCAAGCGAAAAAGGCCACAACACGTCTTAAACCCCCGGGGAGATCGGGCTCCGGAGGACGGCTTCCGGCCGGTGCACTCTGCCCAGCTTATCCGCGGTACCGCACTAAGCTGGTGCCATGACCTCTCCAGCCCCCGTGGTTCTCGCTTTCCTCGATCCCGCTCACCCCGATGGCCGGGTGGCCGACGCCTCCAAGCCCCAACTGCTGGTCACCGACCTGGGGGTTACGCGCGGCGACGGCGTCTTCGAAACCATGCTGGCCGTGGGCGGAACGGTACGGAAAATGCAGGCCCACCTGGACCGCCTGGCCGGCTCCGCCGCGGCGCTGGACCTGGACATTCCGGACCAGGAGGCCTGGCGGCGCGTCATTGCGGCGGCTGTGGCCCGCCACCGGATGGAAAACCCGCCCGCAGACCCGGCCGCCGATGAGCTGGTGGTCAAGCTGGTGGTCACCCGGGGCGTGGAAGGCGCGCCCACCCCCACAGCCTGGGTGCAGGCCACCCCTGCCGGGGCGGCCGGCCGGCGCCAGCGCGAAACCGGCATTGACGTCATCCTCCTGGACCGGGGCTATGACAGCGACGTGGCCGACCGGGCACCCTGGCTGCTCCTCGGCGCCAAGACGCTTTCCTACGCCGTCAACATGGCAGCCCTGCGCCACGCACACAAACAGGGTGCCGACGACGTCATCTTCTTCTCCTCCGATGGCCGCGTGCTGGAAGGCCCCACCTCGACGGTGCTGCTCGCGCATGTGGAAAAGTCCGACGACGGCACGACGGTGAAGCGGCTCATCACCCCGCAGCTGGACAGCGGCATCCTGGCCGGGACCTCCCAGGGTGCACTGTTCGCCGCCGCCAAGGCCGCGGGCTGGGAACTGGGCTACGGTCCGCTGGAACCCAGGGACCTCATGGACGCTGACGCGGTCTGGCTGATTTCGAGCGTCCGCCTGCTTGCCCCCGTGAACCGGATCGACGGCAAGGAGATCGGGACGCCGTCCCTCCAGAAGGAACTAACCGCCGAGTTGGGTGAACTTTTCGCCGGCATCCAGTAGCGGCGCAACAAGCGGCACAATTCCCTTTTCCCGCTCCGGCATCACCCGTAAGGTGTGGACCATGGACTCGCGAAACCTGCCGATTGAAAACCTGTCCTTCGACGACTGCTGGGTACTCCTGGACAACGACACGGTGGGCAGGCTGGCCATCGTGGTGGACGAACATCCCGAGATCTTCCCCGTGAACTACGCTGTCCACCTGCGCAGCATCGTCTTCCGCACCGCGCCCGGTTCAAAACTGTGGGACGCCCGGATGGAACGGCCGGCCGCCCTGGAAATCGACGGCTACGACCCCGCCTCGGAACAGGCCTGGAGCGTGGTGGTGCGCGGCGAAACCGAAATTATCGAGGACCAGGGCGTGAAGGATGCCGTGGATGCACTCGGCCTGGAGCCGTGGCAGCCGGGCGAAAAGGCCCACTACGTCCGGCTCAACGCCAAAGCCCTGACCGGGCGCCGGTTCCGCGTCAACAAACCGGACATTTGGAACACCCGTCTGCAGGACCGCCGTCGGGCGTCCTTCGAATAAGGTGCTTGCCTGACCGGCAGCCCGACGCTGCCTGAACGTCAGGCGGCGGGGCCCGCCGCCGTGCGGGACAGTTGGGCTTCGAGCCCGGACAGCAGGATGCCGAGCCCCTGGTCGAGCTCCGCAGAGCCGTCGTACTCAGCCAGCGCCGGAGCCAGTGCACGCAGCTTGGGGAACTCCTTCGCGGGCAGCCGGTGCAGCCCCAGCCGCAGCAGGACCTCGTTCTCTTCAGGGTCCACCACGTACTCCTGCAGTTCGTTCAGGATGTGCCCGTACAGGAAGCCGTAATAGGCGCGGTAGACGTGGAGGGCGTCAGCAGGTTCGAATCCCGCCGCCACCAGCAGGGACAGGATCTGCTCCAGGGGCCGCAGCGTGCCCAGCGGCCGCATCCCCAGGGGGGTGGACAGGGGCCGGGTGACCAGCAGCGGCACAACGTTGGGGTGCTCGAGGGCCAGCCGGCGAAGCTCGTGGGCGAGAAATCTGAGCTGCGCCATCCAGTCGGGGTCGTCCGGCTGGATGGAAAGCTCGTCCAGGACAAGCTCCGCCACTCCATCGAGCAGGGCAGCGCGGTTCTCGGCGTAGCGGTAGAGGCTCATGGGGTCCCGGCCAAGCTGCTGCCCCAGGCGGCGCATGGTCAGCGCGTCCAAGCCCTCGGCATCGACAAGCTCCAATGCCGCGGCCAGCACGATCTCCCGGCTCAGCCTCGGTTTGGGCGAGCCGGGCCCGGAAGTATTGGCGGAAGTCATGTGGAGGTCCTCACTGCCGGCCCCATCCCGGCAAAAGCGGGACGGTTGCCTCATATCTGGTCTACGGGTAAAGTCTACATCGTAGACAAGTGGTGACAGCACCTTCGTTTCCCCCGGATCTCCAGGGGATGCAGCTACATAATCCTTTGCCACTTTGTGCAGGGCATTGAGGTTCGCCGCTGTAGCCTCACGGCGGCACCACGCACCGAGCGAAGGGACGCCACCATGGCCAATTCGCAATTTGACCTTTTCCTCCAAGAAGCCACCTACGCAGACCAGGCTTCCGAATCGAGCCTGGACCGTGACCGCCTGTATGGGCTGTACACGAGTTGGTGCTTCGTCAACGAACAGCATGCCGGCACCGAGTCCAGCTTCTGGGCTGCCATGAAACACCGGGTCTCGGCCCGCCACAACGGACTGCGCATGAAGGGGCCTGCCGCGGCGGACTACATCATGAGCAGCTACCCCCGGCTGGTATAAACCCCCAAGCCTTGCCAACGCGGCGCCGGGCACCCGTAACCGCACGATCACATGCTGTGGCACTTTGGTGCCGCAGCATTTTTCATGCCTCCCGCCGGTGTGACTGCTCCGCCTAGGTGGGAATGATCCGGAAGAGGAACCTGGTCCGGACCATCACCCACAGCAGGCCCAGCACCACGGCGTAGGCGGCTGTGTTGAGGAAGATGCTCTGCTGCTGAAGCGCAGGGATGTTGGCCACGACGGCGATCAGCACCACATGCATGATGAACACGTAGAGCGTGGCGCGGCCCAGCGGGATCAGGAACCAGCCAAGGGCCCGCTGCACCGGTTTCCAGTAGGCACTGAGGAAGGCATAGGCGGCCACCACCAGGACCAGGACGTTGAGCAGGCGGCCGGGCGCCAGGTAGGTCCGGCCAAACAGCGCGTCATACATGGTCCGGTAGGCGGCGTCCGGCATGAGCGCCAGGCGGACGTCGTAGTTGTTGGCCAAGTACGGGTTGCCCCAGGACAGGAAGGCCAGGACGAATGCCGCGGCGGTGCAGGCTGCCACCACCCAGGTGTGCGCCGCCAGCCAGGCCACGATACCGCGGCGGTGGTAGCCGACAACCAGGCCCAGTACGAAGAGCACCTGCCATACCAGCAGCGGGAATGAGTCCTCGAACTGGGACGGCAGCAGCCTGAACCTGGTCACCGCGCCTACCGCATACACGGCGAAGGACGCCAGCAACACCCAGATGGCCTTGCCGCGGTTTAGTGCCGCAAGGATCAGGGGACTGACCAGCAGGAGCACCACGTACAGGCCCATGACGTTGAACTGCCAGGGCCCGAACTGCAGCAGCAGGATGGCCGGGAGTACCTGGGGCGGCACGGGGAACTGGAACAGCGATGACATGCCCGCATAGAGGTCGTAGGTCCGGCCGGCGCCGCTGTGTCCGGCGCCGCCGGTTCCCTGGTCCACGAACGTGGTCAGGGCCTCGGTGTGGAAGAAAGGCAGCAGCGACAACAGGAAGACGCCGATCAGCACGGCCAGGGCAGTGACATAAAGCTTCCCGGCCCGGCGGGATGTCAGGTCCACCACCCTGCCGAAATCCTCCTTGGCCTTGGGCCCGTACACCATGCCCACCACCAGGCCGGAGAACAGGACAAACAACTCGGCGCCTGACACGAAGCCCACCGCCTCCTGGGTGAGCAGCTGGAACAGCGAGGCCATGCCCAGGTGGTTGACCACCACGAAGACAATGGCCATTCCCCGCAGCAGGTCCACCCGCGAATCCCTGGCGGAAGGGTCCTGGTAACTCCAGGACGTGGCGGCGTTGATCCGGCGCGGCACCTGCCACAGGGCCACCAGGAGGATGACCATGGCAGCAGCCACAGTCCAGGCGGCGGCACCGGAGAGCGTATTGCTGCGCTCATAGGTGCCTGAGGCCGCCACCTCGGTGACAGGTCCGGCGACCATAGGCGAGGCCTTCAACCGGTCCAGGGCGGCCTTGGCGATGTCCGGGTTGCCGGTAAGCAGCCAGCTGATGCTCGCAACGCCGGTGTCCCGGGTGCTGGTGCGTTCGTCCCACACCACGGCGGCTGTTCCGGCGAACGCGGGCGACGTGGCGGTGGCCACCACCTGGTCCCACCACCCGGTTTTGATCCCGGCCTCGGGCGCCCCGCCGGACGCCGGGCTGTAGAACGCCGAGGTCTGGAGCAGGAAGGGCTTCTTGCGGCCTTCGGCGTAGGTGCCGTAGAAGTTTTCGCTGCCTGAGGCCGTCAGCATGTCTTCGAGTTCACCGGAGTGCGGGAGGGAGTTGACGGCGGCCGCGCCGGCAGTGTCGTCGTGGTAGGCCGCCAGCCCCACCCAGTCCACGGCATCGTCACCCGGGTAGTACGGGGCATAGGCGCTGTCGCTTCCGTTCCAGGTACCGTCGCCATTCGTGTCCAGCAGGGAAAACCCCTCGCTTCCGGGCTGCGGCGCATTCCGGTTGCGTTCGAAGGGATAGTCCTTCCCCAGGTACGGCGCCCACACCATGGTGGCCCGGCCGCCGTCGCCCTTCTTGAACGCTGCCGACACCGCCTGGAACGCCTGCCGGTACACGGCCGGCTGCTGGCCCCAGGCCACCCAGCTGGCATTCATGTCGGGGGCGAACCGGACGAGCAGTTGGCCCTTGAATCCCGACGTCAGGCCTCGCACCAGCGCTGTAAACGCTTCCGCCTCCGCGGTGCCGAGCTGATCCAGCGGCACCGACGGCTTGACCGTGAGCATGGCGTGGGCACCCTTGGCTGCCGTCTGCTGCAGGAAGCCCTCGATGTCGTTCCGCTCTGATTCCCGGTACGGAATGGTGATGTCGTGGCCGAAGAGCGCAGGGCTTGCACCCAGCCGGTCACTGAAGCCCGCGGCGGTATCCTCCCCCCACTCCAGGACCGCCCCCAGCCAGGGTTTGCCCTTGTCCGGAGTGGGTGCAGCCGCCTGTGCCGGGGCCGCCGGGGCCACCACTGCCAGCAAGGCGATCAAAACGGCGGCCAGGAAGGACGCGGCGGAACGCGGACGGTTCCACCGGCTGGCGGCATGGTGGTGCGATACGTGTGCCCGCATGCTGACAAGGACCCCCGGTACTCATTGCTCTGGATACGGGGCGGCGCCCCCGGTAGAACTTTATCGGTCCACAGCCGCCCCTGCCCCGCGTGGCGGGCAGCTCAATGACGGAACATGACGACGGCGGCAATGCGGCTTGGCGCGGCAAGTGTTACGTTTTTGGGGAGTAATGAGTACCGGCGCCAAGCCCTGACTTGCCGGTCGGCAACCCTCCCTTTCGCGGCGGGGTGCCTCAGGTGAATACTCGGCATATCGACCGATTCGAGCTGCAAGCGTGAAAGAAGGAGATCCGTCGTGTCCGACGCGCCCGCCCCTGACGAAAAACTGTCCTACCGCCTGATTACCGGCGCGGACACTCGTGAATTCTGCGAGCGGATCTCCGCCGCACTCGCCGACGGCTACGTACTGCACGGCAGCCCGGCAGCTACTTTCAACGGCACCAGCGTCATCGTGGCGCAGGCAATCGTCCTGCCGTCCGCGATCGCCACGGCCGATGCCGCCGTCGCCACCGCAGTGGACCAGCTCGACGCCGGCCTGGAGGGCGATTTCGACGGCGAGGGCCACGCATGAGCTACGCAGGAGACCTGACGCCGCAGGAAGCATGGGCCAAGCTGGAGCAGGGCGCCATCCTGGTTGACGTCCGCACCGAGGGCGAATGGGCCCACATCGGCATCCCGGACACCAAGGCCACTGACAACGATCCCCTGTTCATCCAGTGGACCTTCCCCGGCGGCATCCCCAATCCCGACTTCGTCAAGGACCTCCAGGCGCAGGCGCCGGAGGATTCCCAGGCGGAACTGCTCTTCCTGTGCCGCTCCGGGCAGCGGTCCATCGCGGCCGCGACTGCCGCCACCCAGGCCGGCTTCACCGCGTACAGCGTGCTGGAGGGCTTCGAAGGCGAGCCGGACCGCTACGGCGAACGCACCGTCAACGGCTGGAAGAACCGCGGCTTCCCCACCAACCTCGGAAAGAACTAAGTGACCTTCAACCCAGACGCCCCCGGCTGGAACCCCGATACGCAGGCAGTCCGCGGAGGCCTGGACCGCTCCAACTTCCAGGAAACGTCCGAGGCCATCTTCCTGAACTCCGGGTTCGTCTACGAATCCGCTGCGGCAGCCGAACGCGCCTTCACCGGCGAGGACGAGCGCTTTGTCTACTCCCGCTACGGCAACCCGTCCGTGGCCACCTTCCAGGAACGGCTTCGACTGCTGGAAGGCACCGAAGCCTGCTTCGCGACGGCGTCGGGCATGTCTGCCGTGTTCACCGCGCTGGGCGCCCTGCTGGCTGCGGGCGACCGCGTGGTGGCTGCCCGTTCGCTGTTCGGTTCTTGCTTTGTGATCCTGAACGAGATCCTGCCACGGTGGGGCGTGGAAACGGTCTTCGTGGACGGTCCGGACCTTGACCAGTGGCGCGAAGCCCTGTCCAAGCCCACCACCGCCGTCTTCTTCGAGTCCCCGTCCAACCCGATGCAGGAAATCGTCGACATCGCCGCCGTCAGTGAGCTGGCGCATGCGGCCGGTGCCACCGTGGTGGCTGACAACGTCTTTGCCACTCCCCTGCTGCAACGCTGCGGGGACCTCGGCGCCGACGTGATCGTCTACTCGGGTACCAAGCACATCGACGGGCAGGGCCGGGTGATGGGCGGCGCCATCCTCGGCACCAAGGAGTTCATCGACGGACCCGTCAAGCAGCTGATGCGCCATACGGGCCCTGCACTGTCCGCATTCAACGCCTGGGTCCTGACCAAGGGCCTGGAAACCATGGGCCTGCGCGTCAACCACTCGTCCGCCACCGCGCTGCGGCTGGCCGAATGGCTGGAGGAACAGCCGGCGGTGGGCTGGGTGAAGTATCCGCTCCTGAAGTCGCACCCGCAGTACGGGCTGGCCGCGAAGCAGATGAGTGCCGGCGGAACGGTCCTGACGTTCGAACTGGCCCCGACCGGCGGCCGTTCGGGCAAGGAAGCAGCCTTCGCCCTCCTGGACGGGCTGCGGATCATCGACATATCCAACAACCTGGGCGATGCCAAGTCCTTGATCACGCACCCGGCCACCACCACCCACCGCGCCATGGGCCCCGAGGGGCGGGCCGCGATCGGCCTGAGCGACGGCGTGGTCCGGCTCTCCGTGGGGCTCGAGGACCCGGAAGACCTCCTCCGCGACCTCGAGCAGGCGCTGAAGCAGATCTAGTTTTCGACGCGCCTCCGCGTTTTCGACGCGCAGATTCCCTGGCGCGCACGAATGTGGCGCGCGCAAAGGAGCATGCGCGTCGAAAAGGAATATGCATGCCGCGGACGGGCAAACCAAGCGGCGGGTCAGGCCTGGCGCACGCGCAGCAGCTCGGGCGCGTCCGCCACGTCTGACAGGTCCAGCGCGTCGCGCATCGTCAGGTGGACGGCCTGCCGCACCACGGCGCCGAACCCCATGTCCTCGGGCGACTGCCCCGCCAGGGCCTTGTCACGCGCGCGGCGCTGCTCAGCCGACCCTGTCCCGCGGGCGATGATGTCCTCCACCCCCTGCCGGGCCAGGGCCAGTTCGCCCTGTTCCGCCAGGACGGGTGCCAGGTAGTCCACCAGGGAACGGACCACATCCGCGGCCGGCGCCGGCCTGAAGTTGCCGAAGTCCAGGAGTTCGCCGCTCAGCCCGGCGCTGCTGGCCTGCCAGGACGCCATCCGCAGCAGCACTGTGGGTACGGGGGCAGGGTCCACGTCGTCGCGCCATTCCCGGCCGGCGGATTCCACCAGGGCGCGGACCAGCACGGCGATAAGGGCCGCATCCTCGGCCCGGAGGCATACGTCAGCCACCCGTACTTCCACCGTGGGATGGTTCCGGGAGAGGCGGGCGTCGAAATACAGCATGCCCTCATCAAGCATGACGCCGCTGTCCAGCAACCGTGTCACCACGCGGCGGTACGCGGGATACGTTCCGTAAATGCCTGCCGGGCCCGCGGTGGGCCAGCGGTTCCAGGCCTGCGTCCGGTAGCTTTCGAATCCGGTGGGGACGCCATTCCAGAACGGCGAATTCGCACTCAGCGCGGTGAGCACCGCCAGCTTGTCGCGGATGCGGTCCAGGACCGCCACGCCTTCTTCCGGCGATTCAATGAAGGTGTGGACGTGGAAACCGCAGGTCAGCTGTTCCTGGGCAGTGAGGCCAAAGCGTTCCAGCATCCTGGCGTAGCGCGGGTCCGGCGTGGTGTGGCTGGGCGATGCCACGGGAGAGGTGGCGAGCGCCGCAACCCGGGCCCCGTGCTTTCGGGCTGCCTGGTCCGCCAGCGTCCGGCCGGCCCGGATCTGCTCCAGCAGGCTTCCGTAATCGGTGCACGGCCGGGTCTGCGTCTCGATCTGCTCAAGCTTGAGCTCGGCACTCAGGCCCATCTCGTCGTCGTAATCCGCCTGGCTGCCGGCATGCCTGCCGTCCAGCTCCACGGGAGCATCGTCTGCTGCCACGCGGTGGCTGGCCAGGAGGGCATCGGCCAGGGCAAGCGGCTCCCCGGACTCCGGATCAACAATCAGGAGTTCTTCCTCGACGCCGAATGTACGCATACGAACATTCTGCCGCGCCCGCAGGGCATTCAAAGGGGCGCCGCACTTCATGACGAAGGATGAATGCCTAGTCCTGGAAGTACTCCACCTTGGCGCCGATGGTGTTCAGTCGCTCCGCCAAATCCTCGTAACCCCGCTCGATGACGTAGATGTTCCGCAGCTCGGACACGCCCCGCGCGGCCAGCATCGCCAGCAGCAGGCAGGCGGCCGGACGGAGTGCCGGCGGGCAGCCGACCTCGGCGGCGCGCCACTTGGTGGGCCCGTTGACGTAGATCCGGTGCGGGTCCAGGAGCTGCACTTGCGCGCCGAGCCGGTTCAGCTCCGTCAGGTAGATGGCACGGTTTTCGTACACCCAGTCGTGGATCATGGTCTGGCCGTGGGCGTTCGCAGCGATCACGGCAAAGAACGGCAGGTTGTCGATGTTCAGCCCGGGGAACGGCATGGGATGGATCTTGTCCTCGGGCGCGCGGAGCTCGGAGGGTTTGGTGGTGACGTCCACCAGGCGGGTGCGGCCGTTGCGGGCCATGTACTCGCCCGAGACCTCCAGTTTCTGGCCCATTTGTTCCAGCGTGGCCAGTTCGATTTCCATGAACTCGATGGGGACCCGGCGTACCGTGACCTCGGAGTTGGTGACGATGCCTGCCGTGATGAGGCTCATGGCCTCAATGGGGTCCTCAGAGGGGAAATACTCGATCTCGGCGTCGATTTCCGGCCGGCCGGCAATCCGCAGGGTGGTGGTGCCCACGCCGTCGATGGTGACGCCGAGCATCTGCAGGTAGAAGCACAGGTCCTGCACCATGTAGTTGGGGCTGGCGTTGCGGATCACAGTGGTTCCCGACCGGTGGGCCGCGGCCATGATCGCGTTCTCGGTGACGGTGTCCCCCCGTTCGGTGAGGACGAAGGACCGGTCCTCCCCATCCGCGGGCGGGGCCTGGACGGTGTAGAAACCCGCCGTGGCTTCCACCGACAGGCCGAACTCGCGCAAAGCCTGCATATGGGGCTCCACGGTGCGGGTGCCCAGATCGCAGCCGCCGGCATACGGCAGGCGGTACTCCCGCGACTCGTCCAGCATGGGGCCGAGCAGCATGATGACGCTGCGGGTGCGGCGGGCAGCGTCCACGTCCATGGCATCCAGGTCCAGGACGGCGGGCCGGCGCAGGCGGAGGTCCGTGTCGTTAAGCCAGGTGCACTCCACGCCGATGCTGGTCAGCACCTCGACGATGCGGTTGACTTCCTCGATCCGGGCCAGCCGGCGGAGCACGGTGGTGCCGCGGTTGATCAGGCTGGCGCACAGCAGGGCCACGCCGGCGTTCTTGCTGCTGTTGACGTCCACGGCGCCGGACAGGGTGCGCCCGCCTTCCACCCGCAGGTGCGTCATCTTCGGCTTGCCCACGTTCACGATGCTGCGGTCAAAGATGTTTTCCAGCCGCTGGATCATTTTCAGGCTCAGGTTCTGCTTGCCCTGCTCCATCCGGGCAACGGCGCTCTGGCTGGTGCCTAGCTCGGCGGCCAGTTGGCCCTGGGTCCACCCCTTCTCGCTCCGGGCGTCCCTCAGCATGGCGGCAACGTGTTCAGCGGTTTCCTGGGTCATACCGCGAATATATCATAAATGAGTTATGCAGCCCGACCTGGAGGGCCAGCAGGGGATGCATCACACGCGATACCCATTCGGTGCGATAGGGAAGTAAGCGTAGCTTTTACGGGACCTAGCTGCCGAGCCACACCATGTTCCACGTGCCTGCAGAGACAGCCGCTGCCAGCGCAAGTCCTGCCACCAACACACCGCCGGCGACCACCCAGGAGTCCAAGGGGCTGAAGGTGGATTCCCTGGCCCACGTCCGCCGGCCGCCGCCGAATCCCCGCGCCTCCATGGTCACGGCGAGCCTCGACGCACGCCGGATGGCCTGCACCAGCAGTCCGAAGCTCTGGCCCAGCGTCGCCTTCACCCGCTGGCCGAGGCTGCCGCGGGCGCCTACCCCCCGGGCACGGCGCGCCATCCCGATGGTCTGCCACTCCTCTGCCATGAGCCCCACCAGGCGCATCGCGGCGAGGGTACCCAGGACGAACCGGTGGGGCAGCCGGGCCTTCTGCGCCAGTGCATCGGCGAGATCAGTGGGGTCGGTGCAGCTCATCAGGAGCACTGCCGGGAGGGCGATCGCAAAGCCGCGCAGGAGGAAGCCGATGCCCAGCTGGAGGGAACCCTCGCTCATGCTCCAGATGCCGACGTCGAGCAGGATCCTTCCGCTGTCCGGCGCCAGGATGGCGGTACTCCAGCCGCCGATGGCTGCGGCGAGGATCAACGGCCATCCGCGCTGCCACAGCAGGGACACGGTGAGCCCGGCCAGGGGAAACAGCATCAGTTCGAAGACCAGGGCCACTGAGGCGGACACCCAGTCGATGGACAGCGCCAGGACCGCCGTGATGAGCAGGACCGCCGCGAACTTGCTGAGTGGATTGGCGCGGGCCAGGAGGGCGCGGTTGCCGCCCAAGGTGAGTTCCTGCCTCATGGTGCCACCGCTTCCGTGGCGGCCATCCGCAGTTCCGTTCCGCCCAGGGCGCCGGTGAACTCGGCGTCGTGGGTCACGGAAACCACCGCCGTGCCGGCATCCAGGAGCTCGGACAGGAAGGATGCGAGTTCGGCCCAGGTATTGGCATCCTGCCCAAAAGTGGGCTCGTCCAGGATCAGCACCTGGGGGCTGGCGGCAAGGACGGTGGCCACCGAGAGGCGGCGCTTTTCCCCGCCGGAGAGCGTATAGGGGTTGGCGTCCACCAGCTGGGTGAGCCGCAGGCGCTCCAGCAGTTCGTCCACCCTGTCTTCGCCGTGCCCCAGGTGCTTCGGGCCGAACTGCAGTTCGTCCAGCACCTTCCCGGTGACGAACTGGTGTTCCGGTTCCTGGAAGACCGTGCCCACCCGTGAAATCAGTTGCTCGGCCTTCCATTTGTAGGGGTCGATGCCGGCGCCCCGGCTGAGGTCCAGCGTGGCGGACACCGTCCCTGCCACGGGCTCCAGCAGGCCGGCCAGGGTCAGGGCGAACGTCGACTTGCCGGCGCCGTTGGGACCGGTGATGGCCAGGGCCTGCCCGGCGCGGACCTGGGCGGCCACGCCCTCCTGGACCGGCACCGGCGGTGTCTTCCGAAAACCCTGGCGGCGCGGACGCTCCCGGGACACGGCCAGCTGCTCAGCGGCCAGCAGGAGGGTGCCCGTTCCGTGGGCCGGGACGGCGGCGCGCGAACGGGTGGCCGGGACGTACCCGGGGACCCACACGCCGGCAGCGGCCAGCATGGTCCGCGCCTCGTTGAGCACGTGGTCCGGCGGGCCGTCCAGGAGCACGGCGGGCTCGCTGGCGGAGCCGGGCTGCAGGACCACGATCCGGTCCACCAGGTCCTTCCACACGGACACGCGGTGCTCCACGACCACCAGGGTGGCGCCGGTTTTGTCCAGGGAGCGGGCCACGGCGTCCCGGACTTCGAGCACGCCGTCCGGGTCCAGGTTGGCGGTGGGTTCGTCCAGCAGGATCAGGCCGGGGCGCATCGCCAAGATGCCAGCGAGCGCCAGGCGCTGCTTTTGGCCGCCGGACAGGGCCGACGTCGGGTGGTCAAGCGGGAGGTGGGAGAGTCCGACGTCGGCCAGCGCTGCCTGCACGCGGGGCCAGATCGCGTCGCGGGGCACCGCGAGGTTTTCGGCGCCGAAGGCGGCGTCGTCCCCCACCCGGGAGAGGACCACCTGCGTCTCGGGGTCCTGCTGCATCAGGCCGGCGCGGCCGCGCTGGGAGCGGGGCGCGGCGCCGTCCACCAGGAGCGAACCGGACTCGTCGGCGTCGCCTGCCTCGCCGTCGTCGTTGATGTCTCCCAGGACGCCGGCCAGCGCGTGCAGCAGCGTGGACTTCCCGGCGCCGGAGGGGCCGAGCAGCAGCACCCGCTCCCCGGGGGCGATGTCCAGGTCGAGGCCGTGGACGGCGGGTTTGGCCCGGCCGGCGTGCCGCCAGCCCCAGCCGCGGGCGGTGACGGCGGCGGGGCGGACCGCGCCGGAGTCCTGGGAGGGTGCCATCAGGAGAAGACGGGCTCCGTGGCGGCCTTGCGGGACGCGAAGGAGCTCAGGACGCCGGTGCGGGCCAGGCCGCGGGTGGCGAGCCAGGCCAGCGCGCCGGCCAGGATGGCTCCGGAAATGGTGGTGAGGACAATGTAGGCCAGCTTGTCCGCGCCGGAGTAGGCGATGTTCCAGCCCCACGGTGCAAACGAATCGTTCAGGCCGCAGAAGAATCCGGCCGCAGCGCCTGCCAGCAGGGACACGGGCAGGTTGAATTTCCGGTACACGAAGATTGCGAAGATGATTTCCGCGCCCAGGCCCTGGATGAAACCGGAGAAGAGGACCGAAGCGCCGTACTGGGAGCCCATGAGCAGCTCTCCGGTGGCGGCCACGGTTTCGCAGAACAGGGCAGCCCCGGGCTTGCGGATGATGAGCATCCCGAGCACGCCTGGAATCATCCATCCGCCGGCGAGCAGCCCGGTGAGGGGTGGGTAGGCGGCGTTCATGGGAGCGGACAGGGCGGCGGCGCCCTGGTCCCAGGCCCAGAAGATGACGCCGCCGGCGATGGCCACCAGGGCGGCGACGACGATGTCCACGACGCGCCAGGACTTGCTGGTGGTCTTCTTGATTGCTGCAGTGCTCATGTGATCCTCCTGGGAAACAGGAGGGGAAAGTGGACCCGGCCGGCGGCCTGTGGCCGTGGAACCGCGACACTTTGAGAACTCGACTCCCTTGCGCCGGTACTAACCGGATCAGGTTCGAGGGTCTGCGGCTGTCCGCACTCTCAGCGCCCACCTGCGGTGCCCGGCTGGTGCCAGGTTGCCCGACGGCGGCGCTCCCCTGTCGTTTTTAGTGTTGCTTTTGGTGTGGGTAACGCTTGTTGGTGTGCCCGGTTGGGCGAGGTCAAGTTTACACCTGGCAGGGCTGGATTGCGGGGCCCCGTGCGCCAATCCGCCGGATATGACCGGGTCCGGTCTGGAATGCGCCGCGCGCCGGCCGGAAGGCAACCTTAACTGCCAATGGCAGCGGCACGGACCCAAGGAGGTTCCAGCCGCTGCCGTGGAGGCGGTTTGTCGTTTAGGGCGAGAGCTCTTCGAGGACCCGGCCTTTGGTTTCGATGGCGAAGAAGATAGTGATCAGGCCGCCGATGAGGGCGACTGCTGCGAAGACGGTGAAGACGAAGCTGATGCCGTAGTTGTCGACGATGTAGCCCACAAGGATGGGCCCGATCGCTGAGCCGGCGCGGAGCCAGGCGCTGCCGAAACCGGTTCCGATGGCGCGCAGCCGGGTGGGGTAGAGCTCGGCGGAGTAGAGGTACAGGGAGAAGGAGATGGTTTGGAGGATGGCGTAGGCGATGCTGGCGAACACCACCACTTGGGTGGCGGAGACGGCGCCGAGGGCGGTGAGGACGACGAGCGGCACCGTGGCGGCGAGGAATGCCCACGAGTACCAGCGTTTGCGGCCGACGCGGTCGATGAGCAGTGCGCAGACGATCGACGCGACGACGCCTACTGCCGACGTGACCCAGCCGTAGGCGAGGCTGGTTTGCAGCGGAAGGTTGAAGGTCTGCTTGTAAAGCGTGGGGAGCCAGGTGATAAGGCCGTTGTTGACCATGTAGACGCAGATCCAGAGCATCCAGATCATGAAGGTGCGCTTCTTGTAGATCCCGGAAAACAGTTCTCGCCAGCTGGTGCGGGCCGTTGCCTTCGGATCCACGGGGCGGACGACAGGATCGGAGAGGGTGTGTCCGGCTTTTCGCGCTTCCTTTTCCAGCATGGCGACGACTGTCTCGGCCTTGTGGATGTGGCCCCTGGAGGCAAGCCAGCGCGGGGATTCGGGCATGAGCCAGCGCATGGGGATGGTGAGGAGGGCGGGGATGATGCCGACGATGAACATGGCCTTCCAGCCAACGACCGGGACGAGGAAGTACCCGGCGATGCCGGCGAACATGAGGCCGACGGGGAAGATGACCTCGTAGAGGAGGAAGAAGCGGCCGCGCTTTTTGGCGCCGACGAATTCGTTGATGTAGGCGCTGGCGACCGGCACTTCGCCGCCGGTGCCGATGCCTTGGAGGAACCGGAAGATGATCATTGACGTGGCACCCCATGCGAAAAGGCAGGCGACGTCCATGGAGACGAAAAGCAGGATGGTGATGAGCAGGACTGGAAGGCGTCCGATGCGTTCGGCGAGTTGGCCGAAGAAGAGTGATCCGAAGATTTGCCCGACGTAGCCGGCGGAGAGGATCATTCCGATTTCCCCGGCGTTCAGGTGCCATTCGGTGGACAGCTGGGGCATCGCGAAGGCGATGGCCAGGACGGTGTACGCGTCGAAGAACGTGGCTGACCCGATGACCACGCGGATCAGGGTCAGGCGCCGGGTGAGCGGGAGCCTCTCGAGGCGGGCTACGAGCTCTGCATTGATCCTGGCGGCGTTGGGGCCGCCCGCCATGGTGGTGGTGGTGGTGTTCGGCTCGCGCATTGCGAGTCCTCCTTCTCCAGCGGTGATGCTGGGGTCCTCATTGACCAAGAGTGGAGATGGCTAAAGCCTAGGGGAGGATGGCGGGAGTTGCTCCCGCCATCCTTGGGATCCGTGGATCAGACAGCGGCGGTGACTTTGCCGATGTTGGCGGCGGCGAAGGCTTCCGCGATTTCGGTCTCGGCGCCCTCGGGCAGGGGCAGGAGCGGGGTGCGGACCGTGGCGTGGTCCAGGATGCCGCGGTTCACCAAGCCCCACTTCAAGGCGACGGTGCCCTCCATGTGGGAGCCGCGGTGGTAGACATTCTTGGTCACCGGCAGCAACCGCTCATGAATGGCGTGGGCACGCTTGTAGTCCTGCGCCTTGCCGGCCTCGATGAGTCCGACGAGCAATTCGGGGGCGATGTTGCCGTAGCCGACGAGCAGGCCATCGACATCGAACATTGTCGGCAGCAGGTACTCGTCATGGCAGGACAGGATCTGCAGTTCGGGGTACGCGGCGCGCAGGGCGGGGATTTCGGTGTACCAGCGGCGCATGTTCCGGACGCCGTTCTTCGTGGCGAAGACGCCTTCCTGGCCGGCGATCTCCAGCTGGGTGTCGAGGTCGTAAGTCGCCTTGGTGTTGTCGGGGTACTGGAAGAGGATCAGCGGCAGGCCGGACTCTTCATAGATCTCTTTGTAGCGCGACTGCGGGGCGCCCTGCTGGTAGCCGAAGCGCAGCCAGCCGTGCGAAGGGTAGACCAGGCCAGCGGATGCGCCCGCCTCGACGGCCTTTTTGGCCTCGAGGGCCGCGGTCTTGTTGCCCTCCTTGGTAATGCCGGCCACGACTGGGACGCGGCCGTCGGTGGACGCCACGAACGCGCGGATAACGTCCAGCTGCTCCTCTTCGGTGAGGAACGTTCCTTCGCCGGCGTGGCCCAGGACGACGAGGCTCTTCACGCCGTCAATCGATCCGAGCCAGGAACCCAGGCGCTGGATCGCATCGAAGTCGACAGCGCCATCTTCGGTGAACGGGGTGACGGGTGCGGGGCTGAGTCCGCGGAGATCGAGTGCCATTGCAGCTACCTTCTTGTCTTCTTTGATGGTCGGTAGTCCCGCTAGAATGAAATCGTTTGCGGGAACGTTTTCAAGTTTGCACGTGTCACAGGTCACTGTCAAGGGAACGTTTGCAAGAAGGAGGAATTAGAGTGGCTGTTACACCCTTGCTGAAGAGGAGAACCGCGATGGAACGGGCCGTCCCCGGCGAAATCATCACCCTGAAGGACGTCGCGGCTGCCAGCGGCGTGAGCGTCTCCACGGCCAGTCGCGCCCTGGATGAACGCACCACGTCCAGATCCGCAGCTGCAGCCCATGTCAGGAAAATCGCCGAAGAACTCGGGTACCGCAGGAATTCTTTCGCCTCCAGCCTTCGCCGCGGCGAGACAAGGACCTTGGGCGTCCTCGTTCCCAGGCTCAGCGACACGGTCATGGCTTTGATGTTTGAAGAGCTCGAAAAAGCCGCCTCATCCCGGGGCTACTTTGCTATGGTCGCCACCAGCGGGGACGATCCTGACGATGAACGCCGCGCGGCGGAGACCCTCTTGGACAGGAACGTAGACGGCCTTATCCTTGCGACTGCCCGCCTCGATGACGAACTGCCGCGGCTGCTGCGTGAGCGCCGCGTAGCGCATGCCCTGGTACTCCGCACCGACGGCGTCAGCCCCTCTGCGCTTGGCGACGATGAGGTCGGCGGCTATCTCGCCGTGCGCCACCTCATCGACCTCGGACACCGAGATATCGCCGTCGTCACGGGCCCTGCCTTTACCTCGACGGGAACGGCGCGTCTGGCAGGAGCCCGCAAAGCCTTCAATGAAGCTGGCATCCGGTCCCGGGAAGACTGGCTGATCGCTGCGGGTTACGGCATCGAAAACGGCTACACGGCGGGTGAGAAACTCTTGGGAGGAACGCCACAAACCCGCCCTACAGCGATCTTCGCCGCCAACGACAACATCGCCATGGGTGTGATGGCCGCGGCCCACCGCAGCGGAATAAGCATCCCCGACGATCTGGCCTTGGTCGGATATAACGACACGCCCCTCTCCGCGCGCCTGCCCACCCCACTTAGCTCAGTCCGCGTACCCCTGGACCAGATCGCAGCCACCGCCATCGACCTCATCGTCAACCCAGGCCCGGAGCCCCTCATCCGCCGATCGATGCCAACCCTCATCCCACGCCAATCCAGCGGAACACCCCGGCGGCCGCCAATGCCCCGCGTGTAATCCGGTCGATCCCAATTCCCGCCGGATGGACGGCTAGGCTGGGAGCAGTCCGTTTTCCGCCCGCAAGGAGTACCTGGAATGAACCTTCTCATCAAACTGCTCGGGACGGCCGTGAGCCTCGGCGCAGGCTTCGCCGGCACCAAGCTGGTCAATGCCATCTGGGAAAAGACCACCGGACAGAAGCCGCCCACCGGCAAACACGAGGACGTACCCACCAGCCTGCGTTCGGCGCTGACCTTTGCGCTGATCTCGGCGTCGGTCAGTTCCATCATCCAGGTCCTGGCCAACCGCGGCACCCAGCGCGCCATCACCCGCTTCGCGAAGACCCAGGACATCGTCTAGCGTCCTGCCCTCAGCGTTACCGGCCGTCGTCGGGACTATCCTTCCGGGCAGTCTCGGCGGCGGCTTTTTGCACCACTGCCTCCAGTTCATCGGCGGTGAGCAGTTCCCGGTGCAGGTGCTTGGTGCGGTAGCCCGCGCGGCCCACCATGTGGGCGGACACGGGCACCGTGAGCAGCTGGAAGATCCACGCCACCGCCAGGACCGGCCACACCCACCACGTCCGCATCTGCAGCCCGATGGCCGCCAGCAGCAGGAACAGTCCCAGGACCTGGGGCTTCGTGGCAGCGTGCATGCGGCTCAGGAGGTCCGGGAACCGCAGCAGGCCTATCGCGGCGCCCAGGGACATGAGGGCGCCCACCACCATGAACACGGCGGAGGCGAGGTCGATCCAGGCATCGGGCCCGGAGAAGTCAGGATTCATTCGGTTTGACCCTCCTATCGGCCACGAACCTGGCCACGGTCACGGACCCAATGAAGCCGATGATGGAGATCGCAACCACCAGCATCAGGTTGTTCAGGTGCCGGTTCACTGCCATGTCGATGCACAGCGCCCCGGCCAGGATGGCGAGCAGCACATCAGCGGCCAGCACCCGGTCCAGCAGCGAGGGACCGCGGGCGATCCGGATGATGGCACCGGCGGCCGCCAGCGAGAAAATGACGGCTGTGACAGCCAGGACAACGTGCATCATGCGCTGGCCTCCATACGGACCTCGTCCAGTTCATCCATGGTGCCCATGATGCGGATCAAGCCCGCTTCAATGGAACGGACCTCGTTCCGCAGGCCCTCCACGTCCTTTTCGGAGGTGATGTTGAGTGCGTGCAGGTACAGGGTGGACGTGGAACGGTCCACCTCAACCACCAGGGAACCCGGGATCAGGGAAATCACGTGACCTGTGGCGGTGACGATCAGGTCCTGGTGGCTGCGCAGTCTCACCGCGACCACGGCGTTGGTCACCTTGGGGCCGCGGACCGCTGCCAGGTACAGGACCTGCGCACTGGCCACCACCACCTTGCCCACGAAGGCCAGCGCAAAAGGCACGGCGTAAAGGATATTGAACCGGCCACTGAGCTCCACCGGCGGGAGGTAGAAGAGCCGGGCCACGCCAACGGCCAGCAGGGCCCCGAAGAGCAGGTTGCCCGGGCTGAAATCCTGCCACAGGGCGCCCCACACAATCACCAGCCAGACCAGGAGCGGCAGCTCCTGGCGCAGCGAAATGCGTTTGCGGCTCATCGTCCTCCTCCCGCTGCGGTGGCTCCGGGAACGGCGGTACCGTCACCCAGCACCGCCTGAATGTACGGCGTGCGGTCAAGCATGTCCCGTGCGGCCCGGTCCGAAAGGGAGAACAATGGTCCGGCAAAGACGGTCAGGGCAACACCGAGCACCACCAGGCCGGCCGTGGAACCCACCATGGTGCGCGGCAGGAGCGTCACGGTGTTGTTCAGTTTGGCTCCCGGACCGGAAACCCTCGCAGCGGGAGGCGCAAGGAGCACAGGGGCCGGGTGCTCGGCGTCCTCCGGCTTCCGCCAGAACGCACGGTTCCACACCCTGGCGATGGCCAGCAGCGTCAGAAGGCTGGTCACCACGCCGCCGATCACCAACGCGTAGGCCAGCGGCGTGCCCAGCTCAACGCCGGCCTGCAGCAGGCCAACCTTGCCCAGGAACCCGGAGAACGGCGGGATGCCGGCCAGGTTCATTCCGGGGATGAAGAACAGCAGCGCCAGCATGGGTGAGAGCTTGGCCAGTCCACCCAGCCGGTCAACGGACGAACTGCCGCCGCGCCGCTCGATCAGGCCCGTCACCAGGAAGAGGCTGGTCTGGATGGTGATGTGGTGCGCCACGTAGAAGACCGCCGCCGCCAGCCCAACAGCCGAGGACATGGCCAGCCCGAACACCATGTAGCCGATGTGGCTGACCAGGGTGAACGAGAGGAGGCGCTTGATGTCGCTTTGGGCCAGGGCGCCAAGGATGCCCACCAGCATGGTCAGCAGCGCCACCACCATCAACGGCGTGTTCAACGTATCACCGGGGAAAAGCAGGGTCTCGGTGCGGACCATCGCATAGACCCCCACCTTGGTCAGCAGGCCTGCGAACACGGCAGTGACCGGCGCCGGAGCGGTTGGGTAGGAGTCGGGAAGCCAGAAGGACAGGGGAAAGACGGCGGCCTTGATGCCGAAGGCCACCAGGAGCATCACGTGCAGCAGCGTTTTGGTGCCCTGGTCCAGTTCGCCCAGCTTGAGGGCCAGGTCCGCCATGTTCACGGTCCCGGTGGCCCCGTAGACCATGGCGATGGCAATCAGGAACAGCACAGAGGACACGACGGACACCACCACGTAGGTGACGCCGGCCCGGATCCGCGGCCCGGTGCCGCCCAGGGTCATCAGCACGTAGCTTGCCGTCAGCAGGATCTCGAAACCTACATAGAGGTTGAAGAGGTCCCCGGACAGGAATGCGTTGGACACCCCGGCCACCAGGATCAGGTAGGTGGGGTGGAAGATCGACACCGGCGCGTCGTGGTCGCCGTCGGCCATGCCCTGGCCGGTGGCGTACACCAGCACCGCAAGGCTGACGGCGGAGGACACCACCAGCATCAGGGACGAGAACTGGTCCACCACCATGACAATGCCAAACGGGGGAATCCACCCACCGATGGTCACCGCTGCGGTGCCGCCGTTCCATGCGGACGCCAGCAGGAGGCATTCGAGCGCAAGCGTCAGTGACAGCAGGCCGATGCTCACCGCGCGCTGGGCCCGGGAGTGCCGGATCAGCAGGAAGGTCAGGGCGGCGCCCAGGATGGGAAGCACGACGGCGAGCGGGGCAAAGCTTGCGATGTTCACTTTCCGCCTCCTTCCGGGCTGGGGTCAACGTTGAGGGAGCCGGGTTTTTCCTCCGCGGCAGCATGTTCGGCGGGCATTTCCCGGCCGCCGGCCACAAGCGTGGCCACCCGGTCCGTGTCCTGGTCCGTGTCCCGGCCGGAAGCACCGTAATCCGAGACGTTCCGGCCGTCGGAACCGAGCATGGTGAGTGGGAACTCTGATGTTTCCGCGGGGACTTCGGCGTCATCCTCGGCATCGAAGCTGGGAGTCTCGGCCACCCGGAGGTCCTCGGCGTCGTCCTGGATGTCGTCCTGCCGGGCCAGCACCCAGGTGCGGTAAATGATGCCGAGCATGAAGGCGGTGACCGCGAAGGAAATCACGATCGATGTCAGGATCAGGGCCTGCGGCAGCGGATCGTTGTATTCCTGGGCGGCCGTGTCCTTGCTGAAGAGTGGTGCCAGTCCCGCGTATCCCCCGGTGGCCAGGATCAGCAGGTTGGTGGCATTGGCCAGCAGCATCAGCCCCAGCAGCACCCGCGTGAGGCTGCGTTCCAGGATCAGGTAGATGCCGCAGGCGTACAGGGCTCCCATGACAATCAGCAGGGTCAGGTTGACGCTCATGCGCAGCCCTTCGCGGTGGTCTCGGCAGGAATCCCGTCCGGTTCCTGTTCCAGCTCCCCGGCACCCGGCCCCTCCACGGCAACGCCATGCTCCTGGCCAGCTTCCTGGTCCGGTTCCGGCTCCTGTCCGCCGGCTGCGGGCTGGTCCTCGAGGTGTTCATCGATCTCGGCACCGAGGCTGCGCAGCACGTCAAGCACCAGGCCCACCACCACGATGTACACGCCGATATCGAAGATGGTGGAGGTGACGAACTTGATGTCCCCGAACACGGGCAGCCATACCTGGATGATGGCGGACTGGAACACCTGCCCGCCCAGCAGCAGGGGTGCCATGCCGGATGCGGCGGCGAGGGCCAGGCCGATGCCCAGGAGGGCGCCCGGACTCAACGGAGCGGCCTCCTGGAGCTCGAAGCGGCCGCCCGCCAGGTAGCGGATGGTCAGCGCCAGGCCGGCAGTGAGGCCACCGGCGAATCCGCCGCCGGGCAGGTTGTGCCCTGCCAGCAGCAGGTAGAGCGAGAAGATGATCATCGAGTGGAAGATCAGCCGCGTGACCACCTCAAAGATGATGGAACGGCGCTCCGGGGCCAGGGTCCGGCCGGCCACGATCCAGGCGTCCCGGGTGGAGGCCGCGAACTTCCGGCTGATGGCCAGCGCCGCAGCGTCACGGGAGCCGGGGTCGACGCCTGGGTGCCGGCCCACGGTACCGGCCGCGACGCTGGCGGACGACTGCAGGCGGTCGCCGCGTCCCCGCACGAAGATCAGGCTGGCCACGCCGGTGGCCGCCAGCGCCAGGACGCTGATCTCGCCGAACGTGTCCCAGGCGCGGATGTCCACCAGGGTCACGTTGACCACGTTCAGGCCGCCGCCGCCCTCGTAGGCGAGCTGGGGGAACTGCAGTGACACCGGGATGGCCGTCCGGGCACCCATGGCGAAAATGGCCGCAAACACCATGGTGACGCCGAAGCCGGCACCGATGATGACGCGGAGCACCCGGTATTTTCCGCCGGTGCGGTCGCGCAGTTCGGGGGGCAGCCTGCGCATGGCCAGCACGAAGGCCACCAGGATGATGGTTTCAACCAGCATCTGGGTCAGGGCCAGGTCCGGGGCGCCCTGCAGGGCGAACACCAGCGCGATGCCGTAGCCGGTCACGGAGACCATCAGCACGGCCAGGAAACGTTTGTTGGCCTTGACGGCTGCCAGTGCGCCGATGACGATGCCCATGCCGGCCACCAGCTGCAGCGGCGAGTTCGGGTCCACCAGGTAGACGTCCTGCGGGAGGGCGTTGCCGCCGAGCAGGATGGCCGCCAGGGGCAGGACGAACGCGACGCTCAGGATCACTGCGAGGTAGAAGTACAGTGAACCGCGCTGGGTCCGGCCGGTAATCCAGACGGCAGCGTCGTCCAGCGCCCCGATGGTCAGCTGGTAGGCGCGGTCGCCGTCCACCCAGGCCGGGACCAGGGACTGGGCGCGCGCCACCGCGGTGCGGCCAAAGTACATGGCGGCACCGAGCACGAAGGTGATGGCCGTCAACCCAAGCGCCGGGGTGAACCCATGCCACAGCGCAAGGTGCCCTGCCTGCGCTGCGGGAGTTCCGGCGTCGGGCGCTGTGGACGCGAACAGCGCGGCGTACGGCTGGATCCAGGCGTCCACCGGAACCGGCCAGAGCCCGTAGGCGATGGTCAGAAGGCTGAGGACGGCGGGTGCGGCCAGGAAGGAAGGCCTGATGGCCTTGAACGGTGTGGGTTCCACCCCGGGTTTGGCCGCGAACGCACCCCACATGAAGCGCGCGCTGTAGGCGAAGGTCAGGATCGAGCCCACCACGACCCCTACCAGGACCACCATGCCCCACGCACCGGAATGCGGGTCCGTGGCGTGGTGCACGAAGGCTTCCAGCACCGATTCCTTGGCTACGAACCCTGCCAGCAATGGCACGCCGGCCATGGACGCGGCGCCGATGCCGGCCACGATGCCGAGGGCGCGCGAGGAGCGGAAGACGCCGGACAGTTTGCGGACGTCGCGGGTCCCGGACTGGTGGTCGATGATACCCACCACCAGGAACAGCGTGGCTTTGAACAGGCCGTGGGCCAGCAGCATGGCCAGGCCCGCCAGTGCGGCGTCGGGCGTTCCCAGGCCTACCACCATCGTGAGGAAGCCCAGCTGGCTGACGGTGCCGTAGGCAAGGATCAGCTTGATGTCGGTCTGCCCCAGCGCGCGGTAGCCGCCCACCAGCATGGTGGCCAGGCCGAGCCCCAGGACCACGGGCAGCCAGTACGCCGTCTCCGAGAAACCTGGCGCGAGCCGTGCCACCAGGTAGATGCCGGCTTTGACCATCGCCGCGGCGTGCAGGTAGGCGCTGACCGGGGTGGGCGCGGCCATGGCACCCGGCAGCCAGAAGTGGAACGGGACCAGCGCCGACTTGGTGATGGCACCCACCAGGATGAGGACGACGGCGGCGCTTACCATGGCCCCGGACGTCCCGGCGGCCAGCGTGGGGGCTTGCTCCAGGATGCCGGAGATACGGTAGGTGCCGGCGGCCGTGCCCAGCATGATCAGGCCCACCAGCATGGCAAGGCCGCCGGCGGTGGTGACCATCAGCGCCTGGAGGGCGGAGCGGCGGGCGGCAAGCCGGGTCCGGGCAAAGCCGATCAGCAGGTAGGACAGGATGGTGGTCAGTTCCCAGAAAATGAACAGCAGCAGCAGGTCGTCCGCCGTGACCAGGCCGAACATGGCGCCGGCGAACGCCAGCAACTGGGCACCGAAGCCGCCGAGGTCTTGGTCCGTCCGCTTGAAGTACCGGGCACAGTAGACCAGCACCAGTGTGCCGACGCCGAGCACCAGGAGGGACATGACCCACGCCAGCGCGTCCATCCGGAAGGCAAGCTCCAGATGGAGGCCGGGGATCCATTCGAAGGACTCGGTGATGGCGCCAGGGCCTGAATAGATGGGGTTGTGCTGGAACATCAGCCAGCCGAAGGAAACTGCCGGGACGGCCGCCAGGGCGTAGAAGGCGTTGCGGCCCCAGAGCCGGAAGAGGAAGGGCGCGAGGACAGCCACCGAAAACTGCACGGCAAGGACTGTGATCACTGTATTCTCCGCAACGTCAGGGATTCGATTGTCAAAAGTTGGAGCAGGCGGCAAAAAGTAAGGTCCGGGAGGGTTCAGTTTATCAAGGCCGGTCCGGCGTCTCCCCCGGTGTTACCCACCGCACCGGCCCGAATCCCCGGCATGAAGGGCCCGTGGTCCCCCGGCTGTTCGCCACGGGCGGATACGATGCATCCTATGAACAGCGCCAGCGCTCCGGGGGCGATGCAGCCCGCCTCGGATCTTGTTGCCGGAACCGGTTCCTCCAAAGGGCAGGTCCTGGCCTGGGCTTCCTGGGACTGGGGCTCCGCGGCCTTCAACGCCGTCATGACGACCTTTGTCTTCACGGTTTACCTGACATCCAACGCCTTCGGCGGCGAAGACAGCGCCTCGGCGGTGCTGGGCGGAGCGCTGGCGGTTGCCGGGTTCGCCATCGCGCTGCTGGCACCGGTCACCGGGCAGCGATCGGACGCGGGGGGCCGGCGCAAGCTGTGGCTGGGAGTCAACTCGGCTGCCGTCGCCGTCCTCACGGCCCTGTGCTTCTTCGTGTTCCCGCACCCGGAATTCCTGCTGCTCGGGGTCTCCCTGATTGCACTGGGCAACGTCTTCTTCGAATTCGCCGGCGTCAACTACAACGCCATGCTCGCCCAGGTGTCCACACCGCGGAACATCGGTAAGGTCAGTGGTTTCGGCTGGGGCGCCGGCTACCTGGGCGGCATCGTTGCGCTCCTGATCGTCCTGCAGCTGTTCGTCCAGCCTGCCTTTGAATGGTTCGGCGCCTCCACTGACGACAGTCTCAACATCAGGCTGGTGGCTGTTTTCTCCGCCCTGTGGTTCTTCGTCTTCGCCCTCCCCGTCCTGTTCGCCGTCCCCGAAGTGCCCCGCTCCGGCGAGGCCGCGCGGCTGGGATTCATCGCGAGCTACGGGCTGCTGTTCCGGCGGATCAAGGCAATCTACGCCACCAGCCCGCACACCATCTATTTCCTCCTGGCCAGCGCCGTGTTCCGGGACGGCCTCGCGGCAGTCTTCACCTTCGGCGGCATCATCGCGGCCGGCACCTTCGGTTTTGCCCTGTCCCAGGTCATCTTCTTCGCCATCTTCGGGAACGTGGTGGCGGCCATCGGCGCCGTCCTTGGCGGGTTCCTGGATGACAAGGTGGGCCCCAAGGCCGTTATCACCGGTTCCCTGGTGGGCCTCCTGGTTGCCGGCAGCGCCATCCTGGCCCTGGGAAACGGCAACTATTCCTTCTTCGGCATGGAATGGCCCGGCAGCACCACCTTCTGGGTCTTCGGACTGTTCCTCTGCCTGTTTGTCGGTCCTGCCCAGTCCTCGTCCCGCGCCTACCTTGCCCGGCTGGCGCCGCACGGCGAGTCCGGCGAGCTCTTCGGCCTGTACGCCACGACGGGCCGCGCCGTCAGCTTCCTGGCGCCCGCCCTGTTCACGCTCTGCATCACGGTGGCAACGCCGCTGGTGCCCGCCGGGCAGGCGCAGCGGTGGGGCATCCTGGGCATCATGGTGGTCCTCCTGGCAGGGCTCCTGGTGCTGCTGCCGGTGAAGGCGCCGGAGCGGGCACCCATCGCCGTGGTACCGGCCAGCTGAAACCACGTTCCAGGCTGGTGCAGGCCGCCGCCCGGTGTTGCCAGGCCGACTAGGCTGGAGTCATGAACGTGGATGAAACGAACCTTCCCGGCCTGGGCCGCCGGAAGGATTTCATGACCGCCTCCGGACGCCGCATCGGCGTCGTGGAGCTACGGGAAGGCCAGACGGAACTCATCGTTTCCACCTGGGACGACCCCGATACCTGCCAGGCCTCGATTCCGCTCACCAGCGATGAAGCCGCCACCCTGGGCAACCTCCTGGGCGGCATGCACCTGGCCATGAAACTCGCGGAAGAGCACAAGGACGTCCCTGGCATCGTCACCCGGCAGTTCTCCATTGCGGCGGACTCCCCTTTCCAGAACCAGCCCATGGGCAAGGCGTCGATCCGCACGCGGTGCGGCGTTTCGATCGTGGCCATTATGCGGGAAGGTGAGGTGCTGCCTTCGCCGGGACCCGACGTCGTGCTCCACGCCGGTGACCTGCTGGTGGCAGTCGGCACCCAGGAAGGCCTCGACTCAGCGGCCGACATCCTCCGCCGCGGCTAGTTTCCATGGACCCGTTGGCCCAGACCCTCATTGAACTGGGGGCCGTTGTGTTCTTCCTAGGCCTCCTGGCCAGGCTGGCCGGACGGATCGGCATGTCTCCCATCCCCTTCTACCTGCTGGGCGGGCTGGCTTTCGGCGCCGGGGGCATCGTCAAGCTTGAAGGTATGCACGAATTCGCGCACCTCTCGGGTGAGATTGGCGTCATCCTGCTCCTGCTTATGCTTGGTTTGGAATATACAGCGGCCGAGCTTTTCACCGGGCTGCGGCGCTCCTGGCAGGCGGGTGTGCTGGACCTCGTCCTGAACTTCCTGCCCGGCGCTGGCCTCGCGCTCCTCCTGGGATGGGGCGGCGTGGGGGCTATGGTCATGGGCGGGGTGACCTACATTTCCTCGTCGGGCATCGCCGCCAAGGTGATCACGGACCTGGGCCGGCTGGGCAACCGGGAAACCCCCGTCGTGCTGTCCATCCTGGTGTTCGAGGACCTGGCCATGGCCGTATACCTTCCCATCCTCACCGCCACGCTTGCCGGGGTGGGTTTCCTGGGCGGGCTTACTACCGTGGGGATCGCCCTGGCCGTGGTCAGCGTGGTGCTCATGGTGGCACTGCGGCACGGGCACCACGTCTCCAAGGCGGTGCACAGCGAAAACTCCGAGGTCTTCCTGCTCAACGTCCTCGGCGCCGCCCTGCTGGTGGCGGGCGCGGCGTCCGCCATGCAGGTTTCGGCAGCAGTGGGTGCCTTCATGCTGGGGATCGCCATCTCGGGGTCCACCGCCCACAACGCCACCCGGATCCTTGAGCCCCTGCGGGACCTGTTTGCTGCCATCTTCTTCGTGGCGTTCGGGCTTAACACGGACCCTTCATCCATCCCGCCGGTGCTCGGATGGGCCCTGGTCCTGGCCGTGGCGACGGCGGCAACCAAGATGCTGACCGGCATCTGGGCGGCCAAGCGGGCAGGGATCGCCCGGCCCGGCCGCTTCCGTGCCGGCGCCGCCCTCATTGCCCGCGGCGAGTTCTCCATCGTCATTGCAGGCCTGGCGGTTGCGTCAGGGGCGGTCCCGCATGAGCTCGCGGCGCTGGCAACCGCCTACGTGCTGCTGATGGCCGTGGCGGGCCCGCTGGCCGCACGATACGTCGAACCCGTGGCCAGGCCGTTCATCCGGAGGCCCGCGGTAGCTCCGCAGACGTGATGCGCCCCCAGTGCTGCTAAATGCTGGTGCGGTGGAAGTTCAGGTGGCTGCGGCTGGCGGTGGGACCGCGCTGGCCCTGGTAGCGGTTGCCGTATTCGCCTTGGCCGTACGGGAATTCCGCGGCAGAGCTGAGCCGGAAGAAGCAAAGCTGGCCGATCTTCATGCCCGGCCACAGCTTGATGGGCAGCGTCGCCATGTTGGACAGCTCAAGGGTGACGTGTCCGGAGAAACCGGGGTCGATGAAGCCCGCGGTTGAGTGCGTCAGCAGGCCCAGCCGTCCCAGGGACGACTTTCCTTCCAGGCGGGCCGCGATGTCATCGGGCAGGGTGACGGTTTCATAAGTGGAGCCCAGGACAAACTCCCCCGGGTGCAGGATGAACGCTTCGTCCTGCTCCACTTCAACCAGCCGGGTCAGCTCCGGCTGCTCCTGCGCGGGATCGATGTGTGCGTACTTGTGGTTGTCGAACAACCGGAAGAATTTGTCGATCCGGACATCCACGGACGACGGCTGGACCATCGCGGGATCGAACGGTTCCAGCACGATCCGCTGGGAATCAATTTCGGCACGAATGTCGCGGTCAGAGATCAGCACCGTCCCAAATTACCGTATCGGTTATCCACACCTGCACTTTCCCGTTGTTGCTGTGGCCTCGTGGGGCTAATGTTGCGAATGAAAGCCGCCGGAATGGTCTCCCGGATGGCGTAACAGAGCTGGGGATGTTGTGAATAAATTAGTGGCACCGTCTTTTCTCGGCGTGCTTTGCGCGCTGGCGCTGGTCTCGTCTTCAGCCACCGCACCTCCCTCGCCATTGCCGCTGACCCAGGCGGGGGCGGCGAGCATTTCGCTGGCGGCTCCGCTGGTGCAGGGTGGCGGTGCGTCCACGGCGGGCGGGGCTTCCACCGGGCGTCTCACCCCGGCCGTAGACCCGGACATCCGGGTGGCGTCACCGCTGCCGGATGCCGCGCCTGCGCCGGCACCCATCCCCGCGCCTGCCACGCCCGCGGCCCAGCCCACCACCGAAGCGGTGCCGCCGGCACCTGCGGCGCCCTCCACCGAGTCCGCTCCCCAGACCGTGTCCATCCCGCCGCTCTGGGCGCCGGACCAGGAGTTGGCGTCGCCCCCGGCCACCCGGCTCACGGCTCCGGAATCGGCCGCCCCCGGTGTTTCCACGGAAGCCCTTGTCCCGGACAACAATTCAGCGGCCATCCTCACCGTCTTCACCAAGATCAACGAGTACCGCGTGGCCAACGGCCTCAACAAGGTCAAGTACCACCCCACCGTGGCCGGGATGTCCCAGGAATGGTCCAACAACATCGCCACCCGTGAGGTGATTGAGCACCGGGCAAATTTCTGGACCGATCCCCGGGCCATGAACCCCACCAACGGCGCCGGAGAGATCATCGCCATCCGCACCGACCGGGACGCCGCGCAGCTGGTGGAATGGTGGAAGGGTTCGCCTGGCCACAACGCCATGCTCCTGGACCCGCGCTTCAACGTGATGGGCGCTGGCATCTCCTACACCAACTCCACCTACCAGATCTGGGGTGTGGTGAACTTCTTCGGGTACACCACGCTGCCGGCAGGCACCCTCGATTCACCCGGTGGCTCGGCATCGGGCGATGCTTTCCCGCCGTCACCGCCAAGCCTGTGCGACGCTCCCGTGAAGCACATGCCGCCCACCCTGAATCTCGCCGCCGCGGCAATCACCGGCCCCGCCGACCTCGTGTCCGTCGACTCCGCCGGACAGCTGTTGGACCGGGCTTCCACCGGGCCCCGCACCTATGCTGCGGCCCGCGTGATCGGCTCCGGCTTCGGCGGGGCCAAGGAAGTCTTCGTCACCGACTGGGACCGCGATGGCGCCTTTGACGTCCTGACCCAGTGGACCAACGGCAACCTCACGCTGCACCGGGGCATCGCCACCGGCGGGTTCCAGGCGCCCATCACGGTGGGCATGGGAGGCTGGGACTCCCTGACCCTCGCCGTGGGCGGCTGGTGCGCCAACAACCGAATGCCGCAAATCCTGGCCCTGGACGGCGGCGGAAACCTGTACCTCTATGGCAACAAAGGCACCGGCGATATTGCCGAACGCGTCACGGTAACCACTGGCGTTAGTGCGTCCCGGCTGGCCATGGTGGACTACGACGGTGACGGCTTCCAGGACCTCCTGGGGCTGCGGTCCGACGGCACCGTGCAGCTCTACCGGGGGTGGGGCAGCACCGCCCTCCGCGCTGAAGCCCGGGCCACGGTCGCTACCGGCTGGGCGGACGTCACCGGAATCCGGTCCCTGCGTGACGCCACCGGCCTGAACACCAGGGGCGTGGCCCTCCGCCGGGCCAACGACACCGTGCAGTACTGGGACCTTAGCTCCGGAAGCCTCGCGTCGCCGTCGAACATTGCCGGGCCGTGGGCCGGGCAGCGGCTGGCGCAGTAAAGGGCGAAGAGACCGGCTCACACGGCCGGCTGTAGCTCCAGCACGTTCTTCAGCCGGTCCAGCTGGGCCACATCGGAACTGACCCGGCGCTGGAGCATCCCGTTAAAGAAGGGCCGTTTGCCGAGGACCCCGAACCGCCCCTCGCGTTTGGCTTCCATGGAAAACCGGACCCGGGTTCCGGCCTCTTCGGTGCTGAGGTAGTAGCCGCCCCACCGGGTGGCTGGACCGGACACCACGTGGAACTGGATTTCGGCGCCGGGCCGGACATGGGTGATCTCCAACTCGGCGGGAATGCTCAGGCCGGAACGTCCGGCCACCATCTTCCGGTAGACGGCGCCCCTGGTGCCGCCCGGGCCCTGCACGAGCTTGACGCTGCGGACGTCGCTGCGCCAGGCGGGAAGGTTGGTGGCGTCAAGGAGGTACTGGTAGACGGCCATGGCGTCGCGTTCTATGAGGACCTCGTGCTCTGCGATTGCCATGAAGAAATTCCTGTGGTTGACGTCGGCTGCCCGCAATAGCTGCCTCCCCCAAAGCGGCCGCTACCCGGATCAGGTTAGCCACCGCCCAACGCCCAGGCCTAGCCGGCAGCGCGGACGTTATTGAAGAGTTACTGGATGACGCCACGGTTGGCAGGACACGGCGCGGCCGCCGGTCCGGGTTGGCGGGGAGCCCGCAGATCTGCGCTAAGCTAAGTTCTGCCCCGCGCGAGCGAGGGCATTGCGGCTGTAGCTCAATGGTAGAGCGCTAGCTTCCCAAGCTTGATACGCGGGTTCGATTCCCGTCAGCCGCTCCATTCCTCCAGCGGATCCGGCGCCGCACGCTTCTACGCCGTCGCCCGCCGTGCAATCCGCACCGGGTTCCGCCGGTCCCGCCAGTCCACCGTGAGTTGCAGTGAGCCTTTGCGTGCCAGGATGGCGGCCACGGTCAGGGCCGCGAGAGCGGGCACGCCGCCGGAAACCAGCAGGGCCACGCGCGGATCAGCGTGTTCCGCGATCCAGCCGAGCATGGGTCCGCCCAGCGCCTGCCCTCCGATTAGCACCATGATGTACAGGCTCATCACGCGGCCGCGGATCCCCATGTTGGAACTGACCTGCACCAACTGGTTGGACCCGGTCAGGAACATGAGGCACCAGAAGCCGGACAGCACCATAACGGCGCCGAACCACACCATGGACGGGGCGAGGACTGCCAGGCAGAGCATTAATCCGTACATTCCGGCGCAGAACACCACCGACCGCAGGCGCAGCTGCCGCCGGCGGGTGGATGCCACCGCGCCGGACAGGGCGCCGAGTGCCACCAGGGCGTTGAGGAGCCCATACCCTCCGGCACCCACCTTGAACACGTGGTCAGCGAAGGCGGCCAGGAGCACCGGCAGGCTCATGGCAAAGACGGAGATGAAGCCGGCCATCAGCCACGGCCAATAAATGGTGGGCTTGCTCAGGGCGTAGCGCAGGCCCTCCCGGAGCATTCCCTTGCTCTTGGGGGTGGGCGCGTTGACGTACAGCTGGTCCTTGCGCAGGAGCAGGAGCATCACCACCGTTGAACAGCAGGCCACAGCGTTTGCCGCGAAAGCCCAGCCGGCCCCCACCGCCGTCAGCAGCAGGCCGGCAATGGCTGGACCGATCAGGCCGCCAAGCTGGAACGTGGTGGAGTTTACGCTGATGGCGTTCCGCAAATACCGGGGACCCACCAGCTCATTGACGAACACCTGGCGTGCCGGCTGGTCCAGGACGGTCACCAGGCCCAGGACCAGGGCGATGGCGTAGACGTGCCACACCATGATCACGCCGGTGAGGGCCAGCGTGGCCAGCGTTGCGGCCAGGACCGCGGCAACGCTCTGGCAAAGGATGAGGATCTTCCGCTTGGCGAACCGGTCCGCGATCATGCCGCCCCAGGGACCCAACAGCAGGGACGGGAGGAATTGCAGTGCCACGGTAACCCCTACTGCCGTCACTGACCCGGACAGCTGCAGGACCAGCCAGTCCTGGGCGATCCGCTGCATCCAGATGGCGATCACGGCGATGAAGTGGCCGGCGGCGAAAATCCGGAAGTTGGGCACCTTCAGGGAGATGAAGGTGTGCTTCCAGGGCAGCCGCTCAGCAACCGCGGGCAGCGGCTGGGTTTGGTTCTCCGGCGGCGCTGCGGCCGCCGCATCGATGACTGGTTGGGAAACTGAAGCCGACGAAGGGGGAGGCGGTGCCACAGGAGTGTCCTCAAGTTGCGGGCGGTCTGGGATGTCCTTAACGCTATGGCTGGCCGAGACGATTATGGAGAGGTATGGTCCCTATAACTCGTATTGCGAAATGCAATGAACAGCCCACCAGGAAGGACACTGGAGTCCCAAATGTTCGAACCAGCACAATTGCGGTCCTTCCTGGCGGTGGCCGACACCCTGAGCTTCACCAAGGCTGCCGAACGCCTGGGCCTGGCACAGCCCACCATCAGCCAGCACATCCGCAAGCTCGAGTCCGCCGCAAAGCGCAGCCTGGTCACCCGGGACACCCGTGACGTTCGGCTTACGGACAACGGTGATGCCATGGCCGGTTTTGCCCGCAGCATCCTGTCAGCGCATGACGCCGCGGCCCGCTATTTCTCGGGGTCGGCGATGCGCGGGCGGCTGCGGTTCGGAACGGCTGACGATCTCGCCATCACCGGGCTCCCGCGGATCCTGCGTGAGTTCCGGCAGATCTACCCGCAGATCAACCTGGAGCTTACGGTGGGCCAGAGCGACCAGCTGTACCGCAAGCTCAACGCCGGGCAGCTGGACCTCGTCTTCGTCAAATGGGTGGCCGGAGCCAAGGACGGCACCGTGGTCCAGCATGACTCGTTTTCCTGGGTGGGCCTGGAACAGACCGTGATGGAACCGGGGAGCCCGGTGCCCCTCATCGCCTACCCAGCGCCCAGTCTCAGCCGGAAACTGGCCATCGATGCGCTCGAGGCCCACGGCAGGACGTGGCGGATCACCTGCACCACCCGCCAGATCAGCGGGGTCCTGGCGGCGGTCAGGGCGGGCATCGGGGTGGCGGTCATGCCCACGTCGCTGGTGCCAGAAGACCTGAAGATCATCACCCGTCGGTTCGATCTGCCCTCGGTGGGGGATGTGGACTTCACGTTGATCCGCAACCCGCTGGCCAATGCCGAAGTGATCGACGCCCTCACCCAGTCCATCGTGGGACGGACCATTAACCGCCAAACTTAACTCTCCGCCGGCACAAATTCCAGCATTTAGGGGAGTTAGGGGGACCGTGTCCATTGATAGGGGAACTGGCATGGCCTATGCTGATTTTCCAAGGTCAAGCAGCAGGCCGGTTCACCGAAACAAGCGCGTTTCTGCATGCCGGAAACCACCGCTTGGGACAGGCAGCCAATGACGACAGCCAGGAACATTCACCCAGGTTCTGCGCACGCACGCCCGTACTCTCCCGCACGGCCGTCCACCCGCCAGAACACCCTTGGAACCGGCCACGCCTCCGTGGACTCGGGATACGTGGGGAAACCCACCTGCGACAAATGCCGTACGGACGAGTTTGTTTACCTCGAGTCGTACATTCCGCCCACCTACCGGCGCGACGGAACGGTGTCCACCCTTGGCGAGGTGGCCTACACCTGCACCCGCTGTGAGGATTTTTCCGCCCACAGCGTCCCACTCACCTGGACCCCGCCCGGCTGGTATTTGGGCTAGCGGATACAGCGAAAAAGGTCCGGTGGTTAGGCCCGTTTACACGAGCCAGCCACCGGACCTTTTTGCTGCCCTGGAGCCTAGATCAACTGGTCCGAGAGGTGGTTCGGGGTGCCGAACCGGTGCGCGGTGATGCTGACGGCCTGCTCGTGCAGGAACGGCAGCAACTCCACGCGGCCCGCCTCCGTGACCGGGTGGGCGTAGATGGCCAGGTCCGGCCGCCCGCCCGTGGCCTCAGCCAGCGCGGACGCGTCGCCGCCGATCAGGCGGATGCGGCCCCCTGACAGCTTGCCCGCTGCGGCGAGGTGTCCGGCGGAAGCCAGCCAGCCGGCGTCGGACTCCACCGCCACGTCGATGTCCTGAGCGGTGAGCACGGAGCGCAGCTGGGCGGGAAGTTCGACGGCGGTGGACACCGTGAGTGCCGAGCCCGCCAGAATGCCGGCGGCCACGGTCCGGACCAGGTGTGCCAGCGGCGCACCTTCGGAAAGGCGGATGGTGACCGGCAAGCTGCGGTAGCGGAAGATGTTGCGCTCGGCGCTCAGCCCGGAGACGTCCTTGGCGGTGCCGAACTCTTCAGCCCAGGCTTCTGCATCCGATGCCAGGGCCCGCTGGACGGACTCGAGTTCCGCCGGCTCCAAGGCGGGGCCGGCTGCGTAGAGGAGGCGGCGGACGGCCGCGTTGGCTGCCGGAGCCTTGGCGGATGCCTCCGCCGGGAGCCAGTCGCCCAGGCCGGCCAGGTAGTTGGGGCCGCCGGCCTTGGTGCCGGCACCGACCGCCGACTTCTTCCAGCCGCCGAAGGGTTGGCGCTGGACGATGGCGCCGGTGATGCCGCGGTTGATGTAGAGGTTGCCGGCCTGGATGGTCTCCAGCCAGATGCCCAGTTCCTCGGAGTTGAGGGAGTGCAGGCCTGCCGTGAGGCCGTATTCGATCTGGTTCTGGATGGCGATGGCTTCCTCCAGGGTGTCCGCGGTCATGACGCCCAGGACCGGACCGAAGAACTCGGTCAGGTGGAAGTAGGAGCCACGCTTGACGCCGTAGCGCACGCCCGGGCTCCACAGCCGGCCGGTGCCGTCCAGCTTCTTCGGTTCAACGGCCCAGTTCTCACCCTCGCCCAGCGTGGTGAGGGCGTTGAGGAGCTTGCCGTTGGCGGGCTCGATGATCGGGCCCATCTGGCTGGTGGGGTCCTGCGGGTAGCCAACCTTGAGGGAGGTGACGGAGTCGATCAGCTGGTTGTGGAACCGCTTGGAGGTGGCCACGGAACCCACCAGGATCACCAGCGAGGCGGCGGAGCATTTCTGCCCGGCGTGGCCGAACGCCGAGTAGGCCACATCCTTGGCGGCGAGGTCCAGGTCGGCGCTGGGGGTGACGATGATGGCGTTCTTGCCGCTGGTTTCGGCCAGCAGCGGCAAGTCCTTGCGGAAAGAGCGAAACAGTTCCGCGGTCTCGTAGCCGCCGGTGAGGATCACGCGGTCCACGGAAGGGTGGCTGATCAGCTGGGTGCCGAGTTCCCGCTCCCCCAGCTGCACCATGGTCAGCACGCCCTTGGGCACACCGGCCTCCCACAGCGCCTCGACCATGACGGCGCCGCTGCGGGCGGCCTGTTTGGCGGGTTTGATCACGACGGCGGAGCCGGCGGCGAGTGCCGCGAGGGTGGACCCTGCCGGGATGGCGACCGGGAAGTTCCAGGGCGGAGTGACGACGGTGAGCTTGGCTGGGACGAACGTGGCGCCGTCGACCGTGTCCAGCCTGCGCGCCGATTCGGCGTAGTAGTGGGCGAAGTCCACGGCCTCGCTGACCTCCGGGTCGCCTTGGTCGATGGTCTTGCCGGTCTCGCTGGCCATGACCTCGAGCAGGTCCGCACGGCGGGCTTCCAGGATCTCCCCGGCGCGGTGCAGGATCTCTGCACGCTCGTTGCCGGACAGCTGGCCCCAGGCCTTGCCCTTGTCCACGGCGTTGGCAATGGCCGAGTTGAGCGTGTCCTCGTCATTGATGAAGGCGGCCTTCACCGCAGCGTCGCCCAGCGTGGAGGAGGGGACGCGGCCAAGGATGGCCCGGCCCCAGGTACGGTTGGCCGGCAGCGCGGGATCGGTGTCCGGAGTGTTCCGGAACCCGGTGTTCGGCATGCCCTCCGGGGGAAGGGCCCGGTCCTGCCGGCGGTTGGGCAGGGGGACGGTGTTGTCCAGCGCGTCGAGAGACGAGAGGAAACGCTGCTTCTCGCGCTCGAACAGCCCTTCGTTTTCGCTGAGCTCGAAAACCGCAGACATGAAGTTTTCCTGGCTGGCGCCTTCTTCCAGGCGTCGGATCAGGTAGGCGATGGCGACATCGAACTCGGACGGGTGCACCACGGGCGTGTAGAGCAGCAGGGAGCCGACGTCCTTCTTGACGGCCTCGGCCTGGCCTTGCGCCATGCCCAGCAGCATCTCGAATTCGATGCCGGATTCGACGCCCCGCTGCTTGGCCAGGAGCCACGCGAAGGCGATGTCGAAGAGGTTGTGGCCGGCCACGCCGATGCGGATGTTCTTGATGCGTTCGGGGTGCAGCGCGTAGTTGATGACGCTCTTGTAGCTGGTGTCCGAGTCCTGCTTTGAACCCCAGGTGGCCAGCGGCCAGTCATGCAGCGAGGCCTCCACCTGTTCCATGGGCAGGTTGGCCCCCTTGACTACGCGGACCTTGATGCCGGCGCCGCCGTTGGCGCGGCGCTCAGCGGCCCAGTCCTGCAGCCGGATCATGGCGGACAGCGCATCCGGGAGGTAGGCCTGGAGCACGATGCCGGCCTCGAGGTCCTGGAACTCAGGCTTGTCCAGGATCCGGGTGAAGACCGCGATGGTCATGTCCAGGTCCTTGTACTCCTCCATGTCCAGGTTGATGAACTTGTTCTTCTGTCCGCTGCCGGAATAGGAGGCGGCGCGCCGGAAGAGCGGGGTGAGTTTCTCGACGACGTGTTCCACGGCTTCGTCGAAGGCCCAGGCGGAGTGCGGGGCCACGGTGGAGGAGACCTTGATGGAAACGTAGTCGACGTCGGGCCGCGACAGCAGCGTATGCGTTCCTTCGAGGCGGCGGGAGGCTTCGTGCTCGCCGAGGACTGCCTCGCCCAGGAGGTTGACGTTTAGCTTGATGCCGTCCTTCTTGATCTTGGCGATGGCGGGGCCCAGCTTGGCGTCGGTGGCATCCACGATCAGGTGGCCCACCATTTCGCGGAGGACCTTGCGGGCGATGGGGATGACCACCTGCGGCAGGACGGGGGCCATGGTGCCGCCCAGCGCCACGGCGCTGCGCATGTACCACGGCAGGAAGGCGGGAACCTTGGGCGCGAGCTTGGCGAGGTTGCGGGCCGCGACGTTGAGGTCCTCGGGGCGGACCACGCCGTCCACGAAGCCCACCGTGAAGTCCAGGCCGTTGGGGTCCTTGAGGACGCCGGCCAGCTGCTCTGCGGAGGCGTCCACCGGAACCTTGGAGGCCTCCGTGAGCCAGCGCCGGACCAGGGTTACCGCCTCATTGGCGAGGGCCTTGGCCTGGGGGACGTCGACGTCGACAGTCTGCGGGGTGGCCGCCTGTGCGACTGCCGGTTCCATTGCAACGTGGGTCATTGTTTTCCCGATCTTTCTGGTGTCCTGGGAGGTCTTTCCACCAGTATGAGCTTCAACTCACATAAGATAAAGCGATCTTTTCCAACTAATACAGGTTAGGAAACCCAATGTTTACCCCCCTTCCAACGCCCCATCACCTTCCACCCCGAAACCGCCAACGCACCTTCCTGAAACCAACAAACCCTCCCCCACGGAATGTGGGGGAGGGTTCGGCTGGACGCCGCATTATCTGATGGGGCGGTGGGGGAAATCGGGCAGAAGGTGATGGCGCGCCCGGGGAGAGGTCAGGTAAGCGGGCGGTGCAGCTCTGCGAGCTCCTGGTGCCGGGGGCTGTTGGGGTTCATCAGCGAGTGCTTGCGGCCGTAGCCGAAGTAGATGATGAGGCCGATGATCAGCCAGACCACGAACCGCAGCCACGTCTCCCAGTGCAGCTGCAGCATCAGGAAGGCCGAGGCCAGGACGCCGAAGGCCGGGATCACAGGCATCAGGGGCAGGCGGAACGTACGGGGAGCATCAGGCCGCTTGTAACGAAAGATGATCACGGACAGGCACACGACGACGAACGCGGCCAGGATGCCGATGTTGGTGAGGTCCGCGACCGCCTTGATGGGGAAGACGCCGGCCAGGAAGGCGGATGCGATGCCGCCGATCCAGGTCACGCGCTGCGGGGTGCCGTGGCGGTCGGTCTTGGCAAACCAGCCGGGGAGCAGGCCGTCGCGGCTCATGGAGAACCATACGCGGGTGACGCCGAGCAGGAAGGTGAGCATCACGGTGAGGATGGACAGCACCGCGAACACGGAGATGATCGTGGCGATGACGGGCAGACCCACGGAGGTGAACGCGGAGGCGAAGCCGGCCTTGGGGTCGATGTCCTTGTAGTTCTGCATGCCGGTGAGGACCAGGGTGGCGGCGACGTAGAGCAGCATGGCGATAATGAGCGAGAGCACGATGGCCTTGGGCATGTGCTTCTTGCCGTCCTTGGCCTCCTCGGCGGCGGTGCTCATGGCGTCATACCCGAACACGGCGAAGAAGACGGTGGCAGAGCCTGCAACAACCGGGCCGAAACCGCTGGGCATGAACGGGTTGTAGTTGTTGGTGTCGATGTAGAAGATGCCCAGGCCCACGATAAAGAGGATCAGGACGATCTTGATGGCCACCGCCACCAGTTCGAAGCGGCCGAAGGCTTTGGTGCCCCGGGAGAGAATCCAGGTCACCAGGAGGCAGACCAGGATGGCCGGGATGTTGACGATGCCGCCCTTGCCTTCGTCAAAGGTGGACGTCATCCAGGTGGGCAAATGGATGCCGATGCCGGCGAGGAAGGCGTCCAGGTAGCCGGAGATGCCGATGGCCACTACCGCCACGATGGCGATGTATTCCAGCAGCAGGTCCCAGCCGATGAACCAGCCGATCACCTCGCCCAGGGCAACGTAGCCATAGGTGTAGGCGGAACCTGCGCGCGGGATCATGCCGGCGAACTCCGCGTAGGACAGGGCGGCCGCGGCGGAGGCCAGGCCTGCAATCAGGAATGAAATCAGCACCGCTGGCCCCACTCCAGGGTTGCCTTCGCTGCCGGCGGCCACCAGTCCCGCGAGGGAGAAAATGCCGACGCCGATAATCCCGCCAACGCCAATTGCGGTGAGCTGCCACAGCCCGAGGGACTTGAACAGTCCGCTGTGCTTGCTCTCTTCTTCGATGTCATCGATGGGCTTTCGCCGCATGATCGATTGGCTCAAATCTTTGCTGCTCATCAGGAACTCCTGGTTGGGGTGCGACCCCGCCGCGGCACGCCAAGGAACCTGGCTGTGACGGGGGTAACTCGGTTTCAACAGTATGCGTGCGCAATTGCGTTAGATAAAGTGGCTACTTCTAACCTATATTCGTTAGTTTCAGTTAGGAATCCACCATGCTCGATGTGCGCAGGCTGCGGCTGCTCCGGGAGTTAAGCATCCGTGGGACGCTCGCGGAGGTGGCCGAGGCACTGCAGTACAGCCCGTCGTCGGTGTCGCAGCAACTGGCCCTCCTGGAGAAGGAAGTAGGCGTGGAACTGCTCCGGAAAACGGGGCGGCGGGTGCAGCTAACACCCCAGGCCGAGGTGCTGGTGGCACACACCGCCCAGCTGCTGGAAACCATGGAACAGGCGGAAGCGGACCTGGCGGCGTCGCTGACCACGGTTACGGGAACGGTGCGGATTGCCGTGTTCCAGTCCGCTGCCCTGGCGCTCATGCCGGACACGCTAACCCGGATGGCCGCGACATACCCCGAGGTCCGGATCGAGATGATCCAACGGGAGCCGGAGACGGCTTTGCACGAAACGTGGGCGCGCGACTTCGACCTGGTGATTGCCGAGCAGTATCCGGGACACGCCGCCCCGCGCTACCCCGAACTGGACAAGGTGAAGCTCACCACCGACGCCATCCGGCTGGCCGTTCCCCCGGCTTCCGGCGGAAGCCCTGCCATCCGTTCCTTGGAGGACACGGCAGACCTGCCCTGGGTCATGGAACCCCGCGGCGCAGCGTCGCGCCACTGGGCAGAACAGGCTTGCCGCAGCGCAGGATTTGAGCCCGATGTCCGCTTTGAAACCGCCGACCTGCAGGCCCAGGCCCGCCTGATCGAGTCCGGCAATGCCGTGGCCCTGATGCCGGACCTGGTGTGGACCGGCCGCGGCACCACGGCCCAGCTGCTTGAGCTTCCGGGCAGGCCGCACCGCACCATCTTCACGTCGGTGCGCCGCTCCAGCGCCCAGCGCCCGGCCATCCTGGCAGCGAGGGAGACCCTGGCTGCGGCTGCCGCGGCGGTGGCAACGGACGACGCCGGGTGACCGGCCGCCGTCGTCCGCATCTTTCCGTGCGCAGCCACGCAGCCCGTCGGTGCGCAGCCACGTCACCTGCCGCCTTGTGTTTCTTACGTCACTGCGGGTGAGGGGCCGCAGGTCTAGACTGGAGCCGTTATGAATCGAACAATGTTCAAGTCCAAAATCCACCGGGCCACCGTGACACACGCCGACCTGCACTACGTCGGCTCGGTCACCGTTGACCTCGACCTGCTTGAGGCCGCCGACATCCTGCCCGGCGAGCTGGTGTCGATCGTGGACATCACCAACGGCGCACGGCTTGAGACCTACACCATCGCCGGTGAACGCGGTTCCGGCGTCATCGGCATAAACGGTGCAGCGGCGCACCTGATGCACGAAAACGATCTTGTCATCCTGATCACCTACGCCGAAATGACCACCGAAGAGGCCAGGGCCTACGAACCCAGGGTGGTCCACGTGGACCAGGACAACCGGATCATCCAGCTGGGCAATGATCCCGCAGAAGGCCTCAGCCCCGGCATGATGCGTCCCCCTTTCGCGCTTAACAACGCCACCCTGTAACCGGAGCGTGCGTCCCGGTCCCTGCCTCCGCCGTGCCCGAACGGCTGTTCCTTGCTAGGGGTGCTCGCGGGATTCTTCGTCGTCTGGTGCATCATCCTGGTGGGATGGTTCGTGGGCCGGCAGCGGATCCTCGGCGACAATGCCCGCCCCGTCCTGAGTGGCCTGACGTTCTTCGTCGCCAGCCCGGCGCTCCTCTTTGAAACCCTCAGCAAGGCGCGCCTGCAGGAAGTCTTCGCCGAACCACTGCTGGTCACGGCGGTGGCAGCGATCGCCACGGCCGGGATCTACCTGGTGCTGGCCAAATTCTGGCTGAAGCGGGACCTCCCGGAATCGCTGATGTCCGCGATGTCCGCGTCCCTTGCCAACTCGGCGAACCTTGGTATTCCCATCGCGGTATATGTCCTGGGCGATGCGAGCTATGTGGCGCCGCTGCTGATCTTCCAGCTGGCTTTCTTCACCCCCACGTTCCTGATGATCCTGGACTCGAGTACCAGCACGCACCGGACCACCGTCCTGGGCTTCTTCCTGATGATCCTGCGCAACCCCATGATCGTCGGCTCCGGCTTGGGGCTTCTGGTGGCAGGCACCGGATTCCAGGTGCCGGCACTGGTCATGGAGCCGATCCACCTGATTGGCGGGGCCGCGATTCCGGCCATGCTGATGTCGTTTGGGATGAGCCTGAACGGCACCCGCCCGCTGCAGGCCTCGGCCGGCCGCCGCGTGGACACCCTGCTGGCCAGCGGCTTCAAGCTCGCGGTCCAGCCGGCCCTGGCCTATGTCTTTGCCCGCTTCGCGCTGGGGATGGACGGGCATGCCTTGTTCGCGGTGGTGGTGACGTCCTCGCTGCCCACAGCGCAGAACGTGTTCGTGGCCGCCAGCCGGTACCAGACCGGCCTCACCGTCGCCAAGGACACCGTGCTGATCACCACCGTGGTGGCGGTGCCCGCGATGATCGGTGTGGCCCTGCTGCTGGCCTGAGCGCCGGCCAACAGACCTAACTGCAGCTTGGAGGGCTGATGAATACTGTGCTGGATACCGTTGTGATCGGCGGCGGGGCCATGGGCTCAGCGGCCGCGTGGGCACTGTCCCGCCGCGGCCGGCAGGTGACGCTCGTGGAGCAGTTCGGCCCCGGGCACAAGATCGGCGCGTCCCACGGTGCCACCCGGAACCTCAACCCCGGCTACCACCAGCCGGACTACGTGGCGATGCTGGCTGAGGGGCTGGACCTGTGGGACGAGCTGGAGCAGGACAGCGGCGTGCAGCTGCTGACGCGCACCGGCGTCGTAAACCATGGTCCCGGCGGCGAACTCCCCAGGGTTGCCACGGCCCTCGCCGAGGCTGGCATCCGCGCCGAATTCCTGGACCCTGCCGCGGCCGGCGAGCGCTGGCGCGGCATCCGCTTCGACCGGCAGGTCCTGCATATGCCCGACGGCGGCCAGCTCAACCCGGAGGCGGCCCTGCCCGCCTTCCAGCGGCTGGCCTCCGCCCGCGGCGCCGAGATCAGGCACCACACCAAGGTGGTGGACTTCGAGGTGTTCGACGACGGCGTGCGGCTGGTGCTTGAATCCACTGCGGGCACGGAGGTGGTCACCGCAGCCCAGGCCGTGGTGACGGCCGGCGGCTGGACGGAAAAGCTGCTGGCCCGGGCTGCCGGCACGGGCGCCGCAGCGTTGCGGATCCCAAAGCTCCGCGTGACGCAGGAGCAGCCGGCGCATTTCCGGGTGGCGGACGCCGGCGCGGTGTGGCCCGGATTCAACCACTATCCCGGCCCGGATTACCAGGGCTGGTACTCCCCCGTGTACGGGATGCAAACGCCGGGCGAAGGCATCAAGGCCGGCTGGCACGGGGTGGGCCCGGTGGTGGACCCGGACCATCGGGATTTCCTGCCGGAACCGAAGCAGCTCGCCGCCCTGCAGGACTACGCACGGCAGTGGCTGCCCGGCGTGGACCCTGATTCGTTCGAGGCCATCAGCTGCACGTACACCACCACCCCGGACGAGGACTTTGTCCTCGACCGCATCGGCCCTGTGGTGATCGGTGCGGGCTTCTCCGGCCACGGCTTCAAGTTCACGCCGGTGGTGGGGCGGATCCTGGCTGACCTTGCCACCGGGACCCGGCCCGCGCCGTCGATCTTCCGGGCGTCCCGCCAGTGGCCCGACCTAAGGAAAGGGAACCAGTGATGACAATCCCAGAAGAAGTCGATACTCCAGAGATCCTGGTTGACCGGGATGTGCTCCAGCGGAACATTGAACGCATGGCCGCTGCCGTCCACGCCAAAGGCCTGAATCTCCGGCCCCACGTGAAGACCCACAAGGTACCCGAAATCATGCAACTGCAGCTGGCGGCCGGTGCAGTCGGCATCACCGTAGCGACTCTCGGGGAGGCTGAAGTCTTTGCAGGACACGGAGCTACCGACATCTTCGTCGCCTACCCCATCTGGGTCGGTCCCCGTCAAGCCGAACGCCTGCGCCGGCTTGCTCCCACCACAAAGATCTCAGTGGGACTGGATTCGCGGGAGGCAGCCCAAGCCATGGGAGCGGCCTTGGCCGACGCAGCCAGCGACTTCGACGTGCTGTTGGAAATCGACAGCGGCCACCACCGAAGCGGAATCGCCCCGGAAGCGGTCGTTGACGTAGCCCGCGCCGCAGCACGTGCCGGCCTGAGGGTCAGCGGCGTCTTCACCTTCCCGGGCCACAGCTACGCTCCCGGGATGCCCCTCAAAGCAGCCGAAGAAGAACGGTCAGCACTCGAACGGGCCTCGGACCTGCTCACCCAAGCAGGATTTGAAGTCCTGCACCGCAGCGGCGGTTCAACTCCCACCGCCACCCTCACGGGTGATTCCATAGCCACCGAGGTCCGGCCGGGCGTTTATGTCTTCAATGACGCCCAGCAACTGGAACTGGAACGATGCGCCCCTGAAGACATCGCGCTGACCGTCGCCGCAACGGTGGTAAGCCGGCATGAGGGCGACGACGCCATCCCGCGGAGGGTCGTCCTGGACTCCGGCAGCAAAATCCTGGGCGGCGACCGACCTGCGTGGGCCACCGGCTTTGGACGGCTGCTCGACTATCCCGAAGCACGCATCACCGCACTCTCGGAACATCACGCGACCGTGGTCTGGCCGGCAGACGCTGAGCTCCCGGCTCTTGGACAGCGGTTACGGGTGGTACCGAACCACGTGTGTGTGGCTGTGAATCTCGTTGACGACGTCACCGTGGTCAGCGGCGGCAGGATCGTGGACCGCTGGCGCGTAGCCGCACGCGGAAAGAATAAATAGCACTAGGGACGGGCACCACACATCCGCTCTTAGGGCTTGTCTGTAGGAGCACCTCCGCGGGCGGAAGCCTAGCTGGGGCTGCCGTCCGCGTTGGTGGGCACCGGCTCCGCACCGGAATTGCCGCTGTCTTCGGCCTTGACCGCCGGCATCGCCAGAACTGCGGCCACCGTGAGCAGCCCGGCCACGAGCGCAGCCAGGAATACGGCACCGGACGCGCTGATGACCGTGGCGGGATCGGCGTCGCCACCGATGCTGCCGCCGTAGATGGCGTTGGCCACCGCACCGAACACGGCCACGCCCAAGGCGCTGCCGATGGAACGGGCGAACATGTTGGTGCTGGTCACCACGCCGCGTTCGTGCCAGGGCACGCTGGACTGGGCGGAGATCAGGGTGGGGGTGGCCAACAGGCCCAGGCCAAGCCCGACGACGAAGCAGCTGACCGCGATGAGCGCCACGTTGGGCGCCGAGGCAGTCAGCGAAAGGATCAGCAGGCCCGCCACAGCGATAGCGATGCCGATCAGGGCCGTGGACTTGAACCCGATCCGCAGGTAAAACTTCCCGGCCTGCGAGGCGCTGAGCGGCCAGCCGAGGGTCAGGGCCGCGAGCGCCAGGCCGGCCACCAGCGGCGAGGAGGACAGTGCGCCTTCGAGGAAGGTGGGCACGTAGGACGTCAGGCCGATCATCATGGTGCCCACGCCGAAGGACACCAGCGCGGTGGTGGCAAGCAGGCGCCGGGACACCACCCAGGCCGGCAGGATGGGTTCCGCTGCCCTGCGTTCCACCAGCAGGAAGGCGGCCAGCAGGACTGCGCCCACTACGAACACCCCAATGCTGATGGGCGAGTTCCAGGCCCAGGCCTGGCCGCCCTGGAGGGCGCCGAGGATGAGCAGGCCGAGCGATCCTGCGAGTAGGACAGCGCCGGCGTAGTCCACCTTGTGGGTGGCCCGTTCAACGTTCTCGTGCAGGGTGCGGACCAGCATCCAGCCTGCCAGCAGGCAGAGCGGCACGTTGACCAGGAAGATGCCGCGCCAGATGCCCAGCGCGGAGAAGACGCCGCCCAGGCTGGGGCCCACGACGGAGGAGATCGCCCAGACACTGGCCAGGTAGCCCTGGACTTTGGCGCGCTCCTGCAGGGTGTAGATGTCCCCGGCGATGGTCACGGACACCGGTAGCACCGCACCGGCGCCCAGTCCCTGCAGGGCCCGGAAGGCGATCAGCGAGGGCATGCTCCAGGCCACGCCGCACAGCACAGAGCCCAGCAGGAAGAGGCCGATGCCGGTGAGGATGATCGGCTTGCGGCCCGCCATGTCGGAGAGCTTGCCGTAAATGGGCACGGACACTGCCTGCGCCAGCAGGTAGGCGGAGAAAAGCCAGGGGAAGGAGGAGAACCCGCCGATGTCCCGGACGATCGAGGGGACCGCGGTGGCCACGATGGTGGAGTCGATGGCCACGAGTCCCGTGGACAGCATGAGGGCGATGAGGATGGGGCCCCGTTCAGAACGGAACCCGACTCCCTGGGCGCGGGCGGTCATCAGTGGTCTCGTTTCGATGGTTGGTCCCTGGTACCTCCACTCTAGCCACCCGGCCGCGGCGCGCAGCGGCTATCTTTTGCCTTGGTGGGCGTCCAGGAGCCGGGCGCAGCGGATGAAGCCCAGGTGCGAGTATGCCTGCGGGTGGTTGCCGAGGTGGGTCTCGGTGCCCGGGTCGTATTCCTCCGGGAGCAGCCCGGTGGGGCCGAAGAGGTTCACCAACTGGTCGAAGAGGTCCCAGGCCTCATCGATGCGGCCCACGGCCACGTACGCCTCGATCAGCCAGGTGGTGCAGATGTGGAAGCCGCCCTCCAGGCCCGGCAGGCCGTCGTCGTACCGGTACCGGAACACCGTGGGACCCACCCGCAGTTCCCGTTCGACGGCGGTGACGGTGTCCAGGAAGCGCGGGTCCGTGACGTCCAGCAGCCCCGAGAGGCCGATGTGCAGGACGGCGGCGTCGAGGTCGGGGCTGTCGTAGGCCACGGTGTAGGACCTGGCCGATTCGTCCCAGCCCTCGCGCAGCACCTCGCTGCGGATGGTTTCCGCCGTGTCCGCCCACGCAGGGTCCGGGTGGCGCCCATGGCGGGCCGCGGTCCGCAGTGCCCGGTCGAGGGTGACCCAGCACATCACTTTCGAGTAGACGTGGTGCCGTGCTGCGCGCCGGGCCTCCCAGATGCCGTGGTCCGGTTCATGCCAGCGTGCCAGGACCGCGGATGCCATCTGCACCATCAGATCCCAATGGGCATCGTCCAGGACGCCCTCACGCTCGCTCAGTGCATGGATCAGCTCGGCGACAGGCCCAAAGACGTCCAGCTGGACCTGGTGGTCCGCGGCGTTGCCGATCCGCACCGGACGCGACCCCGCATACCCGGGGAGGCTGTCGACGACGGCCTCGGTGGAGAGCGGGGCACCGGTCACCGAATACAGCGGGTGCAGCCATTCGGGGCCGGGTGCATGTTTTAGGATGCGGCCCAGCCAGCCCAGGAAACCCGCCGCCTCAGCCGTGGAACCCAGATCCACCAGCGCGTTCACCGTCATGGACCCGTCGCGCAGCCAGCAGTACCGGTAGTCCCAGTTCCGGGTCCCGCCAATTCCTTCGGGCAGGGACGTGGTGGGCGCGGCCAGGACGGCACCGGTGGGCTGGTGCACCAGGGCGCGGAGCACCAGGGCCGAGCGGCGCACCAACGATGGTTTGACGGAGGGCAGTGCGAGGTCCTGTATCCATTGGCGCGATCGCAGGGCCACGCCGGCGCGCCGTTCCGTCTCCCCGGCGGGATCCGCGGGTTGCGGGTCGGTATCTCCGCAGCGCAGGTTCAGCACCACGGGACCGTCCTGCAGGTTCACCGACGCCGTGGCCGTGGCGTGGATGCCGTCCGAGGCGATGCTGAAGGTCACGCCCGGCGCGAACAGGATGATGGGCTCCGAGGTTCCCACCACGTGCAGTTCCCCGCCCCGGGCTTCCATGCTGAAGGGCGCGTTGGCGTAGTCCGGCCGCGGTGCGAACGTGATCCTGGCGGCGCCGTGCCCGGAGAGCACCCGAACCAGGCTGGTGATGCCGTCCGCGGCGGGCTCCAGGTAGTCGGTGACCGTCACATCCGCCCACCGGGTTTCGACGATCATGGTGCTGTCCACGTACCGCTGGCCCAGCACCTGGGAGGGCTTGACCGGCTCCACAGAGAAGTGTCCGGCGGCGTCCCCGCCCAGGATATGGGCGAAGAGGGAGCCCGAATCCGGCAGCGGATGGCTCATCCAGCAGATCTTGGCGTCCGGGGTCAGCAGTGCCGTGGAGGACCCGTTGCCGATCATGGAATGCCGTTCCAGGCCGACGGCGTCCTCCCCGAACAGCCAGGCACGGCGCAGTTCGAACAGCAGCGCCAGGAAGCGGGCGAAGGCTTCGGGATCCCGGACACGGTGCGCGGCGGACGTCTCCCCCGGCCCCACACGCAGCCCCAGGTCCGGGCCGCGCAGGGTGGCCATGGCCAGTTCATCGCTGTAGGCATCGCCGGCAAACATGGCGGCGCTGGCACCCAGCCGGGAGCGCAGGCCCTCCAGGGCTTCCGCCTTGGACGGTTCCACCACGGAAAGATCCAGCACGGAGCCGTCCACAATGAAGAAAAGGCCGTGCTGGCGGGCGATCTCGCGGGCGGTTTCCGTGACGGATTCCACCACGTCCGGCGGCGCGGGCCGGGTGTGGACGGACACCGCCACGGGTTTGCGTTCAATCCAGATGCCCTCCTGGAAGCCGACGGCCTCGTTGAGGGCGGCGTTGACCTTGAGCAGGACGGATTCGGTAGCCAGGCTCTGGGCATGTGCGAAGCCCATGTCCGACTCCGCGCCGTGCGACCCGATCAGGTGCACCTCCACAGGCAACCTGGATACAGCCGCCAGGTCGCGGAGGGACCGGCCGGAGATAATTGCTGCATGCGTGTTGGGCAGAGCCGCCAGGGCCCGCAGGGCAATGGCCGCGTTGCCCAGGGGCAGGATCTCCGTGGAAATCCCCTCAGCCTCGCAAAGGGTGCCGCCATAATTGCAGGCCACCAGCAGGGAGGGGACTCGGGCAAGCACTTTGAGTTCAGCCAGCAACGCCGGCGTCAGCCCGTTGTCGGCCGCATCGGACTGGATGAAGGCACGGAGCATGTCCAGGGGTAGAGAGCGGGTGAGCAGCGCGGATTCCGCCACGCTCTGGTTTAACGGCGTAGGCATCCAGGTACCCCTTCAAGGCAGGACCAGGCCGGGAACTCAGCCGCTGGATCGCCTGCGGACAACCGGTTGGTGCCCCGCCCGGAAATCCCAGCAATCCCTGACGGGGCAGTACCCATCTTCAGCCGCGGGGGTTTCCCCCCGGAGTCGCCCTTATTGCGCCTGTGTAAAAGCGGCGGACACGGCCCACATGTAAAAGCGGCGGACACGGCCCACAGCGAAACCCTCAGGCGCCCACCCGCAAGAGTCCTGCAGCCTGGGCCAGCAGTTCGACCGACCGCAGCCGGTCCTTGGTGCCGGGGCTTTGGTGCGCCACGATGAGTTCGTCGGCGTCGGCGTGCTTGCCGAAGCCGTCCAGGTAGTCGATGACGACGTCGGGCGTCCCCACCGCGGAGTACGTCATCATTTGTGCCATGTGCTGTCCCTGCGGCGAGTCCAGGATCATGTCCGCTTCGTCGTCGGTGAACTCCCGGCCGCCGCCGAAGAACAGGGAAACACGGGCGCGCTTGGTGGCCTGGAACATGGCCTGCGCTTCGGAGGCGGAGTCGGCGGCAATCACGTTGACGCCGGCAATCACGTGGGGGGCGTCCAGCTGGGCGGACGGCTTGAACTCGCGCCGGTAGATGGCCACCGCGTCCTGCAGGGCGGCCGGGGCGAAGTGGGATGCGAAGGCGTACGGCAGGCCCAATTGCGCGGCCAGGCGGGCGCCGAAGAGGGACGAACCCAGGATGTACAGCGGCACATTGGTGCCCTTGCCGGGGGTAGCCTCCACGCCCTGGATCCGGGTGGGTCCGGTCAGGTAGCCCTGCAGTTCAAGGACGTCCTGCGGGAAGCTGTCCGCGGACATCGGATCGCGGCGGAGCGCGCGCATGGTGTTCTGGTCGCTGCCCGGGGCCCGGCCCAAGCCCAGGTCGATCCGGCCCGGGTGCAGGGTTTCCAGGGTGCCGAACTGTTCGGCGATGGTCAGCGGCGAATGGTTGGGCAGCATGATGCCGCCGGCGCCCAGCCGGATGCTTTCGGTATGCGCGGCTACGTGGGCGATCAGCACGCTGGTGGCGGAGGAAGCGATGGAGGACATGTTGTGGTGCTCGGCGTACCAGATGCGCCGGTAGCCCAGCTTCTCGGCGCTCTGCGCCATGGCCACGCTGCCCGCGAAGCTCTCCGCCGCCGTCTGGCCTTTGCCGATGGTTGCCAGGTCAAGGATGGAAAGGGGAAGAGTCACGTCGGTTGCGGCCTTTCAGGAACGTTTCGTAAGAAATCGCCCGGCCGGATCACGGCGGGCACTTGGTGCATAACGACGGCGGGACCGGGGTTATTTCTGTGATGTGCGGAATACTCAGCACACTGATCATGTTGCCGCCCCTATGAGCCATAATTCAACGAACCAACTGGAACTGTCCGCAACCATCGACCTCAAGGACCTGGGAACCGTGCACCGTCTTGGTTTTGGTGCAATGCGCATCGTGGGTGACGGTGTCTGGGGTGAGCCAAAGGACCGCGAAACCGCGCGCACTGTGCTGCGCCGCGCCGTCGAACTCGGTGTGGACTTCATCGATACCGCCGATTCCTACGGCCCCAACATCAGCGAGGAAATCATCGCCGAGGCCCTGCACCCCTACAAGGAGGGGCTGAAGATCGCCACCAAGGTGGGCTTCACGCGCACCGGGCCCAACAAGTGGATTCCCGTGGGCCGGCCCGAATACCTGCGCCAGCAGACCGAGCTGAGCCTGCGCAAGCTGAAGGTGGACACCCTGGACCTCCTGCAGCTGCACCGGATCGATCCCAAGGTGGACGCCGAGGAGCAGTTCGGCGTGCTGCGCGAGCTCCAGGACGAAGGCAAGGTCCGCGCCCTGGGGCTGTCCCAGGTCAGCGTGGAGCAGCTGGAAGCGGCCGGGAAGCACTTCACTGTGTCCACGGTCCAGAACCGCTACAACCTGACCGACCGCAGCTCGGAGGACGTGCTCCGCTACTCAGAGGAGAACGGCATCGGCTTCATCCCGTGGGCCCCGATTTCCGCCGGCGAGCTCGCCCAGCCCGGCGGCCCGCTGGACGAGGCCGCCAAGCGCCTGGGCGCCACCACCTCCCAGGTGGCCCTCGCCTGGCTGCTGCGCCGCTCCCCCGTGATGATGCCCATCCCCGGCACGGGCTCCGTACAGCACCTCGAAGAGAACATCGCCGCCGCGGGCATCACGCTCGACGACACGTACGCTGAGCTCGAAGCAGCCGGCAAGTAGCAAGCGGCTTCCAGCCACTCACGTCAGCAAAGACACCCACGTCAGCAAGGTCAGGAGAAACACCATGGCAAACATTTTGATGGTCGTCTCGGCCGCAGATTCCCTCACCATGAAGGACGGCAGCGAGCATCCCACCGGCTACTGGGCAGAGGAATTGGTGGTGTCCCACCAGACCCTGACCGAGGCCGGCAACACGGTAGACATCGCCACCCCCGGCGGCCGGAAGCCCACCGTGGACCAGGTGAGCCTGGCCGCCGAGTCGGCAGGTGGGGACGAGCGGGCGCAGGGGTTCAAGGACTACATCGCTAAGATCGACGGCGAGCTGGCGCACCCGCGGGTCCTCGCCGACGTCGACATTGCCGGCTATGACGCCGTGGTGATGCCCGGCGGCCACGGCCCCATGGCCGACCTGTACAAGGACGCCGACCTGGGCCGCATCCTGGTGGCTGCCAACAAGGCCGGCAAGGTCATTGCCCCGTTCTGCCACGGCCCCGCGGGGCTGCTGAGCGCAACGGACGACGACGGCGGGTTCGCTTTCAAGGGCCGGCGCCTCACGGTCTTCACCAACGAGGAAGAACTTGGCGGCGGCACGGGCGAGAACACGCCGTGGCTGGTGGAGGACGCGCTCAAGGAGAAGGGCGCCGTCATCGAAAACGGCGCGGCCTGGTCCTCCAACGTGGTGCGGGACGGCAACCTCATCACCGGGCAGAACCCACAGTCCAGCGAGGATGTGGCAAAGGAAGTCCTTGCGGCACTGGCGTAGGCAACCGGCCGTGACGCACTAAAGAGGGGACCAGCCCACCGGGCTGGCCCCCTCCTTGCGGCGCACGTCGTTGGGCGCCGGCCATCATCCCCGTGGATCAGGCCGCGCAGCCCCCGTTCGCGATGGTGGGATCGATCGCCGCGATCTGCTTCTGGATGTCCGCCAGCTGGGTTTGCAGGCTGGATACCAGCAACTTCTGTACCTTGATGGGATCCGCGTAGTTCCCCTTCTTGGCTTGCAGGGTCCGGAGAGTGTCCTGGGCAGCTGTAACCTGGGCGTCCACCGCACTCAGTTGGCTCTGCAGCGTCTTTAGGTTTGCTTCCGCCGCGCTGATCTCGCCATTGAGGCCATTGAGCTGGTCCAGCAGCGGCGTCACTCGGCCCTGGAGGTCGAGGACGCTGGACTCAGCACTGGCGATCTGGGCATTGAGCGCCGAAATCCGGGCCACCAGGTCGTCGCCCAGCTTGTTGAGCGACGCGATGTCCGCTGTCTTCGAGGCGACGGCAGTGTTGGCCGAATCCAATGTGGCTTGCAGTGCCGGGAGCTGATCTTGAAGAGCCGAAATTTCAGCCTTCTTGTCATCCACTGCGGTGTTGGCCTCTGCAAGCGCAGCGTTTGCCTGGACCAAGGTGTCGTTCAAACCGTCGAGAACTGCCCGCTGGGCGGTAATGGCCTGCTGGGCTTGATCCGCGTTCTCGGTGAGGCTGGCCAGCTCTGCCGTCATTCCATCCAGTACCTGCTGCTGGGCCAGCACCGCGCTGGCGGCGTCCTTTGCTGCCTGCTCCAAGCCCGGGAGTTGCCCCTCCAGGGTGGTGAGCTCCGCCTGCTTGGAAGTCACCGCCGTATTCGCCTGGTTGACGGCAGTTTGGAGTGCAGGCACCTGGGCCTTGAGGGTGGCGATGTCGTTCTGCTTTGAGGTGACCGCGGTATTGGCTGCGTCCAACGAAGCCTGCAGCGGCGCAGCGTTCTGCTGCAGAGTGCTGCTTTCCTGCTGCTTGGCCAGCAGTTGGGAGTTCAGGTCGTTCACCTGCGCCTGAAGGGTTGCCAGGTCGCCCTGTAGGCCAGAGATGGTGGCGCTCTTATCGGCGATCTGGCCGTTCACGCCGTCGAGCTGGTTCTGGACGGAAGTGCGCTGGGCGATCAGGTCGCGCTTCGCTTTCGAGTTGCCGTTGATCGCATCGATTTGTTTGGTCAGGTCAGCGATCTGCGCAGTCAACGCGTCCTTCTGCGCGGTCAGCGCTGCAAGGTCGTTCTGGGCCTGAGTCAGCGCAGCCTGCTTCGAGGCAATCTGTCCGTTCACCGTGCTGATTTGGCTCTGGAGGCTGGCGATGTCGGCATTGACGGTGGAGATTTTGGCGCTATTGTCGCTGACGGCCTTTGCAGCAGCCACCGCATTGGTTTGAAGGGTCCGCAGGTCTGTCTGGGCTGCGGTGATCTCGGCGTTCTTGGCATCGAGGGCTGCCTTGGCAGCGGCGGCAGTGGACTGCAGGGTACCGAGCTCGGCCTGTGCGGCAGCGATCTGGTCCTTCTTACTGCTGACAGCGGCGTCCGCGGCTGCAGCGGTTTCCTGCAGCCCGTTCAATGTCGCTTTGGCGGCGTCAACCTTGGCCTGCTGGGCCTGAAGCTCTGAAGTCGCGGCGGCACCTGCCGCCTCAAGCACCGTCAGCTGGGCCTCTGCATCGGTAACCGCATGCTGGGCAGCGTCGGCGGCATCAGCCGCCTGCTGCGCCTGACCGGTCAGTGCCGTCAGCTGGTCCTGGGCCTGCTGGATCTCGCCTTCCTTGGCAGTAAGCTCGGCCGCCGCCTGTTCGGCAGCCCCTTGCAGCCCGGAAAGCTGTGTCTGTGCGGCCGCAATGGCTGCGCTGTTGGCTACAAGATCTGCTGCCAGCTGGTCGGCCTGTGCCTGGAGGTCCGCGGAGGCGGCCTTTGCAGTCGCCAGTTCCTCCTGTAGCGGCGCGAGCTGGCCCTCCACGCTTGCCTGCTGCGCCTGAAGGTCGGTGAGGGCGGCTTTCGCTTCCGCTACCTGGGCACCCAGGCGCGTTTGCTCGGCGGTCAGCTTGTCGAGAGATGCCTGTGCTGATTCTTCCTCGGTGTTCAGTTGCGTCTCCTGGGCTGCGAGGTCGGCCAGCGCCTTATCAGCCTCGGCCTTTTGCGCCGCCAACGCATCCGCCTGGGCCTGGAGCTTTGCCCTGTCCGCCTGCAACGCGGCGATCGCGTCCGCATTCTTCCTGGCAGCGGCCTTCAGCAGGTTCTCCTGCACAGCGCCGCGGTGTGCCAACTGGTTGACGACGCCGTTGCACATCCCTGTGGTGGATGTGGTCGCGGCGACCGCAGGCTGGACCAGCACCATACTGGTCGCAAGGACTCCGGGCAGGACAATGGCAGCAGCCAAACGGCGGGTACGGACAGAGGGGGATAGGGACGTGCGCATGCGAGCTCCTGGTGAGACCTTGGCGGCGGACCACTCTGGCCGCCTCATAGCCCAACCGTAGGTTCCCGTCCAGGGGGAGAACACGCGTAATCACCACTTGTCTTTTTTGCCCGGGTACTCGCTTTCTGCTGGATGGGTGACAGGCGCCTGCCCGGCAGGATCACGGCCGGCGAATGTGACCGCCGCGGTCCTCCGGTGAACTGCCGTTACTCCCTGTATCCCCGGGTTTCACGGCCTTTGATTCCCCCGCCGCGGCTGCCGGATAGTGGCTGCAACGCGCACATCCCGCTGCATCTTCCACCCCGTTCCAAGGAGGAACCATGGCCATCACCACCAGGCCGGCCGCCGTCGTGGCCCTTACAGTCTCAGCACTGCTGGGACTGGCTGCCTGCTCGGACCCCGGCGCTTCGGCGGCGACAGCACCGTCGTCGTCCGCCACCACTTCCGCCGGCAAAACCTTCAACCTGTCCCCGGAGCAGGACCGCTTCAAAGTCGCTGCCGACCCCGCCGCTGCCGCGTTGGTCCCGGAGGCGATCAAGGCCGACGGCAAACTCACCGTGGTGACCACCGGCGGCGCGGCGCCGCTCAGCCTCTTCGCCACGGATAACAAGACCCTGATCGGCAGCGAGGTGGACATTGCCTACGCCGTGGGCGAGTCACTGGGCCTGCAGGTGGAGGTCCTGCCGGTGGCGTGGGCGGACTGGCCGTTGGGCATCGAATCGTCCAAGTACGAGGCCGTCCTCTCCAACGTCACCGTCACCGAGGCGCGCAAGGAAAAGTTCGACTTCGCCACCTACCGCAACGACCTCCTGGGCTTCTATGCCAAGAGCGGTTCGGACATCGGGGAGATCAAGGAGGCCAAGGACGTGGCCGGCAAGAGGATCATCGTGGGCTCCGGCACCAACCAGGAAGCGATCCTGGTGCGCTGGGACGAGGAGAACAAGAAGAACGGCTTGGCGCCGGTCCAGTTCCAGTATTACGACGACGATTCCGCCTCGAGCCTGGCGCTTCAGTCAGGCCGTGCGGACCTGACGTTCGGGCCCAACGCGGCCGCCGCCTACAAGGCGGCACAGGACGGGAAGACGAAGCAGGTGGGCACGCTGAACGGCGGCTGGCCGCTGACGGCACAGATTGCCTTCACCACCAAGAAGGGCAATGGATTGGCAGTCGCCGCCCAGGCGGCGCTGAACCACCTGATTGACAATGGCACCTACGCCAAAATCCTGGACCGCTGGGGCCTCTCCTCCGAGGCCATCCAGAAGTCCGAACTGAACCCGGCGGGCCTGCCCAAGAAGTAGCGGCCTGCCGACGAAGGAATCCCCGCCGGGCGCAGCCAGCAATCCGCTGCTGCCCGGCGGGGATTTTTCCTTGGCTACCAGGCCGGAAGCGCGGGCACCGGCCCTGCCGCCTCAACATCTTCGGCGTCGCCGCGTGCCAGCCATTTCAGGAGGCCCCCCCGGTCCGACTCAACCCGCAGGGCACCGTCACCGATCACCCACTCATCGCGTTCCTCGGTAACGAGCGTCATCCCGGGCGCCCCCTTGGCACGCATGGCACGCACCACGGCCTCGATGGCGTTCAACAGCGAATCGGGGTCGGCCTCTTCAATGGTCCAGGCGGTGTCCAGGTCATGGTGGTGCACCACCACCTCGGCAATCCGCAACGCCACAATGGACGTTGCCGGCAGCTCCCGGCCACCCACCTTAACTTCCGGCGCCGCAAGGTCCCCGGTCAACCGCTGGGCTTCATCGGCGAAAGCGGCGGCCGAGTCCCGCACTTCAGCCAGGAGCTCCTCCCGCGGCAAGGCCGCCAGGGCGGCGATGGCCTGCGAGCGCGCTTCGGGGGACGCGTATAGCTGGCGTTCCTCCCCGGACGTGGCCCAGTCGATCAGCCCAACCAGCGCTCGCCCGCTGGAGGCGACGTGGGCGATGACGTGGGCACGGGTCCATCCTTCACACAGCGAAGGAGCGGCCAGCTCGTCATCGGACAAGGAGGAGACCGTGGCCATGAACATGTCCGTCTCCCGGCCAAGGCGGGACAGGTCTGAGTGCAGCCGTGCTGGATTGATCATTCCGCCAGCCTAACCGCGGCGCCATGACCACGGCCATGGTTACGGACCGCCTGGTTCATACCCTCCGTGTATGGACTAAGACCCGAGCTCCCTCTGCCGCCAGGTGCCCCCTGCCTCCGGGCGCGTTTGGCCTGTTACTGCGGCATCCATCGCGAAATCTGCCCCCTTTGATACGCAGGAACAGCACAATGCACCCCCGGCGGGAAACCGGGTATTCCCCTCATATGCCGCGCGTCACATTGGCTGTCAGGCTGGGTTGCCGAGGCCCCGGCGCGGATCCATCCGGATGCCGCGGCGCCTCCTCACCCGCCCCCTGAAAGGACTTGCGCCATGACACTGCCGCACCCCCAATCCACGACCTCCGGAAACCCGGGAAAGGAGACCCGGACAGCCAACTGGGTGGCATTCGTCATCTGCGCCGCACTCCTGTTCGACGGCTACGACCTGGTGGTCTACGGCACCGTCCTTCCGGGTCTGCTCGCAGACGCGGGCCAAATCGGGCACTTCGATGCAGCTACCGCCGGGCTCCTGGGGTCCTGGGCCCTCATCGGCGTACTGGTGGGGTCGCTGGCATGCGGTGCGATCGGTGACTTCTTCGGCCGCCGGCGGCTGATGCTCGCGGGCATCGCCTGGTTCTCCCTGGGCATGTTCGCCACTGCCCTGGCCACGGACGTCACCGCCTTCGGCGCCCTCCGGTTTGCCACCGGGCTGGGCCTGGGCGTCGTCATCGCCAGCGCCGGCGCCACGATGGCCGAGTTCGCACCTGCGGGACGGCGGCAGTTCTACAACGCGATCGTGTACTCCGGGGTCCCCGCGGGCGGCGTGCTGGCGTCCGTCTTGGGCATCGCGTTCCTGGACAGCATCGGCTGGCGCGGCCTCTTCATCATCGGACCCCTGCCCCTCCTGGTCATCCTGCCCCTTGCCTGGCGGAAGCTTCCGGAATCCCCGCGGTGGCTGCTGGCCCGGGGACGGGAAGAGGAAGCCCTGGCCGCTGCATGGCGCACCGGAGTGCCGCTCGCCGAAGAGCAGGTGATCCGGGAGGCCGGCACCGCCCCGCGGAAGTCCGGGTTCGCCGCCGTCTTCTCCCGCCAGTTCGCTGTGGCCTCCATCCTGCTGGGCCTGATGTCCTTCTGCGGCCTCCTCCTGACCTACGGGCTCAACACGTGGCTGCCCAAGATCATGGAGGGCTACGGCTACGGCCGGACCTATGCCCTGTTCTTCCCGCTGGCCCTGAACCTCGGTGCCGTGGTGGGCGGACTTCTCGCTTCGCGGATGGCCGACCGGAACGGACCGCAACGGGTCATTGCTGCCACGTTTGCCCTCGCCACCATCTCCCTTGGACTGATGACCTTCAGCTTCCCGCTGCCGCTGCTCTTCACCTTCATTGCCACCGCAGGGGTGGGAACCCTGGGCACCCAGGTGTTGATCTACGGTTTCCAGTCCAACTACTTCACCACCAATGCCCGTGCAGCCGGCGTCGCCTGGTGCGCCAGCGTGGGCCGGCTGGGCGGGGTCCTGGGTCCGATCATCGGCGGCTGGCTGGCAGCCGCGGGGATCGGCGGGGCAACAGCCTTCTACATTTACGGCGCGGTGGCCCTGCTCGGCGGCGCCGTCACCATCCTCGTACCGCGCCAGCGCAGGCTGGAGGAAGCCCTGCCCATCGTCGACGAGCCGCAAGATTACGTCGAAAAAGTGTCTAAGTAAGGCTTTTTATGGTTATTCTATGAATCAATGAGGCCGCACCGCGCCTCACCCCGCACGTTGGAGAGGTGGCAGCGCAATGGAGATACGGCAGCTGAACTACTTCATTGCGGTCGCAGAGGAGCGGCATTTCGGCAGGGCGGCCAAGCGCCTGCACATGGCGCAGCCACCCCTGTCGCAGCAGATCCGCCAGCTCGAGGACCAGCTGGGCGTCCAGCTCCTCAACCGCACCACCCGTCGGGTGGACCTGACGGCGGCGGGCCAGCTCCTGCTGGACCGCGGCCGCCAGATCGTCAATGACGTCGAGACGCTCCGCGCGGATGTCTACCAGGTGGGCAAGGGCGCCACCGGCGTCCTCCGGGTGGGGTTCTCCGGCTCGGCAACCTACGGCGTCATGCCCCGGATAGCACGACTCACCAAACAGGTCCTTCCCGGCCTGTCGCTGGCGCTGAACGGAGAGATGCTGACGCCGTCCATGGAGGCGGGGCTGCGGAACGGGACCCTGGACGCGGCACTGCTGCGTCCCCCCGTTGCGTCCGAGGAGATCGACTACCGCGTGGTCACCCAGGAGCCGCTCGTCGTCGCGCTTCCCTCCTTCAGCGCCCTGGCGGTGGACCGGCCCGTGGCCATGCACGAACTGCAGGACCAGGACTTCATCGCCTACTCGCCGGAGTCCGTGCTGAACCGCATCACCTCGGACCTCTGCCGCCAGGCAGGGTTTCAGCCGCGGATCACGCAAGTGGTGGGTGAGACCTCAACCATGCTGGCGTTCGTGGCCGCGGGCGGCGGCATCGCCGTCATGCCGTCCAGTGTGCGTGCCTTCCAGCTAGACGGCGTCGCTTACCGGGAAATCGACAATGTTCCCCCGGTGGAACTCGCCGTCGCCTGGCTGCGCGGCCACCCGTCCGCACTGCTGCAAAACTTCCTGGACATCGTGGCCACGGCAACCGCTGACGCCGCCACCCCCGCTCCCGCTGATGAAAGGCTCCCCCCATCATGAAGATCGCAGCCATCGAGGCGATCCCCTACTCGATCCCGTATCGGCACCCGCTCCATTTCGCCTCCGGCTCCGTGCACGAGGCCGATCACGTCCTGGTCCGGGTCCACGCCGACGACGGCGTGGTGGGAACCGCAGACACCCCGCCGCGCCCGTACACCTACGGTGAGACGCAGAAGTCCATCATCGCGGTGGTGCAGGATGTCTTCGCCCCGCAGTTGGTGGGCATCGACGTCTTTGACCGGGAAAAGATCCAGGCCGTGATGGCCCGGACCATCCACAACCAGACGGCCAAGGGCGCGGTGGACATCGCTGTTTGGGACGTCATCGGCAAGACCCTGGGGCAGCCCGTGACCAAGCTGCTGGGCGGCTACACGGACTCGCTGCGCGTCTCCCACATGCTCGGCTTCAAACCCGCCAGGGAACTCCTTGCCCTCGCCCTGGAGTTCCGGGAAACCTACGGCATCAATACCTTCAAGCTGAAGACCGGCCGCCGTCCGCTTAACCTGGACATCGAGGCCGCCAAGGTACTGCGGGAAGGCCTGGGCGAAGACGCCGAGCTGTACATGGACGCCAACCGCGGCTGGACAGCCAACGAGGCCGCCGAGGTGCTGCGCCGCACCGCCGACCTCGGCCTGCAGTTCCTTGAGGAACCGGACGACGCCCGCGAGGTCCTGGGCCGCCGCCGCCTGGTCACGAACTCCCCCATCCCCATTGCCGCGGATGAATCCGCCGCCAACCTGGGCGAGGCGGCCCGCGAAATCCTGACCGGCGGGGCCAACCTGCTGTCCGTCAAGACTGCACGGTCCGGCTTCACCGAGGCCGCCAAGATCGTTGGCATGGCCGAGGGAATGGGTATCGATGTCTACATCGGCAACCAGATCGACACCCAGGTGGGCACCGTCGCCTCCGTGGTGTTCGGGGCAGCCTTCGCCCACACCGCCAAGCGTGCGGCGGAGCTGTCCAACTACCTCGATATGACCGATGACCTGCTGGCCCAGCCGTTGGCCATCACGGACGGCCGGATCCATGTTCCCGAGGGCCCCGGCGCGGGCACTGACGTGGATGAGGACAAGCTCGCCCATTACCGCACCGACTGACACCTATCCCTTCCACCGAGAGGTCACCATGAAGTACCTGGTCCACATGGACGTCAACCTGCCCGCCGGCATGCCTGCCGAAGAAGCTGCAGCAATCAAGGCCACGGAGAGGGCCTACTCACAGGAACTGCAGCGCTCCGGCAAATGGCCCGAGATCTGGCGGGTGGTGGGTGAATACGCCAACTACTCCATCTTCGACGTCGAATCGAACGACGAGCTGCACGGGATCCTGCAGGGCCTTCCCCTGTTCCCGTACATGGACATCACCGTGGTCCCGCTGGCCAAGCACCCCTCGGACGTGAAGTAGCCAGCTCAGTCCTTGGCCCGGAACGCCGCCGCGAGTTCGCTGCGTGACCGGATTCCCATCTTCCGGTACAGCCGCGTGAGGTGGTACTGCACCGTCTTTTCGGCCAGGAACAGGGCCCGGGCCGCCTCCTTGTTGGTCGCCCCCGCAGCCACCAGCTCGGCCACGGCCTGTTCCTGGGCCGTGAGCTGTTGATGGTGGCTGCCCACCGAAGAAAGCACCGGGTCAGCCGGGTCCGGCAGGTTCCCCACGTCCAGGCCCGTGGCCTTCAGCTCGCGGTCGCACCGTTCCACATAGGTGGCCGCGCCAAGGGTGTCGTACAGGTCCCGCGCCGCCCGCAGCACCGATGACGCCAGGCGCCGCTTTCCGGCCCGGCGCATGCTTTGCCCGAACGCGAAACTGATCCGCGCCCGCAGATAGGGGCGGTTGAGCCCGCGGAGGTGTCCCAGTGCCGCCTCGAAGTACTCCCTGGCCGTGTCCGGGTCCCCCTGCGCGGCCAGCAGCCGGCCCCTGGCCCACGCCACGCGGGCCAGGTCGGAGGGGACCTCCCGCTCGCGGTGCACTCCTTCGAACGCGGTAAGGAACGTATCGGCGGCGTCGAGCTTGTCCGTCATCACCAGCGCGTTGACGTAGGTGTCCTGCCATGGCCAGAAGGACACCCGTTGATCGGTCCAGGGGTCCAGCTCCGCCAGCGGCTGCAGGGCGGCCAGGGCACTTTCGTAGTCCGCCCTCGCCTCGTGGAAGCGGGCGCGCGCCAGGCTGGCCGGGACCTGCATGGCCCGGTACGTTCCCGGCTGCACCGCGGCCTGTGACACGTAGTAGCGTGCCCGGTCCCAATCGCCCCGCATGGACCACAGCTCGGCGGCCGTCCAGTACAGCAGCGGCCGGATCAGCGGCATCCGCGAGGTTTCCAGCCGGACGCTTGCCCGGGAAATGGTGGCGGCGGCCGCGTCCCAGTTGCCGAGCACCAGGTGGGTGCGGGCCAGCCAGGCCTCGGCCCACAGGGAGATCCGCAGCGATCCCCCGCGGTACTCGGTAGGGGCCGCCGATTCAAAATTCACCAGCGCGGATTCGGCGTTGTCCAGGCGCAGGGCCAGCCAGCCGGCGCCCATCTGCACCCGCTGCTTCTGGGCATTCTCGGCCGCCTGGGCGGAGGCCCGCTGGTAGGAGGCCTCGGCGTCGCCTATCCGGCCCTGGGCATACAGGCCCAGGCCATAGATGGCTTCCGACTCGATGTGCGCCGGCGTTCCGGGCTCGGTCAGCGCCATGGCGCGTTCGGCCCAGCCGGTGATCATTGGACCGTCCCAGGAGGCCACCCCGTGGAGCACGAAACGCTGGGCCACCTGGGCTGCCGCAGCGGGTTCATGCTGTGGGTTGCTGGTCCGCCAGGCCATCTCCAGCTGGCTTTGGGCGCTGTCATTCTGGCCGGACACGGTGGACAGGTACCCCAGCACCGAGGAGCGCAGGGGCGACGGCGGCAGGGCATCCACCGCCCCGGCCCAGGCCTGCGCCTGGGCCACATTGCCGGAGCCCACCAGGGCGTCGACGGCTTTCAGGAGCCGTAGGTTCCGGGCACGGATATCAGGGGACAGCCGCGAGGCGGAGAACAATGCAGTGGAGGCGTCCTGCCACGCGCCCACCGTGGCCTGCCGCCGCGCGAACTCTTCCAGTTCCACGGCCAGGGTTTCGTCTGCGGCCGGGGTGGCCGCAACGAGGTGGCCCAGCTGTTCACCCTCAGACTGGACGGCCTCGGCTGCCTTCCGGTGCAGGGCGATGCGCCGGCTGGGGACGATCTGTTCGTAGACGGCTTCCGCGGTTCCGGGTTCGAGGAAGGCGACGGCGGAGCGGGACTGGTCCACGGACAGTCCCAGCAGCCCGGCGCGGTGCCCCTCATCGAGGGCCGGCATGGCGGCTTCCAGTCCACCCACACGGGCCACCTCCACGAGGCCCGCGCCGGGGCCGAGCACCGCTGCGGCTTCCGCGGCGGCCACCAAGTCCGGGGACGCGGCCGCCAGGACACTGCGGACCCTGGCGCGCACCCGGGAAGTGGGCGGAAGGGACGGGAACCACGACTGCCAGGTCTCCGGGGGCAGCTCACGGAGCAGCTCCACGACGGACTGGGCTATCCCGCCGGTATGCGTCACCAGGCCGTGGGCCGCCGTCGCGCTGAGGTCCAGGCCGAACAGGCTCCGGGCCACGTCCTGGACCTGCTGCGGCGAGAGAGGTTCCAGCGGAATGCGGACCACCTGGTGGCCGGTGAGAAAGTCGAGCACGCCGGCGGGGACACGGGGCGCGTCGACAGGGTTGAGGGTCAGCAGGAACAGGACCCGCTTGTCGTGCAGCCTGCGCATGACGAAGGTGAGGACACGCAGGCTCTCCTCGTCGAGCTTGTGGACGTCGTCGACGGCGACCACCACGATGCCGTGCGTCTGCAGGCCTTCGAGATGGGTGCTGAGGGTGGAGGCGTAGTTGACCACCTGGTCGGGGGTCAGGGAGGCGACCGGCCCCGGCGCCAGGGCCGGGCCGCCGTCGTAATCCTTTGCCGTCCGGAGCGGCAGGGTCCGCATGAGCTGGGAGTAGCCGGCCAGGGCGAACTGCGCCTCCCAGTCGTCCCCCATGGCGGACAGGACGCGGACGCCGCGGGCGGCCGTCCGGCAGTGGTCAAGGAAGAGTTCCAGGAGCGCGGTTTTGCCGGACCCGGACGGTCCGGAGAGGACCACGGTGCCCACCTTGCCCTTGCGGACGGTGCGGAGGATTTCCAGCAGCTGCTCGAACGCCGCGGCCCTGCCCGCCAGCGGGAAGTCCTCCGCCATCCCGCCCTGGGGGGAGCCCGCTGTCATGGCCGCAATCCTACCGGAGCGGCCCGGGCGCCCCCATGGCGTGCATCCATCGGATGCATTAGCCCAGGTCGCCGCCGGCCACCGGGAGGATGCTGCCGGTCAGGTAGGACGCCTCGTCCGAGGCAAGGAACACGATGGGCGCGGCCTGCTCGTCCAGGGTGCCGTAGCGCTTCATGAACGAGGACTCCACCGTCTGGTCAACGATGGTTTGGTACCAGTCCTTCTCGGTGGCGGATTCGGCTTCCGGCCCGCGCTTGACCTTGCGCGGCGGGGCTTCCGTGCCGCCCGGGGCGGTGGCCACCACGCGGATGCCGTGCCCGGCCACCTCCATGGCCAGCGACTGGGTCAGGGCGTTCACGCCGCCTTTTGCCGCGGCGTAGGGCACCCGGTGCATTCCCCGGGTGGCTACGGAGGAGACGTTCACGATCGTGCCGGAGCCCTGCTCCATCATGGCCGGCAGGACCGCCCGGCAGGTCCAGAGCGTGGGAAAGAGGGAGCGGCGGATTTCCTTCTCGATCTTGTCCTCGTCGTACTCCTGGTAGGGCCGGGCCCAGATGGTCCCGCCCACGTTGTTGACCAGGACGTCCACCCGGCCGTGGGCGGCGAGGGCGGCCTTGATGGCCTGGGTGGCGCCGGCGAAGGTTTCCAGGTCCGCGGTGACGGACGTGGCCGAGCCGCCCGAACCCGACGCCTTTGCGGCCTCCCCGATGCCGCGGGCAACATCGTGGACAAGGTCCGCGCGGTCCACCAGGACCACGGCGCCGCCTTCGGCGCCGATGCGTTCGGCCACCTTCTGGCCGATCCCCTGGGCGGCACCGGTGACGACGGCGACCTTGCCGCCGAACCTGCCCGGGGTCACGTATTGCCCGGCGTACGGCGCGGCCATCAGTGGGCGGCCTTGGCGTCGATGGCCCCGACCATGGTCCCCTTGGCGTCCTGGGCGTGGGCCATGATGACTTCGCGCAGCCGGGCTTTGTCGCCGCGTTCAAAGGCGTCGACGACGTCGAGGTGGTCCTGCGTGACGCGCTCGAAGATCGGTGTGCCGGCTTCGAAGGCCGCGGCCATCTGGGCGTGGACGTCCAGGCGGCGGTAGGACTCCAGGAGCATCGGGTTGTCGCAGATCGTGAAGAGGTACTCGTGGAATTCCTCGTTGGTGCGTGCAAACGCGTCGGGATCGGTGATGTTTCCGGCCTGCACCGAACCGGTGGTGGCTTCGGCCAGGCGGCGGAACTGGCGCAGCTGCTCCTGGCTGAGCCGTCCCAGCAGCAGTTCGCTGACTGCAAGCTCCAGGCCCATGCGGGCGTCCAGCTGGGCGAAGCTGTCCTCCTTGCGGAAATCCAGCCTGCCGGTCTCCAGCGAGGACACGGCCTCGCCGCGGGTCATGGTGTCGCCATCGGCCTGGATTTTCTCAACCGGAGCCGGGGCACCCGTTTCGGCGTCGCCTCCGGTGGTTTCCTTCGGCGCGAACCGTTCGAAGTAGAAGTTGGCGGGCTCGATCCCTTCGGTGTCCAGCCACTTGGAGACAGCGTTGACCATGGGCGGCGGGCCGCAGAGGTAGATGTCCACGTCGCCGTCGTTCAGGTGCTTCGGTTCGATGATCTGGGTGACGTAGCCGGTGTGCGGGGCGGAGGTGCCGGGCTCGGAGGCAATGTAGTCCCAGGTGAAGCCTGGCAGTTTCGCCTCGTAGGCGCGGAGCCAGTCCAGGCCCACGATGTCGGCCTCGCGGGTGAGCCCGTAGATCAGGTGGACCGGGGCGGAGGGCGGGTTTTCGGCGAGCTTTTCCAGGAGGGACAGGAGCGGGGCCAGGCCGGTGCCGCCGGCCAGGAGCAGCAGGGGCCGCTTGGGCTCGCGCAGGAAGAACGATCCGTACGGGCCGGTGAAGTTGATGGTGTCACCCACGGCAGCGCGGTCGCGGAGGTACTCGGACATGGCGCCCTGGGGAGTCACCCGGACCATGAAGGATGCATCCTGGACCTCGGGGCCGCTGCTGAAGGAGTAGGAGCGCTCGGCGTCGGTGCCGGGGACCTTGAGGTTGACGTACTGTCCGGGGAGGAAGGCCAGCGCGTCGCGGTTGTCCACCTCAAGGGTGAAGGAGACCGTGGTGTCCGTGTGCCGGTTGAGCTCCTTGATGGTGGAGGTGAAGGACGCGGCTGCCGTCTTCGCCGATTCGGACGTGGCCGGGATTTGGATGGCGAGGTCCGACTCCGGCACGGCCTGGCAGGTGAGCAGGTAGCCCTTTTCGAGTTCCTCCTCCGTCATGGCGTCGTCGATGAAGTCGCCCGGGTCGAAGGAACCGGAATCGCAGAAGGCCTTGCAGGTGCCGCAGGCGCCGTCCCGGCAGTCGGATGGAATGTTGATGCGTGCCTTATAGGCGGCATCCATGACGGTCTCATAGTCGCCGACCTTGATGACTTTGGTGACGCCGTCCTCGAAGCTGAGGGCTACTTTGTGGCCCATGGGGTCCTCCTGACTGTCCGGGCGCGCCATCGCGGTCCGGTAAAAGTTGTGGCGTGCCCGGCGGGCACTGGGTGGAAAATGCCGTGCGGCGCCCGCAGGTCCCGGGCGCCGGCTGCGGGCGGGTCAGATCATGTAGACGTCCACCACGTGGTGGATGTAGTCGTTCTTCAGGACCACCTTCTTCTTCAGGATCACCGGCTGCGGACCGGAAAGGTCCAGGGTGTAGTAGCTGGTGCCGAAGTAGGTGTCCGTCGTGTTGTAGCGGAAGTAGAGGGTGAACCAGTTGAAGCGCACGTCCACCGTGCCGCCGTCGTTCGCCAGCACCTCGACGTCCGTGATGTTGTGGCCCGTGCGGGGCTCCGGGAGGGAAGTGGCCGATGACCTGTCGGTCTTGATCCGGAACACCCGGTCCTCGATGCCGCCCCGGTTGTCGTAGTAGATCAGGGAGATCTCGTTCTGGGGGTCCTGCGTCAGCTGGTCGTCCACGTCCCAGGCCGGCATCCAGAATTCGGAGTCCGGGTGGTAGCACTCCAGCCATTCATCGAACTGGCGGTCATCCAGCAGGCGGGCTTCCCGGTAGAGGAACGCCCGGACGGTTTCGAGGGTTGCGATCTCCTCCGCGGTCTTCAGGACCGGGGCGGTGTGGGTCAGGTTGGTCATGGGTTCTGCGCTCTCTGTGGTTCCGGCGGGCTCTCTCAGGCGGTGACGGGAACGGATTCCAGGGCGGAACGCTCCTCTTCCTCCGCCAGGGCCCGGTCCATGACTTCCTTCCAGTACCCGTGCTGGATGGGGTAGAGCCCTTCGTCTTCGGTGCGCATGCCGGAGGCGATCACCCGGGTCATGCCCAGGGCCTGTGCCTGCTCATCCGGGCCGCTGATCTCGTGGGTGGAGCCGCGGGTCATGTCGTTCCACGGGGCGCTGGTGGCCCAGTAGGTTTTGTTGCAGGAACGGAACTCCTCCAGGTCGTCCGGCGTGGCCATGCCCGTGGCGTTGAAGAAGTCCTCGTACTGGCGGATGCGCTTGGAACGGTTTTCCTGGGACTCCCCCTTGGGGGCGATGCAGTAGATAGTCACCTCGGTCTGGTCCGCGGAGATCGGGCGGAAGTGGCGGATCTGCGAGGAGAACTGGTCCATGATGTAGACGTTCGGGTACAGGCACAGGTTGCGGGAGATGTTGATCATGAAGTTCGCCATCTCCTCGCCGTACTTGGCCACGAGCTCGTCGCGGCGGTCCCACAACGGGCGGTCCTGGGGGTTGGTCCACTCCTGCCACAGCAGCAGGTGCCCGTGGTCGTAGGAGTAGAAGCCGCCCTTGACCTTGCCCCACTTGCCGGCGTCCATGGCCTTGGTCTTGTTGGCCGAATCCCCGGCGCTGCGGCGGGCCGTGGTGGCCGCGTAGTTCCAGTGCACGGCGGTGACGTGGTAGCCGTCGGCGCCGTTCTCGGCCTGGACCTTCCAGTTGCCGTCGTAGGTGTAGGTGGAGGATCCGCGCAGCACTTCCAGGCCCTCGGGTGACTGGTCCACGATCGAGTCGATGACCTTGGTGGCATCACCCAGGTGCTCCTCGAGCGGAAGCACGTCGGCCTTCAGCGAGCCGAACAGGAAGCCGCGGTAGGACTCGAAGCGGGCCACCTTGGTGAGGTCGTGCGAGCCTTCCTTGTTGAAGGTCTCGGGGTAGCCGGCGTTCCGGGAGTCCTTGACCTTCAGCAGCTCACCGGAGTTCTTGAAGGTCCAGCCGTGGAACGGGCAGGTGAAGGTGGTGCGGTTGTCCGTCTTGCGGCGGCACAGCATGGCGCCGCGGTGCGAACAGGCGTTGACCAGGCAGTTCAGGTTTTCATCCTTGTCCCGGGTGATCATCACCGGGGTGCGGCCGATGTACGTGGTGAAGTAGTCACCCACGTTGGGGATCTGCGACTCGTGGGCGAGGTATACCCAGTTGCCTTCGAAGATGTGCTTCATCTCGAGTTCGAAGATCTCCTGGTCGGTGAAGATCTCGCGCTTGGCCCGGATGACGCCGTTCGCACGGTCGTCGATCACGGCGTCGGCAAGGACCTCGCGGGCATGGATCAGGTTCTCGGTCATGGCGTGCTCCTTCATTGGAGATTGCTGGACGGATGGTCGGAGGTCCACTCGGGAAGAGGCTTCGGCGGCGGACGTTGTCCAGCAATTCTTGCCGCTCGTGATTGGCCTCACATCAGGCAAATGCCTAGGTTCCACCAAGGGTGTCTTTATGTAGCGATAATGACTCAAAAGACGCCTAGTTGATATTTGTAGCGTCCTTATCTGCGGGCCTACGCTTGAGACCGACATCACGCGGTGCGGCGCAGGGCATAACGACTGGCCCGGCAGCCCGCGTCGGGTGCAGGAGCCCTTCCTGTCCCCATTCAATGAGGAAGGTGGACATCGTCATGACCCAAACCCCAACGGACAGCCGCACGGAAAACGAAGGCACCGCCGTCGAAGCAGGCACCAAGGCAACCGAGCGGTTCGCCGCGTCGGGCAAGCTCGCCAAGGTGGAGGTATCCAAGGAACGGGTGAGCCTGCTGGCCGGCGCGCTGATCAAGGCCGCCAACGACATCGTCGAGGAACACCAGGTCACCTATGAGGAATACAACGCGCTTAAAGCGTGGCTGATCAAGGTCGGGACGGACGGTGAATGGCCGCTGTTCCTCGACGTCTGGCTTGAGCACACCGTTGAGGACGTCAACTCCCAGGACCGTCCCGGCACCGTGGGCACCATTGAGGGCCCCTACTACGTTCCCAACTCCCCGGAACTCCAGACGCCCGCCACGGTTGAAATGCGCGACGGCGAGGAGGGCACCCCGCTGCGCTTCAGCGGCCAGTTCACCGACACCGACGGCAACCCCATCCAGGGCGCCCAGGTGGAGATCTGGCACGCGGACGCCGCCGGCTTCTACTCCCAGTACGCTCCGGGCCTGCCCGAGTGGCTCTTCCGCGCCACCGTCAAGGCTTCCGACGATGGCCGGTTCGAGATCAACACGATGCGTCCGGCGCCCTACCAGATCCCCACGGACGGGGCCTGCGGGCAGCTGATCAGTGCGGCGGGCTGGCACGCCTGGCGTCCGGCGCACATCCACATCAAGGTGTCCGCACCGGGCTACGAGCCGGTCACCCAGCAGCTCTACTTCCCCGGCGATCCGCACAACACCGACGACATCGCCTCGGCAGTGAAGCCCGAACTGATGCTGGACCCCCGCCCCCGTACCGACGGAAAGGGCGAGGAAGTAGTTTATGACTACGTCCTGGCAAAGCAGGGCCAGAAGAAGTAGCACGCAAACTGGGAGATACCCCCGCACGGAGGCGCTCCGGAGCTGATGCTTCGGAGCGCTTCCGGTTTTTCCGCCCCCAGCCAGGAGCCCCGATGAGCCACCCCCGCCACCATCCGACCGCCAGCTCCGTCTGGCCAGACCAGCCTGCGCCGGAACCCCTGCTGGAACGTCCGGGGGTCCGGCCCGCAGGCCCCCGCCGGATTCTTCACGACCTGGGCCTGTCCTATGCCTCGAACGGCGCTATCGGGCTCATTTTCGCGGCGTCAGGACCTATAGCCGTCACCCTTGCCGTTGGGACGGCGGGCGGCCTGACCCAGGGCCAGCTCTCGTCCTGGGTTTCTGGCATTCTGTTTTCGGGCGGCGCGGCCACGCTGCTGATGTCGCTCATTTACCGGCAGCCCCTGGGCTTCGCCTGGTCCATCCCCGGCACAGTGCTCCTGGGACCGTCCCTGCAGCACCTTTCCTTTCCCGAAGTCGTCGGGGCCTTCTTCACCTCCGGCGTGCTGATCCTCGCCCTCGGCGCCACCGGCGTGGTGCGCAAAGCCATGGCGCTGGTACCCATGCCGCTCGTGATGGCCATGGTGGCCGCGGTGTTCCTGAAGTTCGGCACGGACATTGTTGCCTCCACCCAGGACAATCCGGCCGTGGCTGCTCCGATGGTGGCTGCGTTCCTGGTCCTCACCGCGGTTCCCACGCTTGGCAGGTTCCTGCCGCCGGTCCTGGGCACCCTGGTGGCAGGCGGCATCGCCGTGGCCGTGAGCGGCCAGTTCCACCTGGCGCCCGGCGGCCCGCTCCTGGCCACCCCGGTTTTCACCGCCCCCGAATTCACGTGGGCCGCGCAGCTGGAGCTTGTAGTTCCGCTGGCCGTCACCGTGCTGTTCGTCCAAAACGGCCAGGGTATCGCCGTCCTCCGCGCTGCCGGCCACCGGCCGCCCGTGAATGCCTTCGCCATGGCCTCCGGCGCATTCTCGGTACTGAACGCCGGGTTTGGCGCCGTATCAGCATGCGTCACAGGCCCCACCAACGCCCTGTTGACCTCATCCGGGAAGAGGGAGCGCCAATACACGGCGGCCGTGGCATACGGCCTGCTGGCCCTGGTGTTCGCGGCATTTGCCCCCACCCTGACACGGCTGATGCTGGCCGCGCCCAAGGAGTTCGTCCTGGCACTGGGCGGCATCGCGATGCTGCGGGCCCTCCAGCAGGCGTTCGTCACGGCCTTCGCCACCAGCTTCACCCTGGGTTCGCTGGTGACGTTCGTGGTGACCATCTCCGGCATGAACCTCTTCAACATCCATGCAGCCTTCTGGGGCCTGGTGATTGGCTACGGGGTGTCCCGCCTGCTGGAGCGCGCCGACCACGCCCAGCCCTGAGCCGGGACCGGACCGTTGCGCAGCGCGGCCGCCGAATCTTGCGTCAGCGGGGGTCCGGCTCCAGCGCCCACGCCAGCCGGTGCAGGAGTGTCGCGGTCCTGCTCCGGAAAGCCAGCCACGCGGACCGCTTCCGCCCGGGTTTCGCGCTGAGTTGCGGCGCGTGGGGCTGCGCGCTTTCGCCGGCGCGGAAGGCGCCGGCGAATAAGAGGGCAATGAGGCTGGCGCTTTCCATCGTTCTCCAAGCTGTACTAAAAAATCCCGCGTGTACAACCACCGTGCCCTTAAGCGACGGCTTCAAACACACATCACAGACTGGACTACCGCATGGCAGGGCTCGCTGGAGCCGCGTTAGGCACGTGCACGGCGCAGGCAATAGTCTGGCCAGATGGGGACCAGTGCCGTGAACTCCGGCGAACAGACTGACAGGCAATCGCGCATCCTTGACGCAGCCATGGAACTGCTGTCACGCCACGGGATTTCGGGCGTCAGCATGCGCGCGGTGGCGCGGGAGGCCGGCGTGGCGCTGGGCCTGGTCAACTACTACTACGACGATAAAACCACCCTGATCCGCGCCGCCCTGCGCCGCGTGGACGAGCATGACCTGTTACTCGTCGCCCCGGACCCGTCGGTTGCCCCGGATGAACAGTTGCGGCGGGCGCTCCGGCGGGTGGCAGGAGCCGACCTGCTCACCACGCGCTACCTGTCATTGCGCCTGCATCTGTGGGCCCTGGCCCAGGCCGATGAGGACTACGCGCAGATCAACGCCGCCGCCTTCGACCGGTATATCGACGGCGTCGCGGCACTCATTTCCAGCGCCAGGCCGGAGCTGCCGTGGGAGGTGTGCAGGGACCGGGCATCGGACATTGTGGTCATCCAGAACGGCGTCTGGCTGACCGCGCTGCTGGGTGTTGACAAGGCGTCCATTGAGCGGAGCATCGAGCGGACGGAGCAGATCGCGTTCGCACCGCTGGACGGCCCAGCGCGCCAGGACCACAAAGCCGGCCAGCCCTAACAACCCCCCAGCAGCGCAACTGTAGCGCCCCGCGCAGCATTGAACAAGTGTTCAAGAAAAGTATTGAACACTCGTTCAATGTGCACTACTGTCCTTCCTATGACTTACGCCACACCGGCCCAGGAAGCCGCCCCGAGCACTGCAACCGAGACAGCCGCCACCCTGTTCGTCAACGGCAAATGGGAACCGGCAGCCTCCGGCGCCCTCCGTGAAATCCGCAACCCGGCCGACGGCGAGCTGGTCGCCACCGTCTCCGAGGCCGGCCGCGAGGACGCCGAACGCGCCATCGCCGCAGCCCGCGCCGCCTTCGACTCCGGCGTCTGGTCGAACGTCCCGGCACCCGAGCGTGGAGCCTTCCTCCTGAAGGTCGCCGCCGGACTGCGCGAACGGCGGGAAAAATTCGCCCGCGCCGAGTCCCTGGACACCGGCAAGCGGATGGTGGAAAGCCGCATCGACATGGACGACATCGCCGCCTGCTTCGAATACTTTGGCAGGCTGGCCGGGCAGCAGGCGGGCAGGATTGTCGACGCCGGGAACGCCGACGTTGTCAGCAGGATCGTCTACGAACCCGTCGGCGTCTGCGGCCTCATCACGCCGTGGAACTATCCCCTGCTCCAGGCGGCGTGGAAGATCGCCCCTGCGCTGGCCGCCGGCTGCACCTTCGTCCTCAAGCCCTCCGAGCTGACCCCGTCCACCAGCATCCTGGCCATGCAGCTGCTGCAGGACCTCGGCCTGCCGGACGGCGTGGCCAACCTCGTCACCGGCGCCGGCGCCCAGGCGGGCGCACCGCTCTCGGAACATCCCGACGTCGACCTCGTTTCCTTCACCGGCGGCCTGGAAACCGGCAAGCGCATCGCCGCTGCCGCCGCCGGCACCGTCAAGAAGGTGGCACTGGAGCTCGGGGGCAAGAACCCCAACGTGGTGTTCGCGGATGCGGACTTCGACGCCGCCGTGGACAATGCCCTGAACGGCGCGTTCGTCCACTCCGGCCAGGTCTGCTCCGCGGGCGCCCGGCTGGTGGTGGAGGAATCCATTGCCGAACGCTTCGTGGATGAACTGGTCCGCCGGGCGAAGGAGATCCGGATCGGCGGCCCCTTCGACGACGACGCCGAGACCGGCCCCCTGATCTCCGCCGCACACCGGGACAAGGTGGACGCCTACGTCCAGCGCGGCATCAAGGAGGGCGCACGGCTGCGCACCGGCGGTGCGGCTCCGGGAGGCGAAAAGTACGACGCCGGGTTCTACTACCAGCCCACCATCCTCGACCACGTGCAGCGCGGCATGTCCGTGGTCACCGACGAGGCGTTCGGCCCGGTGGTGACGGTGGAAACCTTCCGCACCGAGGACGAGGCCGTGGCCACCGCCAACGACACCATCTACGGGCTGGCCGGCGCCGTCTGGACCCAGGACGCCGGCAAGGCCCAGCGCGTGGCCGGCCGGCTCCGGCACGGCACCATCTGGATCAACGACTACCACCCCTACCTCCCCCAGGCCGAGTGGGGCGGCTTCGGCCAGTCCGGCGTCGGCCGCGAACTGGGCCCCACCGGCCTTGCCGAATACCAGGAAGCCAAGCACATCTACCAGAACACCAGCCCGCAGGTCACCGGCTGGTTCGCTGACCACAGCAAGGAGAACTAGATGCACTACGACAACATCGAGGACGTGAGCGAGCGCGGGTTCGACTACGTCGTCATCGGCGGCGGGTCCGCCGGCGCCGCCGTGGCCGCACGGCTGAGCGAGGATCCGGAGGTGACCGTGGCCCTCGTCGAGGCGGGCCCGGACGACCGGAACATCCCCGAAATCCTGCAGCTGGACCGCTGGATGGAACTGCTGGAATCCGGGTACGACTGGGACTACCCCATAGAGCCGCAGGAGAACGGTAACTCGTTTATGCGCCACGCCCGCGCCAAGGTAATGGGCGGATGCTCCAGCCACAACTCCTGCATCGCCTTCTGGGCCCCGCGCGAGGACCTGGACGAATGGGAGTCCAAGTACGGCGCCGCCGGCTGGAACGCCGCGAACGCCTGGCCGCTGTACCAGCGGCTGGAAACCAATGAGGACGCCGGCCCCGACGCACCCCACCACGGCGACTCCGGCCCCGTGCACCTGATGAACGTTCCCCCGGCGGATCCTGCCGGCGTCGCGCTTTTGGATGCCTGTGAGCAGGCCGGGATTCCGCGGGCGAAGTTCAATACCGGCACCACCGTGGTCAACGGCGCCAACTTCTTCCAGATCAACCGCCGCGCGGACGGTACCCGTTCCTCCAGCTCCGTCTCCTACATCCACCCGATCGTGGACCGCCCCAACTTCACGCTGCTGACCGGCCTGCGCGCCCGTCAGCTGGTGTTCGACGCGGATAAGCGCTGCACTGGCGTGGACGTGGTGGACGGCGCGTTCGGCCGGACCCACCGGCTCACCGCCCACCGCGAGGTCGTCGTGTCCACCGGCGCCATCGACTCCCCCAAGCTGCTCATGCTCTCCGGCATCGGCCCGGCAGAGCACCTGGCCCAGCACGGCATCGAGGTGCTGGTGGACTCCCCCGGCGTCGGCGAAAACCTGCAGGACCACCCCGAGGGCGTGGTGCAGTTCGAGGCGGAGCAGCCCATGGTGCAGGCCTCCACCCAGTGGTGGGAGATCGGCATCTTCACCCCCACCGAGGACGGGCTGGACCGCCCCGACCTGATGATGCACTACGGCTCGGTGCCGTTCGACATGAACACCCTGCGGCACGGCTACCCCACCACGGAGAACGGCTTCAGCCTCACCCCCAACGTCACCCATGCCCGGTCGCGCGGCACGATCCGGCTGCGCAGCCGCGACTTCCGCGACAAGCCCATGGTGGATCCCCGCTACTTCACGGACCCGGAAGGCCATGACATGCGCGTCATGGTGGCCGGCATCCGCAAGGCCCGCGAAATCGCCGCCCAGCCCGCCATGGCGGAATGGACCGGACGCGAGCTGTCCCCCGGCATCGAAGCACAGACTGACGAGGAGCTGCAGGACTACATCCGCAAGACCCACAACACCGTGTACCACCCCGTGGGCACGGTCCGCATGGGAGCGGACGACGACGGGATGTCGCCTTTGGATGCCCGGCTGCGGGTCAAGGGGGTCACCGGCCTCCGGGTCGCCGATGCGTCCGTCATGCCTGAACACGTCACCGTCAATCCCAACATCACCGTCATGATGATCGGCGAGCGCTGCGCCGACCTGATCAAGGCGGACTACGCCGGCACCGACGCCCTGGAAGAGAAGGAGCTCACCACGTCCCTCGCCTGAGCGGCGGGTCATCAGGGGCCGCGTTCCCAACAGCGCGGCCCCCGCAGAACGTTTATCTCGCCGCACCCCAGGGCGGCCGTACCCATCGTGCTTTTCTGAACTAGGAGTCCATATTGGAACCCAGCAAGAGTATTGATTCAAGCGGCATGGACGAATTCGGCTACACCCAGACGCTGGATCGAAGCATAGGCAAGTTTGCCAGCTTCGCAGCGGGTGTCAGCTACATCTCCATCCTCACCGGTGTTTTCCAACTGTTCTACTTTGGCTTTTCCATGGCCGGCCCGGCGTACGCCTGGTCCTGGCCCATCGTGTTCGTCGGCCAGCTGATGGTGGCCCTCTGTTTCGCTGAACTGGCAGGCCGCTACCCGGTGGCCGGCTCCGTCTACAACTGGGCCAAGCGGCTCGCCTCCGGAACCTCCTCCTGGCTGGCCGGCTGGCTGCTGCTGTTGTCCTCCATCATGGCCCTGGGCTCCGTGGCCCTGGCCCTGCAGATCACCCTCCCCCAGCTCTGGGAGGGCTTCCAGTTCGTCGGTGACGGCACCGGCCCCTACGACTTCGCCATGAACGGCGTGGTGCTGGCCACCATCATGATCACCATCTCCACGCTGATCAACGCGTTCGGCGTGAAGCTGATGACCCGGATCAACAGCATCGGCGTGTTCGTGGAGCTCATCGCGGCAGTGCTGCTGATCCTGGCACTGGCCTGGCACGTGGTCCGCGGCCCGGAGGTCTTCTTCCAGACCAACGGCTTCGGCGAAGGAAATGATTTGGGCTTCTTCGGCGTCTTCCTGATCGGCGCCATGGCCTCCGGTTACGTCATGTACGGCTTCGACACCGCCAGCTCCCTGGGCGAGGAAACCAAGGATCCCAAGAAGACCGCACCCAAGGCCATCCTGCGCGCTGTGACTGCTTCCTTCCTGCTGGGCGGGGGAATCCTGCTGTTCGGCATCCTGGCCGCACCGGACCTCACGGACCCGCAGATCGGCTCCCCCGACGGCGGCCTGCAGCACATCGTGCTCTCCGTCCTGGGCGGCCCGTTCGGCAAGGCCTTCCTGGCCTGCATCGTGGTGGCCGTGGTGGTCTGCACCCTGGCCGTCCACGCCGCCGCCATCCGCATGATGTTCGCGATGGCCCGCGACAACAACCTGCCGTTCAGCCGGCAGCTGAGCAAGGTGGACCCGGTCCGCCGGACCCCCACCGTGGCCGCGATCGTCATCGGCATCCTGGCGGTCATCCCGCTGCTGGTCAACGTGATGCAGCCGGCCATCTTCACCATCCTGTCCAGCATCAGCATCGTGCTGATCTACCTGTCCTACCTCCTGGTCACGGTCCCCCTGCTGCGCAAGCGGCTCGCCAGGAAGTGGCCCATCCTCGATGACGGTTCCGAACCCGGGTTCTGCATGGGCAAATGGGGCCTGCCGGTCAACATCCTGGCCGTCCTCTGGGGCGCCGCCATGACCATCAACCTGGTGTGGCCGCGCCCGGAGATCTACAACTCTGTGCCGCCCTTCGAGTGGTACCTGCAGTGGGGCGGGGTGATGTTCGTGGCCGCCGTGGTGATCGGCGGCGCCCTGCTCTACCGCCTGAAGATCCGCCACCAGACCGGAGTGCTGGCCGAGCACGCCGCAGCCGTGTCCGCCCATCCGTCGTCCAATGACCCTCGGTATGACGCACCGGAGGAGACGGTGCCGGCAAACGCGGTCATGGCAACCGAAAGCTAGCAACACCACATGCCAGGGGTCGACGGCGGCACTCACGCGAGTGCCGCCGTCGACCCTTTTTTCGTTGGCCAGGCCAGCTGTTGGCGAGGGCCCGCGTCACACAACGGAACGGCCATCGGCTCCGGGGCGCCAACGCCCTACCCTTGACAGGTGACATTGACTAAACTTCGCACCGCGTCCGCGGGCTCCCTGGCCGCCGCAGGCCTCCTGCTCACCCTCGCCGCCTGTTCCACGCCGGCCCCCACCCAGCCAAACTCCTCGGCCCCTGCCTCTTCCGCAACGGCTTCGTCGAGCGCCAGCGCCGCCTCTGCCTCTGCCGGCCCCTGCGCCGGGGTGAAGGTCGTCGTCGATTCGGCCGCCCTGAAGCAGTCCGCCGCCGACGCCTCCTCTTGCGTGTCCGTGGACGGGCCCACTCTGGCATCTGACGTGCTGGGCAAGGCCAACGTGAAGATCGAAGGCACCGCCAAGTACCCCACGAGCTTCGCGTGCCGCGTCAACGGAGTGCCCGCTGCGGACTTCGACATCAAGCACAAGGGTGGCACTACCCGCGAGGCGTGCGATGACAAGAACACGGTCTCGTACTGGGCCCTCTGGGTGAAGCCCGCCGCCGGCACGTGGGCGTATGCGCAGGAAGGCCTGGACAGCCTGAAGCTCAACCCCGGCGAGAGCCTTGAACTGCTCTACACCGTGGACAACGAACCGGCAGCACCCGCGTCATGACCTTCCGGCCCGCGCCGTTGCGCGCAGCAGCGGTTCTCGCTGCTGTGTTCATCGCGGCGCGGGTCGCCTACCGGGTCCTCTTCAATGGAGTGGCCACCGGCGCCCCGGTCCTCCTGGACCTGCCGCCGCTGCGGCTTCCCGCCCCGTACGCCCATGTGGTGTTCCTGGGCCCGGTCACCGCGCCGGGGCTGTGGGCGGCGGTGTTGTCCGCCCTGCCGATCGCACTCACCATCTTGGCGTTCGGCCTGCTCAATGCCTGGGTGGATGTGTCCCGCGGCTTCGTCCGCCTGGCCCGCGGCGGACCCCTGCAGGGTGTGGCCCGCGTGCTGGTGGTGGCGTGGGCGGCGCTCCCCGCGCTGGCCGATGCCGTGGCCGCGGTGCGCCTGGCGTTCCGGCTGCGGGGCGAAAAGTTCGGACCGCGTGCCCTGGTTCCCATCCTCGAGCGCACGCTGGAGCACGCCGGCAGGGTTGCCGCGGCCTTGGAGCTGCGCGGCTTCGGCAGCCCTGCAACGCACCCAGGAAATCACGACGACGGCGTGCCGCTTCTGGTGCGCGACGCACAGTTTCGGATTGGTGACGCGTGTATCCGGGTTGAGTCGTTTGCCCCGCCGGCCGGGTCCGTTGCAGTGCTCACCGGGCCCACGGGCTCGGGCAAATCCACCATCCTGCGCGGCCTGGCTGGACTCCTTTCGCACGTGGACGGCGGGGAACTGTCCGGCACCGTGCTGGTTGCCGGGGTTGACCGCGCCTGCGCTCCCCCGCGCGATACGGCGCGCTTAGTGGGCGTCGTGCTGCAGAACCCACGGGCAGCGTTCGCCACCACCCGGGTGCGGGACGACATCGCCCTGGCCCTTGAACTCCGCGCCGTGCCCTCTGCCGACGCGAAGGCCCGGGTGCGGGAGGTGGCTGATCGCGTCGGGGTCTCCGCGTTGCTGGACCGTGACGTCAGCACCCTCTCGGCAGGTGAGGCCACGCTCGTGGCCATTGCCGCCGCCGTCGTGGACCACCCCAGGCTTCTCCTGGTGGACGAGCCTCTGGCCGACCTCGACGCCACGGCCCGCAGCCGCGTCATCGCTGTCCTGGACACCTTGGCCCGCGACGACGGCGTGTGCGTCCTCGTCGCCGAGCACCGGGCCGCGGCGCTGGTTCCCGTGGCTGGTTCCTGGTGGACTATCGACGGCGGGACCCTCGTGCCGGGCACCGCGCCCACCCCGTCCGCTCCCGCCCAAGTCCGGCCAGTAGCCGTCCCCGCACACAGCCATGCCCCCGTGCTGACGGCAACGCACCTTGAGGTGCAGCGGAAGGGGACGCCGCTGGTCCGCGACGCTTCCGTGGCCCTGCACCGCGGCGAGATCGTGGCCCTGGTGGGACCTAACGGGGCCGGAAAATCCTCGCTGCTGGTGGCGCTGGCGCTGGGTGAAGGTAGGGGCGCAACGTCCGACGACGGAAGGGTCGCCCTGGTGCCGGACGCCTCCGACGACCTCTTCACCCGTGACACGGTTGCGGGCGAGCTGCGCTCGGCGGAACGGCGGTTGGCGAGTGGCAAGAACGGCGTACAGCCTGCACCAGGGTTTGCAGCTGCGCGCCTTGCCCGCCTGCGCGGTATTGCGGGAATGCCCATCGGCCACGAGCATCCGCGGGACCTGTCTGCCGGCGAGCGCAGGATCCTGGCCATCGCGCTGCAGACCATGGAAAGCCCGGATGTGCTCTTGATTGACGAGCCGACGCGCGGACTCGATCCTGCCGCGCGGGCGGCGGTGTCGGCGGCGCTGCGCGCTGCGGCGGAGGACGGCGCGGCAGTCCTAATCGCCACGCACGACCGCGACTTCGCCCACGGCCTGGGTGCCCGGATCCTCCCGATGCATGACGGCGCTGCACCGTCCCTGGAACCTGTGCCCGCCCCTGCCCCGTATCTCCCGCCGCCCAATCCCGCTGTTGCCAGCCCTCGACCGGTGGTGGCCATCGACCTCCCAGCGGCCGGGGACACGAGGAAGGCCCACCGGATCCGGATGCCGCGCGGCGCCGAGCTCGCTGCCCTCGCAGCAGCCAGCCTGGCCGCCCTCGCGGCGTTCTGCTGGCCCTTGCTCGCCGCGGCCCTCCCCCAGGACGCCGCCGCCGCAACCCCCTACATTGCCCTGGCCATCGCACCCGTGGCCGCGGTCGCCGTCGTGCTTTCCCTGGACGGCTCGGTCCGATCGGCACACACGGTGGCGCTGCTCGGCGTGCTGGCCGCGGTCGGCTCGGCCGTCCGGGTGGCGAGCACCGGCGTCGGGGGCGTGGAAGCGGTCTTTATCCTGCTGATCCTGGCCGGCCGGGCATTCGGTGCCCGCTTCGGGCTGCTGCTCGGTGCCGCCACCATTGCCGTCTCCAGCGCGCTGTGGGGCGGGATCGGGCCGTGGACGCCGTTCCAGATTTTCGCCTGCGCGTGGGTGGGCGCGGGCGCCGGGCTGCTTCCCCGCCGGGTACGTGGCAGGGCCGAGCTGTGGATGCTGGCCTGCTATGGCATCGTGGCGTCGTACCTGTTCGGCCTGCTGCTGAACCTGTGGTTCTGGCCGTTCGCCGTAGGTGCGGGCACCGGCATTTCCTACGTGCCGGGCGCGCCGCTGGGCACCAACCTCGGCAGCTTCCTGCTCTACTCGCTGCTGACGTCGACGGCGGGCTGGGACACCCTGCGCGCCGTCACCACGGTGATTGGCATCGCCGTGGTGGGCCGGGCGGTGCTTGCCTCGCTGCGGCGGGTGAAGCCGGTGTCCGCGGGGACTGCCGGCTCTGACGCGAAGGCCGCCCAACCCTCCTCCTCCACACCGGGGCGCTCCGCCGGGGACCGGCGCCAGCTCACACCCTAAGGCGGGCGGTCCCCCATATCCGGGCACGCGGGGTAGTCGATCAACAAGCGGACACCGCGCCCACCGCACGTAAATGCCGTCGCGGGATTCGGGTACCCGCTACCCGGGTGCCCGCCGGACCGCGGCCGTACCGTTTACAGAGGCCTTGCTGCTTACAGAGGCCTTGCTGCGCCCTACGCGCCGGAGCGCAGTGAAACACAATCTGAAGGAGATCGGCCATCATGCCCCCTCGCGAAGCACCAGCCTACGAGCCGACGCATCTCGAACCTGGATGGCGGTTGAAGCCGCGCCCGTGGCCTGTTGGCCCCAGCGAGAGCTACGGAAAAGTGGACTTTGACGACAGCGAGGGAAAGACCGTCCTCACCCTCTACATCCAGCGCGCGCCCGATGAAGGCTACGTCCTCCACGTCGAGCACTTAGGCGCGCCGTTACGGGTGGACGGCACGCTCGTTCGCCTGAGCCCGGTTCCTTCCGTGAACATGGAGGCCGCCGACTACCGCCGGATCTCCGCGGCACGTACGGCTGCCGCGAAGGCCGAGGCCGAGCTCGAAGCAGCAGTCAGCGCCGCCCGCGCGAAGGGAGACTCGTGGGAGGTTATCAGCGCTGCCCTCGGCACGTCCGCTCGAACTGCCCGGGAGCGGTTCGGAAACCACTGAGGCGCCAGCTCACACCTTGAAGTACTTCGCCTCCGGGTGGTGGAAAACGAAGGCGTCGGTGGACTGTTCGGGATGCAGCATCAGCTCGTCGCTCAGGACCACGCCCATCCGCTCGGGCTTCAGCAGCTCGGTGACCTTGCGGCGGTCCTCCATGTCCGGGCAGGCAGGGTAACCCAGCGAGAACCGGGCACCGCGGTAGTCCAGCTTGAAATACCCAGCCGTGTCCTTGGGCTCCTCGGCGGCGAAGCCGAGCTCCTTGCGGATGCGGGCGTGCCAGAACTCGGCAAGTGCCTCAGTGAGCTGCATGACCAGGCCGTTGAGCTCGTAGTAGTCGCGGTACTGGTTGGCGGCGAACATCTTGGAGGTGAACTCCTCGATCTTGGAGCCGGCGGTGACCAGCTGCACCGGGAGCACGTCGATCTGCCCGGACTCGCGCGACTTCACGAAGTCCGCCAGGCACAGGTGCCTGTCACGGCGCTGCCGCGGGAAATCGAACCGCAGGCGGTCGGTGCCGATCGGGCCACCTGAACCACCGTCCGGGGCGAGCAGGCCCGCCTGGCCCAGGACGCCGTCGGGATCCTCGCCGTGGTGCAGCACCACCACCTGTTCGCCCTCGGAGACGACGGGGAAGTAGCCGTAGGCGACGGAGGCGTCCAGCATGCCTTCGCCCAGGATGCGGTCCAGCCAGTAGCGCAGGCGCGGCCGGCCCTCGCGTTCCACGAGTTCCTCGTAGGAGGCGCCGTCCTCGCCGCGGCCGGGCTTGAGGCCCCACTGCCCCATGAAGGTGGCGCGCTCATCAAGGAAGGCGGAGTAGTCGTGCAGCGAGACGCCGCGGACGATGCGGGTGCCCCAGAACGGCGGCACGGGCACGGGGTTGTCTTCGGCGACGTCGGAGCGGCCGGGCATGGCTTCGGGCTCGGTGATCGTGAACTTCGCCCCGCCCTTGTGGATCCGCTTCTTCAAAGGCGGCAGGCCGACGTCGTCCGGGGATTCACCGCGGGCCACGCGGACCAGCGGCTCCATGAGGGACAGCCCCTCGAAGGCGTCCTTGGCGTAGCGGACCACGCCGTCGAACTGCTCGGCGAGGTCCTGCTCCACGTAGGCGCGGGTGAGGGCTGCGCCGCCCAGGATCACGGGCCACTTCTTGGCCAGGCCGCGGGACTGCAGCTCCGCGAGGTTTTCCTTCATCACCACGGTCGACTTCACCAGCAGGCCGGACATGCCAATGACGTCGGCGTTGTGCTGCTCCGCGGCGGCGATGATCTCGGCGATGCCCTGCTTGATGCCGATGTTGATGACCTTGTAGCCGTTGTTGGTGAGGATGATGTCCACCAGGTTCTTGCCGATGTCGTGCACGTCGCCGCGGACGGTGGCGATCACCATGGTGCCCTTGCCGGAGGAGTCCGACTTCTCCATGTGCGGTTCGAGCAGAGCGACGGCGTTCTTCATGACCTCGGCGGACTGCAGCACGAACGGCAGCTGCATCTCGCCGGCGCCGAAGCGTTCGCCCACCACCTTCATGCCTTCGAGCAAGTGGTCGTTAATGATGCCCAGCGGGGTCATGCCCTCGCTGCGGGCCAGGTCCAGGTCTGCTTCGAGGCCCTTGCCTTCGCCGTCGATGATGCGCCGTTCCAGCCGAGCGCCGGTGGGCAGCGCGGCGAGTTCGGCGGCGCGCTGGTCCTTGAGTGCTGCGGTATCGACGCCGGCGAACATGTCCAGCATGATGGCGAGGGGGTCGTAGGTGGTGTTGCCGTCGTCGTCGTATTCGCGGCGGTCCCAGACCAGGTCCAGGGCCACCTTGCGCTGCTCATCGGGCAGCGATGCGAGCGGGACGATCTTGGCGGCGTCGATGATGCCGCTGGTCAGGCCTGCCTGGACGGCCTCGTGGAGGAACACGGAGTTCAGGACGACGCGCGCGGCCGGGTTCAGGCCGAAGGAGACGTTGGAGACGCCAAGCGTGGTGTTGATGCCGGGGTACTTGGCGGTGATCTGGCGGATGGCCTCGATGGTTTCGATGCCGTCGCGGCGGGTCTCCTCCTGGCCGGTGGCGACCGGGAAAGTGAGGCAGTCGACGATGATGTCCTCGACGCGCATCCCCCATTCACCCACCAGGGAATCGACCAGGCGGGAGGCGATGGCCACCTTGCCCTCGGTGGTGCGGGCCTGGCCCTCCTCGTTGATGGTCAGGGCGATGACGGCCGTGCCGTGTTCCTTGACCAGCGGCATGATGCGGGCGAAGCGGCTGTTGGGTCCGTCGCCGTCCTCGTAGTTGACGGAGTTGACCACGGGGCGCCCGCCGATGAGTTCCAGCCCGGCCTTCAGGACCGGAGGTTCGGTGGAGTCGATGACCAGCGGGAGGGTGGAGGCGGACGCGAAACGGGAGACGATCTCCTTGACGTCCGCCACGCCGTCGCGGCCCACGTAGTCCACGCAGACGTCCAGCAGGTGGGCGCCGACACGGATCTGTTCGCGGGCAATGTCCACGCAGTCGTCCCAGCGCTCCTCGAGCATCGCCTGGCGGAACGCTTTGGAGCCGTTGGCGTTGGTGCGCTCACCGATGGCGAGGTACGCGGACTCCTGGTCGAAGTTCACGTGCTGGTAGAGAGAGGCGACGCCGGCTTCGCGCTCTTCGGGGATTCTCGCCGGTGCTGTTTTATCCTCGGTGGTGACCACGGCTTTGTTGCGGAAGGGAGCAAGACGCTCGACGACGGCGGCCATGTGCTCCGGCGTCGTACCACAGCAGCCGCCCACCAGGCCCAGGCCGAACTCACGCACGAACTGTTCGTGCGCCGTGGCGAGTTCGGTGGGTGTGAGCGGGTAGTGCGCGCCGTCGGCGCCGAGGATGGGAAGGCCGGCGTTGGGCATGCAGGCGATGGCGACGGAGGACTGCTTGGCGAGGTGGCGGAGGTGCTCGCTCATCTCGTCCGGGCCGGTGGCGCAGTTCAGGCCGATGGCGTCGACGCCGAGCGGTTCCAGGGCGGTGAGCGCGGCGCCGATTTCGGAGCCCATGAGCATGGTTCCGGTGGTTTCGACGGTCACTTCGACGAAGATGGGGAGGCGGATGCCGCGGTCCACGATGGCCTGCTTGCAGCCGTTGACCGCGGCTTTGGTCTGCAGGAGGTCCTGGCTGGTTTCGATGAGGAACGCGTCCGCGCCGCCGTCGATGAGGCCCTCGGCCTGGAGGGCGAAGGTCTGCTTGAGGTAGTCGTAGCTGGTGTGGCCGAGGCTGGGGAGCTTGGTGCCGGGGCCCATGGAGCCGAGGACCCAGCGCATGCGGCCGTCTGTTTCTTCGGCTGCTTCGGCGCGTTCGCGGGCGATCTTGGCGCCTTTTCTTGCCAGCTCCTCGATGCGATCGTCAATGCCATAGTCGGAGAGGTTGGACCAGTTGGCTCCGAAGGTGTTGGTTTCCACCGCGTCGATGCCGGTGGCGAAGTAGGCGTTGTGGATGTCCGCGATGACGTCCGGGCGCGTGTCGTTGAGGATCTCGTTGCAGCCCTCGAGGTTCTGGAAGTCCGTGTCCAGCTGCAGGTCCCGGCCCTGCAGCATGGTGCCCATGGCGCCGTCGGCGATGACCACCCGGTGGTTCACGGCGTCCAGCAGCTCCTGGGACCGGGCGGGACGGGGGACGGACTCGATGTCCAGTGCGAAACGAGGCATTTAAACAGGTTACGGGCGTGGCGCCAAACGTTGCGCTGTGTGTCTGGATGCTACGGGGGGCGGGCTAGTTTCCTCCGGACTCAGAGCACGACTCCAGAACGATTTCACCGCCGCGGTCTTTCGCTTCCCCCGCAAACCACATCCATCAGTAGTAGAGGCGATAGTGAGTCGTAGCCGGTTCTCAAACAATTCAGGGACAGGTGCCTGAAACGGGTTAGCGAAATTCCTGACCGTCTGTAACTTTCACAGCATGATCCGTTCCGCCCGGCCCGCGACTGACTTTCCATATGATTGGCATTTCCTCGCCTGGCGGTACAAAGACCATGTACCAGGGGTGATTACCCTTCCCTTCCGCACGGAATGCACCTCGGAGCGTGCCGAGTGTCCAGCGGCCTGTATGACCGTCCTCATTCCATATCTTCACCAACGCGCCGACAACAGCAAGGGGGATAGCGCTAGGCACGTACACGCGTCTTTTTTTACCAGTAGGGCTATTGAGATAGACCGCGCTATCGTCACTCTCCGGCGTGAAGGCAGCCCACAGGTCTTCTGCTCCGGTACTTTGTTCCGCGTCAGTGTCCGGAATGCTGTCACTTGCGCGTTTGACCGCAAGATTCGAGACTTTTTCATCAACACCACTCAGTACTTGTTGAAGCTCAGCGAGCACTCGCCGCTGGTAGCGATCTGAAATCTTTCCCTCCCTCGACTGGCGTCGAAAGATGAGGTAGGCGAGCAGCACACCTGCCAGCGAGATAACTACACCGATATACCCAATGATGTTCAGAAGGGGTTGCTCAAGCCATCCTCCTCCACCCATCCACCAGAGCAATAAGCAAGCGGCGGCTACGACAAGAACGGCGACAGTACACACCAACACATCAATGCAGACAGTGCTTTTTTGCCCGATTCTTTGGTCCACTTCATTTTCGGTCGACACATCAACTTCCTTCACAGTAAGAAGCAAACCACACGTCCGTCTCCACCCCTTCACCAACTGCACCCACATGCCATATTCCTACCCAAGAGAATCCGTCTCGCTGAATATCAGAAAACAAGAGTGTGAAGTCCTGAAAATGCGGAAAAGGGAAGGTATGCCAGCAGTTTCAGGACCGTTTAGCGGCTTGAACGAAATAATCGCACCCCCCAGAACTAGGCTAGTATCTAAAGGTTTCCTAAGCGTGTCACTTGAACTAGTTCGTCTGCGACGACTCACTCAAGCTCTTGGTCGCTTCGGCACCGACTTCGATCACGTAGGCCCTTAGAGTCAACTTAGAAGTGATTTTAAACGAGCGAGCCGAAATGCAGCTGTAGAGAATAGGACAGAAAAATGCTTGAAGGCGCCGTCCCGAGTGAAGGGCCCAATTGGGTCGAAATCCTTGGTGTCGAAATAGGCAATGCTGAACGGGCGCGTGTGCGTCTTAGATCACTTTCGATCGGCGGCAATGCTCCTCTGAAGCTGGATCCTTTCGGTATCACTGCAATTGTCGGCTCGAACAACAGCGGCAAGTCTACCCTTCTGCGACAGTTGCGAGACGTGTTAGCTGCAGGGCCTCAAGCTCTACAGAATTTCCCACACAAGATGGCAACAGGCGTGCAGATCAACTCAGTTGGATCCTCAGCCGATTTTTTGGCGTGGCTGACGGAGAACGCCCACTACGCCGAAGCCTTACCAGGACAGTATGGAAGGGGGATCTTTCGGTATGGCCACCATAGTGTTGAGGTTCTGAACGCTGAGGCCCAGTGGAACGGCCTGAACAACGCCCAATCGCTGGGCGCTTTGGCGCCCATTTTCTCTTTTTCCGCCAATGGCGACAACAGATTTCAGTACGCGCAGCCGGCACCAGCCCGAGCGGAGGGCAGCGATCCACCCTCTGAACCCCTTCACCATCTTCAAGACGACCGCGACTTATTTCGGAAGCTCAGCGAGCTGTCCCAAAGAGTATTCAATCAGCCGCTAACCCTAGACGATTCGGGCAGTTCCCTTCGAATCAGGATGGGAAGATCGGCGGTGACCGTTCCTAGACTCGACGAGAGCCGGCGCGAGTATGCCAAGGCGTTAGCCCAGCTTCCCTCTTTAGACGTTCAGGGCGATGGTGTCAGAGCGTTCTTCAGTTTGTTTGTCCCCCTAATGGCTGCCACTTACGCGATAGTTATCGTCGACGAACCAGAAGCGTTCCTCCACCCCCCTCAAGCTTTTGCGGCAGGCAAAGCGATGGGTGAAATCGCAAAGTTGTCTGAAGTGCAGGTGATATTGGCTACCCATGATAAAGACTTCCTAGCAGGCGTTCTGGCATCCAACGCTCCCCTGCGGATTGCACGTCTCCAGCGGAACGGATCCGACGTAGTGGTCCGAGACGTCGCTGCCTCCGCCCTGCAGGATCTCTGGCAGGAGCGACTCCTTCGATATAGCAACGTCTTATCAGGCTTGTTCCACCGACTGGTTGTTATATGCGAGGGAGAACAGGACTGCCATTTCTATCAGGCGGCGTTGGAAGACTATCTGGAGAGTCGGGCCGACACCGACCCTGTTCCTCTTGCGGCATCAGACGTACTCTTTGTACCTACCAACGGCAAAGCGGCTATGGCTCAGGTTGCCGGCATCGTCAGCGCTGCTGGTGTACCCACCGTCATTGTTCCTGACTTAGACGTGTTGGATGACAAGACGATCATCTCCCGGATGGTCACCACGTTGAGCGGCGATTGGGAAAGATACGCGGCAGACTTTATGGCTACTACCACTCCAATCGAACGTCGAAACGCTCCTCCCAAGGTGCAAGCCCTTAAGGATGATTTGGACGGATACCTCGACGAGGTTTTGGATGCAGATTCAGACGCAGTTCTGGACCAGGACCATAAAGAGAAAATCGATCGGATACTGCGGACGTCAGAGTCCGACTGGGCCCTCGTCAAAGTGGCTGGCATCTCAGTCTTTCGGGGCAACCAGAGACAGGCTGCGGACCGTCTGCTTAAGGAACTCGCAGCACTTGGAATTGTCCCCCTCGAGGTAGGGAGTCTAGAGAGTTTTGCTCCTACCTTTGCCAAGAACCGAAGATGGTTACCGCGCGCACTGGAAACCGGAGCCCATCGTTCTGCACAGGCAAGGTCACTCGTTGAAAGGATTCTGCAGGGATGCTTCTATTGACGTCAAGCTCGCCACGGAGCGATTCGCTAGCAGGATCCGGTGTTCGGTTGGATCGGCAAGATGCCCACCTTCCCGGCGGGATAACTTCAGTTTCAGAGTGTCGTTGTGCGGGTCACTTTTGTGCAGAAGCTCGGGCTTCTATGAGCTCGTGTGGGTGCGTTCGCCTTTAGCGATAGCTTTTGGAGAGGCCAGGGAAGCATAGTTCCCTTTCGGCGGTATGCCCTTCTCGGCGAGGTAGTTGTCGAAGACCTCCGGGTCCCGCAGAGCAAAGCGGAGAACACGACGCTGACGGAGCTGTGGAGGACGGCCGAGGTATTCCCAGGCTTGACGCCCTGCCCGCTTCCGGCGAATCGAAAACGTTCCGAAAGACCAGAACGCAACGACAAACCATAAAGCCACCGTGGATAACATCAAGGTGGCCAACCAATCCGGCATCGTCCGCGTGAGCATGGCGGCAAAGAGGATAGCTATGACGATCGGCCAAAGTATAAAAAAGTAGCGAAGGTATTGGGCGGCACTCTTAAGTGTATTAGCGGCTACTCGACCGATCCTCGGTTCCCAGTCTTCGCTGAACATGTCACGACTTCGGTTGCCTTTCATGAGGTGTACTTTAACTCCCCAACAGGAGACCCCGACCATAAGGAAGCCTCGGACTCTTGAGCGGCGCCAAATTGAAACCCATCCGCCCGTTGTACCCTCTTCATCACGCCGACCGTAAAACCGCGATCAACGGAGTGTCTACCGACTGCTAGGCACTGCCCCTTTCAGGCGTATCGCCTTCCGCTCCTAGTAAGCGTGTTGCGAGGTTGCGTGATCGCTGAAAACCTCGTTAGCCGTAGTGAGCGTTCGAAAGATTTGTCGTGTGATGTAGCGCTTCAAACTCCGGATGATTTCCTTCTTGTTCCGCCCTTCACGGGTCCGGCGGACTACATATTCCCTGGTCTCCTGATGCCAACGCATTCTTACGACGGCGATCGTGTGAATCGCCTTGTTCAGCTGACGATCCCCGCCTCGATTGAGCCTGTATCTGGTCGTTCCCCCTGATGAAGCTGGAATTGGGCATGTGCCGGCAAGTGCTGCCAGCGCTGCCTCCGAGCGAACGCGGCCCGGATGAGACCAAGCAGTAAGGATTGCTGCGGCGCTGATCGGGCCCACACCTGGCATGTCCAGGAGTGCTTGATTGGTCTGCTGGACTAGCAGAGTCATATCAGCCCGGTTCTGCTCGAGCTGGTCTTCAAGCGCGAGGATTTGTTTAGCCAGCCGGGTAGCCTCCGAACGACTTACCCGGGTACCGACACCTTCATCCCGCGTCCTCCACGCCGCGATAGTTCCGATCGTTTCAGGGGTTGGCCGGCACGCGGTTCTCGAAGCTCATTCGTATCTATTCCAAGGACAGCCCTAGCCGCCCGGGCTGCGTCAATGCTGTCTGACTTACCCCTTTTCCGCCCAATCCGACGCTCAGGAAACGGTGCTTCAACTACTCGGAAGCCCGACTCCGTTGCCAGCTGCCGAAGTTTGGCCCCGTATGATCCGGTTCCTTCCATGGAGAGCAGTACCCGTGACTTATCCTCGGTGCTGCGACGGGAAATCCAACGCAGTGCCCGGCTCATCCCAGTACTTGTTGATGGGAAAGTTTCGTTGGCAATCTCGGCCCCGGTTACCGCGGAAATGATTGCCAAGGTATGAGTTTTCGAGTGCGTATCGATGCCGACAACAAAGTCGTAAGCCTGCGCCACGACGGCCATTTGTACCTCCTGCAGTTCCTTCGGATCAGTGCGGGTATCAGTGGAATACGGCGAGGCAAGTCTGGGATGGGCCACAGCCTGTGAGGCTGGGCAGGCTTCTAATCAAGCCATCGCAGTAGACAGAACCGATGCTGGACTCCGGATGAGCGGGCAGATCCCTGCAAGCGCACCTCGCGGCAAAACCGAAGGGCAAAACGACACAAGGGCCACACCCGTCCACAGTCACAGCACCAGCCTGCCAGCCAGTCTCAGACCGGCTGTTCAAACACTCCCAGACGATTCATTCCATAGCCGTCTTCGGAAGGCGCTCCTGCAAGTCGTCAAGAAGTTCCCGCGCCGGTATTCGGTGGTCAAGTGCCAGGTTACTAAGACACCTGCTGGTCGCATCCCGCAGACGCCCACCCCAACGCCGGCCCCAGTTTGCCCGCAGTGTCGGTCAGGATCTGGACGTAGTCCTCATGCTCAAAGCTGAATGGCAGCGCGAAAGCCACCTCATCCACCTCCTGGAAACCTGCATGCGCGTACAGCTGCTCGGCGATCTCCTCGCTGGTGCCGATTAAATCAGCCGCGAACATCATTCCCCGCGGCCCCTGCGGCGCAGCCGTGCGGGGAGTGCGTTCGTCGACGTACCGCTGGTACTTTTCCCGCTGGGCCGGGGACGCCGAGTCGGTAGGAATCACCACCAGACCCTGCGAAACCCGCGCCTGAGTATTCCCCGAGGCAGCAGCAGCCTCACGGAACGCCCGGATCTGGGCCTGCTGGACCAGGGCGAAGTCCGGCTCCTGGTCCTTGTCGGGAAAGATCACGCTGCTGGAGAGCAGGTTGAACCCATTGGACCCGGCCCACACGGCCGACTTCGTACTGCCGGCACCGTACCACAGCCGGCCCCGCAGCCCCGGCGAATGTGGCTCCACCCGGTTGGAGAACTCCTCCACCACGCCCTGCTTGCCGGAGAACTCCCGCACCGGCTCCCCGGCAACCAACCGCGCAAACCGCTCCACCCTGGCGTAGCTGAAGTCCTCCACATCCGCGGTATCCGGGTACAGCTCATGCTTCACCGTGTCGAACTGCATCGGCTCGCCCACGCTCACTCCGGGGTTGATCCGTCCCCCGGCCAGCAGGTCCACGGTGGCCAGGTCCTCGGCCAGCCGCAGCGGGTTTTCCCACCCCAACGGCGTCACGGCAGTACCCAGCTCAATCCGGGAGGTCCGCTGGCTGGCGGCCGCCATCACCGCCACAGGAGAGGAGATCCCGAACTGCAGGTGCCGGTGGCGCAACCAGGCACTGTCGAACCCCAGCCGCTCACCCAGCTCAATGATCTGCAGCGTGGACTCGTGGCCCGCAGCCGGATTGGCGGGATCGAACAGGCCAATGGTGAGGAATCCCAGCTTGCGCAGGGGACGGTCGGGGTGCGGCATCGGCTTCCTTCAAAGAGACGGGATTGGTTTCAGACTAGGCGGAAGCCCCCTAAATGAACCAGCAATCATTGACGACTATGACGGCATTGTGGTTAGGCTCGCCTCAAGCCAGCGACGGCGCCGGCACGGGAGGGAAGATATGTCACTGCAGGAAATCGAGTTCACGTCCGCCAACGGCCGCGACACCATCCAGGCCTGGGTCTACGAACCCATCGGGCAGCCCAAGGCCATCGTGCAGCTGATTCACGGGCTCGGCGAGCACTCCCGCCGCTACCTCCACCTCATCTCCACGCTGGTGGACGCGGGGTTCATTGTGGTGGCGGGAGACCACTCCGGGCACGGGCGAACGGCTATGCAGCAGGGCACCTGGGGCGACGCCGGCGAGGACGCGGCCAGCGTGGTGGTCGAGGACGAGGTCACCCTCCAGGCCAAGGCCAAGGAAGCCCTCCCCCAGTTGCCCTACGTGGTGTTCGGCCACAGCTGGGGCTCCATGATCGCCCGCGGCATGGCCGTGGACCCGCGGACGCAGCTGTCCGGGTTGATCCTCTGCGGCATCGCCGCCCAGATGCGCGGCATCGAGAAGATGATTGACCGGCCCGAACTGGCGCGGCTTGCCTCCGGCGAGCGCGGGGCCGATCCCGCGCCGCAGGAACTGGTGGCCCAGCTGTTCGACGGCTTCCTGGGCCGCTTCGGCGAAGGTGCCGGCCCCACCGCCTGGGTGGCGCTCGACGCGGACGTGGTCACCGACCACGGCAGGGACCCCTTCAACAACTTCGGCGCACCGCTCAGCGCCCGCTTCCTGCAGGGCTTCGTGGACCTCTACGACCAGGTCACCTCCGACGACTGGTACAAACAGCTCCCCGCGGAACTCCCCGTCCTGATCCTCGCCGGCGACCAGGACCCCGTCACAAACTACGGCGAAGGCGCCTACCACGTGGCCAACCGCCTGGCTGATTCGGGCCACGCGGACGTCCGCACCCGCGTCTTCCCCGGCGTCCGCCACGAAGTGCACAACGAACCCAGCACCCGCGCGGAAACGGAACGCGAAACGGTCGCGTTCATCCAGCGGGTCGCCGGCAGCTGAGGTCCCCAAGCACCTCCCACGGAAGGTACGACGGCGGCACTCGCCACCCCGCCGTCGTCGTCCCTTTCAGCAGGGCAGGCTATCCGGCAGGCTCCTCCGCGATGTCCTCGGCCCACAGGTCCGGGTGGTCCTCCTGAAACGAGCGCATCATGTCCACGCACCGCGGATCGTCCAGGACCACCACCTCAACGCCGCGCGACCGCAGAAGGTCGAACTCGCCGTCGAACGTCCGTGCCTCACCCACCACCACGCGGGGAATCTTGAACTGGATGATGGTCCCCGTGCACATGGCACACGGGGCCAGGGTGGTGTAGAGCGTGGTGTCCCGGTAGCTCTTCTGCCGGCCGGCCGCGCGGAGGGCTGACATTTCCCCGTGCGCTATCGGGTCGCCGTTCTGGACCCGTTCGTTGTGCCCGCTCGCGATGACCACACCGTCCCGGGCAAGGGCTGCCCCGATGGGGATACCGCCCTCCCTCACGCTCTTCTGGGCGGCCTCGAAGGCGGCCTCGAAGGCGGCCTCGAAGGCGGCCTCGAAGGCGTGGTCGTGAGGGGCGTGCCCCTCTCCGGTGGCGGCAGAAAGCGTCGGCTCGAGTGTCATGCGTCATTCTTGCATACGGCCAATCGGTGCACCGCTGGCTTGGCTGGGTCCCTGCAGGAACGTCCGACGACGGCACTCACCAAGCCGCCGTCGTCCCCTCCGGCGAGTGCCGCCGTCGTCAGCCCTGTCTCGCCTTATGCCCCCAGCGGGCCACGCGCGCAAAGGTGGGACCCGCGGGCTGCGGGATTTTGGCAGGATCGGCACCCGGCCGCCGCCGGCGAAGTTCCAGGGCCAGTGCCTCCTGCCCGCGCGCCATCGCCCACCGATGGTTTGCCGCGAAGGCGGGCTTGAGGAGCCAGCTCAACCGCCGCAGCAGCGGTTTCGCCGCGCTGACCCGCCAGTCGTAGGTGACCACTGTTTCGGGACCGTCCTGCTCGAACGTCCAGCGTCCGGCGCCGTTGAGGTCGCCCCTCGCCGAGAGGGCAAAACCCTGCTCCGTGACCGGCTCGGTGAGGGTGAGTTGCCATGTGAGCGTGTACGGCAGCCAGCCTTTGGTATGGAGGAAGAACGCCTTGCCGGTGCCGTCCGGACTGCCCGGATCACGGGGCTCAACCGACAGATACACGGACGGCCACCAGCGGGGGAGCGTGCCGGCGTCGCCGAGAATGTCCACCACTTCGCGCGGTGTCCCGGCCACGCGCCAGACGGTCAGGAACTCGTAGTCGGTGCTGCTCTTCGAAACGCCGCGCATGGGTGCCTCCACGGCAGGGGTGGATAAGTGGACCCACAGTACTCACGCCAGATTTTCGCCGTCAATGGGCGGGGCCAACGTGTGAAGGCGCCGCTACTGGCGCCCAGGCCGGGACCGGTAAACGTGGCCGGGCTGCAGCGGAATTCCTTCGAACAGTTGAGGAACGGACACCAGCCGGTAGCCCTGCCCCTGCAGGCTGGCCATCAGCTCCTGCTGACCGGCGATGGTGCTGGGCTGGACGTCATGCATGAGCACCATGGCGCCGGGCGTGATTTCCTTGAGTACCTTGGGCACGAAGGCCGCCGGATTCTTGCTCTGCCAGTCCAGCGAGTCCACGGCCCAGATCATCAGTGGTTTGCCGACGGCAGCCTGGACCGCGGCGTCGGCCGCACCGTACGGCGGACGCATCAGGTTGGGGGTCGAACCTGTGGCTGCCAGGATGGCCGCGTCCGTCCGGTCGATCTCTTTCCTGACCGCGGCCGGGGACAGCTTGGTCAGGTAGGGGTGGCTGTAGGTGTGGTTGCCAATTGCGTATCCGGCATCGGCCACCTGCTTTGCCGTCGCCGGGTTGGCGGTGGTGTTGGACCCGGTCATGAAGAACGTGGCCTGGGCGTTCTTCTCCCTCAGGATGTCCAGTAACTGGGGCGTGGTGCGGGCGTCCGGCCCGTCGTCGTAGGTCAGCGCAGCGCACGGGACGAGATCGCAGTTCACGTGCCTGAGGGCCGGAGCACTGGCCGGGCGCGGCGCTGCGCCGGCGTTCAGCTGCCCCAGCACCTGGCGGCCGTAATCGCTGAGGACAGCCGCCGTGTCCGCGGCATTCATCGTGGCCGTCACCTCCCGGCCAGGCATCCCGGGCTGCTCAGCGGAAACGGTCAGTTCCCCGTCCGGACTGAGGACAAGGTCGGCAGGGATTCCCTGCGGGGAGCGGGCCGCGATGTCGGCAGGGATGCCCGCCGCGCGCGCCAGGACGGCGGGCATGGCGTCAGGCCTCAGCAGGTCGGTGCCGCTGTGGACCGCACCGGAGGCCAGATCGACATAAACGGTGGCGGACGCCATCGCGCTGGCTCCGTCCGGCCCGGTGTCCGACACTCGTTGACGGACCACGAGGACATTGCCCTTGGCCTGGACGGGTTTGGCCGAGATGACCATTTCCCTGCCCTGGTGCTGACCGGCATTCAGTGCCATCGCGGGCCGGTAGCGGCCACCCGTGGGGCCTGCCGCGTCAAGGAGTCCCAGCAGCCAGGAGTCATTCTGGGCGTTGAAGGCTGGCAGCCCGTCAACGTAAGTCCAGGACGCGTGGACGTGGTGATTTCCCACTTGGGCCGTCAAGGCCATCGGGTACCCGCCCGGGACAGCGGCTGGCTGATCCAGCACGTCCGACAATTGCTCTGGCATCGGCACCACCCGCGGCTGGCTGGAAACCCGGTCATGGGGCTGCAGCAAGGAAGGGGCCACCGCACTGCCGGTACCGCTTGCCAGCACTGCCGCTGCGCAGAGCGAGGCAACGAGCAAACGCAGGCAGGCAGCAGCCACGCTCCCGCGGGTGCGCCCCATACCCAGCCCCATCGATCCGCACGCTCCTCAGGTGTTGACCTCTCGATTGTCCCTCACTACCAGGCCCACATGACGAAACCGGAGGCAGTTGCCTGGCAGCGGGGAGCTGCGGCAGCCTAGATGGTCACGTTGAGCCCCGCCGTGTAGCCGGCAGCGGCAGACCCGGTCATCGTCGCGAGCTGGTAGATGCCGCCGTCGTCGCCGAACACGTTGTCCGATTTCAGGGTGGTGCGGGTCATGTTGGTGATGCTCTTCTCGTATCCGGGGGTGGCATAGACGTCGTCGCAGGCCGCCTGCGGCAGCGCGATCTGGGAGACGGCCAATACCTGCCCGGCAGCGGTGGCATTGTTCATGGACTCGAACACCTCGAAGTGGATGTGCGGCCAGCGCCCGGAGTAGGCGGCCGGGAAGATCGACGTGAACGTGACCTGGCCATTCGCGTCAGCTTCCTGCACGCCCCGCAGGTAGTTCTCGTTCTTCAGGCTCGAGTCGTACATCGAGTACTTCCCGTCCCGGTCGCAGTGCCAGGCGTATACCGCGGCACCTGCCATCGGGGTGCAGCCGTTGGCGTTGTCCAGGAGGGTCAGGGTGAAGGTCAGCGGAACGCCCTCGGCTTTTGCGGAGGCAGTCCCGAAGCTCGATGTGATGTCCTTCCGCACCACCCCGGAAGCTTCCAGGACGTTCGGCCCGTTGGAGCCATCGCCGGGATAGGGGCCGGCGGTCTCCTGCGGGATTTCTACGCCGCATTCAGCGATGGCCCTGGTCAGGGTCGGAGTGGCGGTGGCGTCAGTGGCCGTAGCCGACGCCGAGGACGTGGCAGCCGTCGCCGTGGTTGTTGCCGTCGCCGTGGAGCCAGAGGTTGCCGAGGGTGTGCAGGCGGCGAGCGCGGCCACGGCACCGCCTGCGCCGAGGAACAGTCCCAGGGACCTGCGGCTGACCAGGGTGTTCAGGTCGAACTCCAGCCCCCGGTCGTGGTCGGGGTGCGGCTGGCCAGAATCGGGCTGGCGGGGTGTACGTGAAGTGGTCATGATGCAAGCAAACCGCGCGCGGCTATGCCGCGGGCCGGTTGCTGCTGTGCCATTGCTGTGCGTCCGGACGGGCGCCTCCCCACAGGAAGCCAGCCCCCGCAGAAAGCACGACGGCGGCACCCGCCCGCCGCCGTCGTCGTCCGTTCCAGCGCAGCCGGCCCGGAGCGTACGGCGACGGAAAGGCGAGGCGGGGCAGGCCCATTGGAGCCTGCCCCGCCTCTTTGCACCGGCTGATGCCCTGCGCCCGACTTTCGGGTTTCCTGTTGCGATGGAGTATGCAGGAACATCTGCCGGCGGGTCTGGTGCGGGACGTCCGCGGCCGTCGGCGGCCTAGAGCGTCCTGGGATCTTCGGCGTACATCTTCAACCTGATGTCCAAAGCGTCCGACATGTGGCGGGCGGCGATCTCCCCGGCGCGGGCGGAGTCGCCGTCCCCGATGGCGGCCAGCAGGCCGGCATATTCCGCCAGCACCACCGGCCACCGCCCCGGGTAGGTCAGCGTGGTGAGGGTGTACCGGCGCACCTGCTGGTCCAGGCGTTCCAGCAGGCCGATCAGCGACGGGCTGTGCGTGGCGTGCCACAACTGGGCGTGGAAGGCACGGTTGGTTTCGGCGAGCGCCCGGCCGTCACTGGGGTCCAGCTGCTGCATCTGCGCCAGCAGCCCCGCGAGCAGTTGGCGGTCCAGGGCGGTCGCATTGACGGCGGCCTTGGCAGCCGCGGCCTGCTCCAGGATGATCCTCGACTCGTAGATGTCGATGATCTCCTCGGCCGAATGCGTTCGGACCACCACCGCCTTGCCGCGCCGTTCCACCAGCCCGTCCTGCTCCAGCCGCTGCAGCGCCTCCCGCACCGGTGTCCGGGAAGCCCCGTACCGCTCGGTGAGCTTGGCCTCCGTGAGCGGCTCATCAGGCGCAAAGACGCTCGCGAGAACGTCCTCACGGAGCCGCTGGTGGATGGGATTGGCCACTTTTTCCTCTTTCCGTTGCTGGTGGGGCTGGTGTGTTGGCTAGGCGATGGAGCCGGCGCGGCGGCCGAAGACGGCGCCCGCCGCAAGCCCGGAGCCGCCGGGGTAGTTTCCGCTGAACAGGCCGCCCAGCGCTTCCCCACAGGCATAGAGCCCGTCGAGCGGTTCCGCGTCTTCGGTCAACACGCGCCCCCAGGTGTCCGTTTTCAGGCCGCCGAAGGTGAAGGTGATTCCGCAGGTTACCGGGAAAGCGTAGAACGGGCCGGTGGAGATGCTGCGGGCCCAGTTGCTCTTGGGCGGCTGCGTATCGGCGCGGCGCCCGTCCTTGACGTTGGGGTCAAACGGGGCAGCCTCGGTGATGGAAGCATTGAAGTGCTGCACCGTTTCCTCCAGCCCTTCGGGACTGATGCCGGCTTTCTGGGCCAGCTCGGCGAGGGTCGGCGCGGTGACCACCGAGACGCCCGGCATGTCGTACTCCTCGGCCCGCAGCATGGGGCGGGAAGAGCCGTCAAAGATCTGGAAGGCAGCCGATCCCGGCTGGGCAAGGATGTCCCGGCCGTACTTCGCGTAGGTGTAGTTGCGGTAGTCGGCGCCTTCGTCCACGAACCGCTTGCCCTCGCTGTTCACCACGATGCCAAGCGGGTACCCGCCGCGGGTGAGCTGGTTGGTGAGCTCCAGGTTGCTCTCGTTCTCCGGATGCCAGGCGTCCCAGGCCACGCTGTGGCAGGTGGACCAGTCGCCGCCCCTGGCCGCGCCTGCGTCCAATGCGGCGAGGATCATCTCCCCCGTGTTGCCCGGCGTGCCGCGGACTTTCGCGTTCTGCCAGCCCTCACCCAGGTGATGGCGGCGCAGTTCCGGCGAGGCTTCAAAACCTCCCGAGGCAAGGATGACCGACTCGGCCCGGAACTCGCCCGCTCCCGATGACGTCCGGTAGCTGACCCCGCACACCCGGCCATCTTCCCGGATGAGCCCCGTGGCCGCGCAGTCATAGACCACCTCAACACCCATGCGCTCCGCCGCTGCCCGGTGGTCGGCCATGAGCCCCTTGCCGCCGCCCACGTTGCCCACGTGCAGTCCGCCCCAGAACAGGTAGCCGCCATCCCCGGTCCGGTAGGCCTGCCGTTCGTACATCAGGCGGTACTTGAGTCCCATGCCCTGGAGCCAGCGCAGCGTCGGATTGCTTTCGTTGACCAGGACCTCGGAAAGCTCGGGGTCGTTGCGCCCTTCAGAGACTTTGGACAGATCGGCAAGGTATTCGGTGGCGGTGTAGGCGGGGACCTCGCTGGCGGCGTGCCGCTCATCAGGTTCCACAAATTCGATCAGCTCCTGAAGCCCGTCATGGGAGATGCGCGTGGCACCGGCGGTGTAGAAGCTGTTGCCGCCCGACGCGGCCTTCTGCGCCTTTTCCAGCAGGACAACCCTGCGTCCACGCTCAGCGGCTGCAAGTGCTGCCGCGAATCCGGCGTTGCCGCCACCCACTACCAAAACGTCGCTCTTGATCATCATTAATCTCCTCAGCTCCATCGCTGTACACGATTGTATACATAAGTATGCCGATGCATGCAATGGCGCATTCGGGTGCGTTGAGGCGGGGTGGTACCGGAATCAGGCGGTTACCCCAGGCGGGGACTGCTGATTTCCTGGGCGTCGATGTACATCTGGATGCGGATGTTCTTTGCCTCGTCCATGTGGGCGCTGGCGATGCGGCCGGCCTCCTCCGCGTTCCGGGCGCGGATGGCCACCAGCAGCTCCTCATGCTCCTTCAGCACGCGGTCCCAGCGCTCCTTAGTGGAGAGCGTGGTGCCGGGGTAGCGGATGAAGTGGACCAGGATCCGGTCGAGGAGGTCAAGGAGGGCGGCGCTGTGGCTGGCCGCCCAGATGCGCTCATGGAAGGTGCGGTTGGCGGCGGCCAGTTCAGCCGGAGTGGCAGCATCAAAATCAAGGGTGACCATGGCCTGGTGCGCCCGGTCGATCAGCATCAGGTCCATGTCCGTGTGCCGGAGGGCCGCAGTTTTTGCGGCCGCCTCCTCCAGGAAGGTCCGCACCTCGTAGAGGTCCAGCATCTCCTCCGGCCGGTACTCGCGCACCTGCATGCGTGAACCGTAGCGCTCCACCAGCCCCTCGGTTTCGAGGCGCCGCAAGGCCTCCCGGATGGGCGTCCGGGAGACGTTGTACTTCTTGGCCAGGGCGCTTTCGACGAGCTGGGCACGGGGAGGCAGCTCCTGCGAGATGATGGCGTTCCTGATCATCAGGTAGGGGCTTGTCTCTGGTTGCGACGCCACGGGCGGCCTCCGGTCTTCATGGAAACAAGCGGCAGGACGCGCCGGCGCCATACCTTTAGCCGCAATTCTAACGCACTGCATACCGTTTGGACGTGCTGTGAACACGGTGACCAATGCTCCGCACACCGTCTCACCCGGCAAGGCCTCCAGATCGCCCATTGGTATTCAGATTCAAGTGACTGTTGCTTTAGTCATACCAACGGTATACCGTTTGTGACCAATGCCATACAGAGCAGCAATTACCGGATTCCGGTTTGCTCAGCTTTGAACATTTACCCGGCAGCTGCACACGCCGGCTGGGGTACTTCAGGAGAACCAATGACGCTTCTATTCAGGGAAGAGCCGCAGGACGGCACCCTCCCGGTCACCCCGGTCCCGGCCACTCTGGTCCGTGGCGGAACCAGCAAGTGCTGGATCTTCCGGGACGAGGACCTTCCAGCTGACGCCCTGGAGACGGACCGTCTCCTCATCCGCACCTTCGGCTCGCCGGACCTCCGCCAGATCGATGGCGTAGGCGGGGCCTCGTCAACCACCAGCAAGGCGATCACCGTGGCCGGTACCGGCCCGGACGGTACGGTCCACTACCGGTTCGCCCAGGTGGCCATCGACAAGCCGGCTGTCGAATGGGCCAGCAACTGTGGCAACTGCGCCACGGCCCTGGGCCTGTACGCGCTGCATGCCGGACTCGTCACTCCCTCCGGCGAAGTCACCCGCGTCCCCATCCTGAACACCGTGACCGGCCTTCGCCTCGTTTGCGAGATCCCCACACCCGGGGCGCAGGTGCCGGCCTATGGCGGGCGGCGGCTCGACGGCCAGCACTACCCCGGCGTCCCCATCGACGTCATCTTCCAGAAGGCCTCCTGGTCCAGCTACGGAGCACAGTTCCCTACGGGCAACGCCGTCGATGACATCGAGGTCGACGGGAAGCGCTACCAGGCAACGCTGATCGACGCCGGCGCACCGGCAGCGCTCTTCGACGCACAGGACCTGGGACTGGATGCCACCGGCAGCGAGGAGGAGTTGGAGAAACTGGTCCGGATCGCCCCGCAGCTGCGCGCAGCGGCCGCCCGCCTGATGGGCCTTCCGGAGAACCTCACTTCCATTCCGAAGGTGGGCATCGTGGGACCTCCGCCCGCAGGCGCAACCGGCGTCTCGGCCCGGATGATTTCGATGACCGCGCTGCACCCCGCCATCGGCCTGACCAGCGCCGTCGCCGTCGCTGCAGCTTCGGGCACAACAGGCAGCGTGGTGCAGCGCAGCGTAGTCCCGGCGGCGGAGGCCGGACTCTTTATCCACTTACTGAAAGGCAAGACGGCGCTGGCATTGGATGCAGCCGATCCCGCTGAAGTCTCCTTTCAACGCTCGGCCCGCGTCATCAGCGAAAGCACCATCCTGGTGCCCAGCGACTGAAGAAACCCCTACCGGACAAACCCAGCCAAGGAATCAGCCATGAAAATCAGCATTCAAAACCTGCAGCTGAAGTACGGAAGCTTCACTGCCATCGAAAATCTCAACCTCGACATCGAAGACGGCGAGGCCCTGGTCCTCCTGGGCCAGTCCGGCTGCGGCAAGACCAGCACGATGCGGTGCATCGCCGGCCTGGAGGAGCCCACCTCGGGGCGGATCATCATCGACGACGTCGTGGTCTTCGACTCCGAAAAGGGCATCAACCTGCCCCCGAACAAGCGCAACGTCGGCATGGTCTTCCAGTCCTACGCGGTGTGGCCGCACATGACGGTGGCCCAGAACGTTGCCTATTCGCTGAAGCAGAAGAAGCTTCCCAAGAGCGAAATCGATGAGCGCGTCATGGAGGCCCTTACGCTGGTGGGCCTGGAGCCCTACGCCGACCGCGGCGCCAGCCTGCTCAGCGGCGGCCAGATGCAGCGCGTCGCCCTGGCGCGCAGCCTGGTCATGCGGCCCAGCGTGCTCATGCTCGACGAACCGCTCTCCAACCTCGACGCCCGCCTGCGTGACCGGCTCCGGGTTGAACTGCGTGAGATCCAGCTCCAGCTGGGGCTCACCTGCGTGTATGTCACCCACGACCAGCACGAAGCCTTCGCCCTGGCCGACCGCATCGCCCTGCTCCAGGGCGGCCGGATCGTGCAGATGGGCGCCCCGCAGCACATGTACGAAGCCCCCGCCAGCGCGTCGATCGCCCACTTCCTGGGTGTTTCCAACATCATGGACTGCACCCCGGAGGGCACGGCCTCCGGGGCCACCACCGCACGCATCACCAACAGCGGGCTCACCATCGAGTCGGCGCAGCAGGCCAGTGACGCCGGCACTTCCCCCAAGGTATGCATCCGGGCCGAGGACCTGCAGATCACCGCCATGCCCACCGAACACCCCAACTCGTGGCCGGGAACGGTCCGCGTGGCGGGCTTCCAGGGCAACGACATCAGGTACGCCATCCAGCTGGAATCCGGACCCGAACTGGACGCACTGGGCGGCCTGCGCCGCGGCGAACAGCACAAAGTCGGAGACCGCGTGTGGGTCACCGTCAACCCCCGCGAAGTCCAGATCCTGCCGGCTGAGGTCCTCGCATGAGCCTCAAGACCACCGAAGCGGCCACCCGCGCCGAGGCCCGCCTGGCACCGAAGCCCGAACCCCGGGACTACCGCTGGGCCCGCACCCTTGCCGGCCTCCGCAAGAACACGCCCGGCCTGATCGTCCTGGTCATCCTCGGCGTCCTCATCGTCCTCCCCCTTGCCCTGGTCCTGCTGGCCGCGTTCTCGGACAGCGTTCCCCGGCCGGGCAGCATCTCCCTAGGCGGCCTGACGCTGTCCAACCTGGCACTGCTGGCCACCCCGGAAGCACTCGGGGCCCTGGTCAACTCGCTCATGGTCGGAGCCGGCTCAGCGCTCATCGCCCTGCTGATCGGCGCCTTCCTGGCCTTCGTCTGCGCCCGCTCCGATGCGCCGTGGCGGAAGTTCATCTTCTTCATCGGCATGGCGCCGATGTTCATCCCCGCCCTGGTGGGCGCCCTGGCGTGGTCCCTGTTGTGCTCGCCCAGCGCCGGCTACATCAACATCTTCCTCCGCGACCTGGGCATTGACGCCGCAATCAACATCTACAGCCTCCCGGGCCTGGTGTTCGTGCTGGGCATCTTCTACGCCCCGTACGCCTTCCTGCTGCTGCACAGCTCCCTGTCGATGATGAACGCCGACCTCGAAGAGGCAGCCACCGTCCACGGGGCTCCGCTGCGCACCATGCTGCGGACCGTCACCCTGCCCCTGGCCCTGCCGGCCATCCTGGGCTCCGCCGTCCTGGTCTTCGCGCTCACGATGGAAAACTTCCCGGTGGCCCAGGTCATCGGCAACCCCGCCGGCGTGGACACACTGCCCACCTACATCTACCGCCTGATGAGCGCCACCCCGGCCAAGAGCAACCAGGCCGCCAGCGTCGCCGTCATCCTCACCGTTGCGCTGATGGCCGTGACCCTCATCCAGCAGCGCATCATCAACAAGCGCAAGTTCACCACCATGACCGGCAAGGGCAACCGTCCCCGCCAGGTACCGCTCCGCAGGATGCGCTGGCCCTTCACCATCATCGCCCTGGCCTACTTCGCAGTCTCCGTGGTGCTGCCCATGCTCGCCCTGCTGGCCGCGTCGATGCAGGCCACCCCCTTCGTGTCCTCGATATCGCAGCTGCTTGAAGCGAATGCCCTCAGCTTCGCCAAGCTGGGCGAGGTCCTGGGTTCCAACGACTTCCAGCTCGCCCTGAAGAACAGCGTCCTGGTGGCCCTGATTGCAGCCTTCGCCGGCACCACCCTCAGCTTCATCGCCTCCTACATCCGGTACCGCACCAAGTCCAAGGTGGGGCGCCTGATCGAACTGGTCGCCATGACTCCGCTGGCCGTCCCCGCCATCGTCATGGGCATCGGACTGCTCTGGACCTGGCTGCTGCTTCCCCTGCCCATCTACGGCACGCTGGCGATCCTCGCCGTCGCCTGCGTGGCAGTGTTCATGCCCCAGGGCTACCGCGGCGTCTCCGCCTCGATGCTCCAGATGGACCAGGACCTCGAGGACAGCGCCGTGATGCTCGGCGCCGGACGGACCAGGTCCGTCCTGGACGTGACGCTGCCCCTGATGCGGGTGGGCATCATGTCCTCGTTCCTGCTGTTCCTCATGCTGTCCATGCGTGAGCTCAGCGCCTCCATCTTCCTGTTCACCTCCAACACCCGGATCCTGTCCATCCTCGTGTTCGACAACTTCGACAACGGCCAGAGCCAGGCCGCTGCCGCCGTCAGCGTCCTGTACTGCCTCGTCATCGGAATCCTCGCCGTCATCGCCCAAAAAGTCGGCGGCGAACGCAAGACCAAGCACTGAACCTCACACCACCTTTGAAAGGGACACCCACAATGAAGTTAGCGTCCAAGCTCCCCGCCCTCACCGCCGCCGGAGTACTGCTCGCCCTCAGCCTGACCGGCTGTGGAAGCGCCGCCCAGAGCGCCGGGGTCGTCACGGCCACCGCGGCCGTGAACACCGACAACGGATTGGTCATCAACGGCGAGTCCATCGCTGACAAGGCCACCTATGAGAAGGCCAAGACCCAGACCCTGTCCCTCTACTCCGGCTACACCGATTCCTCCGAAAGCGCCCTGGTGGACGCCTTCACCAAGGACACCGGCATCAAGGTCAACGTCGTCCGGCTCACCCCGAACAAGCTCTCCGAGCGCGTGCTCTCCGAACAGGGTGCCGGCAAGCTGAGCGCCGACGTCATCCGCACGTCCGACTACCGGATCGCCAAGTCCATGGAGGACGCCAAGGTCTGGAAGGCCTACGACGTCCCCGGAGCCTCGGCCCTCAAGGACGTTTCCGTGGACGGCGGCCAGTTCACCCGCATGTTCAACTCCGTGTACACCCTGGGCTACAACACCCAGCTGGTGAAGGAAGCCGATGCCCCCAAGTCCTGGGCGGATGCCGTCGGCGGCAAGTGGCAGGGCAAGCTGGGCATTGTCCAGGGCGGTTCGGGCGGCAGCACCGCTGCGCTGAACAGGTTCATGGAAACCAAGATGGGCGGCGACTACTTCGCCAAGTACGCGGCGCAGAAGCCCAAGATCTACGACTCCCTGGGCGCTGAAGCCACCGCCCTGGCCCGCGGCGAAGTGGCCGTCGGCACCGTGACCATCAGCGGCACCAACATCTCGGCCGTCCAGGACAAGGCCCCGGTCAAGTTCATCGTTCCGGAAGAAGGACTGGTCTCCTACGACTACTACCTGGGCATGACGGGCACCGCCACGAACGTGGAAGCCGCGAAGGTCTTCATGAACTACAACCTGTCCAAGCAGGGCCAGCAGGTCTTCGCGCAGATCGGTGAATACCCGGTCCGCACCGACGTGGCACCGCCCACCATCATGGGTGTGACCCTCCCCGCCGTCGATTCCGGCAAGGTCTACCGCATGCAGAACAGCGACGCCACCACTTACGGCAAGGACGACCTGGCCAAGTGGAACCAGGTGTTCGGCTACACCAAGTAACCCTGCAGTTCCATCCCTGGGGACCCGGCCGCCGCCGGGTCCCCAGCGCCGTTAACCCACCCCCTGAGGAGCCCCCGTGACCGCGCCGACCACAGTCTTGTCCGTGCCCAGCAACACCACGTCCCTGCTGGTCCTCCAGGACGGCAGGACCGTCGTCGAACGGGGCGACACCACCCGCGCCAGCTACGTCGCCTCGGTGCGCAAAAGCCTGCTCTCGATTCTCTTCGGCATCCAGGTGGCAGCCGGCACGGTCAGCCTGGATGACACGTTGGGTGCGCTGGGGATCGATGACACCGGCGGCCTGCTCCCTCTCGAGAAGACAGCGCGGCTCCGCCATCTCCTGACCTCGCGGTCGGGGGTCTACCACCCGCCGTCCAGCCCCGGCAGCGACGAGGATGCCTTTCCGCCACGCGGCACGAAGACGCCGGGGCAGCATTTCGTCTACAACAACTGGGATTTCAACGCCGCGGGTGCCATCTTCGAGAAGGCCGGCGGCCTGACCGTCTTCGAGGCGTTCGAGAAGTACCTGGCCGGTCCGCTGGGGCTGAGCGACTACGCCCCCCGCCGCCAGCGGATGCTCGGCGACCCCGGAAAGTCCGCCTTCCCGGCCTACCACTTCTTCCTCTCCGCACGGGACCTGGCGAAGATCGGGCTGCTGATGGCTGCCGGCGGACAATGGGAGGGCCGGCAGCTTATGTCCCGGGAATGGATCCGGGAGAGCACTGAACCGCACGTGAGGCGCGCAGGCATGGCCCCGGCCACCGGTTTCGGCACCTGCGACTACGGCTACCTGTGGTGGCTGCCCCGGGAATCCGGCCCGCAGTGGGAGGGCGCGTTCCTGGCTGCGGGCAACTACGGCCAGTTCCTGCTGGTCCTGCCGGCAATCCGCAGCGTCATTGTGCACCGGCGCTTCGTCAGCGACAGCTTCGCCATCGCCCGCAACACCCGCACTGCGGCTTCGGTGGCGTCCCCGGCTCCGGTCACGCACGCCGAATTCATGGACCTGGCCCGCGCGCTGGTGGCCGGTCCCCTGGCCCCGTAGGCACCCAAAAGACCATGCACGACGGCGGCGCCCGCCTTTGTCAGGAAGCCGCCTCAGGAAGCCGCGCCCTTGGCGATGGACCGGAATACCTTGGTTGCCTGCTGCGCGGCGGGGCTCAGCCGGCGGTTCTCCAAATGGGCCAGGAGGATGCGCCGCTTCGGTGCCCCGGCGAGCGGGACGGCCACGACGTCGGGGCGGAGCGCGGTCAGCGCCAGCCGGGGCGCCAGGGCGATCCCGATGCCGGCCGCCACCATCCCCTGCGTCTCCTGGTAATCGTTGGCCGCGAAGGCGATCCGGGGCTCGAACCCGGCGTCGCGGCATACCCGGCTGAGGACGTCGGCCACGGGGTGCTCGTCGCGCACCACCCATTCCTGGTCGCTCAACGCGCCGATGCGGACCGAGCCCAGTTTCGCAATGGGGTGCTCCCGCGGCACCAGCAGCACAGTTGGATCATTGGTCAGCCTGACCAGGGCAAGGTCGGGATCCTCGATCTGCTGCCAGGGATAGTCCCACAGCAGTGTCAGTTCGATTTCCCGCCGCCGCAGCCGTTCCAGCAGGCCGTCCCGGCGGGCACTGACCACCGTCACGGCCACCTCGGGGTGGCGGGCGCGGAAGGCCAGCACCACGTCCGGCATCAGGGAGGCCCCGCCGGTGGGAAAGGTTCCCAGCCGGAGCTGGCCGCGCCGGAGGCCCGCGAACTCCCCCATTTCGGCACGGGCCGCTTCCACCGTCCTGTCGATGTCATCGGCATAGTGCAGCAGGGCGTGCCCGGCTTCGGTCAGGACTACGCCCCGGGGGTGGCGCTCAATGAGGACCACCCCCATCTCCTGCTCAAGCTTGGCGATCTGCTGCGAGACCGCGGAGGTGGTGAAGGAAAGGGCGGCTGCAGCGGAGGTCAGGGAGCCGGACCGGCCCACCTCGCGGAGCACGTGGAGCCGGTGGAGATCGAGGATTGCCATGCACTGAGTTTAGCAAAAGTAGATAGTTGTCCATTTATTTGCGATTGTGCTGAAGGCTCCCATCCCGGATCGTAGAAGTACAAGGTGCTGTGAAGTAGGGCACCTGCAAGTTACGAGGGAGAAATACAGTGGGACTCAAAGGACATTGGTACCGGGGCGGCACCAGCAAGTGCTGGCTCTTCGATGCCAGGGACGTGGCCCTCCACGCCCCCACCCGCGAGGAAATCCCCGCACTGCTGTCAGCCGCTTTCGGCGCAGCGGATGCGCGGCAGCTGGACGGCGTGGGCGGCGGAACGTCCACCACGTCCAAGGCTGCAGTCATCTGGGCAACCCCGGGTGCCGAGGCAGACCTCGACTACCTCTTCGCCCAGGTGGGCATCGGCGACCCCACCGTTGAGCTCGGTTCCAACTGCGGCAACTGCGCCACCGCCATTGCCCTGTTCGCAGTCCAGAACGGCATCGTTCCCGCCCGGGACGGTATGACCAAGGTCCGCATGCGCCACGTCACGTCCGGCGCGGTGCTCAGCGGAGCGGTTCCCACTCCCGGCGGCCACATTCCCAAGTCCGGCCTGGCCCGGGTTCCGGGCAGCAGCGCGGCCGGTGTTCCCGTCAGCCTCTCGTTCCACGGCCCCTGGGGCCAGAACACCGGCGCCCTCCTGCCCACCGGCAACGCGGTGGACCAGCTTGAGGTAGACGGCAAAAAGCTCACCGCAACGATGGTGGACGCAGGCGCCCCTGCCGTGCTGCTCGCAGCCGACCAGGCCGGCGTCGACCTTTCCTCAATGACGGACAACCTCGCCGCCCAGCTGCCGGACCTCATCGCGGCACGGGCATCGGCCGGCCTCATCATGGGGCTGCGGAAGCCGGACGATCCGCCGCAGAACGCGGTCCCGAAAGTCGGGGTTGTAGCGCCGGCGGGCGACTACACCGCCGCGGACGGAACAACCATCAGCGCCGGCAGCCACGACGTGCGCGTGCGGATGCTGTCCATGCTCGCGCCGCACCCGGCCATCGGCCTCACCTCAGCGGTGGCAGTCGCCTTGGCGGCCTCGCAGCCGTCATCGGTGGCAGCCGCCGCGGCAGGCCAGCCCTCCACCGCCGGAAGTCCCCGCGTACTGCGGATCGGGACGCCCGCCGGCGTGATCACCGCCGAAATCATCACCGATGACACCGGCGCCGTCAGCGAAGTGGCCCTCCACCGGGCAGCCCGACACATCGCCACCGCAGATATCGACGTGGCCCCGGCCGCCGAGCTGTCCGCCTAAAACCCCTGTCTCTTTGCCCCATCATTAAGGGGCCGCACCAACCAGGAAGTTGTTCAATGAAGATCAAATCCATCCTCGGACACCTGTATGTCCAGGTACTTATCGGAGTCGCACTCGGCGTCGTTGTCGGCGCACTGTGGCCGGACCTCGGCGCATCCCTCAAGCCCATCGGCGACGGCTTCGTGAAACTCGTGAAGTTCATGATCGCCCCCATCGTGTTCTGCACCATCGTCGGAGGAATCACCTCCCTGCGGGACACCAGGAAGGTGGGCCCCACACTGATCCGTTCGCTGGGCCTCTTCTACGCACTGACCGCACTCGCCCTGGCCCTGGGCCTGGCCGCGGTGACGCTGTTCCAGCCCGGCGCCGGCATGCACATCGACCCCACGCACCTGGACTCCTCGGTGGCGCAGAAGTACACCACGCAGCTGCCCAGCAGCAACCCCGTGGACTTCATCCTGAGCATCATCCCCACCACGTTCGTCGGTGCCTTCGCCGACGGTGAAGTCCTGCCCGTGCTGGTCATTGCCCTGCTGTGCGGCTTCGCCTTCAGCAAGCTCGGCGCACCCGGCAAGCTGGCACTGGACGTGGTCAACAGCTTCAACAAGCTGCTCTTCATCATGTTCGGCTACATCATGAAGGTAGCCCCGCTGGGCGCCTTCGGGGCCATGGCCTTCACGGTGGGCAAGTACGGCGCCCACTCCATCGGCAACCTCGGCATGCTGATCCTTGCGTTCTACGCCGCCTGCATCGTCTTCGTGGCGGTGGGCCTGGGCATCCTGGCCAAGGTGACGGGCTTCAGCCTGTGGCAGATTCTGCGCTACTTCAAGGACGAATTCCTGATCGTCCTGGCCACCTCCTCCAGCGAACCGGTCCTGCCGCGCCTGCTGTCCAAGCTCGAGCGGATCGGCTGCGACCGCAGCGTTGTAGGCCTGGTGGTCCCCACCGGCTACTCCTTCAACCTGACCGGAACAGCGATCTACCTCACGCTTGCCTCCATGTTCATCGCCCAGGCCTGCGACATCCACCTCAGCTGGGGCCAGATCCTGCTGATGCTCGGCATGATGCTGCTGACCTCCAAGGGCGCGGCCGGCGTCACCGGAAGCGGCTTTGTGGCCCTGGTGGCGACCCTGACGGTCATGCCCACCCTGCCGGTGGCCGGCGTGGCCCTCATCGTTGGCATCGACCGCTTCATGAGCGAGGCCCGCGCGCTCACCAGCACGGTCTGCAACATCGTCTCCTGCGTGGCAATCGCCAAGTGGCAGGGCGAGCTGGACATGGCCAAGCTCCGCTCCGAGCTCCAGGCCGGCTTCGTGCCCACCGAGGCGGAAAAGGTGCAGCTGGCCGAACCGGCCCTGGCCCACTGACCGGCCGGCAGGCCACCACCCCCAGTGTTTGCCCGGGATCCCAGCAGGGGTCCCGGGCAAACCCTTGCAAGGGGTACTACTTCACACACCCCCCCACGGAAAGGACCGTCATGAGTGAGCGCCAAACGGAGCAGGACACAGCGGAAGACTGCGACGCCGGCACCTGCTTCTACTGCCAAAGCCCGGAAACCGACTAGGGACGGCAGGGCCTAGAGCCACTGCTCCCATATCGTCAGCTGGAGGGTGACGGTCCCGGACGGGCCAGCCACAACAGCGCCAGCCCCCGCGGAAGGGTCGACGGCGGCACCCGCCGTGACGCCGTCGTCGTCCCTTCCAGCGAAACCAGCTGCCACAGCCATGCCGGGCCTCCCGGCAAAGACCGCCCAGCGCATTACGCGCGGACCGCCTCAACAGCCTCATCCGCGGAACGCACCGGCGTCTCCAGCCCCAGGTTTTCGCGGAGCGTGGCGCCACGGTACTCCGTGGGGTAGACGCCGCGTTCCTGCAGCTCCGGGACCAGGTGGTTCACGATGTCGTCCAGGCCGGTGGGGACCAGCCACGGCGAGATGTTGAACCCGTCGACGGCGCCCACACGGGCATATTCGGCCAGGTGGTCCGCCACGGCCGTGTAGGAGCCGGTGAAGGTGGCGTCGATCCGGGCCGTCTTCGAGGTGACGAACTGCCGGATGGACAGCCCCTTGTCCTTGGCCTCGGCACGCCACTGGTCGGCCAACTGCCGCGCCTTGGCACCGTGGAAGCCACTGCCCCGCGTTTCGGACGTCTCCTCCACCACCGGATCGATCGCCGGCAGCGGGCCGTCGGGATCAAAGGCGGACAGCTCGCGGCCCCAGAACTGCTCCAGGTAAGCGATGGCCTGCTGCGGGCCGATCTGCAGGCTCCGCACCCACTCCTTTTTCTCCAGCGCTTCGGCATCGGTCGGCGCCAGGATGAACTCGCTGGCCGGCATGATCTGCACGGCGTTGGCCCCGCGCCCGGCGGCCAGGGACCGCTCCACGAGGTCCCTGCGGAACTCCACGGCGTCATCGAACTTTGGGTGGGCGGAGAAGATCACGTCCGCCTGACGTGCGGCGAAGTTGCGGCCCTCCGGCGAGTCCCCGGCCTGGAACAGCACCGGCCGGTACTGGGCGCTGCGCGGCAGCCGAGGCGTCACGTCCACCGTGTAGTGCCGGCCCTCATGGAGCACCCGGCGGGCGGGACCGTCCGGCGTTTCCCACGAATCCCAGATCCGCTTGGCCGTCTCCACGAACGCCTCTGCGTGCTTGTACCGGTCGGCGTGGTCCAGGTACCCTCCGCGGCGGAAGTTCGCCCCGGTCCAGGCGTTGTCCGTGGTCACGATGTTCCACGCGGCACGCCCGCCGGAGATCAGGTCCAGCGATGCCAGCCGGTGGGCCAGGTCCGCAGGATCGTTGTAGGTGGTGTTCTGGGTGGCCACCAGCCCGATGTTCTTCGTGACGGACGCCAGGGCGGCCAGCATGGTCTGCGCGTCCGGGCGGCCCACCACGTCCAGCGCGTGCGGGCGGCCCAGGTGTTCGCGCAGGCGCAGTCCCTCACCCAGGAAGAACGCGGCGAAGAGCCCGCGCTCGGCGGTCTGGGCGATGCGGCGGAAGGATTCGAAGTCCGTCTGCGACCCCGATTCGGGGGCCTTCCAGATGGTGCCGGAATTGACCCCCTGGAAGAAGACGCCGAACTGGATCTGGCCGCTCGGCGTAAAGACATCGGATTTAGCACGGATGTGCTGTGTCATTGGATTTTCCCCTTACTTTCCGGCGGCGGCGGCGGGCGCGGCGGAGGCGGTTGCGTAGCGGCTGGCCGGGCGGTCCAGGCCCAGCAGGCCGCGGAAGGTGCCGTCCTGCACCACCGGGCGCAGTGCCCCGCGGCGGCGCAGTTCCGGCAGCACCAGGCGGCCAAGTTCGTCCAGGTCAACAAAGAGCGACGCCGGGTGCAGCCGCACGCCGTCCGCCTCCTCTAAAAGGTCGGCGAGGAAATCCGCGAGCCCGGCTGCGGACCCTGCGTAAGCCGCCCGCCCGCCGTCGAACGAAGCACCCCGGGCCGCCGCGGCCTGCCCGCGGGAGTCCAGCACGACGTCGAGCTCAGCCACGACCGCAACGCCGGCACCCACGCGGGCCCGCACGTCCCGCGCCTCGGCAGCGAGAAGTTCCGGCGTCGGGGCGGATACCAGCACTGCGTCCACGGCCTCCACCGGCACTTCGCCAATCAGCGAAGCAGGGGCCAGCACCGGCAGCTGACCTTGCAGCGGCCGCGGAATGATGGACGGCCCTTTCACGGAATAGCCGGCGCCGGCAAAGCCAGCAGGCGTTTCAAAGTCCGCATAGTGCAGCTTGTCCACGTCGATGTACCGGCCGGTGGCGACATCGCGGATCACTGCGTCGTCCTCCCAGGAATCCCACAACCGGCGGGACACCTCGATGGACGCCGCGGCCTCCTGGCCCAGCGCTGCCCCAGTGACGGAGGGACGCCCGACGGCGGCGGCAGCCTCGGGTGCCTCAACGGCCGTGACGATCCACCCGGCGCGGCCCCCGGAGACGTAGTCCAGGCTGGCCAGCTGCGTGGAAACGTGGAACGGCTCCGTATATACAGTGTCAACTTCGGGGACCAGGGCGATGGTCCGGGAAATTGGCCCGGCGAACGCCGCCCGCTGCAGGGCGTTGGCACGTCCCGGTGCGGGCGCGTCGGTGAAGGTGGCGGCGTGCAAGCCCGCGGACTCTGCTGCCAGCACGGCCCGGGTGAGGTCCGCACCGTCCCAGCCGGCGCCGTCGAGCTCGATCGCCAGGAATCCCGGCTTTTCAAAGGTAGTCACTGCTGGTCCTGACGTTCGTAGGGAATCTTTTCGCCAGCCTCGATGGCCACGGGCAGCCGGTTTTCGGCCGGTGGGAGCGGGCACGTGGCCAGGTCCGTGTAGGCGCACGGCAGGTTCACGGCCCGGTTGAAATCCAGCAGCACGGATCCGTCGGCGGCGGGCACCACGGAGAGGGACCGATTGGCCGCGTACGTGGTCTTGCCCGAGGTCTGGTCCGTGAACAGGACCGACAGCGAGCCCGGGGCATGGCCGTTGAACGCGGTCAGCGCTAGTTCCTGCCCGGCCAGCTTGAAGCGGATCTCGCCCGGCGCCTCGTACACATGCTGGATGCCCTCGACGGCGGCACCCACGGTGGTGGGCCGCGGCGAGTCGAACGGCACGAAGGTTCCGCGCACCGCGTACGCCGCATCGGGCGAGTAGGCGGGCGTGCCCTGGTACTCCTGCAGGAGCGGGTTTTCCGGATGACGCGGCCGCACGATGTACTCACCGCCGCGCTTGGCCAGTTCGATCACCGTCTCGCCGGACACCAGGTTGATGCCGCCGCGCTCCTCGATGGGGCCGAACTCCAGCGATGCGCCGGCCGGGGTGTTCAGTTCCCTGCCGTCCCGCTGCAAAATGTCACCCGGCGCCAAAACCACGCGGACGACGTCGGCCGCCACGCTCCAGGTGCCCGGGGCACCGTCCAGCCGCGAGGGTTCGTCGCCCAGCCAGTGCAGGTGCGTCACCGCCAGGAAACCGTGCGGGTGCGCCCGTTGCTGCTCGTGCGCCGCGTGCCATGCCTGCCAGTCGGCGTCGAAGGTTTCGAGGGCTGTGCCGGTAGACGTGCTCATTTCGCAGCTCCAAACGTTTCCTGGGTGATGGTCTTGGACTCCGGCAGGCCTTCCTCGGACAGGCCCCAGCGTTCCAGGACCTTCCCGTAGGAGCCGTCCTGGATGACCTCGTTCAGCGCCTCGGAAATTACCGGTGCGAGCCCGTTGCCGCGCAGCGTGGTCGCGGCCACCAAAGTTTCGGACGGCCAACCGGCGTTGACTTTCCCCACCACTTTGAGGTCATCACGGGTGTTTTCGCGGTACACGGTGGACGGGTACGGCGCGATGTTCAGGTCCGTCCGGCCGGAGGACAGCGCCAGGATGGTGTCGGCGTCGGACGAGTAGTACTGCAGCGTGGCCGGCGCCTTGCCCTTGGCCTCCAACTCCTTGTTCCAGGCCAGCAGGATCTTCTCCTGGTTGGTGCCGGAGCCCACGGAGATCTTCAGGCCGGAAATGTCGTCCGAACCCTTGATGTCGTAGGTGGAGGACTTTTTCGCTTCGAACCCCATGTACGCGGCCCGGTAGCTGGCGAAGTCGAACAGTTTCACCCGGTCCTTATTCACGCCCACGTTGGAGAACACGGCTTCGAAGTCGCCGGACTGGGTCTTCAGCGGCCAGTTCTCCCAGGACGTGACCTGCACATCCAGCTCCAGGCCCAGCTTGTCCGCCACCAGCTGGGCGATATCCAGCTCGGAGCCGATGGGCGTCTTGTCGTCCGTGGCGTGGAAGGACAGCGGGATGGACCCGGCGGTGGTGGCGACGGTGAGCTTGCCGTCCTTGCCGATCAGCTCCGGGACCTTGGCGGCGAGCGCCGCGTCCTTCTCCGCCCGGATCCGCTGCTGGTCCGGGGAAGTGTTGTAGACCACGCCGTTGCGGGCCGCCGTCGTCTGCGCCCCTCCGGTGGGATTGCCGGCGGCGGAGGCGCCGGGGTCAGCGCAGCCGGCGAGCGCGGCTGAACCAAGGAGCGCGGTGCCGAGGAGTACGACGGCGGGACGCGCCGCGAGGGCGGGGCGGCGGCTGGTGGGGAAAGCCATGGGAGTTCCTTAGATGTTGAAGGCCGGTTCCAGCACCTTGGAGAAGAAGCTCCGGGTGCGCGGTTCCTGGGGGTTGCTGAAGATGTCCTGCGGGGTGCCCTGTTCCACGATCTGGCCCTGGTCCATGAACACCACGGTGTCCGCCACGTCGCGGGCGAAGCCCATCTCGTGGGTGACGATGATCAGCGTGGTCCCGGACTTGGCGAGTTCGCGGATCACGTCGAGGACCTCGTTGACCAGCTCGGGGTCAAGGGCGGAGGTGGGCTCGTCAAACAGCAGGATCTTGGGGTCCAGGGCCAGCGCGCGGGCAATCGCCACGCGCTGCTGCTGGCCCCCGGAGAGCTGGCGCGGGTAGGCATCGGCGCGGTCCTTGAGGCCCACCCGGTCCAGCAATTCCAGGCCGCGGCGGCGGGCTTCCGCCTTGGAGCGGCCCTGGGCTACCACCGGCGCTTCCGCCACATTCTCCAGCGCGGTGAGGTGCGGGAACAGGTTGAAGTTCTGGAACACCATGCCGATTTCGGTGCGCTGTTTCAGGATGTCCTTTTCGCGCAGCTCGTGCAGCCGGTCGCCGCGGACCTCATAGCCCACCAGCTGCCCGTCGATGGTGATGTGGCCACCGTCCACCTTTTCCAGGTGGTTGATGGTCCGCAGCAGGGTGGACTTGCCGGAGCCGGACGGGCCCACGATCACTGCCACGCCACCCGGTTCCACGGTGAGGCTGACGCCCTTGAGGACCTCCGTGGCGCCGAAGGACTTGCGGACTCCGGTGATCTCCACCAGTCCGCGGGTGGCGGTCGGGGCGGTAAGGGTCTCAGTCATCAGAAGTTCCTCCGGGTGGGGACAGCCGCGTGGGTGGCGAAGAATTTGCGGGCCTTCTGCAGGGGCGTCAGCGGCAGGTTACGCACCGCGCCCTTGGAGTAGTGCCGTTCGATGTAGTACTGGAAGACGCTCAGCACGGAGGTGATCACGATGTACCAGAGGGTGGCAACCAGCAGCAGCGGCAGGACCTGCTGCGTGCGGTTGTAGATGACCTGCACCGTGTAGAACAGCTCGGAGTAGGCCAGGACGTAAACGATCGAGGTGCCCTTGACCAGGCCGATGATCTCGTTGAACGCGGTGGGCAGGATGGCCCGCATGGCCTGCGGCAGCACGATCCTGGTGGAACGGCGCCAGGCCGGGATGCCCAGGGCAGCCGCGGCTTCCAGTTGGCCCTGGTCCACCGAGAGGATGCCGCCGCGGATGATCTCCGCCGAGTAGGCGGCCTGGTTCAGGGTCAGGCCCAGCACTGCTGCCGCAAACTGGCTGATCAGTGTGGTGGTCTGGACCTCGAAGAACCGGACGTCCGTGAACGGGATTCCCAGGCTGATTTTCTCGTACAGGTAGCCCAGGTTGTACCAAAGCAGCATCTGGACCAGTAGCGGGGTGGACCGGAAGATCCAGGAGAACGTCCAGGACACCGAGACCAGCAGCGGCGACGCGGAAAGCCGCATAAGCGCCAGGACGAAGCCGAGCACGAACCCGAGAATGCCGGAAATGGCGGTCAGCTTCAGCGTCTCCACCAGGCCGTTGACCACCGACTGCGCCGTGAACCACTGCGCCACCACGCCCCACTCCCAGCGCGGGTTGGTGGCCAGGGACCACGCCACCGCCAGGACGCCGAGCGCGACGACGGCAGTCCCCACCCAGCGCCACGGATGCTTTGCTGCCACTACCCGGTAGGACGAGTAGTCGGGGGCCTGCCGGGCGGCCGCCCTGTCTTCCGGCCGTCCGGTTGTCGGTGGCGTTTCCGCCGGCGGTGCCGGCTGCGGCTGTTGCGACTGCGCCACCGTCGTTGCTGCTGAACTCATGTGCCACCTCGTTTCTCGTCGTGGGTTCGGTTGGGCCGTTGGCCTTGCCGGGACCATGCGGCCCGTTGCTGGCTGCAAATCTAGGACCGGCCGGAACGGGCCAGCAAGGCGGCAGGTTGCAATAGTTCACGGGGCTTCGTACGGCGTCATGAGTCGGTTTTTTGCGTCCCGTAACGCGCCGTGACGCGGAGTTAACGGCCGTGAACAGGTGCTCGACCGCCGTCGTCACGGTTGCCTAGCATGGGCACTCAATCCAGCCCCCGCCGTCAGGAGCAGCCATGCCAGCCACCATCCCGGCCATCGTCTTCATCGGCGGCGGACCGCGCACGGCCGGCGTGCTGGAACGGATCGCGGCCAACCGGCCGGACGTCTTCGCCGGCCCGCTGCGGATCCATGTGGTGGAGCCGCACGTCCCGGGTTCGGGCCGCATTTGGCGGTATGACCAGGACCCCGGCCTCCTGCTCAACTCCGTGGCGGCGGACATCACCATGTTCACGGATGCGTCCGTGGACTGCGCCGGCCCTGCCGCCACCGGGCCCGGTTTGGCAGAGTGGGCCGCCGGCGTCCTGGACGCCTCGATCATCGACGTCCCGGACTTCCCGCAGCAACTGTGGGACCAGCTCCGCGCGCTGACCGGAACTACCTTCCCCACCCGCCAACTGCAGAGCCAGTATTTGGAGTGGTTCTTCCGCCGGGCTGCCAAATCGCTGGGCCGCAGTGTGACGGTCCACCGGACCACCGCCCTCGGCATCGCCGCCGTGGATGGCGGCCATGAGGTGGAGCTGGCCAATGGCCGGAGGCTGCGCGCAGACATCGTCGTCACCGCCCTGGGGCATACCGACTCCCGGCCTGACGCAGTCTCGGCCGGATTCTCGGACTTCGCCGCCCGGCACGGCGCCTACCACGCGGCGCCCAGCTACACCACCGACGTCGAATACTCCCCCATCGCTGCCGGGCAGGACGTCATCGTCGCCGGGATGGGCCTGGCCTTCGTTGACCTGCTGGTCCTCCTCATGGAGGGGCGCGGCGGCAGGTTCGAGGAAACGGACGACGACGGGCTGCGCTACCTTCCGTCCGGGAAGGAACCACGGCTGTGGGCAGGGTCGCGCCGCGGCGTTCCGTACCACTCCAAGATTTCCGCTTCCCTGCGCGGCCAGGCCCCGGGGCCGCTGCGCTTCTTTACTGCTGCCGCCGTGGATGCCCTCCTGGACGCCCACGGCGAACTGGACTTCCGGCAACACCTCTGGCCGCTGATCGCCAAGGAAGCCGGGTACTGCTACTACCGCGAACTCCTGACCGGCACCCCGAAGCGCGCGGCCATGGAATGGGAAGAGTTTGCCGCCCGTTATGCGGAGGTGGACTGGTACAGCGGCGCGCGCACGGAACTGGTGGCCGCCGCCGTCCCGGACACCGGGCTGCACCTGGACCTGGAACGGCTGGACCGGCCCTTCGATGGTGTCCACTTCGCCGGCCACCAGGAACTGCAGGACGCCGTGGCCGGGTACATAGGGAACGATCTCTCTTTGCGGGACAGCCCGGACCATCCGGAAACCCTGGCCCTGTTCCTGGCCCTGCTGCACGTGTACATGGAGGTGGGGCGCGTAGTCCCGCCCGAGCGGCTCAATGCCAGGTCCCAGCAGGTCATCCACGGCTGGTGGCATGGCTTCTTCAGCTTCGTGGACTCCGGTCCGCCGCCGCACCGCCTCCGCCAGATGCTGGCGCTGCACCGCGCGGGGCTGCTGCAGTTCCTGGGCCCCGGCCTGGAGGTCACCCTTGATGAGGAAACGGGAACTTTCCGCGCCGCCTCCCCGCAGTCCGGGGTTTCGGTTTCCGCCACCGCGCTGGTCGAGGCGCGGCTGCCGGCCCCATCGGTGGCCCGCTCCCTCAACCCGGTGCTTTCTTCGCTGTACGACGGCGGGCTGGGCACCGAGCAGCAACTGCTGACCTCGGACGGTATTCACTCCACCGGGAAGCTGCTGGTCTCTTCCGGGCACCATCTGGTGGACGCGGACGGCCGGGCGCAGGCCACCCTGTTCGCCGTCGGGCCGGGAACATCCGGCTGGGGTGCCGGCGCCTTCGCCCGGCCCCACACCAACGCCGCGCCGTTCCGGGAGAACGACGCCCTGGCCCGGACCATCCTCGGCGTTGCCCGGGACATCGCCGCCCAGGGCCCGGCCACCGATGTGCCCACCGCGCGGGGCACAATAACTCCAGAACCAGCCGCCATCGGAAAGAAATAGCACCATGACCGCAGAACCTCACCTCAAGCCCCGCCCCCTCGATCCCGCCAGGCTGTCGGTCCTCAGCCTGCCCATGCACGATCCGCGGGTCCGGCCGCTGCTGGACGAGCTCGCCGTCGAATATGACACCCGCTATGGGGACCTGTTCGGGCGGTCTGCCGCTGCGGACGAGCTCAACCGCTACCCGGCCGCCGAATTCGAGGGACCGGACGGCGCGCTCCTGATAGTCCAGGAGGACGGGAACTCGATCGCCGGCGGGGCGTTCCGCCGGTACGACCCCACCACGGCGGAACTGAAGCGGATCTGGACGCACTCGGCCCACCGCCGTCGTGGTTTAGCCCGGCTGGTACTCGCCGAGCTCGAAGCCCTCGCCGCAGCCCGCGGCTACGCCCGGCTGTACCTGACCACCGGGCCGCGGCAGCCGGAGGCCAAGCACCTCTACCTCACCACGGGATACCAAGCGCAGTTCAACCTGGCGGCAGATCCGGAAACCATCGGGCCGCTGGCCTTCACCAAGGAGCTGGCCACTGTCCCGGGGGACGCACGGAAGAACTGACCGCCCGGATCCCACCGCATCCGGGGCAGCCGCCGCTAAGCTAGCGCCATGGCCACCAAAACCACAGCAGAGAAGCTTGCCACCATCCAGCAGGGCTACATGCTGGAAGGCGCCACCATCGAACTGGGAGCCGCCATCATCGACGGCGAACTCCACAAGGATGCGCCGGTGCGCCTGCCGCTGGCCATGATGAACCGGCACGGACTCGTGGCCGGCGCCACCGGAACCGGCAAGACCGTCACACTGCACATGATGGCCGAACAGCTCTCCACGGCGGGCGTTCCCGTGTTCCTGGCCGACATCAAAGGGGACCTCTCCGGCCTGGCGACTGCCGCCGTCGGCAGCGACAAGCTCAAGGCCCGCACGGACAGCATCGGCCAGGCATGGGCGGGCAAGACGTTCCCCGTGGAGTTCCTGGCACTCGGCGGCGACGGCAACGGCGTCCCGGTCCGCGCCACGGTGACCTCCTTCGGTCCCGTCCTGCTTTCGCGGATCATGGAACTGAATGACACGCAGGAATCCAGCCTGCAGCTCGTCTTCTACTTCGCGGACAAGAACGGCCTTGAGCTGATCGACCTCAAGGACCTCCGCGCCGTCATCCAGTTCCTCACCTCGGACGAGGGCAAGGACAAGCTGGAGGAACTCGGCGGACTGTCCAAGGCCACCGCCGGCGTGATCCTGCGGGAGATCGTGAACCTGGAAGCGCAGGGGCTGGAGAAGTTCTTCGGGGAGCCGGAATTCGACACGGCCGAGCTGCTGCGCACCGCCCCCGACGGGCGAGGCGTAGTCACCTGCCTGGAACTGCCCACCCTGCAGACCAAGCCCATGCTGTTTTCCACGTTCCTGATGTGGCTGCTGGCGGACCTGTTCGAGGACCTCCCCGAGGCCGGCGACCTGGACAAGCCCAAGCTCGTGTTCTTCCTGGACGAGGCGCACCTGCTCTTCAACGGCGCCACCAAGGCCTTCCTGGACGCCATCACCACCACCGTCCGGTTGATCCGGTCCAAGGGTGTGGGCATCTTCTTCGTTACCCAGACCCCCAAGGATGTCCCCGCCGACGTCCTGGGCCAGCTGGCCAACCGGGTCCAGCACGCCCTGCGCGCCTTCACCCCGGAGGACGCCAAGGCGCTCAAGGCCACGGTGTCCACGTTCCCGGTCAGCGACTACGACCTGGAAGAGACCCTGACGTCGGCGGGCATTGGCGAGGCCGTCATCACCGTCATGAACGAAAAAGGCGCGCCCACGCCGGTGGCCCTCACCCGGCTGCGCGCCCCGGAATCCGTCATGGGTCCAAGCGAGGAAGCGCTGGTCCGGAGCACGGTGGCCGGCTCCGCCCTGCTCGGCAAGTACGGGACCACGGTGGACAACCCCTCCGCCTACGAGAAGCTCACCGGCAAGGCCGCAGCCCCCACGGGCCCGGCGGCATCTGCACCCGCCGCCAGCGCGCCTGCCAGCGCACCTTCAACAACGGGCGCTTACGACGTGGACGCCGAGGCCCGCCGGATCGAGGAGGAAATCCTGGGCCGGCCCAGCAGCAGGCCCGCCCAGGCCCCCGAACCGCAATACCACGAGCCCGCGGACATTGAACCATCCAGCCCGAGCGGCAGGGCACCGCGGGCTCCGAAAGCCCAGACCCGCCGGCCGGAGCCACAATCCGGCGGCATGATGGGTGACCTGGGCGGCGTCCTCGGCGGTGCGCTGGGCGGCGGGCTGAAGAGCATGGCGCGGTCCGTGGGCACCCAGCTGGGACGCGAACTGCTCCGCGGCGTGTTCGGAACGTCGTCCCGGCGCCGTCGCCGCTGACCCTGCCGGGACGCTGCCCAGGGCGCCCGTGCGCGCTGTCCCTGCACCCCGCCGTCGGGCGTCAATGGGGTATTGCCCGGCAGATTAGGGGGGACCCCAACTTTAGTGTGCGTCCGCACTGACGTTACTGTGTAGAACGTGCAGATGAGTCAAGCGTTGGTGAGGATCGCAGCCGGATGGTTGCTGGGCCTCATGCTTGCCGTTGCCGGAGCCGTGGTGGCCATCAACGTGGTGAACAATACGGTGGCCAGTCCGCAGCAGCCCGTCAGGGAATACCTGGACGCGCTGAAGAGCGGGGACGGCGGGCGTGCGCTGGGGATTCTGCGGGCCGCTGTTCCGCCCAGCAACGCCGCCATGCTGGACGGTCCCGGGCTGCAGACGTCCGCGTCCCGCGTCACGAATGTGAATATCGGCGATCCCGAGGAACGCCCCGGGAACCAGGTCATGGTCCCGATGGAATACACCATTGACGGCAGCCGGCTGCACACCGAATTCCTGCTGCAGAAGACCGGTACGGAGTGGCTGTTCTTCAACACCTGGGCCTTCGTGCCGTCGCGGCTGCCCACCGTCGACATCACCGTGGTCAACGGCAATGAGGCAGCGGTGAACGGCGTCCCGGTGAACATGCCCAACGGCCGCAATTCCTTCGCCGTCTTTTATCCGGGCGAGTACGAAGCCTCCCTTAACGGGCAGTACTTCTCCGCTCCCGCCACCCGGGCCACGGTGACCGCCAAGGACGCCCCGGTGGCGCCGCTGAACCTGCTGACCCAGGCAACGGACAAGCTGAAGAACGATGTTGCGGCCAAGGTCCGGGAATTCCTGGACGGCTGCGCGGCCGAGGCCGTCAAGGAACAGAAGCTCCAGCCGGACTGCCCCTTCTATTACGCCAGCAACAACCGGGTCCAGGACGGCACCATCAAGTGGACCGTCACCGAGTACCCGGGTGTATCGGTGGAACCCTTCGACGGCCGGTGGGTGGTGTCCCCGCTGGACGGCAAGGCCAAGGTGGAGGCGCTCCAGCAGAACTCCTTCACCGGTGCCTGGTACCCGCTGGACGCCGAGGTGGACTTCAGCTTCACCACCCGGCTGGACGTCACCGGTGACACGGTCAAGGTCACCCCGCAGCTGAGCTTCTAGGGTCCCGGCCTCCGCCTAGGCCCGGACTGGCCCAGTTTTGACGCCACGCCTGCCGTGTTCTCCACTGTCCTAAACCCAATCGCGCCGAAAACTGGGCTGGTTCCGGTGCGGCCACCGCAGTGACCCGCGTGCCAGTACCTCCCGGACCTGTGCCAGCACGGACTCCGGGGCGTAAACCACATCGTCATAGAAGAACCTGAGCACCGGAAGACCGTGACGTACCGCTTGGTTGTCCCTGCGGCGGTCCTTTTTGAACTGGCGTGGTTCAAGGTGGAAGGCGAGCCCGTCAATTTCCACGATGAGGAAACCCTCCAGCAGGAAGTCCACACGGCCGATTCCCTCTATCCACACCTGGGTCTCGGTGGCTATGCCGGCATCCCGGAACAGCACCCGGGCCAGCGTTTCCAAAAGAGAGTCTGCGCCCCGTTCGACCTTGGACACAACATTGCGTGCCTTGCCTGACCGGTTGCCCTTCAGGTGCTGCAACAATGAGGACGGCTCAATGTCTCCCCTGTTGTAGGCACACTCCACCATCACCAGCGACTCAAGTTCGGGCAGGCACAGCAACGCGTGAAGCAGGACGTCGGGAAGTGCGGCCAGGGTCCGGTGAGCTGCCCGCTGCGTCAGGGGTAGCCGGTGGCTTACACAGCGGACGGTGCTTCTTCCGTTGCTTTGCCAGTAGTGCGGCCGGGCAGCCGGTTGAAGCTGCCATAGTCCGTAATGCGAGGCGGCCGAGGCACATGTCAGGAGGCTCCGGACTCGCCCTGCAGCCACCACGTCTGGTCCAGCGTCCGGAGCGGCCAGCAGCCCGCGCTCCAGCCGCACCACCGATCCAGTCCGGATGGCACGGTTGATGTCCCTCTCCGTTGCCCCGGCGGCGGCCACGTCACGCCGCAGCAGCACTCCCCCGGCCGATTTGAGAATGTCTGCAGGTTCCATCACGCCACAATGTCTGCTCCGCGTGGCCGGCGGCAGGCATCCGCGACGCCATGTGGACAAACAAGCGCCCCGAACTGGCCCAGTTTTCGGGCCGCTGAAACGGAACTGGCCCGGTTTTTAGGCTTTAGCAATCTGAAAACCGGGCCAGTTCGGCAAGACCTGGGCCGGGTCAGTCCATCCCGCGGAGGTCCAGGACCAGTTCGGTGTCGCCGTCGGCCTGCAGGACCACCGGGATGCCCCAGTCCTGCTGGTAGAGGTGGCAGGCGGCGTGGTCGGGGATTTCGCCGTCTTCGGTCTCGGGGCCGTCGCACGCCGCGGCGCGGGCGGTAATGTGCAGCACGCCCTCGGGAACGTCCGGGGACAGCTCCAGGGTGCGGAGGAGTCCCACCGAGGTGCCACCGCCGGCCACCAGCAACTCGGGCGGCGTGGAGGAGATCTTCAGCTGCGTCGGGTCGCCCCAGCGGTCATCAAGCTTCTGCCCGGTGGGAGCGGTGAAGCGGACGGTCAGGTCCAGCGTGCCGGGCGCGACCGGGCTCTTGGGCCGCTGGGTCTGCGATGCGCCCTCGTCCACCTGCTGCGCTTCCTTGGGGATGGGCACGTAGACCAGCTGGTGCTTGTTGGCCTCGACCACCACCAGCAGGGGCTCCGAGCCGGCGGATTCCGTGTGGTCCACAATGACGTCGGATGGCTCGGCGAGTCCGCGGGCCAGCGTTGAAACCGTTCCGGACGCGGGGTCGTAGCGGCGTACGGCTCCGTTGTAGGTGTCCGCGATGGCCACGGAACCGTCGGGCAGGACAGTCACGCCGAGCGGGTGCTGCAGGCGGGCTTCGGCGGCGGGGCCGTCGCGGAAGCCGAAGTCGAACAGGCCCTTGCCGACGGCGGACTCCACGGTGATGGACGCGTCGTCGGCGATGACCAGCTTGCGGAGTGCCGAGGTTTCGGAGTCAGCCACCCAGATGTTGCCGTCGGCGTCTTCAGCCAGGCCGGAAGACTGCGCGAACCAGGACTCGTGGGCGGGCCCGTCCAGCAGCCCTTCCAGGCCATTGCCGGCGATGATGGACACCGCGCCGGTAACGGGGTCGAAGCTGAAGATCTGGTGCGTGCCGGCCATGGCCACCACCACCGCATTGAGCTTGCGCGACCAGACGACGTCCCACGGCGAGCTCAGCGCAACATCCAGCGGGTCGGTGCCCAGCGAGCCGCTGAAGCCTGCGCCCTCCTCGTCCACCCGCGCCGGGCCCGTCTCCAGCAGGCGCTGGATGCCGTTTCCGGCCAGGGTGGAGGCCTTGCCGTCCGTGAGTGAGAGCCCCCTCAGGCGGTGGTTGACCGAGTCGGCAATGACGACGTCGTAGCCAGCCTTGGCTGCCACGTCTTCCGGCAGCAGGACCAGGCCCTGCGGCTCGTTGAACTGGGCGCTGGCGGTGTCCCCGGCGGCGGGGCCGTCGGCGTAGCCCTTGGTGCCCGAGCCGAAGGTGGCCAGGACGGTTTCGAAGTCGGTGCCGAGTTCCACCAGGCGGTGGTGCCCGGTGTCGGTGACCAGCCAGGAACCCTTCTCCGCAGCAACGGCAGCCGCGGCACCTGCTGGCGTCCCGGCGTCGGCCGTTCCAGCCAAAGCAGTGGAACCGCGTCCCGGCGGGAGGAAGAGTGCCTTGCCCGGGAAGCGCAGTGTGCCGGAGGTCGCTTCGGGCGCCACGTACGGGCCGGAGCCGCGGTGCAGGGTGCCCTTGGCCTCGTGCTCGGCGATCAGCTCGGGGATGAGCACGGCGAGGCCGTCCGCGTGGCCCTCGCCGGAGAGGTGCGCCACAATGTAGCCCTCGGGGTCGATGACCACCAGGGTGGGCCAGGCGCGGGCCGTGTAGGCCTTCCAGGTGTCCAGCTCGGGGTCGTCCAGGACGGGGTGGTGGATCTCGTAGCGCTCCACGGCAGCCGCCAGCGCCACCGGGTCGGCCTCATGCTCGAACTTGGGCGAGTGGACACCGACGGTGACCAGTACGTCGGAGTACTGCTGCTCCAACGGCCGCAGCTCATCGAGGACGTGCAGGCAGTTGATGCAGCAGAAGGTCCAGAAGTCGAGCAGGACGATCTTGCCGCGCAGGGCTTCAAGGTCCAGGGACTTGCCGCCGGTGTTCAGCCAGTTGCGGCCCACCAGTTCGGAGGCCCGGACCCGGGCATGGGTGCGTACGGTTTCGCTCATCAGCGTCCTTCCAGCTTGTTGCGTTCAGCCAGCTTGGCGTCGCGTTCGGCCAATTTGGCAAACATATCGTTGTAAGCAGTCAGTTCGGCGTCGTTATTCCTGTCGGCCGCCCGGTCCACGCGTGTCGCCTCCCGCTGGCTGGACCTGGACCACATGATGGCGACGCCGATCGCCACCAGCAGGGTGGGCACTTCGCCGATGCCCCAGGCCACGGCGCCGCCGGCCTGCTGGTCGGCCAGGGCCGACGGTCCCCAGGCGCGGCCCAGGTTGCCGAAGTAGTCCGCGGCCAGGAGCCCGGTCCCGCCCATGATGGACACGCCGAAGAAGGCGTGGAATCCCATGGTGGCCAGGAGCAGCAGCAGCCGCATGGGGTACGGTGCACGGCGCGGCAACGGGTCCGTGCCGATCATCGTCAGCACGAAAATGTAGCCGGTCAGCAGGAAGTGCAGGTTCATCAGCTCGTGGCCCACGTGATCGCGCATCGCGTAGCCGAACAGGTCCGAGTAGTAGAACAGGATGATGGAGCCGGCGAAGTTGGCCGCCGCGAACAGCGGATGGGTGACCAGCTGCGAGAACTTCGAGTGCACGAAGACCAGGAGCCACTCGCGGGCACCGCGTGAGCCGTCGCCGCGGGCGGGGAGGGCGCGGAGGGCCAGGGTCACCGGAGCGCCGAGCACCAGGAAGATCGGAGCCACCATGGTCAGTGCCATGTGGTCCACCATGTGGGCGGAGAACAGGATGCGGCCATAGACCGACGGCGGCCCGGACGTGATGTAGGTCAGCACCACCAGGCCAATGACCCAGTTCACGGACCGGAACCACTGCCAGGAGTCTCCCCGCCGGCGGACCTTGGCAACGCCCAGGAAGTAGGCGACCAGGCCGAAGAGGGCCACGCCGACCCAGATCCAGTCCAGGCGCCACTCGGTGAGCCAGCGTTCGGGAGTCAGCTCGGGGGCCAGCTCGTAGCCGCTGAGGATGAAGGCGGGCGAGGCGTTGGGTGCCAGCTCCGTGGGCTGCGGCGGCGCTGAGCGGCCCAGCGCCACGGCGATACCCGAGGTGGCCCCCATGACCAGCAGCTCCGCCAGGATCAACTGCCACAGCACGCGCCGCGAGGACATGGTGGCTCCCTTGCGGCCCAGCTGCGGGATGACCCACTGCCGGTGCATGAAGCCGATGCCGCCCAGCACCACCGCGCCCGCGGTCTTGGCCAGGATCAGCTGCCCGTAGGCGGAACCGAAGAGGTCCGCCCAGCTGGTGACGCGGATGCTGGCGTTGATGATCCCGGAGCCGAAGACCAGCACAAAGGCGAAGCCGGCCAGGGTGGAGAACCGCTTGAGCGTGGGTTCGGTGATGTCAGAGGCCGCACCGGCTTTGGGCCCCGTCAGGATTCCGGAGAGCAGGGCCAGAATGATGATGCCGCCCACCCATGTGCTGACGCCGAGCAGGTGCAGGCCGAGCGAGTTGATGGCGCCCTCGTGGTCCGAGGAACTGGAGGAGTGTCCGATCAGGGCCGTGGGCACCAGGCCGATGAGGGCCAGGATGAGGGTGAGGGCCAAGCCACCGAGGGACCTGACGCCGAAGAGCGCCGTTGTCACGATTGCAGCGATGATGGTGACGGCGAGCCAGGCCCGGCCGGTATCGATGTCCGTCATGAAATACACCAGGGCCTGCGTGAAGGCAGGATCGCCCGATAGTCCCTGCCCGGCCACGTCTGCGTAGGTCAGGACCAGGACCGCGATGGCGGACAGGGTCCACACCGCACCCGCAACGGCCGCCACGGCGAGGACGCGGGTGAAGGCGGGATGTTCAGGTGCCCCGCCGCCCGCGGAGGCTTCCCGGTCCCGTCCACGCGCGTTGAGGTTCTTGGGCAGGATGCCGACGGCGAACACCAGGCCGCCGACAACGGTCGCCAGGGACACGTTGTGGATGGCCTTGCTGATGGGCAGTCCCCAACGGACCAGGGCGCCCGGATCCGCGACGCTGCGGGCCGCTGCAGCGCCTGAGAAGATTAGTGCCGCTGCAAGGCCCAGGAAGAGCGCTGCCAGGCCCGCCAGTTGCCAGGGAACCGGGATCCCCCGGGTTCCGGCGTCCCGGACCGCAGCTCCCTTGCCAGGGCTGGAGTGTGGCGGGGTGGAACGGGGTTTTGCGGCAGAAGACACCATCCCATTGTCCGCTACGCCCGCCCGGGCGGCGAATCCGGGTTAAACGCCAAGGAGCGGCAACCCGGGGGTTGCCGCTCCTTTTCCGGCCGGCTGCATGCCGGCTGGGAATAAGCTCTACTTCTTGGAGACAGCAGCCTTCAGCTTGGAGCCGGCGGTCAGCTTGACGCTGTGGCCTGCTGCAATCTGGATGGTCTCGCCGGTCTGCGGGTTGCGGCCGGTGCGGGCTGCACGGTCGGTACGCTCGACGGCGAGCCAGCCCGGGATGGTGATCTTCTCGCCGGCGGCGACAGAAGTCTCGAAAACCTCGAACAGTGCGTCGAGGACGGAGTTGACGGCAGCCTGGCTGGTGCCGGCCTTGCCAGCTACCTCTGCAACAAGTTCACTACGGTTCTTAGCCATTGATGTCCTCCTGGACGGTTCTGATTCTGGAGCCTGCACGCGGCATGCGCGCAGGCCACTGTTCGAAAACTTACCAGCTTGGGCGGTTGCGGGCCGCAAATTCCGCGTGTTTCCGCCATTTTTTGAGGTTAATCACCGGATTTCAAGGGGTTTCCACCCTCCTCGCCCGTTGCGCGGCTTCCGGCGGCACACGCTCGTAGGAAGAGTACGACGGCGGGTGGCGTCTTTCCGTGGGCTGCATGGTGGGGTGCGTGGGGCTGGGGCCGGGTGGTGTCGGGTATGCCGGGTTTAAATGTGGGAGGCCCCGAACCGTGTGGTTCGGGGCCTCGACCAGTAATAGTTGTTCCGGCGGTGACCTACTC
>NZ_JBHVTN010000004.1:0-215948 GCF_042884655.1 Pseudarthrobacter sp. NPDC058119
ACTCCACTGTGCAACCGGAGGTCCTCACCTTTGGCTCAACGACTCCAGCGAGTCATCACATTCACCGAACCAACGTCCCTGGGCAGTACACCTAGCACTGGTCGCTGCCGGCGAGGCGGTGGCCATTGCGCCCACCCTAGGCGCTGGCCGACGTAGTCCCTGACGGCGTGGAAATCTTGGATATCCCCAGACTAGGGACGTGTCGCATCGTCCTGCGACGGGTTGACGGCCGCCATCCTAACAGCACGCCGATGGATACCGTCGCGCGGCTACTGCGCAAATCAGCTGCGGCCTTCGACACACGAGCGGCGTCCTGACAGGCACCTTTACCCCCCAAGCGTTAGCCTGTTTGGAGTCGCCGTGGGGCTAACCACTCCCAAGAGCAGGCACACAGGTCCCCCTAAGGCTGTTGGGTGTTGATTCCGCGGCCCCGTGTTGACGCACGCATTTGCACTCTGACCGGAGCGGGCACGGTCTGACCGTGCCCGCTCCCACGTGTCACGCGTTTTCCGAGGACGCGGGGAATCCGTAGAGCTTTTCCGGGTTGTCGACCAGGATTCGTTTGCGGTCTTGCTGTTTGGGAACCCAGCTGGCGAACAGGTCAAGCATGGCTGAGTCGTCGGGGATGGGCACTTCACCCCGTGAGGCGGTGGTATGCGGCCAGTCTGATCCCCAAACCATCCGTTCAGGGGCTTGCGCCACGAAGGCTGCCCCGATGGCAGCACGATCCGTATATGACGGCGGTCCATCGTGGGATTCGAGGTAAACGCCGGAGAGTTTGACCCAGGTTTTGCCGCCGTCAAGAAGCCTGGAGATGGCCGCGTAGGCCGGGTGTGACGTGCCGGAAGGTCCCGGAATGCGCCCCATGTGGTCAATCACCAGATCAGTCGGCAGGTCGGTGAGACGGTCAAGGTTCTCGAGTATTCCGTCCGCTGTCATGTGGATTTGAACGTGCCATCCAAGGTCGGCAATCCGGGCGGCCAGCGGCCGGATCAACTCGTTTCCGGCTCCCCCGGGACGGGTCAGGTTGAACCTGATTCCACGGATTCCTGCGCTGTCGAGCTCCAGCAGCTGGCTCCGAGTGAAGCTGGCGTCGATGACGGCGACACCCCGGGCGGTATGCAACCCCAGCTGACTGATTGCATCAAGGGTGCAGCGGTTGTCGGTGCTGTAGTTCGAGGGTGTGACGACAACAGTTCGTTTTGTCCCGGTGCGGCCCTGCAACAGGCGGTAGTCATCGACCGTTGCCTTGGGCGGCGGTGTCGACGTCGGGTTGGGATATGGAAACCGGTCAGGATCAAGGACGTGGATGTGACAATCGGTGGCTTGCCCGGGCACACGGTATCCCGCCCTGGCCGTTCCTGCCGAGAAGGGGGCTGTCCGTTGGGTGGATGCCTGGGCTGAGGCCGCCCCCATGGCCGTAAGCGCTGCGCCCGCAAGTGTGCCTTGCAGCAGGCTTCGGCGGCCGATCAACTTGCCTTTTTCTTTAGGTTCCGGACTTCTATGGCCGCGCTGGTGTGTCATGGAGTCTCTCCTTTGAGCCTGATCTGGTTCTCGTCGCTGGGTCTGGGTATCTGGCAGTCTTGCCCTGCCCCATATGGTCCGTCGACGGCGTTCTTCCTGTAATTGTTAGGTTTGGGGCCGATGCTGGCCTTGGGTGGACTGGCTGGTCAGGAAGCTTCCCAACCTGCTTTGACGGCATCGACTGGCGGGCTTAAGTGGAAGCAGGGGATGCGTCAGCCGGTGGCGTAGCATCCCCTGCCCGGTTATTCGCAGGTGTAGAGAGTCAGCGGGTCTGTTTTAAGGTGTAGTGATCTGTGACCGCTGCCCTCGGTGACGAGCCAAATGATGGAGCCGTCCGCCGCGAGGTCGTCGACATACGCCCTGGAGAGCTCTCCGTCTTCGCTCAGTGCTTCCACCCAGGTCCCCGGTTCCAGGTGCTTCCACTTCCGCACGATACGGCCTGCGGGCAGGGCTTTGTCATGGTGCTTTGCAGTCGCCCGTGTCATAACGGTCAGAATCCGACGTAGGTGTGCTGGACGTGCTTGACCTGCGGCGGAGCTGCGAAGTGCGGACCGACCAGTTCCCGCCACTGCTGGAATTCCGCTGATTCCCTAAAGCCGACCGTGTGGTCTTCCAGGGTGGCCCAGCCGACGGTCAGGGTGTATTCGTTGGGGCTTTCGATAGTGCGGTCGAGGCGCCAGCTGAGTGCGCCGGGCGCCTTTTGGAACAGGGGAACGGCTTTCGCTGCCGCTGCTTCGAAGTCTTCCTCGGAGCCCGGAGTGATGGTGAGGGTGGCCACTTCCTGAATCATGCGTTTGCTCCTTCCGTTACGGGCGGCTGGTTGGCTTGCTCTTCGTCGATACGGTTGCGGTTGGTGGTTCCGGCCATGGTGCGCGTGGCGTCAATGGAGGCGTAGGTCCAGAAGATTTTCATCTCCTCGGTATCGGAGGCATTCCGGAACCGGTGGACGATGTTGGCCGGCACGAAGGTTGTGTCGTAGGTATCCAGGTAGTACTCCGTGCCATCGATGTCCACCCAGGCGGTGCCTTCGATGACGGCGACGGATTCGACGCAGTTGTGGGAGTGATGCCCGATGGCAGCTCCCGGCTCGAAGGTCGTGATTCCGTTCAGGAAGGCGGTGGAGCCCAGGTGGGATCCGACCAGCGGGACGGTGGCGGCGCCGTTTCCCCGGTCTTTTCGGGGCAGTTCGGCCGGGCGCAGGATGACCGCGTCGACGGAACTGGTGCTGGTGCTGATGTGGGTCATGGGTGTCCTTAGTCTGCGACGGCGGGGATAGTGGGGGTGGCCTTGCCGGTCCAGAAGGTCTTCATGTTGGTGAATTCCCGGATGCCGTAGGAGCCCAGCTCCCGTCCGTAGCCTGATTTCTTGATGCCGCCGAAGGGCAGGCGCGGGTCTGAGGCGACCATGCCGTTGATGAAGACGGCGCCGGCGTCGATGCGGGGCAGCAGGTCCCGGACGGCTGTTTCGGTGTCGCGGGTCCAGAGCGCCGCGCCAAGCCCGAACTCGGTCTGGTTGGCCAGTGCGATCGCTTCCTGGGTGGAAGAGACCCGAACGATCGCCGCAACGGGGCCGAAGGTTTCCTCATCGAACGCGGCCTGGCCGGGACGGACGTGGTCGATGACGGTGGGCTGGTAAAAGTAGCCCGCGCCGTCGACGACGTTACCGCCGAGGATGATTTTCCCGCCCGCTTCGGCGGTGCGCACCACCTGGTCGTGCAGTTCGGCGCGGAGGTTTTCCCGGGCCATCGGGCCGATGGTGGTTTCCCGGTCGGTGGGGTCGCCGACGACCAGCGCCTTGGTGTTGGCGACAAACTCGGCCACAAATTCATCGGCGATCTTTTCATCGACGATGAAGCGCTTCGCGTTCACGCAGGACTGGCCGTTGTTGGTGAAGCGGGCCTTCACGGCGACCTTGGCGGCTTCTTTGATATCAGCATCGGCCAGGACGATGAACGGGTCGGAACCGCCGAGCTCCAGGACCTGCTTCTTCAGCGCGGCGCCGGCCTGCGATGCGACGATCTGGCCGACCTGGGTGGAGCCGGTCAGGGTCACGGCAGCGATCCGGTCATCAGCGATGAGCCCGGCGACCCGGCTGGATTCGACCAGGAGGGTGGCGAACAGGCCCTCCGGCAACCCTGCCTGGTCCATGATGTCCTCGACTGCCAAAGCAGCCTGCGGAACGTTGTTGGCGTGCTTGAGGATCGCACCGTTCCCGGCCGCAAGCGCCGGCAAGGCAAAGCGGAAGAACTGCCAGAACGGGTAGTTCCATGGCATGATCGCCAGCACCACGCCCAGCGGGTCGAACACGACGCCGGACTCCGCAGCGTCGGACTCGATCAGTTCCGGTGCCAGGAAGCGCGGGGCATGTTCGGCGTAGTAGTCAGCGGTTTTGGCGCACTTTTCGATTTCTGCTTCGGCTTCGGTGATTGGCTTGCCCATTTCCAGGGTGATCAGCCGGGCGTACTCGGCCTTGCCGTCGCGCAGGACCTTGGCGGTGTTCCGCAGCACCTGGACCCGTTCCTCGACCGGGACCAGCCGCCATGCGTTCTGCGCCTCGGCAGCAGCAGTCAACGCTGCATCGACCTGCTGATCGGTATGGGCATCGAACGCCTGGGTCTGCTCACCGGTAACCGGGTTGATCGTGGAGATCATGATTCCTCCTTAGGGGTCGTGAATATTAGGCCGAGGCCTGGGCCACGCGTTCGCGCGGCAAGCTGGCGATGACTTCGTCGGCGAACTCGCGGGTTCCCAGGGAGCCGCCGATGTCGCCAGTGCGGGTCAGGGGGTTTGCGAGGACCGTCTCGACGGCGGCTTCGATGTCGGCAGCGGCGTTGATGAGCGCCTGGTTGTTGTCACGGCGGCCGCGCCAGTCCAGCAACATGGCTGCCGACAGGATCAGGGACGTTGGGTTGGCAATGCCCTTGTTGGCGATATCCGGGGCGGATCCGTGCTGCGCCTGGGCGACACCGATGTTGTGGCCGGCGTTCAGCGAGCCGCCCAGGCCCAGGCTGCCGGAGAGCTCGGAGGCTTCGTCTGAGAGGATGTCGCCGAACATGTTGGTGGTGACGATGACGTCGAACTCGTGCGGCTTGCGGATGAGCAGTGCTGCCGCGGCGTCGACGATCAGTTCTTCGAGCTGGACATCGGGGAATTCGGCGGCGACCTTGCGGACTTCGCGCAGGAACAGGCCATCCGAGAGCTTGACGACGTTGGCCTTGTGGACGGCCGTGACCTTCTTATTCCGGCCCTGGGCGATTTCGAAGGCGGCGCGTGCGACGCGTTCGGATGCCTTGGCAGTGATCTTGCGGACGCTCAAGGCGATGTCTTCGTCCGGCATGAATTCACCGGTTCCCGCGAACATGTTGCGGTCGGAGTAGAAGCCTTCGGTGTTTTCCCGGACGATCACCAGGTCCATGGGGGTGCGCAGGATGCTCAGGCCGGGGCGGGAGCGGCAGGGGCGGACGTTGGCGAAGAGTTCGAACTGGACGCGCAGTTCGGCGGAGGGGTTGAAGCCGCCTTCCTGTTTGGTCGGGTACTCGTAGTGGGAGACCGGGCCCAGGATGACGCCGTCAACCTGGGGTATGCGCTCCATGACAGCTGCCGGGAGGGTGGTGCCCTGTTCGGCCAGGCTTTTGAGTCCGATGTCTTTTTGCTCGAATTCCAGGCCAAGGTTGTGGGTCTGGTCAACGACCTTGAGGACGTCGAGGGTGGTTTCGGTGATTTCGGGGCCGATGCCGTCACCGGGGAGAACGAGGATCTTCATGATGGTGCCTTTCGGAAAAACGTGGTGAAAAGAAGTTGGGGGGTTAGTGAACGATGCTGATGAGGATGAGGGCGCCTGCGACCGTAAGGCCGCCGCCGATACGGGTGGCGATCTGTGCGAACGGCATGAGGCGCATCCTGTCCGCGGCCGTCAGGATGGCGATGTCCCCTGCTCCGCCCATGCCGCTGTGGGTGCTGGTGATCATCGCCGTTTCGATCGGGTGCAGTTTGACCCACCGCGCGGTGAAGAAACCACCGGCCACCATGGCCACGACGGTGGTGACGATTGTGATGAGGTTGGCCGGAGCGAAGCCTGCCACCAAGCTCTGCCAGGGGGTCTGGATGAGGCTGAAGGTGAAGAGAAGGGGGAAGGCAACGGCTGTGAGCGCGAACCGGTACACCATCTTGAGCCCTCCCTGGAGGCGGGGCGAGACACCGTGGGCCAATGCGAGCAGGACTGCAGCAAACAGCATGACCACAGGGGCAGGCCAACCAAGGAGCTCGTTGGCGAGGACACCGAGCAGGTACAGCGTGACGGCGACGATGCCGCCCGCGGCCACACCCTTGAGGTCGAACCGTGCCGGCTTCTGTCCGTCTTCCAGATCCAGGATGTCGTCGCTTCCGCCGCCGGCCTGCAGCTGTCCGTTGCCGGTCAGGTTCGGATACTTTTTGCCAAGAAGAGCCAGGGCTCCGGCCAGGATCACCGCGGTCAGGTTGCCCACCATGATCGGAGGCAGGACCCGGGCCAGCGCAGCACCCTGCTCCATGCCAAGGATCTGTGAGTAGCCGATGGTCAGCGGGATGGCGCCTTCACCTACACCGCCGGCCATGATCGGCACCACGGTGAAGAAGAAGGTGTCGTGCAGCCCCAGGCCCAGGGCGGTGCCCACGGCGGTGCCGGCAACAACGGCCAGGACACTGCCGGCCAGCAAGGGAACGAAGATCTTGAAAAAGCCCTTGATCAGAACTTGCCGGTTCATACTAAGGATGCTGCCGACGATGACGGCGGCAATGAAGAGATTGAGGATCTTGCTGCTGGTGAAGAAATCGCCCACGGCCTTCTTCATCGGGTCCGGCACCCAGCCGAGGTAGCCCAGAAGCGAAGGGATAAAGGTGACGAGGACAGCCCCGCCCCCGATCTTGCGCAGCAGCGGCAGTCGGTTGCCGATTTCACCGAGCGTGAAGGCGAATACGGCCGAAATGGCGATCACCATTGCCAGTTCGCCGGTGATGCCCTTGGTGGCAGTGAAGGCGATCAGCAGGATGATCAGGATTAGATAGAACGGGAGCGGGATGATTCCCACATCCGTATCCATGAGTTTCCACCAAAAGGCCCGGCCCTTGGGAATGGCGCCTTCGGTGGTTTCAGGGGGTTGGGATGCGGTCTTGGTCTTAGGAGTAGACATCGTCGTCCTTGGTCTCTATTGGAGGGGGTTAGTGTTCGGTGGGGCCGAAGTCGAAAAGTCGGGCCGGGTTATCCACGAGGATTTGCCTTGCAAGGTTGGAGGTCTCGAGCCACGCGAGGAAACTGCTGGTTTCTGCAACGTCGTCGATATCCCGGAAGGGCTCGACGGCGCTGGGGCCGCGGCGTTTACGGTCGGCGCCGCCGCCGGTGTGGGGCCAGTCCGAGGCCCACACCAGGCGGTCTGCCCGGGCCTCGACGAGGGCCCGCACGATGATGGGAATGGCCGGTGAGGCTGCTCCCGCTCCGGCCACCCGGTAGGGGGCTGAGAGCTTCACCCATACGTGCGGCAGTGACAACAGGTCGATGACCTGCGGCAAGCCGTTTACCGTTCCGTCGTCAGCTACTTTCACACCGCCGAAGTGGTCCAGGATGACGGGAACCGGCGAGGCGGCAATCAGGTCTGCTGCGCCGGCGAGGGAAGTGGCGCTGCAAAAGAGTTCCACGGCCAGGCCATACGGCCGTGCCCGGGCAACGAGCTCCTGCAGGGGTTCGCGGACGTCTGCTTTGCCGCCATCGGGATTGGACTTTACATTCAAGCGCAGCCCACGGACACCGGCGGCGCGAAGGACTTCCAGTTCCCCTTCGGAGGTTTCCGGTCCAACGACGGCCACTCCCCGGGACCGCTCGGCGCCGTGCAGCTTCAAAGCAGCCAGCAACGCTGAGTTGTCCGTGCCATACACGCTGGGCTGAACGAAGACGAACCGGTCCAGACCGATGGTCCTTCCGTAGGCCCGCACATCATCCAGGTCAGCTTGCGCCGGAGTGTAATCGCGGTCCCCAGCGTAGGCAAACCAGGCTGGATCAAAAACATGCACATGGGTGTCGATTGACCCTTCAGGCACTACGCGATGGATCACATCGGACATTGGTACTCCCTCACTGCGGTGTGTGGTGCACGTCGGTGACGTACACAACAATCATGAAGGCAAACTTGGTTTTTTGCAAGCCACAAAAACCAAAATTTGGTTAAGATCGTTTGGACGAGCGGCTCCTCCGCGTATGGTGGGACTAGTCGCCGCAGCAAAGGAGTGGATGTGCCAGCCGGTGTCGCTGGAAGTACTGAACTGACTTCCATGATTGAAACCAGGATCCGCGCTTACCTGCGCGACGAAACACCCGCCGTGGGCGATCGGCTGACCGAACGCTTCCTGGCTGAACGACTCAGAGTCTCCCGCTCGCCCATCCGCAAGGCCCTGCAGGAGCTGCAGCGCGACGGCACGGTTGGCAGGACCGAGAGTGGCGGTTACGTCGTTGCCAGGTCCGGGGCAGACGTTTCACTCCCGGAATCATCGGATGACACGGGCGACGACAATGCCGCCTATATGAAAATTGCCGCCGACCGCCTCGACGGGGCCCTTCCCGAGAGAGTGACCGAAAACGGGCTGATGCGCCGGTACAGCCTGACCCGGGGCCAAGTTGGCCAACTCCTGCTTCGGATCTCGGCTGAAGGATGGATCGCACCGCTGCCGGGATACGGCTGGGAGTTCCTCCCGGTTCTGACCTCCGTGAAGTCCTACCGGGACAGCTACCACTTCCGTCTCGTTGTGGAACCAGCGGCCATTCTTGAGGATACTTTTGTCCTCGACCGTGAGGCTGTGCGTGAACGGATGCTGGAACAGCAGGAACTGGTGGACGGAAAAATCTGGTCTATTTCAGGTTCCGAACTCTTTGATCTGAATACCCGCTTCCACGAAACAGTGGCAAAGTGCAGCAATAATGACTTCTTCATCGAAAGCCTCGCGCGCATCAACCGGCTGCGCCGGCTCATCGAGTACCGGCAGGCCCTGGTCCCTGAACGGGCCGTCCTAAGGTGCGCCGAGCACGTCGAACTCGCCCGACTGTTGCTCAAGGGTGACCTCCAGGAAGCCTCCGATCATCTGCGCCGCCACTTGTCCAGCGTTGGCAGCGAGAAGTCCCAGTAAGACGGCGCCGGGCCAAATCGTGCGCGGTGCGCGCGCCCGCCTTTCGGCCTTATGAAGCCGAGTATCAGCAATATTGCCGCGCATCACTACTGGACCTGCAGCAGCCTTTCCCTGCAACTTTGTCTTCGTTTCGCCCTGTGGATTGCGCCAAGCAAGACAACCTCGCCGCTACTTTTGGACCTTCGCTCACTAAAAAACCATTTTTTGGTTTTTTAAGTTGTGAAATACCACACAGGTTGGCATGATTGTTGCGTCCGTCACGGACTACAACTGAAGAAAGCGGAAAATCAATGAAGATCACTCCCCCTCGCCGCCGGCATATTCTTGCCGGTTCCGCCGCTGCCCTCGCCGCCGTCGTAGCACTCACTGGATGCGGTCCGGCAGCCAGCAACCCCAACGCCTCCGGCAGCACCTCGGTCGCCAAGGACATCACCATCGACGCGCCCTCCGGTCCAGGCAGCGGATACGACCAAACAGCCCGCGCCTTGGAAAAGGCGCTGAAGGGCGAAAAACTCAGCGACAAGATTGAAGTCCGTAACACCCAGGGTGCCGGCGGAACTGTTGCCTTGTCGCAATTCGTCCAGAAGTCCGGCACGAAAGACCTTATGCTCGGCGGCCTGTCCCTGGTCGGCGCCACCATAACCAACTCAGCGCCGAACAAGCTTACGGACCTGACGCCGGTTTCGCGGCTCATTGGCGAATACGAGGTCATCGTGGTGCCCGCCGCGTCCCCCCATAAGACGCTGAAGGATTTCCTTGACGCGTTGAAAGCCAACCCTGGCGCCAACCCGATCGCCATCGGCAACCAGGGCGGTGTGGACCATATCTGGGGTGGCACCCTGGTTAAGGACGCAGGCGTCAAGCCCACCGACGTGAACTTCGTGACCTTCTCCGGTGGAGGTGAAGCGCTGGTGGCGCTGCTGGGCAACAAGGTGGCAGCCGGGATCGCCGGCTACAACGAATTCGGCGACCAGGTTGACGCTGGCAAACTGCGCATCCTGGCAGTCTCCTCAGACAAGCCCATCGACGTCGCACCCGACGCCCCAACCATAAAAGACGCCGGGTACCCCAACGCCGTCCTGGTGAACTGGCGCGGGATCTTCGCCCCTCCAGGCGTCAGCGACGCTGACCGCAAAGCCCTCTCCGACGTTTTCGCCAAACTCGTCGAAAGCAACACATGGAAAGAAACCGTGAAGACCAATGGCTGGTCCAATGAATACCTGGACAGCGACAAATTCAAAGCCGACCTGGAATCCCAACAAACCAAGACTCATGACATCCTGACGACACTTGGACTGGCATGATCACCAGCGTTAAGAGCAGGGGTGAGCTCGTCTTTGCCGGGCTCACCCTCGCCCTGGGTATCTTCATCCTGATCGGCACCAGCTTCATCCACGAACCCGTCGCGGCGAGCAACGTCGGACCCCGGTTCTTCCCCTACGCCATAGGCATCCTCCTGACTGCTGCCTCAGCGTTTGTGGTGCTCGACGTGCTTCGCGGCAACAGCGCCGCACCGGAGGAAGGGGAACTGGTTGATCCCAGCCTGCCCATGAACAAGAAGCGAGTGGTTCTGCTCCTGATCTCCATCCTTGCCTTCGCCGTTCTTCTCGAGCCGGCCGGATACGTCATAGCCTGCGCGGTGTCCTTCTTCGGGATCGCCGTAACCCTCGGCGCCCGTCTGAGCTGGCGCGTCGCCGTCACGTCCGTCGCACTCTCTCTTGCCATCTACCTCCTGTTCACACGGCCCCTCGGGATCTACCTCCCACCGGGCGTGCTGGCCGGGATCCTCTAAGGAAGTACTCCGCATGGAAGGAATCAACGGCCTAATCCAAGGGTTCGCCGTCGCCGCAACACCCGGGAACCTGCTTTTCGCCCTGGTCGGCGTAATAGCAGGCACCTTCGTCGGCGTCCTGCCCGGCATCGGCCCCGCACTGACGATCGCACTGCTGCTGCCCGTCACCTACAACATGCCGCCTTCGGCGGCCTTCATCCTGTTCGCCGGCATCTACTACGGTGCCATGTACGGCGGTTCCACCACCTCGATCCTGCTCAACGCACCCGGCGAATCAGGGTCCATGATGACAGCCATCGAAGGAAACAAAATGGCCCGGGCCGGGCGGGCAGCTGCTGCCCTGGCCACCGCAGCCATCGGATCCTTCGTCGCCGGAACCCTCGCAACCCTGGCGCTGGCATTCTGCGCACCGTACGTCGTGGACATCGCCATCAGCCTCGGCCCCGCGGACTACCTGGCATTGATGGTCGTGGCATTCATGACTGTCGGTGCCCTCCTCGGATCCTCCGCAGCCCGAGGCTTCGCCAGCGTAGCTCTCGGGCTGGTCATCGGAATCATAGGCCTCGATGCCCAAAGCGGCTCCGCCCGCTTTACGTTCGGAGTTCCGCTGCTGCTCGACGGCATCGACACTGTGGTCCTGATTGTGGCACTTTTCGCCATGGGCGAAGCCATCTATCTCGCTGCCAAAATGCGTCCCGGCAAGCCCAAATTTATTGACCTCAAAGGCAAGTCGGGCAAATCAAGGACCGGCATGACGGGCCAGGACTGGAAGCGCTCCTGGCCTGCGTGGCTCCGCGGCACAGCCATCGGATGGCCCCTCGGCGCCATACCCGTGGGCGGCTCCGAGATCCCGACCTTCTTGTCCTATGCACTGGAGAAGAAGCTCAGCAAGCACCCCCAGGAATTCGGCAAGGGCGCCATTGAGGGTGTCGCCGGCCCCGAAGCGACCAACAACGCCAACGCTGCCGGCTCACTCATGCCGCTGCTCACGCTGGGACTGCCGACGTCGGCTACAGCCGCCGTCATCCTCGTCGCCTTCCAGCAATACGGCCTCCAGCCCGGCCCCCTGCTGCTGCAAAAGGAACCGGAGCTGGTGTGGGGACTGGTCGCGGCACTGCTCATCGGCAACGTCATGCTGCTGCTGCTCAACCTGCCCCTGGTGGGACTGTGGGCAAAGGTCCTTCTCATTCCCACCCCCTACCTCTACGCGGGAATCGCGGCCTTCGCCCTCCTCGGTGCCTACAGCATCAACGGCTCAGTCTTTGACGTGTACGTCATGCTGGCGATCGGGATCCTGGGGTACTTCCTGCGCCAATACGGGTTCCCGGTGGCGCCACTGATCATCGGCGCCATCCTGGGGCCGCTGGCAGAGACACAGTTGCGCCGGGCAATGTCCATCGCAGACGGGGACTTCGGTGCACTGGTTTCCACACCATTCTCCATCGCGGCCTACGTCATCGTGATTCTGGTGGCGCTTGTGCCCCAGTTCATGAAGCGCTGGGAACGCCGGACCGCGAAGGAAGTGGGCATTCTTCCGGAATTCGAACACGCCTCAGCTTCAGCGGTGGACAAGGGTCAAATGAATTAGAAAGTAGCGGCGGCGGGAACCTCCCCGCCGCCGCACTTTTTGCACAGCATCCGGCGTCAGCGTCACGCACACCCCACCCTGACGTCAGATCGGCGCCTGAACCACGTCAGAGTAGGGTCCGAAGCCGGCTTTTCTAATTCATTCCAAGGTCCTAGACCTCAACCGGACAAAAGTGCCGCCGGCAGGCCCGGCGGGGTGACAAAAGAGGCACACACCAGGTAGCCGCGGCAGCCGCTGAAGGGGCGCTCGAAATAAAACTCAGTTCGTTCATAATTTAGGACGTAGTCCAGTATGCTGAACAGATGACTTCCTCTAAGACCGTGGCCATCGCCGTCCCGCTCGAAGCAGAGCTTGTGGACCAGATCCGCGCCGTTGACCCCACCGTCACTGTCCTTTACGAGCCCGTCCTCCTGCCCCCGGAGCGCTTCCCGGCCGACCACGCAGGGGATCCGGCCTTCAAACGGACGGCTGAACAGGAAGAGCGCTACTGGGCCATGCTCAACAGTGCCGACGTGCTGTACGGCTTTCCCAACGAGAGTCCTGACGGCCTGGCGCGCATCGCCCGGGAAAACCCAAGGCTGGAGTGGGTCCACGCGATGGCGGCCGGGGCGGGCGGAGCGGTCAAGGCGTCGGGCCTGAGCCAGGACGCCCTGCAGAAGTTCAAGATCACCACCTCCGCCGGGGTCCACGCCCTGCCCCTCGCGGAGTTCGCAGCGATGGGAATCCTCAACGGCTTCAAGCGCAGCGCCGAACTTGCCCAGGACCAGGCCGTGAAGGCCTGGCCCAGCCTCCGTGTCCCCACCCGACTGGTCAACGGATCCAACCTGGTCATCACCGGCCTCGGCGAAATCGGCCTGGAAACCGCCCGGATCGCCAAGGCACTGGGCATGAAGGTCAGCGGCACCAAGCGGACCGTGGAACCCATCGACGGCATCGACCAGGTTGCTGACAACAAAGGCCTTCCCGCCCTCCTGGCCACGGCAGACGCCGTCGTCAACACCCTGCCCGGCACCGCCTACACGGAGAAACTGTTCAACCGTGAACTGTTCGCCGCCATGAAGCCCGGAACCACCTTCGTCAACGTGGGCCGCGGAACCGTGGTGGATGAGGATGCCCTGCTGGAGGCACTGGACAACGGCCAGGTGGGCTACGCCTGCCTTGACGTCTTCGCCGTGGAGCCGCTGCCGCAGGACAGCCCCCTGTGGAACCACCCCAAGGTCATGGTCTCGCCGCACACCTCAGCCCTCAGCGCCGCCGAGAACCGCCTCATCACCGAACGGTTCTGCAGCAACCTCCGGACGTTCCTCGACGGCGGGGATCTCCCCCACCTCGTGGACACGGTCCACTTCTACTAGGACGGGGCAGGGAAGTGCGCATCGCCAGAATCCAAACAGCCGCTGGCCCGCAGTACGCCGTTGAGAACGACGGCGGCTGGGACCACATTGCCGATCCTTTCGAGGAGCCACTTCGCTACACCAGCGGTACTACCTCCCACAGCGACGCAACGTTCCTCGCCCCAGTGAGGCCCGCCGTCGTCCTCGGCATTGGCCACAACCGGACGATGAATGACCACGCCCTGCCCATCCAGGCGTGGCACAAGTCCGTCCATACGGTCGCCCCGCCGGAAGCAGCCATCGTTGCGGCCCGCGACCGCGGCACCGTCCACGCAGAGGGTGAACTCGCCGTCGTCATCGGCAGGACAGCCGTCAACCTGACGATGGAAAACGCCCTGGAGCACGTCTTCGGCTACACCTGCGTCAACGACGTCACCAACGTGGACCAGAACGCAGTGGACGAGCGGAACTTCCAGGGCAAGGCCGGCGTCAACTACACACCCCTGGGCCCCTGGATAGAAACGGACCTCCCGGATCCCGAAAAGGTGGCCATCGACGTGTACGTCAACGGGACAGCCAAAGCCAGCTCCGGGACCTTCAACCTCCCCTCCACGGTGGTGGACTGCCTGGTCTACATCACGGCGTGGCTGACCCTGGAACCCGGGGACGTGGTGATGACGGGCGCACCCAGCACCGCGATTCCCATCGCCCCCGGGGACCAGGTGGACATCCTCGTGGAGGGCATAGGTACGTTGAGCAACCGTGTGGCGTGAGGTCCGGGGGACCAGCCTGGGGCCTTTATGATGGATAGCGTTCAGTTGACTGAACGCCTATGCCACCCATCCGGCGACCGAAGGAGAATCATGGCCGATTCCCACATCACCGCGTCATCCGACAAGCCGGGAGCCACCTCGCCGGCGCCGGCCGTGACCCGGGCAGCAGCCGTCCTGGATGCCCTCGCCGCCTCGGCCACCGGCCGCCTCACCTTGAGCGACCTGTCCCGCGAGGTGGGAATCCCCAAGTCCTCCACCTCCAACCTCCTGCTGGCCCTGGAGGAAGCCCGGCTGATCAGCCGGCAGGGCTCGGAGTTCACCTTGGGCCGCAAGCTGGTGGAACTGGGCGCCGCCTATCTGGGCCGCATGGATGAGGTACAGGAGTTTTACCGGTACTGCGAGCAGGCCTCCGTCCTTTCCCGCGAAACGGTGCGGATTGCCATGCTGGACGGCACCAACGTCATCTACCTGGCCCGGTACGAAGGCCATCCAGCAGTACGGCTCACGTCCAACATCGGCGACAAGATGCCGGTTTCCCTGTGCGCCGTGGGCAAGGCCCTGATCGCGCGTTTGCGTGACCATGACCTTGAGGAAATGTTCCCGGATGACGCCGAACTGCCGGTCCTCACCCCCAAATCCCTGCGCACAGGCGCGGAGCTGAAGGCGCAGCTGAAGGAGATCCGCGAGCAGGGCTTCGCCTTCGAGGACGAGGAATCCACCACCGGCGTGGTGTGCCTCGCCGTCTCCGTCCCCACCCGCGGCGCCCACGGCCCCAGCCTCGGCCTTTCCGTGACCGCCCTCAAGGCCACCTACACGCCGGAGCAGGGCGCCCAAATGGTCAAGGAGCTGAAGGAACTGGCCCACTCCCTGGGCAACCCGATGGGCTGACCCACTACAGCTAGCTAGGATCCGCGCCGGCCCGGAGACCTTCCGCAACTTCACAAGAAAAACTCTTGCCAGCCGTTCAGGATGCTGTATTGTGTTCAGCATAGTGACCGGCACAACAGGTGCTGCCGCTATCCCACCAGGCCAACGGGGGCCTGGAGTGCATTAGAGGGAGTTTCTCGTGACAACTCGTACTAACTCACCGCAGGCCACCGCGGACGGCGCCGTCGTCGATCCGGACCAGCTGCGAAGGGCAACACTTGCCAGCTCCGTTGGGTCCGCCCTGGAGTACTACGACTTCTACATCTACGGCCTGGCCTCGGCCCTGATCTTCGGCCCGCTGTTCTTCGCGCCGCTCGGAGACAGCGGCGCGGTTATCGCCTCCTTCGCCACCTACGGCGTCGGCTTCGCGGCCCGGCCCTTCGGCGGCGTGGTCTTCGGCCACATCGGCGACCGCTTCGGCCGCAAGATGGTCCTGATCCTGACCATCGGCCTGATGGGACTCTCCAGCTGCGCCATCGGGCTCCTGCCCACCTTCGACCAGGCAGGAATGCTCGGAGCGGTGCTCCTGGTGACGCTGCGCATCCTCCAGGGCCTGGGCGCCGGCGCCGAGCAGGCAGGCGCCACCACCCTCATCTCCGAGGTGGCCCCGCGCCGTCGTCGTGGCTTCTTCGCTTCCCTGCCGTTCGTAGGCATCCAGCTGGGCACCCTGCTGGGCGCCGGCACCTTTGCCCTGATGGCGCTGGCGGACAAGCAGGTCCTCCAGGGCTGGCTGTGGCGCGTCCCCTTCCTGGCCAGCGTCATCCTGATCGCGATCGCCATCTTCATCCGGCTCCGGCTCAAGGAAACCCCGGTCTTCCAGGAACTGGAGAAGCACAAGGCCGTCATCAAGAACCCGGTGGGCCAGATTTGGAAGCACTCCAAGAAGAACGTGCTGGTGGGCATTGGCCTTCGCATGGGCGAAAACGGCAACTCGTCCATCTACTCCGCGCTGCTGGTGTCCTTCATCAGCATGCCGGCCGGCGTCTTCCCCGGCGACAAGTTCATCGGCCCCACCGGCCTGCTGATTGCCGCGGGTTTCGCTGCGGTGCTGGTGGTTGCCTTCGGCGCCCTGTCCGACCGCTTCGGCCGGGTTCCTGTCTACCGCTACGGCGCACTCTTTCAGGCCGTCATCGCCCTGCCCGCGTTCTACCTGGTGACGCTCGGCAATGTGGCCCTGGTCTGGGTAGTCATGGTGGTGGGCATCGCCCTGGGCGTGCAAGCCATGCTCGGCCCGCAGTGCGCCCTGCTCCCGGAACTCTTCGGCTCCCAGCACCGCTTCACCGGCGTGGCCCTCAGCCGTGAGCTCTCCGCGGTGCTCGCCGGCGGCTTCGCCCCGATGATCGGCGTCGCCCTACTGGCGGCCACCAACCACTCCTGGCTGGTGCCGGCACTCTACTCACTGGTCCTGGCGGGCATCTCGTTCGCCACCACCTTCTTCACCCCGGAAACCAACGGCCGCGACCTGGTGCTCGTTGAGGACGCCAGGTGAACAACGGCAACGATGCCCTGACAAATCCCGCGCCTCACCGTGCGGGATTTGTCGGGCTGGGGCTGATGGGGGCACCGATGGCCGCCAACCTGCTCAAGGCGGGGTGGCAGGTCACGGGCTGGAACCGCTCCCCCGCCGCCGTCCGCGGCTTCGAGGCGCTGGGCGGGACCGGCGCCAGCCACGTTGCGGACCTACGGGACGAACCGGTCGTATTCTTCATGCTCCCCGACCTCCCCTTCATCGAAGACGCCGCGGCGGGGCTTTTGGAGTCGTGGCGGGATGCGCCGCCCGCCCCTGGAACGCTCGTAGTGGTGATGAGCAGCGTGTCGCCGGTGGGCGTGCAGGCGTTCGGCCTGGCGGTGGCCGCAGCGAGCGCCGGCAACGCCTCGGTGCTCGATGCCCCGGTCAGCGGCGGAACGGTCGGAGCGCAGCAGGGAACCCTGGCCATCATGGCCGGCGGGTCCCCAGAAGACTTCAACCGGGCCCTCCCGGCGTTGGAGGCAATGGGGACCTCCGTCCGCCGGCTGGGCGGCCTGGGTGCCGGCTCGCTGGCCAAGGCGTGCAACCAGCTGATCGTGGGAAGCACGACGGCGGCACTCGCCGAAGCGGCGGAGCTTGCGGAACGCTCGGGCCTGGATGTCAGCGCCCTCTTTGAGGTCCTGTCCGGCGGCCTCGCTGCCAGCCGGGTGCTGGAGGTGGTGGGACCACGGCTGGCGGCCAAGGATTACACCCCCACCGGCCCGGCGAAGTTCATGCTGAAGGATCTGTCCTTCGTCCTGGAAAGCGCCGCCACTGCCCGCACCGCCACACCCATGGCGTCCGCCGGCGTCGACCTGTATGCGGAACTGGTGGCGCAGGGCCTGGGCGACCAGGACCTGGCCGTGGTGCGGCAGGCGATCGCCACCCTGGCCGCCAACGCCGCCGGTTAGGTCCCTGCTATATTCTGAATGTTTTCAGGCCTGGGCAGGGGAGCCGGGCCACAGCACGTCGAACGGCCCTTTCAGTGATTTCCAGCAGCGCACACCCAGACTCCAGGCGAGGGAAAGCCCCGTCCACCGATTTCCTCAACTGCCCCACCGGGTTCGTCGAGTACTACTTCTCGGACGGCATCTTCCGCTGGTCGGACGGGCTGTACCGGATGTACGGGTATGAACGGGGCGAGGTGGTTCCCTCCATGGAGATGGTGCTCCCCCACATCGAGCCCGAAGACCGGCCAAGGGTCCAGGCCTATTGGGACCACGTGTCCACCCAGGGCGGACCGTTATCCATCTACCTGTCCATCCGGGACCGCAAGGACCACCAGCACAAGCTGCTCTACTCGGCCGACTACATCATGGACGGAAATACCCCGATCGGCGTCTGGGGCGTGGTGGTGGATCTCACCACGTCAATCCACACGGACCGGCACCAACTCGCCACCGAGGCTGTGGCTGCGTCCGCCGTCAACCGGGCAATTATCGAACAGGCCAAGGGAATCCTGATGGGCCGCACCGGCGTCACCGCCGACCACGCCTACCAGCTCATCAACCAACTGAGCCAGGACACCAACCGCAAGGTCTACGCAATTGCCCAGGACATTGTGGACCGGGCCACCATCGGCGCCGGAGATCCGGACGCCCAGGCCCACCCCCTGCTGTAGTCGGCGGGAAGAACAGGCCCCCTTACACGGCAGTTGAGGCCAGCGAGTCCCGCAGCGCTACGTCCGCGTCACGCAGGACCTTCGCGGCGACCTGGAGGCCTTCGATCCGGCCGAGCGATACGTCCTCGTGCTCAATGTTGACAAACATCCCCGGGTCCACCTCGTGAAGGGCGCGCAGGAACTCCGTCCAGTAAGCGGTGTCATGCCCGCGGCCCAGGGCCACGAAGTCCCAGGCGGAGTTCCGCGGCCATTCATTGACCCATTCGTCCCCGCCCAGGTTGGTACGGTCCTCGTCCTGGGACAACCGGCGGAAGCTGTTGTCCAGCACCCCGTACAGCGCCGCATTCCCCTTGTTGATCCGCACATCCTTTGCCGCGGCCTGGAACACCAGCGGGCCCAGCTCGCGGACCACGGCCACCGGGTCCATCTGCTGCCAGAACAGGTGGCTGGCATCCAGTTCCACGCCCACGTGGGTGGCGCCGGTGAGCTCGATCAGCTTGCGGACATCGGCGGTGTTGAACACCAGGTTCTGCGGGTGCAGCTCCAGGGCCACCTTGACGTCGAGTTCGCGTGCCAGCTGGTCGATTTCCTTCCAGAACGCGGCTGCGATCCCCCACTGGTAGTCCAAAACATCCAGGGCGGCCGAGTTCCAGGCGTTGACGATCCAGTTGGGCACCGTCGCGCCGGGCTCTCCGCCGGGCAGCCCGGACATGGTGACCACGCGGTCCTGGCCCAGCCGGTGCGCCAACCTGATGGAACGCCGGATGTCCTCGGCATGCTTTTGCCCAATCTCCGGGTTGGGGTGCAGGGGGTTGCCGTTGCAGTTCAGGCCGGCAATGGAAACTCCGGTGCCCTCGAAGACCGCCAGGTACTCGTCCCGCGCGGCGTCACTTTCCAGGATCTGGTCGAAAGTGGGAACGTGCACCGCGGGAAGGAATCCGCCGGTGTTGATTTCGATGCCCGTCAGGCCCAGGTTGGCGATCACCTTGAGCGCCTCGGGCAGCGGACGGTCGTGCAGGATCGCGTTGTAGACACCAAGCCTCATGGGTTCTCTCCTTTGAAGGGGCCCCGTACGAGAAATGGAGCGCTCTAACACAAGATAGGAGCCCAAGTTTGTCCTGTCAATAGGATAAACGTTGCCAAGTGGGCGCACCCACCCGCCCAACCGCCGTCAGGCATTGCCGGACGCTAAAGCGCCAGGCGAGCCCCATCCGCAACCGCCGGCGCAGGAGACACCGCGGGCAGCGCATCGGTGAAGGCCTCGACAACTGCCATCTGGCCGGTGGAGTCGGGAACGCCCGGGTACTGGACATGGGCAGCTTCCACCGGCTCGGCGGCGGCTTCCTCCGACCGCATCCGGACCAGCGCCACGGCGGAGATCAGGAACCAGGCCACATTGGTGACCACGGAAGGCCATGCGCTGTGCAGGGTGCCGTTGATGATGAAAGCCACGGAGCCAAACAGGTTGGCGGTCTGGAATCCCTTGCCAGCCTTCAGCCAGCCCATGGAAACGGCGAGGTACGCACTAAGAATCGCAACAGCGCCTGCCCAGCCGGCGAGTTCCCACAGCAGATTCATGGCGTCCTTTCAAGGGTTCCCGAGCAGTATTCGGGCAGGGTTCAGGAGGGGTAAAACGGGGGTTGGTTTTGCCGGGGCTTGTTTACTCGAGCCCTGATCGGGCGAGGACCTCATGCTGGCCGGCGGCATAATCATATCCCGCGCCCGGACACCACTTTTACCCGTGAAAGGTGATTCTCCCCACGTCTGGACAAGGCCTGCGCGGCGTAGCACGATCAGAGCTGTGACCAACAGTTCCGGCCCCGATCCCTATCTTCGCGAACTCACCCAGCTGAGGCGCGTCAAGGACCGGATGGACCGCGAATATGCGCAGCCGCTGGACGTCGAATCACTCGCCAAGGATGTCCATATGTCGGCCGGCCATTTCAGCCGCCGCTTCAAGCTGGCCTACGGCGAATCCCCGTACAGCTACCTCATGACCCGCCGGATTGAACGGGCCATGGCGCTGCTCCGCAAAGGTGACCTCAGCGTGACCGAGGTGTGCTTCGCCGTCGGCTGTTCCTCGCTGGGCACCTTCAGCACCCGCTTCAGCGAACTGGTGGGCATGCCGCCGAGCGCCTATAAGCAGGAGGCAGCGGAGTCGACGGCGGGGATCCCGGCCTGCGTGGCAAAACAGGTCACCAGACCGGTCAGGAATCGAGAAGCGCCGGCCCGTGAGCCGTCACTAGCATGACTGGCATGGACATCAACATTTCCTCAACCTTCCTTCCCGCCACCGATCCCGACGCTTCCCTCGCCTTCTACCGAGACGCGCTCGGCTTCGAAATCCGCAACGACGTGGGCCGCGGCACCATGCGCTGGATCACCGTGGGCCCTGCCGGCCAGAAGGACGTCTCCATCGTCCTGCACCCGCCGGCAGTGGACCCGGGCATCACCGAGGACGAGCGCCGCACCATCACCGCGATGATGGCCAAGGGCACCTACGCCACCATCGTGCTGTCCTCCCCCAACGTGGACGCCGCCTTCGCCAAGGTGGAGGCCGCCGGGGCCGACGTCGTCCAGGAACCCATCGACCAGCCCTACGGCATCCGCGACTGCGCCTTCCGCGACCCTGCCGGCAACACGGTCCGCATCAACCAGCAGCCCTAGGCATATAAACAGACACGTATATAACGGACGACGCCGGAGCGGGGCTGCCAGCGCAGCTTCGCTTCGGCGCCGCTCCAGGAAGAAGGGGGACACCTTGAGCACCGAAGCAGACACGGAAACCACCCAGGCGGCGCACATTGCCGACAGCCACGACCTGATCCGGGTGCAGGGCGCCCGGGAAAACAACCTGAAGGACGTGAGCCTGGAACTGCCCAAACGCCGCCTGACAGCGTTCACGGGTGTCTCCGGCTCGGGGAAGAGTTCGCTGGTGTTCGCCACCATCGCCGCCGAGTCACAGCGGATGATCAACGAAACCTACAGCGCCTTCGTCCAGGGGTTCATGCCCAGCTTGGCCCGGCCGGACGTGGACCGTTTGGAGGGCTTGACGACGGCGATCATCGTGGACCAGGAGCGGATGGGTGCCAACCCGCGCTCCACCGTGGGCACCGCCACCGACGCCAACGCCATGCTCCGGATCCTGTTCAGCAGGCTGGGCCAGCCCTATGTCGGGCCGCCCACCGCATTCTCCTTCAACGTGCCCACCCGCAAGGCCAGCGGCATCATGAGCACCGAGAAGGGCGGCCGGGTGGAAAAGAACGTGGTCCGCCAGGTCACGTACCTCGGCGGCATGTGCCCGCGCTGCGAGGGCATGGGGAACATCAGCGACATCGACCGGACGGCCCTCTATGACGACTCGAAGTCCCTTTCCGAAGGCGCGCTCACCGTTCCCGGCTACTCCATGGATGGCTGGTACGGCCGCCTCTTCGAGGGCATGGGCCTGCCCATGGACAAGCCGATCGCCAAGTTCACGGCCAAGCAGCTGGACACCATGCTGTACGCCGAGCCCACCAAGATCAAGGTGGAGGGCGTCAACCTCACGTTCGAAGGCGTGATCCCCAAGATCCAGAAGTCCATGCTCTCCAAGGACGTGGAGGCCATGCAGCCGCATGTAAAGCGGTTCGTGGAGCGCGCCGTCACGTTCGCCACCTGCCCGGACTGCGGCGGCACCCGCCTGACCCAGGAGGTGCTGGGCTCGAAAATCAACGGCAAGAACATCGCCGAACTGTGCACCATGCAGATCAGCGACCTGGCGCAGTGGGTCCGCGGACTGGACGAGCCCTCCGTGCGGCCGCTGCTCGCCGCGCTGCGGGACCTGCTGGATTCGTTCGCCGGCATCGGCCTGGGCTACCTGTCGCTGGACCGTCCCGCCGGCACCCTCTCCGGTGGCGAGGCGCAGCGGACCAAGATGATCCGCCACCTGGGGTCCTCCCTGACCGATGTCACCTACGTTTTCGACGAGCCAAGCATCGGCCTGCACCCGCACGACATCGAGCGGATGAACACGCTCCTGCTGCAGCTGCGGGACAAAGGCAACACCGTCCTGGTGGTGGAGCACAAACCGGAGATGATCGCCATCGCCGACCACGTCGTCGACCTCGGCCCCAAGGCCGGCACCGGCGGCGGCGAGATCATGTACGAGGGCGATGTGCACGGCCTGCGTTCCAGCGGCACCATCACCGGCCGGCACCTGGACGACCGCGCCCGCGTCAAGGACTCCGTCCGGAAGGCCACCGGCGCGCTCGAGGTCCGGGGCGCCTCGACGAACAACCTGCAGGACGTCGACGTCGATGTGCCGCTCGGCGTGCTCTGCGTGGTGACGGGCGTGGCCGGCTCCGGAAAGAGCTCCCTGATCCACGGCTCTCTGGCCAAGCGCGAGGGCGTTATCGTCATCGACCAAGGGGCCATCAAGGGTTCGCGGCGCAGCAACCCGGCCACCTACACGGGGCTGCTGGAGCCCATCCGGAAGGCCTTCGCCAAGGCCAACGGCGTGAAGCCGGCGCTCTTCAGTTCCAACTCCGAGGGCGCCTGCCCCACGTGCAACGGCGCCGGCGTGATCTTCACCGAACTGGGCGTCATGGCCACGGTGGAGTCCACCTGCGAGGACTGCGAGGGCCGCCGCTTCCAGCCCGCCGTCCTCGAATACACCCTCGGCGGCCAGAACATTGCGGACGTCCTGGACATGTCCGTGGAGGCGGCACTGGCGTACTTTGCCGAGGGCGAGGCGAAAACGCCGGCCGCGCACAAGGTCCTGGAACGCCTGGCGGACGTGGGCCTGGGCTACATTTCACTGGGCCAGCCGCTGACCACACTGTCCGGCGGCGAGCGCCAGCGGCTCAAGCTGGCCACCCAAATGGCCGAGTCCGGGGACGTCTACATCCTGGATGAGCCCACGGTGGGGCTGCACCTGGCGGACGTGGAACAGCTGCTGGGGCTGCTGGACCGGCTGGTGGACTCCGGAAAGTCGGTCATCGTCATCGAGCACCACCAGGCAGTGATGGCGCACGGTGACTGGATCATCGACATCGGCCCGGGAGCAGGGCACGACGGCGGCAGGATCGTTTTCGAGGGCACCCCGGCTGACCTGGTGGCCGGCCGGTCCACGCTCACCGGGCAGCATCTGGCAGCCTACGTCGGGTCCTGACGCCGGCGGTAATCCTGTTTACCGTCCGCCCGGCAACAGGCCCAGGAAGCTGGCGGTGGCGGCGCCTATCTGCTGCTGCGCTGCGCCGCGGCTGATGCCGGGCTCGCCGTCGCCTGGTTGTGGCCCGTAGTCGCCGAAGAACGCGTGCACCCCGCCCTGGACGGCGATGAACTCGGTATCCGACGGCAGCAGGTCCCTGGAGGCCTGGATCTTCTCCGGCGTGCTGAGTCCGTCCTTGGTCCCGGAGGCGGACAGCACTGCCAGGCCGGTCCGTCCCCGCAGCGATTCCACCGGGTAGGAGGCGTACAGGACCAGCCCGGAAATATCCGTGTTGTGCAGGGCGAACGATGAAGCCGCCACCCCGCCAAGCGAGTGGCCGCCCACCGCCCAGCTGGTGATGTCCGGGTTGTCCTGGATGGCACTGCGTGCCTGGTTTCCGTCCAGCAGGCTGAGCCCGAGCGGCTCCTTCAGGATGACCACCCGGTACCCGGCGCCCACCACGGGGCCCAGAATGTCCTGGTAGGCCCGGGCGTCCACGCGCGCGCCCGGGTAGAAGACCAGCCCCCTGGTGGTCCTGGCCCCATCGGGTGACATGGTGATGGCAGTGCTGGTTTCGGTGACGGTGAGGTCCGACGCCGGCCCGGCCTCCGCCGTCGGTCCGGGCTGGTAGGCGAAGGGGTTGAGCCAGGCCAGCGCGGCGGCGAGCGCCAGGACGGCCAGCCTGGCAGCCCACGCCCCGACGGCCCGGACACGGGAGCGGGGGCGGGGGACATTGCGGCGGCGCCAGAGCAGGGCCGCCCATGCGGCACCGGCGGCTGCCGCGGCCAGCAGGATGCCCGGCAGCAGCGGGTGGCCGCCCGGGACGGCGGGGTTCCCGGCCAGCATCCACAGCGCAACACCTGTCAGGGCGGTAGCACAAGCCACCGATGTCCAGAAAAGGGCCGTCCGTTTCCTGGGCGGCGCGCTGGCCTGGCCCGCAGGTGAGGTCTCCATGGTTCCTGATCCTTCCATCCGGCGGCAGGATTTCAATGCCGGGCTGGCCTACGCTGGCCGTATGCCCGAAAAGTTCCGGTACGACGTCGAGATCCTGCACCTGCTGGTCTCCCCCGCGCATGCTTACTTTGGCCGTGCCCGTGACGGCGCCGCCGACGTTCCCACCGCTGATGCTTCACAGGCTGAGGTGGTGGCCGGTAAGGGCATCGTGGGCGACCGCTTCTTCGGGAAGGCCGCGCACATGGATGCTGCGGTGACCCTGTTCGCCGTCGAATCCCTCGAGGCCATCGCCGAAGAGCTGGGCGCGGCGCCGTTCGATCCGCTGCTGACGCGCCGGAACGTGGTGCTCCGCGGAGCCCAGCTCGCGCCATTGCTGGGGCAGGACTTCGTGCTGGAATCCGGCGGTTCCGCGGTGACCCTGCACGGCGGGCGGCACGCCCAGCCCTGCGCGTGGATGAACGAGATGCTGGCCCCGGGCGCCCACCCGGCCATGCGCGGCCGCGGCGGCATCCGCTGCCGCGCGGTCTCCAGCGGATTCCTTCACCGGGGTCCTGCCGTGCTGGTCAGCCCAGTGCCACTGGACCCTGCGCTGGCCGGCGAGGCAAGCCTGCTCCGGCCCTCCAGGCTTCCCTAGCGGGCCCCGAGTGCCTACCGCTTCCGGTGGATGGACTTGTAGCTCAGGTAGGCGTTGAGGCCCTCGATCCCGTATTCGGTGCCCAGCCCGGAGTCGTGCCGTCCGCCGAACGGGGCGGAGTGGTTGGAGGCGAAGAAGTTCAGGCCCACCGACCCCGTGTCCATGCGGTCCGCCACGGCGAGCGCGGCGTCCTCGTCCCGGCCGAACACCAGGCCGCCCAGCCCGAATTCGGTGTTGTTCGCCAGCGCCAATGCCTCCTCGACGCTGCCGCCGGCGTCGTTGTACTTGAGGATGGTGATCACCGGCCCGAAGATCTCCTCGCGGGCGATCCGCATGTCCGGGGTGACGTCGGCGAACACCGTGGGCTCAATGAAGCAGCCGTTCTCCAGCCCTCCTGTCAGCGACGCAGGGCGCCCTCCGGTGGTGGCCCGGGCGCCTTCGGCGAGTCCGGACTCGACGTATTCCATGACCGTCCGGTACTGCGCTTCGGTGGCGCAGGGGCCAAACACCGTCTCCGGATCCAGGGGGTCGCCCTGCTTCCCGGCGGCGATGGTGGCCGTGACCATGTCCACCACCTCGTCGTACCGGCTGGCCGGGGCCAGGATGCGGGTGGAGATGTAGCAGGTCTGCCCCGTGTTCCGCATGGAGGACTTGATCAGCACCCGGGACATGGCGTCCAGGTCCGCGTCCGGCAGGACAATGGCGCTGGACTTCCCACCCAGTTCCAGCGTGACCGGGCGCAGCAGCTCACCGCAGGCAGCGGCAATCTTCCGGCCCACCGGCGTCGATCCCGTGAACGCCACCTTGGCCACTCCGGGGTGCTTGACCAGCACGTCGCCCAGGCGGCCGGAGCCGGTGACCAGGTTGACGACGCCGGCCGGGACGCCTGCTGCGGCGACCGCATCGATAATCACGCGGATGGACAGCGGGGTGGGCGACGCCGGCTTGATCACCACGGTGCAGCCGGCCAGCAGCGCCGGCGCCAGCTTGATCATCACCAGGTTGATGGGGAAGTTCCACGGGGCGATCAGGGCACAGACACCCAAGGGATCGCGCCGCACCACGGATTCGCCGCCGCCGCGGGGGAAGGGACGGACGTCCTCCTGTTCCAGGTACCCGGCCAGGGTGGCGAAGTAGCGCAGGATGCCGGCGGCGTTGGCCGCGGCGCCGGAGGATTCGGCCACCGGGGACCCGTTCTCCCGGGAATTGGTCAGGGAGAGTTCGTCGGCGCGCTTCTCCACTTCATCGGCGATCCGGAGCAGGTAGGCGGCCCGTTCGGACGGCGAGAGCCGGGGCCACGCGCCGTCGTCAGCGCCCTCAAAGGCTTGCTGCGCGGAGCCGACGGCGGCGTCCACGTCCTCGGGGGTTCCGTCGGGGACAGAGCCCCAGACTTCGCCGGTGGCGGGGTCGGTGACCGGGTTCCGGCCGGTGCCCCGGGAGGGCTGCCAGGCGCCGTTGAAGAAGATGGTGTCCACGTGCGTGTGCGGCAGGCGCAGGCCGAAGCGGGCGGACACGGCCGGCGCATCATGGGTGGCGGCGTCATGCGCCGGGGCAGTCATCGGATCACCGCCGTCTTCAGCAGGGCGTTGGACCGGGCAAGGTCGGCGGTGGCCATGTCCACGGCGGCCTGCGTGATGAGCTCCGGGACGATTTCGGTGACCAGCCGGTCCGTGTAGGTGGCGGGGTCCATGGCGAACCAGGAGGAGGCCAGCGCGATGCCGGCATGGTCGAACCGCCACAGCCTGTCCGCGTCACGCATCAGCGCGTCCTCCAGCGAGCGCGCCACCGGACGGGTGTCGTGGCCGTCGATGATCCCGCAGACGCGCTCCACGAACTCCGGCGGGTAGCCCAGGCCGGGCAGGACCCGGCGGGCCACGTCGCAGCCCTGCTTCTCGTGTTCGTAGCGGATGGTGGCCTTGCGCCAGTCCCCCGTGAACCCCTCCGAGAGGATGCGGGATTCGTCCACGTGCGCCCAGCCGGTGTCATGCAGCAGCGTTGCCACCCGGACCAGTTCGGCGTCGGCCTGCGGGTAGGCCCGGCAGAGCCGTTCTGCGAAGGCCAGGGAGATGGGCAGGTGGATGTCGTTGCCGCGGGTCCTGGTTTCGTGGACCACCGCTTTCCAGAGCGCGTCGAGCGAATCAAGGGCCGCGGGGGTGCCGGCAATGGGGGTGGTGTCCACGGGTCCAGCGGCGGGGATGGGGCGGACGCCGTATTCGGCGGCGAAGGCATCGGCCAGGGCGTCGCCCGTGTCCGGTGCGGTGCCGGGGGCGCTCCCGGCGGCAGTGCCGGGCTCCGCCGGGGCAAACGGCGTCTTGGGGGTGCTCATAATGCTCCTTCGGGTTGGCTGGCCTCGCGACTAGCTGTCCGTGGTGATGGTCTTGAGTTGGGTGCCGGGGTCTGCGGCGGCTTCGGCGGGAATGTTGAGGCCTTTGGCGAGCGCGTTCTTGACGGCCATGAAGTCCAGCGGCGCGTTCACGCAGTCCGCGGCGATAATGCGGCTCTGCCGGTAGTAGAGGACGCTGAATTTGCCGCGTTCCTGGTCGTTCCGGACCACGGTCTGGTCGTAGCCGTTGCACAGCCCGGCGATCTGCAGCTTGAGGTCCGCCTGGTTGGACCAGAACCACGGGATGCCGGCGTATTCCTCGCGCCGTCCGGTCAGCGAGTAGGCGGCCACCTTGGCGTGCTCGATGGCGTTGTTGACACTTTCCAGCCGGATCCGTTCCCCGGGCTCGGAGCCGGGAACGGGGTTGGGCATGTTGGCGACGTCCCCCACGGCCACCGTGGTGCCGTCGGAGGCCAGCGCGAACCGGTCCACCACCACGCCGTTGTCCACGGCCAGGCCCAGCTGTTCCGCCAGCTGGGTGTTGGGGATGACGCCGATGCCGATCAGGACGATCTGTGCCGGCAGAACCGTCCCGTCCTGGAGCTCGACGCCGGCAACGCGCGTGCCGCCGTCGTCTGCGGTGAAGCGCGCCGCACTGGTGTTGAGGCGGATGTCCAGTCCGCGGGACCGGTGGGCCTGCAGGAAGTATTCGGCGGTCTCCTCCCCCACGGCCCGGCCCACCAGGCGGGGGCCGAACTCGAGCACGGTGACATTCTTTCCCATCTTCTGCAGGCTGGACGCGGCCTCGAGGCCGATGAACCCGCCGCCGATCACCACCACATCCGCGGCGTCGCCCACCTTGGCCTTCAGCGCCAGGGCGTCGTCGGCGTTGCGGAGGTAGAGCACACCGTCCAGGCCGCTGCCCTCGATCTCCAGCTTCCGGGCGCGGGCTCCCACGGTGAGGGCCAGCCGCTTGAAGGGGAACTCCCGGCCGGACGAGGCGTGCGCCACTCCGGAGCCGTCCGCTTCCTTGTCGATCCGGACGATATATTCGCCCTTCACCAGGTCCACGCTGTGCTCGGCCCAGTAATCATTGGAGCGGAAGATCAGGGACTCGCTCTCCACCGTGCCCTGCAGGAACTCCTTGGACAGCGCCGGCCGCTGGTACGGGCGGTGGTCCTCGTCCCCGAGAAGGGTGATGTGTTCGTCGAATCCCAGGGCCCGGAGCGATACCGCCAGCTGGACCCCGGACTGGCTGGCGCCAATGATGAGAAGGCCCGTCCGGGTGGGAACCGTGGCCGCTGCCGTTTCCTTCTCCACTGCCTGCGTTCCCATGGCTACACCTGGGTTTCGGGGGTGGTGACGAAGAGTTCGAGCTCTTCCGTCAGGCGGAGCTGGCAGGACAGCCGGGAGTTGTCCTCGCGGTCCACGGCGGTGCCGTAGAGCATCTCGTCCTCCATGTCCTCCATGGCGGGCAGCTGCGAAGCGCAGTCCTCCCGGACAAAGACGTGGCAGGTGGCGCAGGACAGCGAGCCGCCGCACTCGGCCACGATGCCGGGGACGCCGTTGCGCACCGCGGTTTCCATGACCGAATCGCCTGGATTGCCTTCGACGTCCCGGACGGTGCCTTCTGCGTCGGTGAAGTGAACCGTTGGCATTGTGGTCCTCCTTGGTTGAAGTTGGTTTCGATGGTGGCGGGGTGGCCGGTCAGATGAACTGCCGGCCGCCGTCCACCACCATGGTCTGGCCGGTGTAGTAGGAGCTGTCCGGCCCGGCGAGGAACAGGGCGGCGCCAACGATGTCCTCGGGCTGGCTGGCGCGTTTGATCGCTCCACGGTCCACACCGTAGTTCTCGGCGTTTTCCATTAGTCCGTAGCTGGCCTCGGTGAGGGTGAAGCCTGGGGCGATCGCGTTCACGGTGATCCCCCGCCGGCCCAGTTCCTTGGCCATGACCCGGGTGAGTGCCACCACGCCGCCCTTGGAGGCTACGTAGTGCGCCCACTGTTCGGAGCCGCTGAAGATAGTGGCGCTGGAGAGGTTGATGACCCGGCCGCCCTCGGCCAGGTAGGGGCTGGCGGCGCGGGTCACCAGCCAGGGGCCTTTGAGGTTGACGTTCATCACCAGGTCCCATTCGGCCGGGTCGATGTCCTCGAAGCGGCTGCGGGTCACCCCCGCGTAGACCGCCGCGTTGTTAAGGACGACGTCGATGCGGCCGTTCCCGAACTCCGCGCAGCTTTTCGCGAGCTGCTCCGTGGAGTCCACATCGGTCACGTCGGCGGAGAAGGCTGCGGCGCGGGCGCCGGCCTCGCGGACCAGCTTGGCGGTCTGCTCGGCACCCTCGAGGTTGATGTCGGCCACCGCCACCCGGTAGCCGCGGACGGCGAAGCCGAGCGCGAACGCCCTGCCCAGCCCGCCGGCAGCTCCGGTGATGAGGACGGTTCTCCCTTTCATGCCCTCAACGGAATATTCTCCTGAGGGCATGTCCTGATCAGACATGGCTGTGGCTGTGGGCGCCTGGTCCGGCAACCACTAGGTCGTCGGCGTCCAGGATCTGGACCGTGCCCTTGGTGCCGTCCACCCGCAGCCGCTGGCCGGTCCTGATGGTGGTGGACCCGGAGCCCGTGCCGGTGACTGCGGGCAGGCCGTACTCCCGGCACACGATCGCGGCGTGACTCATCATGCCGCCGATGTCCGTCACCGTGGCGCTGATCTTGCCGAAGATCGGGCCCCAGGACGGGGCCGTCACGGTGGCCACCAGGATTTCGCCCTGCTGCACCTCGGAGAGCTGGTCGGCGTCGGTGACCACGCGGGCCAGTCCTTCCACCACGCCGGGCGAGGCGGCCATGCCGCGCAGTCCGCCGCCTTCCACTTCCTTGCCGGCTCCCAGCCACTGCTGGACCTGTTCGGTGGTGATGCCCCAGAGCATCCGGGTGAAGGGTTCGGTGATGGACGCCGGCGGGGTGTTCAGTGCGGGCGCGGGGCGGGCGGTCTTGAGGGCGTCCACGATGCCGCGGCGGCGTTCGATTTCCTCGGGCCAGTAGTCGGGGCCGATGGGCTTGGCCCCCACGCCCCAGCCGGTGATCAGGTCGAAGAGGGCGTCGCGGACCTCGTTGCGGCCCAGGTAGAGCAGGTCGTCCGGTTGGGTCCAGAAACCTTCGGCATGCATCATGCGGGAGAGTTCGCGGATCTTGCGCCAGAAGACGCCCATGGTCCAGTGCTCGATGTAGAAGTTGTGGTTCTCCACGTAGGGGTAGGCGGTGGCGGCGAGGCCGCGCTTGGCGTCGAAGACTGCCTGGCTGTCGCCTTCGAGGAGGTCCCGGTATTCCTCGATGATGCGGTCGCGTTCGGTGATCAGGGCCTCGACGGGGCGCATGATTTCCTGGCCCTCGTCCACGCGCCGGATGTAGTCGGCAATATAGCCCAGCGGGATTTCCTGGTTCACGTTCCAGTATTTGTCATGGCCGTAGAAGCCGTTGCCCACGGTGAAGTTGAACCACGGGTGCTTGGCACCTTCGTACTGGGCCAGCCAGCGGTCCCCGCCGGGGTCGGCGGCGATGGCACCCAAAGTAGCCTCGACGTCGTCCGTGTTTCCAAAGTGCGGCTGGAGGCCCAGTTCGACGGCGAGCTTGGCGAGCTGCTTGAGCTCGTCATCGGGGCGGAACAGTTCCATGTCCACGCCCTGCACCATGCTGGCGATGGACTGGTCCGGGATGTTGGGGAAGACCTGCTTGCAGAAGTTGAAGAAGTCCAGGTAGGCGATGTAGCCCAGGTTCAGGAACTCGAAGTGGTACTGCCAATTCTGGTATGCCAGCTGGATGAGGCGGTCGTAGCTTTCCAGGAGCTTCTCGGAGCCGTCCTTGCCCTTGCCGGAGGTGATGTCCTCCATGGGGACCATGTCCGGAAGCCTGGGGAAGGAGATGGTTTCCATCTCGTCGATGGTGCCCTTGACCTTGACGTGCCAGTCCTTCAGGAGCTGCTCCCAGTTCTGGAAGTAGTGGCCCACCCGCTGCTCGAACAGCGGCACGCGGGCGGCGATCTGGTCCCCCGGCACGGGAATGGGGGACATGTAGAGGTAGCCGAGGTGGATGCGGAACTCGATGCCGTTGGCATTGGGGATCATCAGGTGGCGGGCGTTGTACTGGCCCAGGCATTTGACCGCGAATTCGCCGCCGATGGTCTCGAAGGGCTTGAACACGGTGGGCCAGTGCTGGCTGTCGCAGAACCAGAACTTGGCGTCCTCCTGCTCCTTGAGCTTGTCCTGGAAGACCAGGTAGTAGGGGTAGATCTTTTCCCAGCCTTCGGCGCCGGCGGGGACCGGAAGCTCGGAGGGCTTGGGGAACGACTTCATGGACATGGCGGTCCTTTCGGGAGGGCTCGGCGGTGAGCCTTGGTGGGGTGAAGCCTCGGGTTTCGGGTCAGGCGGTCGGCTTGAGCGCGGGGGTGCTCAGTCCGCTGAAGTAGCCGCCGGTGACGACGGGCTGCGGCGCGGTCACCGGCTTGGAGGAGTGGACCGTTTCCGGCCGGGACTGCAGGAGGAGCAGGTTTTCGCCGTCGGGGAGGTCGGCGTCGAGGGCCCATTCGATGTCCTGCGGGCACTTGTAGTGCTTCTCGGCCCGCTTGGCCATCTGGGCGACGGCGGTGAGTTCCGCATCGGTGAGGCTGCGGCGGCCCCGGCGTTCGTCGTCGACCTCGCGTTCCACCAGGCGCTTGGCACCGGAGTCGGGGACCAGTTCGGCGTGCTTGTCGCCCAGGTGTTCGGTGACGACGGCGAGGGTCACCTTGTCCAGCACGATATTGTCCGGGGTGACCTGGCCGGACACCACCATCTCGCCCACGCCGTAGGAGGAATCGATGGTGATCTTGGACCTGTCGCCGTTGGTGGGGTCCATGGTGATGGCGACGCCGGAGACCCTGGAGTTGACCATCTTCTGCACCACCACGGCCATGGACAGGCCTTCGTTGGGGATGCTGTTCTTGAGCCTGTAGATGATGGCCCGGGACGTGTAGAGCGAGGCCCAGCATTGGCGGATGTGCTCGGTGACGGCCTTGACGCCGTCCAGCCAGAGGTAGGTGTCCTGCTGCCCGGCAAAGGAGGCGTCCGGCAGGTCCTCCGCGGTCGCGCTGGACCGGACGGCCACCGGAACAGGCGCGTCGAAGCGTCCCATCAGGGATTCGTAGGCCTCGATGGTCAGGCTGCGCAGCTTTTCAGGCACCGGGCGGGAGCAGATGTCCTCGCGGATGGCTGCGGACACCTGGTCCACCTGCCGGGTGTCCTCCGGGTCCAGCCCGGCGAGCACTTCGTGGATCTTCGCCGTGATCCCGGCTTCATCCATGAAGGCATCGAACTGCGCGGTGGTGACCACGAAGCCGGGCGGAACAGGCATGCCGGCTGAGGTCATGGTGACCAGGGACGCGCCCTTGCCGCCGAGGTTTTCAAGCTTCGGCTCGATGCCGCCGTCGAAGAACTGAACGTATTCGTTGCTTTGCATGGTGCTTAGGCCTTCCAGGTGACAGGAACGGTCTCGGGAACACGGAAGGAGAGGTTTTCGCGGAAGGCGATGTCCTCCGGGGCGTCGAGCTGCAACCGGGGGGCGAGCCGGGCCACTTCCTCGAGTGCGATTTTTGCCTGCAGCTTGGCGAGCATGTTGCCCAGGCAGTAATGGATGCCGAACCCGAAGGAGAGGTGCTCGCGGGCGTTGGGCCGGGTGATGTCGAAGTGCTCGCCAGCCTCGAACTTGGTTTCGTCGCGGTTGGCCGAGCCCATCAGGAGCAGCAGCTGCGAGCCCATTTCGATGGGCACGCCGCCCACCTCGGTGTCCTTGAGGGCCTTGCGGCGCCAGCCGACGATGGAACCGGCGTAGCGGAGGACCTCGTCGATGGCGGCGGGGATCTTCTTGGGATCCGCCACCAGCTGCTGCCACTGCTCCGGACGGGCCAGGAGTTCGCGCAGGGCGTTGGAGATGAGGGTGGTGGTGGTCTCGTGCCCGGCGAACAGCAGGCTGTAGAGGACAGAGGCGATCTCATGGTCCGAGATCTCGGCGCCGTCCTGCTGGGCCTTGACCAGGTCCGCCGTGAGGTTGTCGCCGCCCTGTTCGTGCGCCACCCGGACCAGGCGCAGGCATTCCTGCCAGTACTCCACCAGGTTGTGTGCGTGCGGGATCTGCTCCTCGTCGCTCAGGTCGCCCCAGGTCATGGCGGCGCGGGAGTCGGACCAGCGCTTGAACGTGTCCACCTGGGAGACGTCGGCCCCGATCAGGGTGAGGATGGTGATGGTGGGAACGTCGTAGGCCAGGTCCTTGACCAGGTCCCCTCGGTGCTCGTCGCGGGACAGCATCTTTTCGAGCAGGTCCACCACGTTCTGCCGGATGAACGGTTCCAGGGCCTTGTAGCGGCGGGGCGTGAAGGCCTTCTGCACCACGGCGCGGATGCGGGTGTGCTCCGGCGGACGCCTGGCGGACAGGCCGGAGTAGGCGGTGAAGCCGCCCTCTTCCATGATCTTCTTCGCGGCGGGTCCCCGCTCCCGGACCGGGGCCTGGGCGTTCTCGCTGGAGAACGTTTCCCAGTCCTCGAAGATGGCTTTGATGTCGTCGTAACGGGAGACGACGTACAGGCCGGTGCGCTCATCGAACATCACGGGCTGTTCGGCCCGGAGTTCCGCATAGGCGGTGAAGGGATCCTTCATCTGGAAGGGTTCGTAGCCATGGTGCCCGGCGGGGGCTTCGGCGCCGTACCCGAAGGGACAGCGGCCAGCCGTTTCTGTCGACGATGACATGGTGACTCCTGGTGACTTGGCTCCCCCGGCGCCTGGCGGGCCGCGGGGGTTTCTTAGTGACCAGTGTGGTCCACATCACCGGACGGGGACACTGCCCGCTTCCACTGGACGGAAGCCAATCATCAGCCGCGCGTTCCCTTGTGCACGCCGATCAACGTTTCCAGGGGGATCCGTGCCGTGGCCTTCTCAATTTGGGTGGAGATGCCCCTGAGTACGGGCAGGTACCGGGTCATGGTGGACGCCTGGGCCGTGGGCAGCACCAGGCCAATGGCGGCACCGATCCGTCCGGTATGGAACACCGGGACGGCGATGGAGCACGAGCCAAGGCGAACTTCCTCGAGGGTGGTGGCATAGCCCTGCGCATGGATGTCCGCCAGCTCGGCCGCGAATTTTTGGGGGTCGATGTGGGTGTGGGCGGTGGCCCGTTCCAGGTCCCGGTGCAGGTAGGCGTCGCGCACCCAGTCGTCTTCGAAGGCCAGGATGACTTTGCCGACGGCGGTGGCGTGCATGGGCAGGCGGCCGCCCACCCGGGACGCGCGGGGTACGCGCTTGGAGCCGTAGACCCGGTCTATGTAGAGAACTTCGTTGCCGGCCCGGATGGCCAGGTGTGCCGTTTCGCCGGTGAGCGAGAACAGGTCCTGGATGTAGGGGTGGGCGGCATCGCGCAGCTGGCGGCCGGTGTTCTGCGCCAGCTCCCACAGCCGGATCCCCAGCTGGTAGCGGCCGTTCGGTTCCCGCGACAGGAAGCCCCAGTCGGCCAACTCGTTCACCAGGCGGTGCGCGGTGCTGAGCGGGAGCCCGGATTTGTCAGCGATATCGGTCAGGCTCAGAGCACCGCGGGACGTCTCGAAGGCTTCCAGGATGGACAGCACTTTGGATGTCACTGTGCGTCCGGGGTCGCGGCTGCCGCCGGCCATGGGGGCCTCCTCGCTCCTGGCGCTGGGCCCAGGGTGCCGGCAGCGTCCGGAATGAGTCTAAGCGCGGGAACGGCTCCGGGCCGCGCCGGTTTCCAGGTCAGCCAAGCAGGCGTTGCCGCTGCGGCCAGAGGGTAACCGATTCCAGTGCCGACAGTGCCCGGGCCATGGCCTGCGCCTCTGCCGTGAACAGGTGGCCGTGCACGCGCTGGGAGCAGAGCCGCAGGGCCTGCCCGCGGTCCAGCCCGAACCAGTCCATGACGGTGTCGATGCCGTGTGGGCTGAGCCGCCAGGTCTTGTCCGCGTCCTTGACGATGGCGTCCTCGACGGAAATCGCCTCGCGCCGCGAATCGTGGCCGTCGATGATGTTGAGGATGGCGGGGATTTTGGCGGCGTCGTAACGGCACTTCGCGAGGATGTCCGCGGCCAGGCGCGCCCCCTCCTTTTCGTGCAGCAGCACCAGGTCTGGCCTGCCGCCGCCCGGTGCAATGGCTGCCAGGACGTCGCCCGGCGGGACCTGCGACCAGCCGATGTCGTGCAGCATGATCGCGGGAAGGACGACGGTGGCATCCGCCTCCGGGTGGGCGTCCAGCAGGGCGCGGGCCAGGCCGAACGCATATAGGGTGTGGGCGTCGTTGTCCCGGACCTTTAGGTATGGTGCGGCCAGTTCCCAGATTCCTGCCAGCACCGGGTCCAGCGCGATGACCCCAACCGGGTCCGGTTCGATTCCGGAGGCAACAGCGGCGGCGGCGAGGCCTGAGTGGTTGGCGGCGGGCTGCAGCTTCGTCATCCATCCAGCCTGCCCGGCAACCGGCCCGCGGGCAACGGGTGGCTTCTGCCCAGTGGAACTCCGGTGGTGAGGCGCACGACGGCGTCACGCACGGCACGCTTTCGGCCCACCTAAGGCGGGGAAGCCCCGGAAAGCCGGGCCCCGCCGTCGACCGTTGCCTTAAAGCGTGCCCCGCGTGACGCTCCCGCGCCTCCAGGTCACACGATGGCGGTGGCGTTGGCCGGGGAACCGGTGCCGCCGGTGATGTTCAGCGGCTTGATGCTGATGAAAGAGTCCCACCTGCCCGTGCTGCGCATGTGCCGGGCCAGCGGGCCGAGCCGCCACAGCTCACCCAGCGGCATGCCGAGCTTGGCCAGGAGCTGCTGGTGCATCATGCCGTGGTCGTTGAACGCGGACTCCCGGTAGGGGCTGTCCGGGACGGCGGGGAGGCATTCGAAGGCAAAGTTATCCGCCGCGACCACGGCAAACCGGCTGTCCCACGCCCAGGCCACGAACTCCTGCGACTGCGCCACGCCCGTTGCCATCCGGCTCTTCCGGAGCCGCTGCTTCTCTTCCGGATCCAGCGCCAGGAACCATTCGCACCATCCGGTGTGGAGCAGAAGGATGTCGCCGGGGCGGGCGGTCAGGGACTGAGACTCCAAGGCCGCATGGACCAATTCCAGGCCCAGGGGTTCCCCGGCCGCATGGTCGATGGGCTCCCCCATGCCGTTACGGAAGCCCTCAAGGTCCACCAGCACGCCCCTGCCGGCAATAGGGTGTTCAGCCCATTCCTGGACTCCCAGGTCCGGGGTGCCTTCGGTGATCCGGTGGTCCGGAACGCCGTTGTAGAAGCCAACGTCATCGGCACGGCGGTGCCTAAGACCGTCAATCTGGGTAGATCCCTGCAGGAAGTACCCGTCAAGGTAGTCGTCCCGGTGGGCGGGGTGGGAGGAGTAGATGGTGTGCCGGGGCGCCCCGCGCTTGAGCGACATGCCCGGATCAAAGGCGTCGGCGGGATAGTCCAAGCCGAACACGGCGCCGGCCCGGATGCAGTCCCTTGCCTCCAGGACGGCCGCGGGAGTGATGAACGACGGTGTTCCCCTGCCCGGTTCTGGGAAGAGGCCCCACGATGTACCCGCCAGGTTGCCCTCCCTCGCCAGGAGCTCCGAGAAGGTGGGAAACATTCCGGGTGCGGTCATCGGGTGGTGGCTTCCTGCTGCTGTTCGGCCTGTTTCCGGGGGCGCTGGTAGCTGAGCAGGAACCCGGCCACGGCGCAGACCGACGCGGCAATGCAAACCGGCGGCTTGACGTAGGTGTTGAAGAACTCGAGCCAGGCGTTTTGCCCGGCCACAAGGCCCGCGGCCTGTCCGGCAACGAACAGGACGCCGCCGATGAGGAGGACACCGAGCGTGAGGGTGAAGACGCTTTGGATGAACCGTCGGGGTGTTTTCATGGTGGTTCCTTAGATGGGCAGGATGCCGAGGGTGATCAGCACGCCGATGACCAGCAGGGGCAGCGCATAGTGGGTGAGCAGGCGGGCGAAGGTCTTGAGGGGGTTGACGTCCGCGATGCCGCAGGCCACATAGAGCGGTGCGCCACCGGGCGGAACCGCGGCCTCGCAGGAGGAGAAAATGAGCACGGCGACGGCGGCTGTGGTGGCCGGGACACCGGCGGCGACAAGGGCGGCAACGCCGACCGTTCCCACGGCGGCCATGGTGGCAGTGGCGGACAGCGGGGCTGCGACGGCGATGACGATCAGCCCGATCAGGATGGCGAGCAGCCAGAGGGGAAGGTTCAGCCCGTTCAGCAGGGCGGTCATTTGCTTGGGCAGGCCGGTGGCGGCGAGCGCGTTGGCGCCGGCGAAGGCGAAGAGCACCGTGACGCCGACGATTCCGAACCGCGGGGCCGAGCCCTGCAGCAGGTTTCCCCAGTCCCGGCCGGTGCGGGGCAGCCGCTTCCTGCCCAGCAGGGCACCGGTGATGAGGAGGACCACCGGGATCCAGACGATGACGCTGACCGATTTGCTGACGTCACCGCCGGTCCAGTCGGAGAGCGTTGAGGTCAGGAACCCGGAGGTGATGACCAGCGGGATGGCGACGACGACGAACAGCAGGAGCGTGGCCCATCCCTGGCCGAACGCGGCCCGGACGGACAGCCGGTGGGCAGGGTCCAGCGGTGCCATTCCGCTTTTCCTGATCAACAGCCAGGTGACGATGAGCCGGTGCAGGAAGCACCAGAGGCCGCCGAAGAGCAGGGGAAGGACCAGTGCGTTGATGTCCAGCAGCGGCCCCACGGTTGCTGAGCCGACCAGGACGAACATGGAGGCGCTGAACGGGAAGGTGATGCCCATCCCGGCGTTCCCCGCCACCAGGGTTGCCGCCGCGGGCTTGTCGAGCCTGGATTTTTCCATCCAGGGAATGGTCACCGAGCCTACCGTCGCGGCGATGGCTGCCTGGTTGTGGACCACTCCCCCCAGGGCGGCGGACGCCACGGTGGAGACCCAGGCCGGGCCGCCCCTGACTCCGCCGATCAGCGAGTTGAGCAGGTCGATCAGCCTATCGAGGACGCCGCCCTTATCCAGCAGGTAGCCCATGAAGACGAACGCCATGGTGGCGTAGACAATTTCGTCGGTCGCTGCCGAAGAGAGCGCTGACCAGCCGACCTGTGCCGCGGCAGCGCCGGTAAACGGCAGCACCACCAGGAAGCCCAGGATCATGGCCTCGCCCACGCTGCGCTTGACGGCGGTCGTCCAAAGCAGGATGACGGCGAGGTAGGCGCCCAGTGCCCAGATGCCGATCATGCTGCTGCTCCTGACGGCGGAATGCCGGTTGCTGTTGAAATCACGTATTTCCCGTTCCTGATTGTGCCCTGCTGTGCGGTCAGCGCAAGGCCGGTTCCGTGTCCTGGGCCATCCGGCCAAGGGCGGCGGCGGAGGCGGTGGTCATCTCGGCTGGCACGCCGAGGTCCGAGAGGTAGCTGGCGGTGTCCTGCATCTCCTTTGAGCGGCGGACGGCGTGCTTGGCGGTTCCGGTGAGGAACCTGTCGATGACCGCCTGGCCATCCCCAGCCAGCTGGTTCGCGATCTGGCCCCGGATCCAGTCCTCCAGGCCGGCCGCCTGGCCGGCCGTGACCGCTTCCACCACCACGGACGCCAGGCCCTTCATCAGGACGCTGCGCAGCAGCTTGTGGGCCATCGCCTCCCCCGGGCCGCCGTCGACGATCTCGACCTGCACGCCGAGGGGACGCAGCAGGGCGGCAACGGCCTGGGCTCCGGGACCACTCACCATCAACGGGGTCTTTTCCCCCAGTGCGGAAACCGGTCCCAGGATAGCGACGTCGGCAAAGGCTGCCTTGGCGGGCAGCTGTCCGAGTTCCTGCATGACACCCGGGGAAGATGATGTGAAGTCCGCGTAGACGCTGCCGTCACCGAGGACCGGCAGGCATTCCTGCGCCACACTGCGGGCCGCGGCGGCTCCGGTCATCACCAGGACGATGTCAGCCCCGGCACAGGCCTCGGCCGCCGTTGCCGCCCGGGATACACCTTCCGGGGTTGTGGCGGCCACGGGGTCGAACCCGGTGACGTGGTGGCCCGCAGCTGCGAGCGCTGCGGCGTAGGTGGCTCCGGCTTCGCCGAGGCCAATGACGGTGCACGTTGTCATGGTTTGCTCAGTTCCTTCTGGTGGTATTGCGGTCTAGTTGCGGGCGGCGACGATGGCCTGGCGGCGGCCGGTTTCATCAGCGAACACCGCTTCGGCGGCTTCGGCGACGGCGGCGGCCTGGTCCCGGGGGATGACCACCACCCCGTCGGAGTCACCAACGATGACGTCGCCGGGCAGGACCGGGACTCCGCCGAAGGCGACGGCGGTTCCCAGCCTGAACGGGCCGTCCTTGTAGGGGCCGGCGGGCGAAGTAGCCCTGGCGAAGACGGGCATGCCGATCTCACCCAGCGCCTCGGCGTCGCGCGCTGCTCCGTCCAGCGCGAAGCCCGCTACGCCAAGGTTGATGGCCCGCTCCCCGATCAGTTCACCCAGGAGGGCGCGGGACTCATCTGCGCCCCCGGCGACCACAATGACGTCTCCGGGACGGGCATGCTGCAGGGCAGCGTGTATGCCCTTGTTGTCTCCTGGCCGGGTCCACACGGTGAATGCCGGCCCGGCGAGCTTGGCACCGGGCCACACGGCCTGGATGGCGGAGTCCGCCACGCCGAGCCGGTCCATGGCGTCGCCGATGTTGGCGGCGGGCAGCTTGGCGAGCCGGTCCACGATGCCTTGGTCGGGGCGGGCGAAGTCGGCGCTGGTGTCGATGGCTGGAGTTGTCATGGTCGGTTCCTTACGGGTGTGTGGGTCAGTCTTTTTTCTGGACCTGCGGAAGGACCTTCTTGAAGTCGTCTTCCTGGCCTGCCCAGAACTTCTGGTACTCGGCGCCGCTGAGGTAGCTGGTCTGCAGGCCCAGGTCCTTCATCTTCTGCACCACGGCGGGGTCCTCGATGGCCTTCTCAATGGCGGCTTCAAGCTTCTTGGCCACGTCAGCCGGGAGCCCGGCGGGGGCGGAGTAGCCGCGGGCGGTCCCGGCGGTCAGGTCGTAGCCGGATTCCTTGAAGGTGGGGATCTCCGGCAGCGAGGGGGCGCGGTCCGCGGACATAACGCCGAGCACCCGTGCCTTGCCCTGCTTGCTGAGGTCGTTCACGTCGCTGACATTGGCCACCAGGACGTCCACGTGCTTCCCCAGGAACGCGGTAGTGGCCTGCGAGGCGCCCTCGGAGAAGTGGACCGGCGCGAACTCCGAGCCGGTGCTTTCCTGGATCTGGGCCAGGGCGAAGTGTTCGCCGGTCTGGATGCCGGTGGTGCTGGCGGTGAGGGACTTCGGCTTGGCCTTGACCGCGTCCAGCAGTTCCTTCAGGGTCTGGTACGGGCTGTCCGGCTGGACGGCGATGACGGTGGGGTCGATCACCTGCCGGCCCAGCGGCTGGAAGCTGTCCCTGGTGTACTTCGCGCCGCGGGCCGGATCCAGGGGTGAGACCACCACCGAGGGGGAACCGGTGGCGCCGATGGTGTAGCCGTCGGGCTTGGCGCTGGTCAGGGCCGTGTAGCCGATCTGGCCACCGGCACCGGGCTTGTTGATGACCTCGACGTTGGTGCCGAGCTCCTTTTCGAGGACCGGCTGGATGAGCCTGGCCGCGGTGTCCACTGCGCCGCCCGACGAGAAGGCGACAATCAGGTCGATGGACTTGCCTTTCTTGGGGAAGTCGCCGGCGGCTGCACCGGAATTGCTGGCTCCGGCGTTGGCGCCGCAGCCGGTGAGGGCGAGCAGGGACGCAGCCGCTACTGCTGCGAAGATCTTCTTGCGTGACATGGTTCTTCTCCTTTGAAGGGGTGCGGGTGTAGGGGTTACGGGTGGGGAGTCAGGCCTCCGGATCCTCCATGAGGGCCTTGGGCTTGCGGAGTTTGAGCAGCGGGCTGCAGATGATGAGGAGGCCGATGCCGATCAGGACAGCGGAGATGGGACGGCTGGTGAAGACGGTGAAGTCGCCCTGGGAGATCTCCAGCGATTCGCGGAGGGAGCGTTCCATCAGCGGGCCGAGGACCAGGGTGAGCACCATCGGGGCCAGCGGAATGTCGAGGTTGCGCAGTGCGAGGCCCAAGAGGCCGAAGCCGATCATGACGTAGACATCGAAGACGCTGAAGTTGATGGTGTAGGCCCCGATGACCATGAACACGAGGATCACTGCGGTCAGGATCGGGGTGGGTACGCGGAGGATTGAGGTCCACAGTCCGACGAGCGGGACGTTCAGCAGCAGCAGGAGGACGTTGCCGATGAAGAGGCTGGCGATGATGGCCCAGGCGATTTCCGAGTGTTCCGTGAACAGGCTGGGTCCCGGGGTGAGGCCCTGCTGCAGGAAGGCGCCCATCAGGACGGCGATGGTGGGCGAGGCGGGGATGCCAAGGGTGAACAGCGGGATAAGGGCAGCATTGGCGTGGGCATTGTTGGCGGTCTCCGGACCGGCGACGCCTTCGACGGCCCCCTTGCCGAGTTCGTGGCGGAAGCGGGAGAACCGCTTTTCCGTAGCGTAGGAAAGGAGCGAGGATACGGACCCGGTCATGCCGGGAATGAGGCCCAGGCCGAAGCCGACGCCGGTGCCGCGGGCCATGGACGGCGCGCTGCGGCGCCATTCCGTCCTGGAGGGGAACAGCTGCCGGAAACCGGGGGCGTGGACCACCGGGGTGGGCTCGTTCCGGCGGAAGGAGAGGATTTCGGAGAGCCCAAAGACGCCAACGATGACGGCGACGAAGCTGACTCCGTCCATCAGGTTGTCAATACCGAAGGTGAACCGAGGTGCTCCGGCCACGGGGTCGATGCCCACCATGGAGATCAGCAAACCCAGGGCGCCGGAGATCAGTGCCTTGACCATGGATTTTCCAGCCAAGGCAACCAGCAGGGAGATGCCCACCACCATGAGGGCGAAGAATTCGGGCGGCCCCACCAGCAGGCCCATCTCGCCGAGCGGCTTGGCGGCGGCGACCAGGCCGACGGTGGCGATGGTGCCGCCGATGAAGGAGCCGACGGCGGCCAGCGTCAGTGCCGCTCCGGCCCTCCCCATCCTGGTCATGGCGTAGCCGTCGATGGTGGTGATGGCCGATGACGCTTCACCGGGGGTGTTCAGCAGGACGCTGGTAATGGTGCCGCCGTACTGGGTGCCGTAGAAGATGGCACACAGCATGATGATGGACCCTGCGGGGTCGAGGTTGAGCGTCAGCGGGATGAGCAGTGCCACGCCCGCGACGGGCCCCACGCCGGGCAGGACACCGATGATGGTGCCGAGCAGGCAGCCGAGGAAGGCAAACAGCAGGTTTTGCCAGGTCATGGCGGTGGCAAAGCCGCCCAGCAGTTCGTTGAGGGTTTCCATGCCTAGAGTCCGATCAGGTTCAGCGGAGTAAATGCCGAGACGGGAAGGGCCACGTTCAGGCCGTAATTGAAGGCGTAGAAAGCACCGACGCTTCCCACCAGGGCGATGATCAGTGAGGGCACCCATGCCCGGCGTCCCCGGATTTTCAGGTGGTACAGCAGGAACGCGAACATGCTCAACTGGAAGCCCAGCAGGTCCATCACGGACGCCAGGATGACCAGGCTGGCCACGACGGAGATGACCACGCCTTTGTCCACGCCTTCGCCCCTGGCGCTTGGCCGGCGGAATTCCTGGATGAGCCAGACGGCCGACATTGCCACCAGAAGGGCGCCCATCGCGAAGGGGAACAGTCCGGCACCCGGGCCAAGGGACGTCCAAAGGCCCAGGCCCACCGAGCTCACCAGGACATAGATTCCGACGGCGGCGAAGGCGCCTATTCCCGTCAGCACACCGGGAGCGATCCGGATGGTGCTCCCTGCTTTTGTCGTGACTGACTCCGTTGTCATGAGTTTCCTTTTCACAGCGCGTCATTGCGTTTCACAGAATGAAACTATATTGCGTACTGAGAAATAGTGACAGGAGACACAGGGACTGTCAAGCGCAAGGAACTTACATAGAATGAAAGAATGGCGACGACGACTTCCACCACGGCCGGCCCGGCAGAAGAGGGCCCCAAGTCCTCGAACATGCGCTCCCTTTCGAGGGCCATGGAGGTCTTCGCCGAGCTGCAGCGGGCCGAGCGGCCGCAGCGGCTCAGTGATTTGGCGCGGAACTGCGGCATGAGCCTGCCCACCACGTTGCGGATCCTCCGGGTGCTGCAGGATTTCGGCATGGTGAGCCAGAAGGACAAGTCCTACCGGATCGGCCCGGCCGTGCTGCCGGCGGCAAAGAGTTTCCTGGAGAACGATCCACTGGCGGTCGCGGGCCGCCCGGTCCTGCAGCAGCTCGCAACCCAGACGGGAATGTCTGTCTCCTTGCACACCAGGCTCGGTTTTGAGCGGATTCTGGTGGCAAGGGTTCAAGGTGAAGCGCCCATGCAGTATGACCTGCCCTTGGGTAAGCGCCTCCCGCTGACGCGCGGTGCGGCGGGAAAGATTCTGATCGCGGGCGCCACTGACGCTGAACTCGAACAGGTGGTAGCGGCCGCGATTGCCTCCGGTCACGAGGAGCAGGGATTTACTGTGGAGGAACTGAAGTCGCGGCTGCCCGAGCCCGGCTGCGACTACGCCTATTCTGCGAATGAGCGCGTGATCGGCGTGCTCTCCGTAGGGGTGGCATTGACGAATAGAGCCGGCCGCGCCAACGAATCAATGGCGTTGAACTGCCCTGCGGAGGCGACGACCGAGGAGAAAATCAAAGCCAACGTCCCGGAACTGCGCCGTGCCGCCAGCCGGCTCTCGGAGCTGCTCGAGGGCTCCGTCTACTGACCCCCTGGCCACCTACCGCACCAACAAGGCGGACGAGGGCGTCACGCACGGCATCCTTTCGGCGCGCCTGGGGCGGGGAAGCCCCGGAAACCCGGCGGCCGCCGTCGTCCGCTGCCCAAAACCCTGCCCGGCCTGACGCGGGGCGGCGGCAATCAGTCCAGCTGCACCCCGCGGAGCAGCAGGAGCGTCCCTCCCACCACAGCTGCCGACGCCAGGAACACGCCGCCCGCGCCGAGTCCGGCGGCAACGACCCCGATGGCGCTGGGCAGGACCACCTGGCCCACCCGGTTTCCGGCGAGCCGGAGCGCCAGCGCCCGCCCCCGCTGCCCGGCAGGGGCCTGCGCGGAAAGCCAGGACATGGTCAGCGGCTGGCCGATGCCCAGGCCCAGCCCCAGCACGGCCATCACCACAAAGAGCAGCCACGCCGGCATGGGAATGGCCGCCGCCGCCAATGCCGCGGTGGACAGGGCCAGGCTGACCACCAGCAGCCGCATCCGGCCGATCCTCCGGGACACCCTGCCCAAAAGGAGCCGCGACACCATGGAGAAGACGGCGCGGACGGTCAGCATGGCGCCCACGGTGGCCGCTGTGAGTCCCCGGTCGGCGCCGAGGGCCGGCAGGTAGACCATGGTCAGGTCCACCACGGCGAGGACGGTGGCGCTGGTGGCGAGGGCACGGGCCACGCCGGGCGACTTCAGCAGGGATACGGCACTGCCGCTGGGTCCGGGCCCGCCGGCCTTCTTCCTCCCGCCGCTGACGTGGGCCGGGACAACGAAGGTGGTGGCAAAGAGCACGAGGCCCATGGCGACCGAAAGGAGGAAGATCGCATGCGTGTCGGGACGGATGGAAGCGCCGCCCACCAGGGAAATCGCCAGCGGCCCGAGGGCCTGGCCCAGGGACGCGGCGAACGTCAGGTATCCGAACGCGGAGTCCATCCGGGACGAGGCGGCATTGTTGGCCACCACCGCCTGCTGCCCCACCACGCAGGCCAGTTGTCCGGCGCCCAGCAGCGCGGTTCCGATGACCAGGGCCACGATCGAGGAGCCCCACAGCAACAGGAAGGCTGAGCAGGAAAGGACGACGGCGGACCCGATCGCCATGAGCCGGCGCTCACCCAGGCGGTCCACCAGGCCGCCCGTGGGCACGGCGAGCAGCAGCGGAAAGACAGCGTAGCTGGCGGCGAGGAGGCCCAGGGCGAAGCCGGGGACATCGAGTTCGAGCGCACGGTAGGTGGCGGCTGGGCGGACCAGGAACGTGACGGCCTGGATCAGCGCGGAATGGACCAGCAGGGCCGTGGACGTCCGGCGCCCGAGTTCACCGATCATGCGCCCGCGGCGGTGCTGGCACCGGTGGCGCCGGAGATGGCCCGCACCGCAGCGTCCCGGGCGCCCATCACATGCTCGAACGCGATGGCGGCAGCCTTCTCCGGATCGCCGCCGGCAATGGCTTCCACCAGGGTCCGGTGCTGGGCCAGGGCCTGGTCCCGGCGCTCCTGCGTGCTGTTGGTGAAGTGCCGGTACCGCTCCATATGGCTCGAGATCTGGCCGTGGAAGCGGCGGGCCCAGGAGTTTCCGGCGATTGCGGCGATCTTTGCGTGCAGCGCCATGCCCTGCTGCATGGCGTCGTCGGCGAACGTCACCATCGCGGCATTGCGTTCCAGGATGCCGTGCAGGGCTTCGATATCGTCCGGCGTCGCTTTCAGGCAGGCGTTGCGTGCCATCAGTGATTCGATGGCCGCGCGGACCTCGTACAGTTCCGAGATGGCGCCTTCGTCCAGTGCCGGCACCAGTACCCCGCCGGTGGGCTGCTGCTCCAGGAGGCCTTCGGAGATCAGCCGCCGGATGGCCTCGCGCAGCGGCGTCCGGCTCACCTGCAGAGCCGACGCCATCGCTGGTTCGTAGATACGCTCCCCTGGTTTCAGCTCCAGGCCCAGGATGCGGCGCTTGAGCTCGGCGTAGACATAATGGGCCCCGGTGTTCCGGGCGGGTGACTCTGGCATCGTGTGGACCTCCAGCAGTCATCATACTTGTATACAACTATGCACTTGTGCACCCGCGGCGTCCGCACCTCTTCCTCGGAGGTTCCAGCGGGGCACGAAGAAGGGGCAGCAGCCGCTGCCCCTTCATCGTTTCCTTATCGTCCGGAATCAGGCCCGATCCGCGGTGCGCCCGGCCTCCCGCTCCTCAAGATCCTCCAGGGACGTGCCCCTGGTATCGGAGGACATCAGGGTGGCCACCGCCGAGACAAGGCAGATGCCGAGCGTGGCAAGTCCGATGGTCAGCGGGATGTTGCCGGAGCCCGGAGGGGCGATCGCCGTGAAGATACTCGGGAAGAACGACGCGATCATGAGGCCGATGTTCTGCGACACCGCGAAGCCGGTCACGCGGATCCGCATGGGGAACTGCTCCTGGAAGAACGTGGCGAACGTGGCGTTCCACATCTGGAAGAAGATGCCCTGCACAATCACCACGCAGACGAAGACCAGCGGCAGGCTCCCCTGCTCGATCGCCCACAGGTATCCGGTCACCAGGACGCCGCCCACTATGCCGCCGGCCGCCATCAGCATCCGCCGGCCTATCCTGTCCGAGAGCGCGCCGAACATCGGAATGGTCACCACGGCTGCGACGTTGGCCACCAGCGTCACCCACAGGAACTCGCTGCTGGAGAAGCCGTTGCCGTAGCCCTTCTGCGTGGCGTAGGAGACGCCGAAGACCAGCGTGGCCATGCCGATGACATTGGTGAAGGTCATGAGGATGCAGCGGACCAGGTCGCCGGGGCGGGTGCGGAGGAGCTCAACGAGCGGGAAGCGCTGCCGGGCCGGCGCCGCTCCGGACTGCGCGGCGTAGGCAGGGGGTTCGGTCACCCTGCGGCGGATGAGGTATCCGGCGAAGATGACGACGGCGCTGAGCAGGAACGGGATGCGCCAGCCCCAGGAGCCGAACTGGTCAGCCGGGAGGAGGGCGGCGAGCGGCAGCAGGACGGCGGTGGCGAGGATGGATCCCACCTGCGTGCCCTGGAGGCTGAAGCTGGCGAAGAAGCCGCGCCGGGCGTCCGGCGAGTGTTCAACGATCATCGCGCTGGCGCCGCCCAGTTCTCCGGCCACCGCGAAGCCCTGGATCAGCCGGAGGATCACCAGGAGGGCGGGCGCAAGGAGGCCCACCTGCCCGTACGTGGGCAGGAGTCCGACCGCGAAGGTTGCGAAGCCCATCAGCAGCATGGCGAAGACGAGCACCTTCTTGCGCCCATGCCTGTCACCATAGGCACCCAGGACGACGGCGCCTACCGGGCGGGAGACGTAGCCCACCGCATAGGTTGCCAGGGAAGCAATGATCCCAACGGTGGGGTTCTCCGCGGGAAAGAAGATGGCGGGGAAGATCAGCGTGGCGGCCAGCGAGTACAGCGCGAAGTCGTAGTACTCAAGTGCGCTTCCGATCCAGCCGCTCAGCGCCGCTTTCCGCGGGTCCCGGGAGCCGGTTGCGCCTTCCAGGCGTGCATGGACGACGCGGGTTGGGGTGGTGCTCATGCTGCTTGTATCCTTCGTCTTCATTGGCAAGGAACCGGACCGCTAATGGCACTGGAGGCCGTGGCGGCGTCTGCGCCCGCGTCCCGCCGAAGCGGGGGCTCGGGCAACAGCTCTTGAATCGATTCATCCAATATAGAAGGTGACCTGGGTTACGTCAACGGGCAAGCGCTATCCCGCGTGCTTGCAAGCGCCTCGACGCTCTGCCTGCTACCGGCTGGCGTAGTAGGCCGCGGCCATGTCCTGCTTGGTCCGGCCCTGTTCTGCCACCCGGTCCAGCCTGGCGGCGAACGCTTCGGCGCCGTCAAGCTTGAGGCCCTGTTCAGCGGCGGCATCGACGATCAGGTGGGCATCCTTGCGGGCGGTGTCCACGGCGAAGGACGCCGGCTCCAGTCCGTCGTCCTGGATGAGCCCCATCTTGGTGCGCAGGTAGGGAAGGTCCAGGCCGCCGCCGTCGATCACGTCGAGGAACTGCTGCGGATCGACGCCGAGCGCCCCAGCCAGGGCCACCACCTCACCGGCCGCATTGGAGGCGGCAATGACCCAGCTGTTCACCACGAGTTTCAGCCGGGTGGCGGACCCTTCGGCGGGGTCCTGCCCGGTCCAGATGGCCCGGGCCCCGATGGCATCCAGGACCGGCGCCACCCGCTGGCGTACCGCATCAGGTCCGGCGGCCAGCACCAGGAGCTGGCCGGCCTCAGCAGGCGCCCGGGTGCCGGAAACGGGCGCCTCCACCAGGTCCAGGCCGAGCTCTGCGGCCAGTTTGGCCAGGCCGGGGACGTCCTGGACGCCCACGGTGGTGGACTGCACCCAGGCCATGCCGGGCCGGATGCCGTGGGCCGCAGCCCGCATGACCTCTTCCACCGCGGCAGCGTCGTAGAGCATGGTCAGGACCACGTCGGCCGACTCGACGGCGTCAGCCGGGTCAGCGGCGCTCCGGGCACCGTCAGCAGCCAGGGGTTCAGTTTTGGCCGCGTCCCGGTTCCACACCGAGACGTCATGGCCGGCCCGCAGGAGGTTCCGGGCCATGGCCGCTCCCATGATTCCCGTGCCGAGCACTGCGACTTTGAGCTTGGTATCCATCGGGTCGTTCTCCTGGCTGCGTTGAGTTTTGCGTAGACCTACTCAACGTCTCCATGATTTGCCGACTTATTCAAGCCAAGGCATTTCGGCACGCACCCGCCCGGGCGGAATGTCTGTGCCCCGACCTAGACTCGTACCCATGAGCGACAGCAACCAGGAAACCATCGGCAGCCCCGAACCGGAACCGAACGCAGGCCTCAACAGAGACCCGGAAGACTGGGTGACCGGGGACGAACCCATGACGGCGGCCCAGCGCAGCTACCTCGATACCCTTGCACGCGAGGCTGGGGAGGAACTTCCCGCAGACCTGAGCAAGGCCGACGCGTCAAAGCACATCGACCGGCTGCAGCAGCGCAGCAACCGCGTGGGCGGCGACGGGGACAGCAGCGCCGGTAGCTAGGAACGGCATAAGGGCGACGCCGACAGTGACGGCGGCACCAAAGGCACCGCCGTCAGGGGACCAGGGTTTGTCCGGGCCGGCCAGGCCATGTGTCTGCCGGAGGGACCTACCAGGCCTGGTGTTCGCGGGTGAGGCCGAAGGGGACGGCGTCGCTGAGGTCCACCGTGAACTTGTCGGCGCCATGGCGGGTCACCAGGATGCCGTGGCGGCGGCCAAGGAGCGCGTGGGCCTTGGCGGCTGCGACGGCGGCGTCGAGCTCGGTGTCCATGCTGTGGCGGTCGGAGACGGTGAGGGTCAGGGGGAAGTTCATGGAATGTTGCCTGTGTCTTTCAGGGGATGGGTGGGCAAACCCCGCCCAGCGCTCCCCCTGGCTGCATAGGCGGCAGGCGCTGTCGCGCCTCGACCCATGGTGCCTGAGGGAAAATGTGCCAGCAACTTTAGATAAATGACGCAGGTCAGCGCCTTGGGCACCACCATTTGTCCTGACAATTACTGGCCGCAGGGCGCTGTCAATTAGAGTTGAAAGGGAGTGGGAGCCGTTTTCCGGGGCTTCCATCTCCCTCCGAACCCCGCCCCGCGGCCCACCCGAGCCATTATTGCGCGACCGCTGACTGTGCAACGACCTGACAAGGATTCCGCCATTTCCACCGACGCTCTCTTCGGCAATCTGACCAGGATCCGCAACGTCATCCTTCCAGCTCCCGTGCGTGGTGCACTGGACTCCGGACGCGGCCTGCTGGGCGGCTTCATCGTGGTGCATCTGGTTTTCCTGGTGTTCGCCGCTTCGCTCTCCCTGCGCGGCGAGGCCTTCAGCGATACCTTCATCTACCGCGAATGGGCCATGGCCGGCTTCAACGACGCGAACTTGAGTGGCGGCCCCAGCCCTTGGGTCTATCCCATCCTGGCCCTGATTCCCATGGCCATTGCAGGCGTCGCGGGGCCGGGACCGTTTTTCTTCCTCTGGGTCCTCATGACAACGCTCCTCAACGGCTGGGCGCTGCTGAAACTCACGGAGCGCGGACGGAACGCCAACGCCATCCCGGCCGGCTGGTGGTGGCTCGCCTTTACCTTCCTCATGGGATGGCTGGGTTTTGCCCGTGTTGACGGCCTCACCGCCCCGTTGGTCCTCGTTGCCCTGGCGTACGGCGTCCAGCGCCCGTTCATCGCCTCGATCCTGCTGGCTGTCGGCACCTGGGTGAAGGTGTGGCCGGCGGCCATCATGCTGGCCCTCTTCGCGGTGGTCAAGAACCGCCTGCTGGTGGTGCTGGCAGGAATTGCGACGACGGCCGGCGTCGTTGCGCTGGCGGCAGCCCTGGGCAGCGTCCCCAAGCTGCTGAATTTCCTCACCCAGCAGGGCGACCGGGGCATGCAGCTCGAGGCCACGTTCACCACCCCGTGGCTGTGGCTTTCCGTCCTGAACGTGGGCGGCTCCCGCATGTACATGAACACGGACATCAACTCCATGCAGGTGGATGGTCCGGGCACCGCCACCATGTCCGTGCTGATGCAGCCGCTCCTGGTCCTGGCCGCCCTGCTGGTGGCAGGCCTGGCCTTCTGGGCGCTCCACAACGGCAAGCAGCACAAGGTTGCCGGCGGCGTGGACCGGACCGAGCTGCTTCTCGCCGGCGCCCTGGCCCTGGCCGCCGCCTTCGTGGTGTTCAACAAGGTGGGTTCGCCCCAGTTCATGGTCTGGCTGGGCCCCGCCGTCGCGGTCGGCCTGGCGCACAGCTGGCGCGAATGGCGCATCCCGGCACTGATGCTGATCGCCATCGCCATGGCCACCTACTTCATCTATCCGCTCTTCTACGACGCCCTCAGCCACAACAACCCGTGGATGGCACTGGTTCTGACCATCCGCAACATCCTGGTGGTGGTCCTGTTCCTGTGGAGCGTCCGGCGCCTGTATTCACTGGGCAAGAAGACCGCCGCACCCGCCCCCGCGCTCAAGGAGACCTGAGATTTCCACAAGGTTCTTTGACCGTTTGGTGACGGTCCGCAGCAAAGTCCTGCCGGCCAAGGTGGTGGACTGGTTCGCCCGTCCCTCCAGCGTGTGGTGGGGTTTCGCCGTCGTCCATCTGTACTTCCTGGGCTGGATGGCGTCCTTCTTCCTGAACGGTGAAACGTTCAGCGACACCGAGCAGTACCGGCAGTGGGCCATGGCCGGGTACAACCCGGCGGACCTGACCGGGAAGATCAGCCCCTGGGTCTACCCGGTGCTGGCGCAGATCCCCATCTTCCTGGCGAACATCGCCGGGCCAAGCCTCTACCTGCTGGTGTGGTTCCTGATCATCACCGCGCTCAACGCCGTCGGCCTGCTCTACCTCACCCGCGGCCCGCGGAAGGTGACGGGCGTGGCCCCGGCCTGGTGGTGGCTGTTCTTCACCGTCTTCATGGGCTACCTCAGCTTCGCCCGGGTGGAAGGCATCACCGCACCGATCGTGCTGATCGCACTGCTCTACGCCGCCGAGCGGCCCGTGGTGGCAGGCATCCTGCTCAGCATCGCCACGTGGATCAAGGTGTGGCCGGCGGCGGTGCTGGTGCCCATTGTCATCGCCAGCCACAAGCGCGTCCAGGTGGTGGTCGCCGGTGCCGCCGTGACCGCCGTCGTGGGATTGGGGACCTGGCTGACCGGCGGCCTTCCGCACATCATGGACTTCCTCCTGAACCAGGGCGAGCGCGGCATGCAGCTCGAGGCCACCTTTTCCACGCCGTGGGTCTGGCTGAGCGTCTTTCACATCGCCGGCTCGAAAATGGCGGACAACACGGCCATCAACTCCACCGAGGTCTACGGGCCCGGAGCCGGTACCGCGGCGTTCCTGATGCAGCCGCTGCTGGTCCTGGCCGCTGTCACTGCAGCCATCCTGCTGGTGCGCGCCATGCGCCGCGGTGCCGAACGCGAGGAGCTGTTCCTCGAAGGCTCGCTCATGATGGTCACCGCGTTCATCGTGTTCAACAAGGTGGGCTCGCCGCAGTTCATCGTCTGGCTGGCGCCGGTGATCATCGCCGGCCTGACCCACGACTGGGAGCGCTGGAAGGTGCCCGCGGCCCTGCTGATGGGCATCGCCATGACCACCTTCGTGATCTACCCGCTGTTCTACACCCCGCTGATCCACGCCCACCCGGTCATGGCAGCCATCCTCACTACCCGCAACGTGCTGCTGGTGGTGCTGCTGTGGTGGTCGGTGAAGCGCACGGCGGAACTGGGCCGCAAGGCTTCCACCCGGGTGCCCGCGGGCGCCTAAACGTTTACGGGGCGGCCGCCGGGCTAGCGGCTTTCGGACCGGTCGACGGCGGCGGGGGCCTGGGGTGCGGCACGGCGGCGTGCCGCCCTGCGCTCCACCGCCCACTGCCAGCCCCGCCGGCCCAGGTCCAGCGGCCGGCCCTCGATGAGCAGCTTCCGGGTGTGGACGTCCAGCACCAGCAGGTAGAACGTGAAGGCCAGAGCGGTGAAGAACGCCAGGGACGACGCGTCGATGGGCAGTTCCACGAAGGACCAGACCGAAAGCTGGTCCTGCGCGCCGAACACCACGAAGAACGTCACCCCCACGTACAGCGAGCGGATCTGCCAGTCGTCCCGGATGCCGGTCACCGCCAGGAACGGCAGGAACCAGAGGATGTACCAGGGCTGGATGATGGGTGAGAGCATCACCACGGCGGTGAACGCCAGGGCCATCCGGCGCACGGCGCGGGAGTAGTCACCGCGGAACATCAGCAGCAGGACCAGGGCAATGGCGGCCCACTTCATGGCGGTCCGCAGCCAGGTGGCCAGCGTTCCGCCCGGCAAGCCCAGGGCGTTGGCGAGCATCTCCACCTGCTGGCCGATGAAACCGGACGGCGAGTAGCCGGTGTAGCCGGGAGTGGGGTCCATGATGGCCCAGGTCCAGCCGATGCCCAGGTTGTAGGGGATGCCACTGAGGGCCAGCACGCAGAAGCTGATGGCCGCCGTCGCGCCCCACGTAAGGAACTTCCGCGGCCAGGAGGCGGACGGTCCCGCCCACATGACACCGATGAACGGCAACAGCAGCACGGTGATGGGCTTGATGCCCACGGACGCAGTGACCAGGAGGATGCCCAGCAGGTAGCGGCGGGTGGCGGCAAGGTAGACACCGGCGACGGCGAGCCCCACCATGAGTGCGTCATTGTGGGCGCTGGCGATGAAGCTGATGAGGAAGAGCGGGTTGGCCACGGAGATCCACAGGGCCCGTGCACCGTTGATGCCGTGCAGTTCGGCCAGCTTGGGTACGTAGATGACACAGAGCAGGACGCCGACGCCGGCAAGGAGCCTGAAGAGCAGGACTGACGCGTCGGGCTGGGCACCGGTCAGCCCCACCACAGCGCGCGCCAGCCACAGGAAGTACGGGCCGTAGGGGGTCCTGTTTTCCGCCCAGGCGGGGTCGGCGCCCAGGGCAAACCAGTTGTTGAGCGTGGAAATACCCACTTCGTAAGGGTTCTGGCCCTCCTGGACCAGGCGGCCCTGGCCGGTGTAGGCGTAGACGTCGCGTGAAAAGACGGGGACGCAGAACAGCAGGGGCAGTGACCAGGCCGAAATGGCGATGACCACGGACCGCAGCGAGGACTGCCCCCAGTCCCCCAACCTCTGGCCCAGCCGCAGCCAGGAGCGCATCAGGAGCATGGCACCGGCCGTGAGCAGCACGGTGGACACGGCCACACCCCACCCTTCGGTGCGGAGCGCGATCACCACCGGCTGGCGGATCATGGGCGACCCGTTGGCGATCCAGCCGGTCCCGATGGAGCCGACGAACATCATCAGGGCGCCGATGAAGCCTTCGATGGTGGCGAGGTAGGCACGGCCCCTGGCAGGCGCGGAGGCGTCGACCGGTTTACCCGGCCTGCTCTCCGACGTCTCGAGGTGTGACCCGCCTGCCGTCATGATTGTGTGGTCCCCTACTTTGATACGGCTTTGGTTGCACCGGCTCTATAGGCCGCCCTGCAACCCGGTCATTTTATCAGCCGCGCTTACTGCTGCCCGGGGGCATGACCGGGCGGCAAGGCACAGTTTGGCAACAGCGGCCGCTTCCCTACCGTGCGCGCAGCAGCGCCAGGAACTCATCGGCCATGCCGAGTTGTTCCTCCAATTTGGCCCGGCGCTTCGCCGCCTCTTCGATAAACCCGTTCAACTCGGACCTGATGTCCTTCACGTCCTGGCCCGGTTCGGCCGCTTCAAGGGCGTCAATGACCTTCAGGAGCCCGGCCATGGCTTCGAGCGTGAACCCCAGCGGCTTCATCCTGCGGATCAGCAGCAGCCGGGTGAAGTCGCGTTCGGTGTAGAGGCGGAATCCACCCTCCGTCCTGCCCGAGGGTTTGAGCAGGCCCACCTCGTCGTAGTGGCGGATGGTGCGCAGGGACATCTGCGAACGGTCCGCCAGTTCGCCGATATGCATTGTGGCCACCACTTCTTCGGCGGTCATCTCTTTCACCATCACGTCACCAATCCTGCCCAACCCTCACGTTAGGGTAGTGTTGCATGCGCAGCCGGGAGTCACCGGCCCTTTTCTCTCCACCCCAATTGTCTTCCATGGCAGGGCTGGACCCTTGCGCACCGTTGCGCGCACAACGTTGCCCACCCGCTCTTTCCCGAGAGCCAAGTCCCTGGAGCCGCTCCTTGGCCGTCGCCGACCGCCCCCGCCCCGCCCGGCAACCGAATTCTGCCCTGGCCGCGCTCCGCTCTCCGCGGCAGCTGACCCGTGAGGTCCTCGCCGGCATGGTCACCACGCTCGCGCTCGTCCCGGAAGTCATCTCGTTCTCGATCGTGGCCGGGGTCGATCCAATGGTCAGCCTGGTCGCTTCCATCGTGCTTGCCCTGGCGATGTCCATCCTCGGCGGACGGCCCGGCGTCGTGACGGCTGCCGCGGGCTCGGTGGCCCTGGTCATCGCCCCGCTGGTCCACGAGCACGGCGTCCAGTACGTCCTGCCCGCGGTGCTGCTCGCCGGCGTCATCCAGGTGGTCTTCGGACTGGCCGGGCTTGCCCGCCTGATGCGGTTCATCCCGCGCTCGGTGATGATCGGGTTCGTCAACGCTTTGGGCGTGCTGATCTTCATAGCGCAGGTGCCGCACGTCCTCAATGTTCCCTGGCTCGCCTACGTCCTGTTCGCCGTAACGCTGGCCATCATCTTCATCCTTCCCCGCTTCACCAAGGTGGTCCCGTCGCCGCTGGTGGCCATCGTCGTCGTCACCGCGATCGCCATCCTTGCCGGCCTTGCGGTTCCGAACGTCGCCGACGAGGGCCCCCTCACCGGCCACATGCCGGGAATCACCCCGTTCCTTGTTCCGCTTGATGTTGAGACGTTCCGGCTGGTGCTGCCCACGGCGCTAAGCGTGGCGTTCGTCGGCCTCATGGAAACCCTCCTCACAGCAAAACTGGTCGATGACATCACGGAGACGCCCTCGCACAAGGGCCGCGAGTCGTGGGGCCTGGGCGTCTCGAACATCCTGGCCGGTTTCTACGGCGGCATCGCGGGCTGCGCCATGATCGGCCAAACGGTCCTGAACGTGAAGACCGGGCAGGCGCGCACTCGAATCTCAACGGTGGTGGCCGGGGTGTTCCTGCTGGCCTTGGTGACGGGGCTGAGCTCGATCATGGGGCAGATCCCCATGGTGGCCCTCGCCGCCGTCATGATGGTCGTGGCCGTTACCACCGTGGACTGGCACAGCGTCAGGCCGTCCACCCTGAGGCGGATGCCCGTGCCGGAGACGGTCGTTATGGCTGTCACGGTGGCTGTTGTCGTGTTCACGGGGAACCTTGCCTACGGCGTGCTGGTGGGCGTCATCCTGGCAATGGTGCTGTTCGCCCGCCGGGTGGCGCACGTCATCACCGTCGGGCGGAAGCTGGCGGACGACGGCGGGAGCGTGCGTTACGAGGTTGTGGGGCCGCTGTTCTTCGGCAGCAGCAACGACCTGGTGGAGCATTTCGCGTACGGTGACGATCCCGCCTCGGTGACCATCGACCTTACCCGCGCCCAGATCTGGGACGCGTCGACAGTGGCCGCCCTGGACTCCATCGAGACCAAGTACGGGCTCCACGGAGCCACCGTGGCCATTGAGGGCCTGGATGAGCGCAGCACCGGCTTCCACCGGCGCCTTACCGGCCATTTGGGCGCCTGAGAGCAACGACCTACTGGGCGGCGTCGAATCCCGCCAGCAGGCGACGGGTAGCTGTCTCCATGTGGGAGCTCATGGTTGCTGTCACGGCACCGGCATCCCTGGCAGTCAGCGCTTCGTAGATTTTGGTGTGCTCCCTCAGCGCGGCAGCAGCATGCCCTTCGTCCGTGAGGGCCCGGTCCACCCAGATCCGCAGCAACGAGCGGATGCTTTGCAGGAGTTCCTGGAGCACCTGGTTCCCGGAAGCCGCGGCGATTTCGCGGTGGAACGAAGCGTCGGCCTCCACGAAGGCCGTAAGGTCGTCAAGCGTGCGTTCCATCGTGTCCAGGTTCGAGCGCATCCGCTCCAGCGCCTCGTCAGTGATGCGTTCGGCGGCCAGCTGGGCAGCCTGGACTTCCAGGCCGCTGCGCAATTCAACGAGCTCGCGCGTGCGGGGCGCCCCAAGCATGAGGCCCCAACTGAGCGTCCGCGGCAGGAGCTCGGAGACGCCGTCGCGCAGGTAGGTGCCGGAGCCGGGACGCACCACCACGATGCCCAGGATTTCCAGGGCGGCAAGGGCTTCCCGCACTGCCGAGCGGCCCACTCCCAGGGATGCGGCCAGTGTCCTCTCGGCGGGCAGCCTGGTGCCCGGGGCGATGTCGCCGCTGGTGAAAAAGGCGAGCAGGCGCTCCGCTACTTCCGACACCACGGAGCCCTGTCCCACGGAGCCCAGGGCGGCGCTGATCTTGGCCGTCGCGGCGGCGGATTCTACGGACACCCCCCAAGCGTAACAACTGGTTGACCACGCCGGACGGCCCCAGAGGACCACCTACGGGATTGCCATCGGAGGATAACCAGTCAACCGGTTGACCAATTCTGGTTTCAGTCCTATGGTGGAACTCACAGCTTCAGCCGCCGCGGAACCCCAAGCCCGCGTGCACATGAGACAGCCCCACGCCTCCAGTGACGGATGCGGCCGGGACACCAACATCTAGGAGTCAACGTGGACACCACACAATCGGTGGTCGAAAAATCCGCAATCAGGAAAGTGGCGATCCGGCTTGTCCCGTTCGTCGCGCTGATGTTCTTCATCAACTACCTCGACCGCACCGCCATCTCTTTCGCCGGCCCCAACGGCATGAACAAGGACCTGGCCCTTAACGCCGCCCAGTTCGGCTTCGCCTCTGGCGTCTTCTTCATCGGCTACATCCTGCTGGAGGTACCCTCCAACCTGGCACTGCACAAGTTCGGCGCCCGCCGCTGGCTGGCCCGCATCATGGTCAGCTGGGGCATCGTCTCCCTGCTGTTCACCTGGGTGGCCAACGTTGAGCAGCTTTACATCCTGCGTTTCATCCTCGGCGTGGCCGAAGCCGGCTTCTTCCCCGGTGCCATCCTCTTCCTGAGCCTCTGGGTTCCTGCCCGGCACCGCAGCAAGATCCTGGCCCTGTTCTACCTGGCCCAGCCGCTGACCACCGTTATCGGTGCCCCGCTGGCCGGCATCCTCATCCAGCAGCACGGCCTCTTCGGGCTCGAAGGCTGGCGCGTGATGTTCCTCGGCGTTGCCATCCCCGCCATCCTCATCGGCATCGTTTCCTGGTTCTACCTGGCCGACTCCCCCGCCAAGGCCAAGTGGCTCACGGCCGAGGAAAAGACCTGGCTGACGGGCGCGCTGGAGAGGGAAAAGAACGAAACCGCCGCGGGGAACAAGCACGTCAGCGTCCGCACCGTCTTCGGCAACGGCCGCGTGTGGATGCTCTCCCTGATCTACTTCGGCTTCATCTACGGCCTCTACGCCCTCGGCTTCTTCCTGCCGACCATCATCTCCGGCTTCGAAGGCATCTACGGCACCAAGTTCGACGTCTTCCAGAAGGGCCTGATCACCGCCATCCCGTACCTGCCGGCAGCCGTTGCCCTGTACTTCTGGTCCAAGGACGCCACCAAGCGCGGCGTCAAGACCTGGCACATCGCAGTACCGGCCCTGGTAGGCGGCCTGAGCATCCCGCTGGCACTGTTCGCCGGCTCCCCCGCAGCCACCATCGCCGTCATCACCATCACGGCAATGGCCATCTTCGCCGCGCTGCCCAACTTCTGGACGGTCCCCACGCAGTTCCTCACCGGCGCAGCGGCGGCAGCAGGCATCGCCCTGATCAACACGGTGGGCAACCTGGCAGGCTTCAGCGCCGGCTACATCACCGGCTGGCTCAAGGACTGGACCGGCGACTACACGGTGCCGATGTTCGTGGTGGGCGGCTTCATGCTCCTGTCCGCCGTCCTGATGGTGGCCCTGAGCCGCTCCGGCCGCGTCGCGGAGGGAATCCAGGCAGAGGCCCTGGACCCGGCCGCCGCCGGCCAGCACGCCGAGCCCTAAGCGGAACCGCACCGAAAAACCCGGGGGCGCCTTCCTTGCCCGAAGGCGCCCCCACACCAACCACTGCCCCCAGACCCTTCCCCAGCTAGGCCCAGGAGCTTTTCCCATGACCCGCCTGTTCAACGAACCGTCAGCCTTCGCTGACGAAATGATCGAAGGCTTTGTCGCCTCCCACGGACGCTGGGTTAGGCGTGTTTCCGGCGGTGTTGTCCGCAACACCAGGAGCGCCCCGGACACGGTGGCCCTGGTCATTGGTGGCGGCTCCGGCCACTATCCCGCCTTCGCAGGGCTCGTGGGCCAGGGCCTGGCACACGGCGCCGCCATGGGCAACCTCTTCGCGTCGCCGTCCGCCCAGCAGGTGTACAACGTGGCCAAGGCCGCCGACAACGGCGGGGGCGTTCTGCTCGGATACGGCAACTACGCCGGCGACGTCCTGCACTTCACCCAGGCCCAGGAAAAGCTCCGCCGGGACGGCATCGACTGCCGCAGCATCGCCGTCACTGACGACGTTTCCTCTGCCCCGATCGAAGAGCACACCAAGCGGCGCGGCATCGCCGGAGACCTCACCGTGTTCAAGGTGGCGGCCGCCGCCGCCGAGGCCGGCTACTCGATGGACCAGGTGATGGAGGTCGCCGAACGCGCCAACCACCGCACCCGCTCGTTCGGCGTCGCCTTCACCGGCTGCACCCTCCCAGGCGCGGACACACCGCTGTTCTCCGTCCCTGAGGGCCGGATGGCGGTAGGCATGGGCATCCACGGTGAGCCAGGCATCGAGGAAACAGGCATTCCGACGGCGGACGAGCTCGCCGGACTGCTGGTGGGCAAGCTCCTCACCGAGGTACCCGACGGCGTGGACGCTACGGGAGCCCGCGTGGTGCCGATCCTCAACGGCCTGGGCAGCGTGAAGTACGAAGAGCTCTTCGTGGTGTACCGCCGCGTGGCCCAGCTCCTGTCCGGGGCCGGCCTGGAGGCGGTGGACCCGCAGGTGGGCGAACTGGTCACCAGCTTCGATATGGCCGGTACCTCCCTGACCCTGTTCTGGCTCGACGACGAACTCGAGACCCTCTGGAACGCCCCCGCCGACGCACCCGCCTTCCGCCGCGGCGCCGTCACCGCCGAAGCGCTGGAAGAGGCGGCGGCCGAGGCGGCCGACGTCGAACTTTCCGTCCCGGAAGCAACCGCTGAATCCCGGGCCGGCGCGGCCCGGGTCCTCGCGGCGCTTGGCGCCGCCAAGGATGTGGTGGACGCCAACGCCGCTGAGCTGGGACGCATCGACGCGATTGCCGGCGACGGCGACCATGGCATCGGCATGGAGCGCGGCGTCCGCGCCGCCGTACACGCCGCGGCAGACGCCGTCGGCCGCGGAGCCGGTGCGGCCACCACCCTCTACTTCGCCGCCGATGCCTGGGCCGACAAGGCCGGCGGCACGTCCGGTGCACTGTGGGGCATGGCCCTGCGCGCCGTCGGTGACGCCGTGGGTGACACCAAGGCGCCCGACGCCGGTGCTGTCGCCGCCGGAGTGGCCGGCGCCGCAGCCGCGATCATGGACTTCGGCAAGGCCAAGGTGGGCGACAAGACCCTGGTGGACGTGCTGGTCCCCTTCCGCGACGCCCTCACCGCCGGCGTCAACAGCGGCAAGCTGCTGCACGACGCGTGGGGTGCGGCCGCCACCACCGCCCATGAGGCTGCCGAGGACACCGCCAACCTGCTGCCCCTCATGGGCCGCGCCCGGCCGCACGCCGAGAAAAGCTTAGGCACCCCTGACGCCGGCGCCGTGTCCATGGCCCTGATTGTCCGGGCCATCCACAACACCCTCAGCCAGAACACCACCATCAAGGAGAACGCATGAGCACCAAGCTGCGCCTGGTCATCGGGGCCGACGACGCCGGCTTCGACTACAAGGAAACCCTCAAGGCCGACCTGGAAGCCTCCGAACTGGTCGAATCCGTGACCGACGTGGGGGTGGACGCCACCAGCCACACCCCCTACCCGTCCGTGGCCATCGCCGCCGCCGAACTCATCGCTGCCGGCAAGGCCGACCGCGCCCTGCTGGTCTGCGGCACCGGACTCGGCGTCGCCATCGCCGCCAACAAGGTCCCCGGCGTCCGCGCGGTCACCGCCCACGATTCCTTCTCCGTGGAGCGCGCTATCCAGTCCAACAACGCCCAGGTCCTCACCTTCGGCCAGCGCGTCGTCGGCCTGGAACTCGCCCGCCGCCTGGCCAAGGAATGGCTCACCTACACCTTCGACGAAAGCTCCGCCTCGGCGGAGAAGGTCGCCCTGATTAAGGACTACGAGGGTGTCACTTCCTGCTAAGAACCCCCAAGCGATCATCGGCGTCAGCCTGAAGATGTACTTCGGCTACACCCGCTCGGTGGACTACTGCCGCGACGTTGCCGCCATCGCACTCGCCCACCCCGCGGTCCAGAACGGCGACATTGAACTGTTCGTCCTGCCCATCCTCCCAGCCCTGCCCGAAGCCGCCCGGATCCTGGGGCCAGCCGGCGCAGCCACCGGGGCACAGGACATCTTCTGGGAGGACGAGGGCGCGTTCACCGGTGAAGTGGGCGGCAAGACGATCGCAGAAATCGGCGGCCGGTACGCCGAGGTGGGCCACGCCGAACGCCGCCGGATCTTCGGCGAGGATCACCGCACCATCGGGCTGAAGACCGCTGCCGCCTACCGCAACGGCCTCACCCCCGTCCTCTGCGTCGGGGAACTGCACCAGGGTTCCGTGCAGGAAGCCATCGCGCACTGTTCGGCGGAGATTGACGCAGCCCTGAACCGTGCTTCGTCGCTGGCGCCCGCCGGCCGGACCATCGTGGCCTACGAGCCGCAGTGGGCCATCGGCGCCCCCGAACCTGCCACACCGGAGTACATCAGCGCCGTCACCACCGGACTGGACGCGCACCTGCGCAGCCTCCCGGGCCAGGACACCAGCCGCGTGATCTACGGCGGCAGCGCCGGTCCGGGCCTGATCACCCAGCTGGATCCCGCCGTCGCCGGTTTGTTCCTGGGCCGCTTTGCCCATGACCCCATGGCACTCAAGACCATCCTTGACGAGACGGCGGCGCGGCTTGCGGCTGTGGGGGTGGCGGCATGACCTCACGAATAGGCCTCAGCAGCTACGCGTTCTTCTGGCAGCTCTCGGACAAGGTCTCCGCGCCCCTGAACCTCCATGACGCCCTGAAGCGGACGGCGGAACTGGGCGTGGACCTGTTCCAGGTCTGCGACTACGCACCGCTGGAGGAGATGGACGACGCCGGCCTTGCCGCCGTACGTGCCACCGCGGACCGGCTGGGGATCAGCCTTGAGCTGGGCACCAGAGGGATCCGCCCGGAGCACCTGCGGAAGTTCCTGCACATCGCGGGAATCCTGGGATCCCCGCTGCTGCGGACCATGTTCAACACCCCGGGCCACACCCCCACCACGGAGGAAGCAGCTGCCATCTTCAAGGAGGTGCTGCCCGAGTTCGAGGGCGCCGGGGTGAAGGTCGCGGTGGAAACCTACGAACAGGTCCCCACCTCCCGGGTCCTGGACGTGATCCGCGGCGTGGACAGCCCGTACCTGGGGATCTGCAGCGACCCCGCCAACACCGTCGCGGCGCTGGAGATGCCGCGTGAGGTGATTGACGCCGTCGCGCCCTATGTCCTGAACATGCACATCAAGGACTTTGCCTTCAGCCGCAAGGACGGATGGGTGGGGTTCACCTACTCCGGCGCCCCGCTCGGCGAAGGCCTGCTCGACTACGGGTACATGGCCGGGAAGATCCGGCCGCACGAACGAAACATCAACCAAATCGTCGAACACTGGCTGCCCTGGCAGGACTCCGAGGCGGAAACCATCCGGCTCGAAAACCAGTGGACCCGGCAAAGCATCGAATTCCTAAGGAGCAAGTGAAATGTCAGCAGAAACTTTGACCGTCGCCGTCATCGGAGCCGGGGGCAAGATGGGGCTGCGGGTTTCCCGGAACCTCCAGAAGTCCGGCCACACCGTCTTCTACAGCGAGAACTCCCCCGCCGGCCAGGAGCGCGTCCGCGCCGAGGGCCGCGAGATCACCGCCACGGACGACGCCGTCAAGGGCGCCGACGTCGTGATCCTCGCCGTCCCGGACACTGTCCTGGGCATCGTGTCAGAAGGCGTGGTCCCGCAGATGAAAGCCGGATCCATCCTCCTCACCCTGGACCCCGCCGCCGCCTACGCCGGGCTGCTGGCCAAGCGCGACGACGTCGTGCAGGCGGTAGCGCACCCCTGCCACCCATCCGTGTTCCTGGAGCGCACGACCAAGGAAGAATGGGCCGACACCTTCGGCGGCCAGGGCGCCCCGCAGAACGTGGTGGCCGCCATCGACGAAGACGCCCCTGAGGCCACCAAGGCCGCTGCGGAGGCGACCATCCGCACCATCTACGCCCCCGTCATCGACGTCCACTGGGTCACCGTCAAGCAGCTCGCCATCCTCGAACCCACCCTCGTGGAAACGGTGGCCTGCATGATCGGCACCCTGCTCAACGAGGCACTGCACGAAACCGTCCACACCGCCGGCGTCCCCGAGGAAGCCGCCAAGGCCATGCTGTTCGGCCACGTCCAGATCGCGCTGACCAACGCCCTGCGCGGATCCAACCCGTTCTCCGAGGCCTGCGAAATCGCCATCCAGTACGGCAAGGACACCATCATCAAGGACGACTGGAAGAAGATCTTCGACGACTCCGAACTCGACGGCGTCATTGCCAAGATGCTCAAGCTCGAGGCAGTCAAGCGCTAGGACTCCACCCGAGCGGCGGCTGCCACCCCGGTCCTCTTTGGACGGGGGTGGCAGCCGCCGCTTTTGGTTTATCGACCCTGGCCAGGCCTGGAATCAGGCGGGAGCTGCCGTGGATTCCCGGACAATCACATGCGTGGCTAATTCCACGCGGTGGGAATCCAGGACCTCGCCGCGGGCCTGGCGCAGGAGTGACCTCAGGGCAGCCCGCCCCATCTCCTCGAGGGGCTGCGCCACCGACGTGAGCGCCGGCACGGATTCTTCGCCCTGGATGGTGCCATCAAAACCAACGAGGCTGATATCCCCCGGGACCTTCAGGCCGCAGTGAACCGCCTCGCTGAGCACGCCCAGGGCGATGCTGTCGCTACCGGCGAAGATGGCCGTGGGGCGCTTTTCGAGCTTGAGCAGCGCCTTCATCCCGGACACCCCGCTGTCCCGGCGGAACCTGCCGCCGGAAACGATGTACTGCGGATCCACAGCGAGGCCATGGGCTGCGAGGGCGGCCATGTAGCCGTGGAGCCGGGCCTGGTTGCATTCGGCCCGCTCGATGCCGCCGATGTAGGCGATGCGCCGGTGGCCCAGTTCCAGCAGGTGTTCAGTGGCGGCCTTACCGCCGGCCCAGTTGGTGGCACCTACGCTGACCACATCCGCGGGCGGCGGGTTGAGCGGATCGATCACCACCACCGGAATCCGGCGCCGCCGGAAGGCGTGCATCTGCGCCTCGCTGAATGCCGAGGTCACCACGATCATTCCCGCCCGGCCTTCGTCGACCATCCGCTGCGCGCGGCGCTCCGCGGCCTGCACCGTGGGGGTCGACGGACCGGTGACGCTGACCAGGACCTCCACATCCTCAGCGGCGGCGAAATGCAGGATCCCGTCCAGGACCTCGGTGGTGTAGGCGGAGGTCAGGACATCCACCACCACCTCGATCACGGTGCTGGTCCTCGTCGCCGAACGGCGCTGCACGGGTGATTGGTACCCCGCCTGCTCCAAAGCGGTCAGGATCCGGGCCCTGGTCTCCGGTGCAACGTCTTCGCGGCCGTTGACCACCTTGGACACCGTGGGGGTTGAAACCCCCGCCTGCAAGGCAACAGCTGCCAAGGTTGCCTTCGCGGGCCGTGCAGTCTTCGCCAATGGCTCATCCACTCTTTCGAAACATTTCGCTTATGGCCATCTTGCCCGCGTTTAATCACGGCGTCAACCGATTGCCCACGCAACTGCGTATGAAGCAAAGAAGCGAACCCTTGACTGTGACTCTGCTCACGGCTAGATTGGCACCACCGCTCGCAAAGTTTCGAAAACTTTCGAAAGCTGCACGGTACGACCACCGACCGAATTGACGCGGGCCATCCGCCTCGGAGCCGAGGCAAACGCCTGCTTCACACGTTACCGGGACCCAGCGTTGAGCCCGGAGGATGAACGGAAACGAAATGAAGATTCGAAAGTTGCGCTCGGCAGCGTTGGCAATTTCCGCAGCGGGTCTGGCAGTCAGCCTCGCCGCCTGCGGTTCGTCAGGTCCTGCCGGCTCAAACGTCAGCAGCGATTCGGCCACCATGTGGGGACTCACCGGCGGCAACCAGCCGGTGCTCCAGAAGTCGGTGGATGACTGGAACCAGGCCAACCCGGACAAGTCCATCAAGCTGGATTTCTTCGCCAACGACGCCTACAAGACCAAAGTCCGCACCGCCGTCGGCGCCGGCGAAGGCCCCACCTTCATTTACGGCTGGGGCGGCGGAGTCCTGAAGTCGTACGTCGACGCCAGCCAGGTTGACGACCTGTCCACGTTCATCAAGGACAATCCCCAGGTCAAGGACCGCTACCTACCCTCGGTGCTTAAGAACGGTGAAGTGAACGGCAAAAGCTACGCACTCCCGAACAACAACGTCCAGCCGGTAGTCCTCTATTTCAACAAGGACGTCTTCGACAAGGTAGGGGCCCAGCCCCCGAAGACCTGGGATGAGCTGATGGCCCTGGTGCCGAAGTTCAAGGCGGCCGGCGTGGCCCCGTTCTCCCTGGGCGGCCAGTCCAAGTGGCCGGACCTGATGTGGCTTGAATACCTCGTCGAGCGCATTGGCGGCCCCGAAGTGTTCGCCAACATCGCAGCCAACAAGCCGGGAGCCTGGTCCGACCCCGCCGTCAAGGAGGCGCTGACCAAGATCCAGGACCTGGCCGACGCCGGCGGATTCATCAACGGCTTCTCATCCATCGCGGCGGACAGCAACGCAGACCAGGCCCTGATGTACACCGGCAAGGCCGCCATGATCCTGCAGGGCGGCTGGATCTACCAGGGCATGAAGAAGGACGCCGCCGACTTCGTCAAGAGTGGAAAGCTGGGATACACCACCTTCCCCACCGTTTCCGGCGGCAAGGGTGACCCGGCGAACGTCGTGGGCAACCCCTCCAACTTCTGGTCCATCTCCGCCAAGGCCACGGATGCCCAGAAGAAAGCCGCCCTGGACTACGTCAAGGACGGCATGTTCACCGACGCCAACACCGATGCCCTGATCAGCTCCGGTGCGGTGCCGGTAGTCAAGGGAATCGAAGGCAAACTGGCTGCCTCACCCGACAAGGACTTCCTGACCTTCGTCTACGGCCTGGCCAAGAACGCCCCGAGCTTCACCCTCTCCTGGGACCAGGCCCTCAGCCCCGCGCAGGGCGACGCCATGCTGTCCAACCTGGACCAGATCTTCCTCAAGAAGATCAGCCCTGACCAGTTCATCAGCACCATGAACGCCACGATCGGAAAGTAAGGGACCATGACGTCTCTTGGTTCCGCCAACCGGGGGGTCCGCGACGCGGGCCCCTCGGGGTGGCTTGCAGTCCCGGCCCTGGCCTTCTTCCTGGCGTTCGCTGTTGTCCCGCTGATCGGCGTCGTCTTCCTCAGCTTCACCAGCTGGAACGGCTTGGGCGAAATCAAACTGGACGGCCTGTCCAGCTGGACCACGGTGCTCACGGATCCGGTCACGGGAAACGCCCTGGTGGTCACCGCGAAGATCATGTTCTTCTCGTTCATCGTCCAGGCGCCCATCAGCCTGCTGCTGGGGGTCTTCACGGCCGGTGGCCAGAAGTACCGCGCCGCCCTCGCCGTGCTCTACTTCCTGCCATTGCTGCTTTCGTCCGCGGCCGTTGCCATCGCCTTCAAGGCCCTGCTCGATCCCAACTTCGGCCTCGGCCCCGGATTCAACCTGCCCATCCTTGCCCAGGACTGGCTTGGCAACTCGGATTTGGTCCTGTTCGTGGTGGTCTTCGTGATTGCGTGGCAGTTCGTTCCGTTCCACACGCTGATCTACCAGGGCGGCGTACGCCAGATCCCCACGTCGCTGTACGAGGCCGCTGAAATCGACGGCGCGGGACGCTTCCGCCAGTTCTGGAACATCACCCTGCCCCAGCTGAAGTACACCATCATCACGTCCTCCACCCTGATGGTGGTGGGCAGCCTCGCCTACTTCGACCTCATTTTCGTGCTCACCGGGGGCGGACCCGGGTACAGCACGCGGCTGCTGCCGCTGCACATGTACCTGACGGGTTTCAAGGCCAACGATATGGGCGCCGCGAGCGCCCTGGGGGTCATTCTCGTCGTCATCGGACTGGGACTTGCCCTCATCCTCCAGCGGTTGGGCGGCAAAAACCGCAACGCAAGCCAACTGGAAGGTGCCTGATGGCCTCCACAACACAACTTCCCGTCCCACCGGCCCCGGCGGGCAGCATCACCGCAGCACCGATCACCCGCACCAAGGGACCCGGCCGGCTCCGGCCCAACCTCCTCGGCGGCCTGGGCGGCTGGCTTTGGCTGGCCATCATCATCGTCCCCATCTATTACGTGGTGATCACCAGCTTCAAGAACCAGGCCGGCTTCTTCACCTCCAACCCCATGCTCCCGGCAACGGAACCCACACTGGACAACTACAAGCTGGTCCTGGAGAACAACTTCGTCAGGTACTTCACCAACAGCCTCATCGTCACCCTGGGCACGGTCCTGCCTGCCCTGCTGGTGTCCTTCATGGCCGCCTACGCCATCGTCCGCGGCAAGAGCCGGTTCCTGAGCCTGACGAACAACCTGTTCCTCCTTGGCCTCGCCATCCCGCTGCACGCCACGATCATCCCCATATACTGGATGATCACCCGGGCGCACATGTATGACACCCTGCTGGCCTTGATCCTTCCGTCCGTGGCCTTTGCCATCCCGGTCAGCGTCCTCATCCTGTCCAACTTCATGCGCGATGTCCCCAATGAGCTTTTCGAATCGATGCGCCTGGACGGTTGTTCCGACTGGGCCATGATGTGGCGCCTCGCCCTCCCCATGACCAAGCCGGCGGTCATCACCGTCGGCATCTACAACGCCCTGCACGTCTGGAACGGTTTCCTTTTCCCGCTGATCCTGACGCAGAGCCCGGCAACCAGGGTCCTGCCGCTGTCCCTGTGGACTTTCCAGGGGGAGTTCAGCGTGAACATCCCCGCCATTCTCGCCTCCGTCGTCCTGGCGACCCTCCCCCTGCTGGTGGTGTACGTCGTCGCCCGCCGTCAACTGCTGAGCGGCCTGACGGCCGGCTTCAGCAAGTAGAAAGGACTCCCCGATGAGCACCGCACAACCCCTGCGGGTCGGCATGGTGGGCTACGCCTTCATGGGTGCCGCCCACTCCCACGCCTGGCGCACCGCGCCCCGGTTCTTCGACCTGCCCCTCCAGCCCCGGCTGGCCGCGGTGGCGGGAAGGAATGCCGACGGCGTCCGTGCCGCAGCTGGCAAACTCGGCTGGGACTCTGTTGAGACGGACTGGCGCCGCCTGATCGAGCGCGACGACATCGACCTCATCGACATCTGCACGCCCGGCAACACGCACGCCGAAATCGCCATCGCCGCCCTGGAAGCCGGCAAGCACGTGCTGTGCGAAAAGCCGCTGGCCAACTCCGTGGAGGAAGCCGAACGGATGACACTCGCCGCAGAAACGGCCGCCAAGAATGGTGTCCTCTCAATGTGCGGCTTCAGCTACCGCCGCACGCCGGCCCTGGCGCTGGCCAAGCGGTTCGTGGACCAGGGACGGCTGGGCGAAATCCGCCACGTCAGGGCCCAGTACCTGCAGGACTGGCTCACCGATGCCAACGCCCCCATGACCTGGCGGCTGGACAAGGAGAAATCGGGTTCCGGCTCCCTGGGTGACATTGGAGCGCACAGCATCGACGCCGCCCAGTGGGTTACCGGACTGAACATCAGCGGCGTGTCGGCACTGCTGGAGACCTTCGTGCAGGAACGCCCGCTGGCCGGTGACCTGGTGGGCCTCGGCGGGCACGGCGACCTCAGCAGCGGCGCCCCACGCGGAAAAGTCACGGTGGATGACGCGGCCATCTTCAGCGCAAGGTTCGACGGCGGCACCTCAGCAGGTGCCATCGGCGTCTTTGAAGCTACGCGCTACGCCCTGGGCAGAAAGAACGCCATGCGGCTGGAGGTCAACGGCACCAAGGGTTCCCTCGCCTTCGATTTCGAGGACATGAACGCCCTGTCCTTCTACGACGCCGCCGAATCCCCCGACGCCGGGTTCCGGAAGATCTTCGTCACCGAGCCCGAACACCCCTACGCCGCGAACTGGTGGCCCACCGGCCACGGCCTGGGATACGAGCACGGCTTCACCCACCAGGTGGTGGACCTGGTCACGGCCATCGGCGAAGGCCGCCAACCCGAACCGTCCTTCGCGGACGCCCTGCAGGTGCAGCGGGTCCTGGCCGCCGTGGAGTCCAGCGCCGCGAATTCCAGCCAGTGGCAAAAGGTCTGAGCAGCCGTACGGCACAGGAAACAACCAGCTTCAACCCAATCAAGGAAACACACATGACACGACCAATCACGCTGTTCACCGGCCAATGGGCCGACCTGCCCTTCGAGGAGGTGGCGCGCCTTGCCGGTGAGTGGGGCTTCGACGGCCTGGAGATCGCCTGCTGGGGCGACCACCTGGATCCGCGCCGTGCGGCCGAGGACGACAACTACCTCCAGGGCCGGCTGGACATCCTCGAAAAGAACAACCTGAAGGTGTTCGCCATCGCCAACCACCTGACCGGCCAGGCCGTCTGTGACGACCCCATCGATGAGCGCCACCAGGGCATCCTGTCCGCTGAGGTCTGGGGTGACGGCCAGCCCGAGGGGGTCCGCCGCCGGGCAGCGGAAACCATGAAGGACACCGCGCGCACGGCGGCCCGCCTCGGCGTGAAAACCGTTACCGGGTTCACCGGCTCCTCCATCTGGAAGGCGGTGGCCATGTTCCCCCCTGCCTCCCAGGGCATGATCGACGCCGGATACCAGGACTTTGCGGACCGCTGGAACCCCATTCTCGATGTCTTTGACGAGGAGGGCGTCCGGTTCGCCCTGGAAGTCCACCCCTCAGAAATCGCCTACGACTACTGGACCGCCAAGCGAACCCTCGAGGCGATCGGCCACAGGGAGAACTTTGGCCTGAACTTCGATCCCTCCCATTTCATCTGGCAGGACCTGGACCCCGTGATGTTCCTGCAGGACTTCGCGGACAAGATCTTCCACGTCCATGTCAAGGAATCCGTCCGGCAGCTCGACGGCCGCAACGGCCGGCTGGGTTCCCACCTTGCCTGGGCCGACCCCCGGCGCGGCTGGGACTTCGTCACTGCCGGCCACGGTGACGTCCAGTGGAACCGGATCTTCCGCACCCTGAACGCAATCGGCTACGAAGGTCCCACCAGCATCGAATGGGAGGACGCCGGGATGGACCGGCTGGCAGGTGCCCCGCAGGCGCTGGCCATGGTCCGGGAACTCGCCCGGATCGCCCCGCCCCCAGCCGCCTTCGACGCCGCCTTCGCCAGCCGCTGACCCCCGCTTCGCCGGCCCAGGCCGGCAGCCAAACAAAGGAAACTCCCATGACAGAACGCAAGAACGCGCTGGTCGTCCGCGGCGGCTGGGACGGCCACCAACCCTACGAGGCCACCGAACTCTTCATTCCCTACCTCAAGGACAACGGCTACGACGTACGGGTGGAGGAATCCCCCAAGGTCTACGCCGACGCCGGATACATGGCCGGGGTGGACCTGATCGTGCAGTGCATGACCATGTCCACCATCGAAAAGGACGAGTTCGCCGGACTGCGGGCAGCCGTGGAGAACGGCACCGGCCTGGCCGGCTGGCACGGCGGGATCGCCGATTCCTACCGGAACAACTCGGACTACCTGCACCTGATCGGCGGTCAGTTCGCCTGCCACCCCGGCAAGCATCCGGACGAACGCACCGGTGAACAGTCGGACAACTACGTTCCCTACACGGTCAACATGCTGCCCGCGGCCGCGGAGCACCCCATCACCAAGGGCATCAAGGACTTCGACCTGGTCACCGAACAGTATTGGGTCCTCTCTGACGACTACGTCGACGTCCTGGCCACCACTACCCAGAAGGTCCGTGAATGGGATCCCTGGCACCGGGAAGTGACCTCCCCGGCCATCTGGACCCGTCAGTGGGGCAAGGGCCGGATTTTCGTCTGCACGCCGGGCCACCGGGTGGAAATCCTCCAGGACCAGAACGTACGCACCATCATCGAAAGGGGCATGCTGTGGGCAAGCCGTTGAACGTAGGAATCATTGGCTGCGGAGCGATCATCGCCCAGTACCTCACCAACTTCCGGCGGCTGGACCAGGTCAACCTGGTGGCCGTGGCCGACCTGAATCCGGCACGCGCCCAGGCCGTGGCGGATGACTACGACGGCGTCCGAGCCCTGTCCGTGGACGACCTGCTCGCCGCCGACGATGTCGACCTGGTCCTGAACCTCACCATCCCGGCCGCGCACGCGGACGTTGCCCTGAAGGCAATTGCCGCCGGAAAAAGCGTCTATGGCGAAAAGCCCCTGGCCGCCACCACCGGGGAAGCACGCCAGGTGCTGGACGCGGCACGGGAGGCGGGCGTCGTCGTCGGCTGTGCACCGGACACCGTGCTGGGCACGGGGATCCAGACCGCCCGCAAGGCCATCGATGACGGACTGATCGGCGCCCCCATCTCGGCGTCTGCCACCATGGCCACGCCGGGCCATGAACGCTGGCATCCCAACCCGGACTTCTACTACCAGCCCGGCGGCGGCCCCCTTTTGGACATGGGCCCCTACTACGTCACCGCGCTCGTGACACTGCTGGGTCCTGTGGTGTCGGTCCTCGGTGCGGCCAGCCACACCCGGGACGAGCGGACCATCGGCTCCGGGCCCCGGCAGGGCGAAAAAGTCCCCGTGACCATCGACTCCCACGTCACCGGCGTCCTGGTCCACGCCTCGGGGGCCATGTCCACGCTCTTCATGAGCTTCGACGCCGTGAAGTCCAAGTCGCCCAACATCGAGATCCACGGTGAGCGTGGATCCCTGGTGGTACCGGATCCCAACCACTTCGACGGGGACGTCCAGCTGTTCTCCCTCGGCGCCACGGACTGGGAAACCCTTCCCGTGTCCGCCGGGTACGTTGATTCCGGCCGCGGGTTCGGCATCGCGGACCTGGCCGCCACCCCGCAGGGCAAGGAGCCCCGGGCCGGCGGCGCCCTGGCCTACCACGCCTTGGAGGTCATGGAGTCCGTGCTCGAGTCCGCGCACAAGGGCACCTCGGTGGCCATCCACAGCACCGTCGACCGCCCTGAACGCGTGGAGCTGACGGTCCTGGCCGAACAGGCGGCCGCACTCCAGCCCAAGTAGGCCGGGCATCCGGAACCACGCTGCCAACGCAGCCTTGCTAGTGCAGCCCGTCGCTGCGGGCGGCGCGGTTCCGGCCCAGGGACTTGGCCCGGTATAAAGCGGCGTCCGCGGAAGCCACGAGGTCGTCCACGTCGGAGGTCCCGGCGTCGTACGTGGAAATCCCGTAGCTGGCGGTGGGCATCTGCATCCCGTTCAACGTATTGGCGCCGGCCAGCCGCCTGCTGATCTCCTCCGCGATCGTCTCCGCGCGCTCGGCACTTGCCCCGGGGACCAGGATGACGAACTCCTCCCCGCCGTACCTGCCGATCAGGTCGGTGGAGCGGACTGTGGCAACGCAGGCGCCGGCGAAGGCCTGCAGCGCCAGGTCGCCGGCGGCATGGCCGTGGGTGTCGTTGACGGCCTTGAAATGGTCGAGGTCGGCGAGGATCAGGGCCCCGGAACCGCCCGTGATGCTGCGGTCGGCCAACTGCTCCGCCGCCAGGTCCATGAAGGCCTTCCGGTTCAACAGCCCGGTGAGGTCGTCCCGGGAAGCCACCACCCGCAGGGCGCGGGTCTGCTGCTCGCTGCTCAACGCTGCCATGCTGAAGGACACCACCACCAGCAGCACCATGGTGACCATGGTGGTGACGGCCGATCCGAAGACGGTGACGAAAACGGGACCGTCCGGGCCTTCCACCAGGAACGCAAGCCAGCGGAAGAAATAGAAAACGGACAGCCCGCCGGCAGCCATGGCCATGGGGATGCGCACCCGTGAGTAGCCCGGTTCAAGCCGCCACAGCTCACGCGACGCCATTCCGATGGTCAGGCTCATTGCGGCGAGGAACACCGGGCCGCCGGACCAGGTATTGGTGGCAGGATGGTCCAGCAGGGAGGCAACCAGGGTCACCAGTGGGATACCGGTGAAGGCCCATTTAGGCGGGCGCACCGTCCGCAGCGACCGCGCTCCGGCCCACACCGCGACCCCGCCGTGGACCAGCAGGGTGTTTCCCACCGGGTTGGCCCACACCTGGTGGGACGTGCCGTCCAGGAGGAAGCAACCTGATCCGGACAGGAAGAACAGCAGGGCTCCGCACCACCAGGCACTGTACGGCGAGCGCGTCACCCGGTACGCGGAAAAATAGAACAGGACCACCAGCACCAGGGCCATCAGGCCGAAAGCGATGCGCAGGGTTGCCGTATCCAGAACCATGTGCCAGAAGTCCCCCCAAACGCGGCGAATGCTGCTCACGACAGTATTGCATTCCACCCTGACATCGCAGAAGCTCCTGCACACCCCTGACGGCTGCCGGGAACTTCCGCGGAGGCACCGGAGTTGGACTGGATATGGACGACCCTCCTTCACACATGCCTTGGCCCCTCTGCCACCTGACCGGAACACCGGCCACACCAGGAGAGGGGCGCCCCAATGTATGAATGGATCATGCTGGGCATCGGCCTGGTCCTGACCGTCGGCACCGGCTTCTTCGTCGCCTCGGAGTTCGCGCTGGTGAACCTTGACCGGCATGACCTTGAAGCCCGCCAGGCCCGCGGCGAAAAGCGGCTGGGCCCCACCATCAAAGCCCTCCGAATCACCTCCACCCACCTCTCCGGCGCCCAGCTGGGCATTACCCTGACCACCCTCCTGACGGGTTACACCTTCGAGCCCGCCATCAGCCGGATGCTCAGCGGCCCGCTGCAGTCTGCGGGGCTGGCCGAAGCCCTGGTGCCCGCCGTCGGCTCCGTCGCCGGCATCTTCCTGGCCACGGTCTTTTCGATGGTGGTGGGCGAGCTTGTCCCCAAGAACTTCGCCCTGGCGCTGCCCTTGGCCACCGCCAGGCTGGTGGTCCCGTTCCAGGCCCTTTTCACCGCAGTGTTCAAGCCGGTCATCCTGCTGTTCAACAACACGGCCAACAGCATCATCCGCAGCTTCGGCATCGAACCGAAGGAGGAGCTCTCCGGAGCCCGCAGCGCGGAGGAGCTCAGCTCCCTGGTGCGCCGCTCCGCCGTCGAGGGCGTCCTGGACCTGGACCATGCCACGCTCCTGCACCGCACCCTCCGCTTCTCCGAGTACAGCGCTGCGGATGTGATGACCCCGCGCGTCCGGATGGCGGCCGTTGCCGCCGCAGACACCGCGGAGGACATCGTGGCCCTGGCCACCGCCACCGGCTACTCCCGGTTTCCCGTGATCGGGCGCGACCGGGACGACGTCCTGGGCGTCCTGCACGTCAAGCAGGCCTTCGCGGTCCCGCTTGGCCAGCGGGCCGGCACCACCGCGGCGGACCTCATGATCGAACCGCTCCGGGTCCCGGAATCCATGGGCGTTGACACCCTCCTGGGGCTGCTGCGACGCCAGGGACTCCAGGTAGCCATCGTCTCCGACGAGCACGGCGGCACCGACGGGATCGTTACCCTCGAGGACCTGGTGGAGGAAATCGTGGGTGAGCTTGAGGACGAACACGACCGGGCACGTGCCGGGGTGGTCCGCACGGGCCGTTCCATTACGTTCGACGCCGCCCTGCGGCCGGACGAGCTCCTGGACCGCACCGGGATCGAAGTACCCGACGGGGAGGAGTACGACACTGTGGCCGGATTCGTCACGGACCGGCTGGACCGCCTGCCGGAGCTGGGTGACGAGGTCACGGTCGACGGCGGCACCCTCCGCGTGGAGCGCGTGTCAGGCGTGCACGTGGAGCGGCTGCGTTTCACCCCCGGAGCGTCCGGCGAACCGCCGCGGAGCCCGCACGACCGGATCATCGACAACCTGACCCAGGAGCTGACCCATGAGTGAGTACCTTCCCGGCATCATCTGGCTGGTGGTGCTCCTTGTGGTGAACGGCTTCTTCGTGGGGGCGGAGTTCGCCGTCATCTCGGCACGCCGCTCCCAGATCGAACCCCGCGCCGAGGCCGGCAGCAAAGCGGCCAGGACCACGCTGTGGGCCATGGAGCACGCCACGCTCATGCTGGCCACCAGCCAGCTGGGCATTACGGTCTGTTCACTGGTCATCCTGAACGTCTCCGAACCCGCCATCCACCACCTGCTGGAAATCCCGCTGGGCCTGACCGCATTGTCCTATGAGGCAATCAGCATCATCGCGTTCGTGGTGGCGCTGCTGCTGGTGACGTTCCTGCACGTGGTGGTGGGCGAGATGGTGCCCAAGAACATCTCCTTCTCGGTGCCCACCCGGGCGGCCCTCCTGCTGGCCCCGCCGCTGGTGTTCGTGGCCACGGTGTTCAAGCCGGTGATCTGGACGCTGAACGGGATCGCCAACTTGATCCTTCGCCTCTTCAGGGTGGAGCCCAAGGACGAGGCCACCAGTGCGTACACACTGGACGAGGTGGCCAACATCGTGGAGCAGTCCACCCGGGACGGCATGCTCAAGGACACCACCGGCGCCCTGACCAATGCCTTCGAGTTCACCGCCAAGACGGTGGCCGACGTCCAGGTGCCCATGGCGGACATGGTGCTGCTGCCGGGGACCGCCGCCCCGTCCGACATCCAGCAGGCCGTTGCGGCATATGGCTACTCCCGCTACATCCTGGCCAATGCGGCAGGAGAGCCTGACGGGTACCTGCACCTCAAGGACGTCATGGACCTGACGTCGGCGGAAAAGTTCCACCGTCCGGTTCCGGCCAAGCGGATCCGCCGCCTTGCCTCTGCGTTTGCGGGGGCTGACCTCGAGGACGCGTTGGCGGCGATGCGGCGGACGGGCGCCCACGTGGCCAGGGTGTTCGACGCCGGCGGCAGGACCACCGGGGTGCTCTTCCTTGAGGACATCATCGAGGAGCTGGTGGGCGAGGTGCAGGACGCCACCAGCGCCTGAACCCCCGGCCAACGGGGGCGGCCCTTCGCCTGCGGGTTCAGCGGCGCAGTTCCCGGAGCCGAAGCAGGGCGACGGCCGCCGCCGCCACCAGGAGGGCGGCGGCGGCACTGATTCCCGAGTAGCCGGCCATGCCCATGACGGGTCCTGCGGCCGCGCTGCCCAATGCTGCCGCCAATGACATGGCGGCGTCCGAGAAACCCTGGGCGGGGATCCGCTGGGAAGGCGCCAAAGCAGCGACGAGCAGGGTGGATCCGGCCACGGTGGTGGCGGACCAGCCCAGGCCCAGCAGGACCAGCCCGGTGGTGACGGCCGCCGGATACTCCGGAGCAAGTCCCGTCAGTGCCACAGCGGCCAGGAGGGTGGCCAGCCCCGCCAGCACCATCCGTGCCGGTCCCATCCTGTCCGTGAGCCACCCCATCAGCGGCGACAGTGCGTACATCCCGGCGATATGGAGGGAGATGGTCAGGCCGATCAGCGCGATGGTATCCGGGTGGCCCGCTGCTGCCCCGGCCTGGTGCTGCATGTGCAGCGGCGTCATCGACATCACCGCCACCATCACGGCGTGCGCGGCCACCACCGCCACCACTGCCCCGCGGGTGGTGCGGTTCTCCCGCACGATCCGCCATCCGGCCTGGAGGCCGCCCCGGGGCCGGACACCGTCGCCGGAACCGGGGCCGTCCATGGCGCGGCGGGTCAACAGGGGATCGGGCCGCAGGAAAAGCCACACAATCGAGGCGCCGATAACCATCCCGGCTGCCGAAATGAGGAAGGGCCCGGCAGCGGCCGGAATGCCCAGCCAGCCGGCCACCACCGCGCCCGGACCCACCATGTTGGGTCCGGCCACAGCACCGATGGTGATGGCCCACACCACCAGTGAGAGGTCCCGCCCGCGGTGGGCGGGCTCGGCCAGGTCCGTGACCGCAAAGCGGGCCTGGAGGTTCACCGCGGAGGCCACGCCCACCAGGAAGGCACCGGCGAGCAGGAGGAGGAAGAAGCCCGTGACCACCGCGCCCACCATCAGGGCGGTTCCGGCAATCGCAGCGGCCAGTCCGGAAGCGAGGGCAAAGCGCCGGCCGCGGGAGAGGGCCAGCTGCGCCAGCGGAATGGCGGTCACCGCCGTTCCCAGCGTCAGGGACGTGTTGACGGACCCTGCCCAGGCTTCCGAGCCGGACAAATCCACGGCCAGGATGGAGCCCAGGGCCAGCGTGGAGCCATTGCCCAGGCCGGAAAAGATCTGGGCGGACACCAGCGTCCTGCGCATGCGGGACTGCAGGGACCGGGCGGTATCGGCGGTGGCGGTCAAGGATTTTGCTCCTCGGTCAGGGAAAAGTGGCATGCGGCAGGTTCCGTTGGCAGCCCGCCGCCATGCCAAGTGTGGTGTCATGGGTTTATGCAGTTCAACCATGACAATATGTCCGGTGTCCGGGTGGCAGAGGCACTGGTCAACATGCTCGACGGCGGAGCCGGGGATGCAGGCGCCCTGGGCGACCTCCTGGCTGGCCACCTGTTCCATAACCCGGAGGTGGGCGCGGCCGAGGAAGCGCTCCTGCGGGACTGGACCACGCGGCTGCGCACAGTCTTTGAGTCGGACAGCGAGGAGGACCGCTGTGCAACGGTGAACGCATTGCTGGAACAGGGGGTCAAGCGGGTCTTCCTGACCGCCCACGACGGCCTGGGCCCGCACCTCCACTTTGCTGAAACCTGCGACAGCCTGGTGGAACGCGTGCGTGCCCTCACGGCGGGCGGCCTGGCCATCTTCGTCACCGAGGCTGCGGGCGGGAGGCTGGGCACCTGCGCCAGGGACGGCTGCCGAAAGGTTTTCGCCGACACCAGCCGGGGCGGCCGGAGAGCCTACTGCTCGGCACGCTGCGGCAACGCGGATGCCGTGATGCGCTACCGGAAACGAGGGCGCCCGGCCGGCAGTCGATAACAGGCAGCGTCCAGGTCTGGCCTCCGACGGCGGCCGGCGCTAAAGTGGGACCCGTTCCCGCCCTGCCGTTCCCGGCAGGAAGAATGGGGGGCCCTTGAGGGATTGGAGGTGGTTTCGATGACTGCAGTTGCCGCGCGCCCCGAGCGCCACGCACCCACCACATCAGCCACCCCTCCCGGTCGCCTGCGCCTGGCCTGACGGCACCTTTCCGCAGCAGCGCCACAGCACCGGGGAACCCGCGAGGAAACCACAGTGCACCTTTCTTCAGGCAACCCCCTGGACAACAACCCAAGCACCACCCAACCAACCGGCGGCCCCGGCGCTTACGGCTACACCCCCGCCGTCGCCCGCCACTTCGACCAGCACCCCTGCCCCGGCGCCACTGAACGCGGACGGGTGGTCCGCGTGGACCGCACCCTGCTGCTGGTCGCCGCCGGAGACGGGCTGCTCCACCTGCCGTATCCGCTGTCCGGGGACCCCGCCGTAACAGGCGACTGGGTCTGGATCGGCCCCAACCGGGGCGGGGACCGGCAGATCCTGGCCGTCCTCCCCCGCCGCTCGGAGCTCAGCCGCAAACGCGCGTTCGAGGATTCCTCCGAGGAACAGGTCCTGGCCGCGAACATGGACACCGTGGGCGTGGTGGTCCCCGTTGATCGGCCGCTTACGCACAACCGGCTCGAACGCACCCTAGTTGCCGCGTGGGACTCCGGCGCCACCCCGCTGGTGATCATCACCAAGGCGGACCTGGCTGATGTGGCGGACGACGTCGTCGGGAAAGTCATCCTGCAGGCGGCGGGCGTGGAGGTGGTCACCACGTCCGCCGAAAACGGCGACGGAATCGACGAACTGATGTCCCGCATCCAGCCCGGCGGCACCATCGTGCTCCTGGGTCCGTCCGGCGCGGGAAAATCCACTTTGATCAACGCGCTGGTGGGCCGCCAGGTCCAGCAGACCGGGGAGGTCCGGTCCGGCGACTTCAAGGGCAAGCACACCACCACCTCGCGCGAACTGGTCCCGCTGTCCAACGGCACGGTACTGATGGACACGCCCGGCGTACGGGGCTTCGGGCTGTTCGACGCCGCGGAGGGCCTGGGCGGGATGTTCGCCGACGTGGAGGAACTGGCCGCCAGCTGCCGCTTCGCGGACTGCGGCCACGCCGGTGAGCCCGGCTGCGCGGTCCGGGAAGCGATTGACGGCGGCATCCTGGAAGAACGGCGCTGGAACTCCTACCTGAAGATGCAGCGCGAACTGGCCGCGCTGGCACGCCGCTCGGATGTCGCAGCCCAGCGCACCTACTACCGGGAGTGGCACCAGAAGGTGGTGTCCGCCGGGAAATCCCAGCGCTGGGCGGAACGAGAGGCCACCCAACGCCAAGGCCGGACCGCGGGGAAGGACCGTAAGCGGAAGCGGTAGGAGAGACGATATTCCCCTGTCCGGGGCGGGGAGTAGGGTTCGGTCATGGACATCATCCTGGTTCCCGGTTTCTGGTTGGACGCCTCCTCCTGGGAGGAGGTGGCGCCCGTCCTGGAAGCGACAGGGCACCGCGCCCGCCCCCTGACCCTTCCGGGGAAGGAGTCCGTTGGCGCAAGCCGGGCGGGCATCAGCCTGCAGGACCACATTGATGCGGTAGTGGAGGTTCTGGACGGCCTGCCCGGCAAGGTGGCGCTGGTGGGGCATTCCGGTGGCGGTGCCATCATCCATGGTGCGGCGGATGCACGTCCGGACAAGGTGGAACGGGCCATCTACGTGGACAGCGGCCCGCTCGGTGAAGGCGGTGTCATCAATGACGAATTACCCTCCGTTGGGGATGACGTGCCCCTGCCGTCCTGGGAGGACTTTGACGACGCCGACCTGGTGGACCTCACCGACGGGCTCCGCCAGGCCTTCCGTGCCCGCGCTGTACCGGAGCCCCGGGGCGTGGCCTACGCCAAGCAGCGGCTGCACGACCAGCGGCGCTATTCCATACCTGCTACCGTGATCGCCTGCGAGTTCCCGTCCGCCATGATCCGGGAATGGATCGCGGCGGGGCATCCGTTTGTCGCGGAACTGGCCAAGGTCCGGGACGTCGAGTACATCGACCTGCCCACGGGGCACTGGCCGCAGCTCACCAAACCGGAGCCACTCGCGCAGGCCATCGTGGCGGCCGTTGACCGGACCACGGTGTCCCCGGCCTGAAAAACCCTTGCGCTGGGCGGGCATGGTCCCCATAATAAATGAATGGCATTCATTTATTCGACCACCGCCGCGGGCAGCGCCGCCCCCGGCCACGCCCACACCGAGCCCGCAGCCCGCATGCCGGCAGAGTGGGAGTCCCACCAGCGGACGTGGATGGCCTTCCCGCCGCCCAACGACACTTTCGGGCCGGTGGGAAGCTCAACCCTGGACCGGGCACGGGCCGCGTGGAGCAAGGTGGCCCAGGTCATCGCCCGGTATGAGCCAGTCACCGTCATCGCCGATCCGCGGGACGCCACTCCCGCACGGGAATGGCTCGGCCCGGGCATCGACGTCCTGGAGATTCCACTGGACGACGCCTGGCTGCGGGACAGTGGCCCCACCTTTGTCCACACGGCGGACGGTTCATTGGCCGCCGTCGACTGGATCTTCAACGGGTGGGGCGCGCAGCACTGGGCCGCCTGGTCCAGGGACCAAAACGTTGCCCGGAGCGTTGCAGCCTGCATCGATGCGCCGGTCCGGCCAAGCTCCCTGGTGAATGAGGGCGGCGGGTTCCACGTGGACGGTGAAGGCACTGTGCTGCTGACCGAGACGGTCCAGCTCGATCCCAGCCGCAACCCCGGCGCCACCAAGGAATCGGTCGAAGCGGAAGTCCACGCAGCCCTGGGCACCACCAAGGCCATCTGGCTTCCGCGCGGCCTTACCCGGGACTACGACGAATTCGGCACCCGCGGACACGTGGACATCGTGGCCGCCTTTGCCGGACCGGGCACCATCCTGCTGCACCGGCAGGACGATCCCGCCCACCCCGACCACGCGGTCTACCTCCAGCTGGAAGCCGTTCTCGGAGGCCAACTGGATGCCCAGGGCCGGCCCCTGCGGATTATCGACGTTCCCGCCCCCACCACGCTCAAGGACGGCGAGGGCTGGGTGGACTGGTCCTACATCAACCACTATGTCGGCAACAATGTGGTGGTGCTCTGCTCCTTCGACGATCCCAATGACGCCATCGCCGCCGGCATCCTGGAACGTGCCTACCCCGGACGAACAGTGGAACTGGTGGACGCCCGGGACATCTTCGCCTTCGGCGGAGGCATCCACTGCATCACCCAGCAGCAGCCGGCCCGGCAGAAGGGCGGTGCAGCATGAAACTGGCCGAGCCCAGCACCCAGCCCGCCACTTCCCGCCCGTTCGAGGTGGTGGAGGCCGGCATCAGCCAACTCAGGGCAGCCCTGGAAGCGGGAGAGGTAACCAGTGAGGAACTTGTCACCCTCTACTTGGCGCGCATCGAGAAGTATGACTCAGCAGGAATATGCCTGAACTCGCTTGTCGTGGTGAACCCGGAAGCCGTTGCCGAAGCGCGGGCATCGGACCGGCGGCGGGCTGCCGGCTTCACCCTGGGCCCCCTGGACGGCATCCCCTACACGGCAAAGGACAGCTACCAGGTCAGAGGCCTGACCGTGGCCGCGGGATCACCGGCCTTCAAGGACCTGGTGGCCCAGCAGGATGCCTTCACGATTGAACGGCTGAGGGCCGGCGGTGCTGTCCTGATCGGCCTGACCAACATGCCACCCATGGCCAACGGAGGCATGCAGCGCGGGGCATATGGCCGGGCGGAAAGCCCCTACAACGCTGATTTCCTCACGGCCGCCTTCGCTTCCGGGTCATCCAACGGTTCGGGCACGGCCACTGCCGCCAGTTTCGCGGCGTTTGGGCTGGCGGAGGAAACGTGGTCCTCGGGCCGCGCCCCGGCGTCGAACAACGCCCTCTGCGCCTACACACCGTCCCGCGGCGTTATCTCCGTCCGCGGAAACTGGCCCCTCGTTCCCACCATGGACGTCGTCGTTCCGCACACCCGCACCATGGCCGACATGCTGGAGGTCCTGGACGTCGTGGTGGCCGACGACGCCAACGCCCGCGGCGATTTCTGGCGCGTCCAGCCGTGGATCACGGTGCCCAAGGCATCAGCTGTGCGCCCGCCGTCGTACGTTGCCCTGGGCGTTCCGGACACGGCCGCAGCGGCAGGCGTACTGGCAGGCAAGCGTTTGGGGGTGCCCCGGATGTACATCAACGCCGATCCGCAGGCAGGCACCGCCGACGCCCCGGGCATTGGTGGACCAACGGGGCAGCGGATCGAAACACGCGAGTCCATCATGGAGCTGTGGAGGGCCGCCCGCCGCGACCTGGAAGCAGCCGGCGCCGAGGTAGTGGAGGTGGACTTCCCCGTCGTCTCCAACTACGAGGGAGACCGGCCCGGTGCGCCCACCGTCGCCACCCGGGGCCTGGTGCCCCCGGAGTACCTGCGCCGGGAGATCGTGGACCTCTCTGCCTGGGCCTGGAACGACTTCCTGGACGCCAACGGCGACCCGCGGCTCAACCGCCTGGCCGACGTCGAAGGCTCGGCCATCTTCCCCGCCCCCGACGGCGCACTGCCGGACCGCTACGACGGCTTCGATGACGACATCGCCGACTATCCCGCGTGGATCCGGGAGCACGGCGTTCCCGACCTCGCCCGCATTCCGCACCTTGCCGCAGGCCTGGCCGGACTCGAGGAGACCCGTCGGGTGGACCTGGAGGAATGGATGGACCGGCTGGGCCTGGACGCGGTGGTGTTCCCCGCCGCCGCGGATGTAGCCCCGGTGGACGCGGACACAAATCCAGCGTCGGCGGACACCGCCTGGCGCAACGGCGTCTGGGTGTCCAACGGGAACCTGGTCCCCCGGCACCTCGGCATTCCCACGGTCACCGTCCCCATGGGCCTCGCGGCGGACATCGCCATGCCGGTGGGCCTCACCATGGCCGGCAGGGCCTACAGCGACACGGAGCTCCTCCGCCTGGCGGCGGCCTTCGAAGCCACCGGCCGGCGCCGTGTCCCGCCGCCCCGCACCACACCCGCAGGAAAAGGAGCCTGACCCCAGCCGGCCACGGTGGGTAGTCTGGACGCATGGCATGGCCCCTTGCCAACCCGGCCGCCCTCCGGCCTGACTGCTCGCAGTGCTTTGCCCTGTGCTGCACGGCCTTCGGTTTTGCCCGTTCCGCAGACTTTGCCGTGGACAAGCCGCCCGCCACGCCGTGCTCCAACCTGGCTGCAGACTTTTCCTGCACCATCCACGACAGGCTCCGGGCCCGCGGTTTTGCCGGCTGCACGGTTTTCGACTGCTTCGGCGCGGGGCAGGCCGTCAGCCGGCGGCTGTTCAACGGAACCTCCTGGCGGGAGAACCCGGAAACGGCAACGGACATGTTCGCGGCCTTCCGGATCCTGCGCCAGCTCCATGAAATGCTGTGGCACCTGGCCCAGGCTGAGGAGGCGGCCTACAGCGCGGACACCGCCGACGAGGTGCGCCAGGTGGAGTCCAGCGTCCGGACGGTCGCCGAAGGCGGCCTTGGCGAGGTCCTGGCAGCCGACGTCGCGACCCTTCACCGGCAGGTGGGCGACGCCCTGCGCTGGGTCAGTGAGGAGGTCCGCGCCGGGTACCTCGACGATGCCCCGCAGCCCGCCCATCTGGCACCCGGCTCCGACCTCGCCGGAGCACACCTGGCCGGGGTGGTGCTGTGCGGCGCGGATCTGCGCGGCGCGTGCCTGATCGCCGCCGACCTCCGCGGCGCAGACCTGACAGCGGTGGACCTGCTGGGTGCGGACCTGCGGGATGCAAGGCTCGACGGCGCCGACCTCAGCCGTGCGCTCTTCCTCACCCAGGCGCAGGTGGCCGCGGGCCGCGGCAGCGCGGCCACCCGCCTCCCCGCAGGGTTGGCACGGCCCGGCCACTGGGTCCTGTGACCTGCACCGGTGCCCCGCCCAGCCAGCGGAAGTACCTTGACAGCCGTGATTGTGAGCGCTGACAGTGGGAGGAAACCGACGCCAAGCGAAAGCCACTCGATGAAGAACTGGGCAGGAAACCTCGAATACTCCTCCGCTGATGTCAGGCGGCCGGAGTCCGTTGCGGAGCTGGCAGCCATCGTGGCCGCTTCACCACGCGTCAAGGCCCTGGGGTCCCGGCACTCATTCAACCGCGTGGGCGACACTGAGGGCGTCCACGTGCTCCTTGATGCCCTGCCGCAGGGGGTTGAGCTGGATCCTCGCCGTGGCACGGTGCGCGTCAGTGGCGGCGTCAGTTACGGGGCGCTGTGCCGGACACTTGAGGAGTCCGGCGTCGCCATCCACAACCTTGCCTCGCTGCCACACATCTCGGTGGCAGGTGCGGTGCAGACCGGCACCCACGGCTCGGGCGTGGAGAACCAGTCCCTCGCCGGCGCCGTGGAATCGATCGACCTGGTGCGCGCCTCCGGCGAGCAGGTAACCCTGACCCGCGCGGACGGGGACGAGTTCCTGGCCAGCGTGGTGGGCATCGGGGCGCTGGGAATCGTCACGGGACTGGAATTGGCGGTCCGCCCCAGCTTCAGGATGCGCCAGCGGGTCCTCGAAGACCTGCCGTGGGACAACGCCCTGGCCGATTTCAGGGCCATCGCGTCGGCCGCCTACAGCGTGAGCCTGTTCACGGACTACGCAGGCGGTGCCGTCAACCAGGTCTGGCTCAAGGCTTTGGACGGGGAGCTGCCGCTTCCCAGCTTGTTCGGGGCCACCGCCGCCCTGCAGCCCCGGCACCCCTTGCCGGATATGTCGGCGGAAAACTGCACAGCGCAGCTGGACGAACCCGGGCTGTGGCTGGACCGGCTGCCGCACTTTAGGCACGAGTTCACCCCGAGCAACGGGGACGAACTCCAGAGTGAGTTCATCCTTCCCATCGAACACGCACCGGCCGCCCTCCAGGCGGTCCGCGCGCTGGCAGAAGGCCTCGCGCCGCTGCTGTTCGTCTCGGAGATACGCACCGGCGCCGCGGATGAGTTCTGGCTCAGCCCGTTCCACCGCCAGCAGAGCGTCGCACTACACTTCACCTGGAAGCCGCTGCAGGCTGAGGTGGAAGCCTTCCTTCCAGTCCTGGAGGAAGCCCTGCGCCCCTATGGCGCGAGGCCGCACTGGGGCAAGCTGTTCACGCCCGACGGCCATGACTGGGAAGCCCTGTATCCGCGCTTCGCAGATTTCCGTGCGTTTGCCGCCGGGCATGATCCCGAAGGCAAATTCCGGAACGGGCTGCTGGACAGCATCCTGGGTGTCCCGGCCCGGCGGTAGGGAGCACCGGTACGCTGGGGGCATGACTTTCCGCCCCGCCGTCGTACCCGCAACCGCCCTGGCCGCCGCCCTCCTGCTGACAGGATGCGGCGCAGTGGGGGACGCGGCAGGAAACGCCGCCAGCGATGCCGCCTCCAAAGCTGCCTCGGCCGCTGCCCAGGAGGTCAACCGGCAAATCTGCGCAGTGGTCAAGGACGGCCTGGTCAGCGCGGAGGACCGCAAGGCATTGGCTGGCTTGGTCTCGGCCGCCAAATCGGCAGGGGTGCCCGAGGAGATCACGACGCCGTTGGGCCAGGTTGCTGAATCCGGAGACCAAGTGCCCGCAGATTCCCTCAGGGCACTGCAGGACGCCTGCCGGGCATAAGGCCGTTCGCCGGTCAGTTTTGGCGCGGCTGTTCCCATCCCCGCATGCCGGCTGCCCGGCCGGCCTGGGGACGGTGCGCCGCGCGGTGGTCCGGCGGAGCGAACGGGACCACCGCGGTATCCCGGCTGAGCGGGACGGCGCGGACAAACTTGGTGAGCTCCTCCCGAAGTACGTTCCAGCCGATATCCGGATCGTCGGGATAGGCATTGACCTCCGCCTGCCGCGCCGCTTCGACGGCTGCAACACCGGCGTCCGTCAGCTCCACCTTCAGCTGGCGCCGGTCTGAGGAGCGGCGGGTCCTGGTGATAAGCCCGGTGGTTTCCAGGCGGGTCAGGACCCGGCCGAGCGTCTGGCTCTGGACCCTGATCGCGTCGGCAAGCTGTTCCTGGTTCAGTGGGCCCCCCGTCAGGCCCTCCAGTGCGATAACGGCTGCACGGGTGAGGCCAAGGGGGGCCAGAGCATCGTCCTGGCGCCGCTGGATCAGCCGCGCCGCCAAAGTGATCAGGCGGTAGCTGCTCCGGGCGTCCGGATCGAGATTGCTGGTCATCGGCCGCGGCCTTCCTATTGGTGGCGAAATGCTGGTCACCCTGCGTCGCTACACCTCTACAATAAGCATGCTTACCAACATGTTTGCAAGTAGGCTTACTATCCCCCGCCGGCCACCGGGTCCGCGCGGCGCTCCCGGTTCCCGAAACCAGACCCACACCCCTTGCACTCCAGATGGAAAGTGTGCTTAGTATCTAATTAGTAACCTTGCTTACTAAGTCGCCAGCATTGCTGGTTCTTGATCGCCAGCTAACCCTTTCTGAAAGAGAGCGAAGATGACAGAGAACCAATGGCCCCAGACCCCGCACACCACCAACGATCCCGCCATCGCCGATCCGTATGGCGGAACCGAGGCAGCCCCCCAGTACGCCTCCTACCCCTCCACCCCGGACGGTGGCTCCAAGACGCAGGCCGCCAGGGATGAAGCCTCCAACGTTGCCGGCGAAGCCGCAGCTGCCGCCCAAGGGGTGGCCCAGACCGCCAAGGGTGAGGCTGCGAACGTTGCGCAGGAGGCGAAGGCCAATGCGCAGGACCTGCTGGGACAGGCGAAGTCAGGCCTGGCCAGCCAGGCAGGAACCCAACAGCAGAAAGCCGCCGAAGGCATCCGCAACATCTCCACCCAGCTGCACAGCATGGCCAACGCCCCGGACCAGCAGGGCATGGCCGGTGACCTGGTCCGCCAGGCAGCCGAGCGCACCTCCTCGATGGCCACCTGGCTCGAAAACCGCGAACCGGGCGACCTCCTCAACGAGGTCCAGCGCTTCGCCCGCAACAAGCCCGGAACCTTCCTGCTCCTCGCCGCCGGCGCCGGCGTCCTGGCAGGCCGCCTCACCCGCGGCCTCACCGCGGGCCCGCCAGAGGCGCAGGGGCAGGCACTGAATTCCAGCCCTGCAACCAGCCCCGCACAGGGTTCGGGCCAGCACCGCGCCGCGCAGTCACCGCCGGCAGCACCCCTGCACCCGGAGACCGTATACGCCGCCGGCACCGACGACCTCTTCAATGAGCCCACAGTGGGCGGATCCGCGCCCGTGTCCACCAGCACCCTGCCGTCGGGGACTGCCGAGGAGACTCCCCTGCGCTTCGAAGACGACCCCTTCCGCGCCGAAAACGGTGTTTACACCGGTGAAGAGGCCCCCGGAACCGACGGGACCTACGGCAGTGGCCGCCACGGCACGGGTGGTCTGTGATGAGCAGCCAGATACCGGAGCCGGCTACCGAGGCGCACCTGAAGGCGGAGAACGCCTCGCTCGGTGAGCTGCTCGGGGACGTCACCCGGGACCTGTCCACCCTGATGCGCCAGGAAGTGGAACTGGCCAAGGCCGAACTCAAACAAACCACCACCCGGGCAGGGAAGGGCGGCGGCATGCTCGCCGGCGCCGGGATCGGCGGACACTTCGTCCTGCTCTTCCTCTCCTTGGCCCTGATGTGGGCCCTCGGCGCCGTCATGGCCCTGGGCTGGGCCGCGCTGATCGTCGCCGTCATCTGGGCGATCATCGCCGCGGTCCTGGCCTCCATCGGCCGGAAAGAACTCAAGCAGATCAAGGGACTGCCCCAAACCGGGGAAACCCTCTCCGAAATACCCCCCACCCTCAAACCAGGCGAGGTAAACCGATGAGCGAAAACCCCGACGTCATCCGAGCAGACATCGAAGCCACCCGGGCACGCCTGGGCACCAACGTCGACGCCGTGGCCGACAAAGTCACCCCGTCCAACATCGTCCACCGCCAAACCGACAAGGTCCGCGACGCCGTGACCGGCGTGAAGGAGAAAATCATGGGCGCAGCAGACCACGCCACCACAAACGTCCACGACGCCACCGCCACCGGGGCCGGGCACACCACCAACGCCATGCACACCGCCGGAGACAACCTCCACCAGGCAGGAGACGCGGTCTCCGCGAAACTCTCCGACGCCGGCCACACCGTCTCCCACGCCCCGGACCAGGTCAAAGCCAAAACCGCCGGGAACCCCCTCGCCGCCGGACTCATCGCCTTCGGCGCCGGGATGCTCATCTCCTCCCTGATCCCGGCCAGCGAGAAGGAACGCGAAGCCGCGGACCACCTCAAAACCGCCGCCCAACCCCTCGCAGAACAGGTCACCGACGCCGCTAAAACCATGGCCCAGGACCTCAAGGAACCCGCCCAGGAAGCCATGGACAACGTCAAAGCCACCGCCACCGACGCCGCCCACAACGTCAAAACCGAAAGCCAAAACGCCGCCACCGACGTCAAAGACAGCGCCACCGACGCCAAAGACAACATCCAAAACACCTAACCAACACCACGCAGCAACAGGAAAGCCGGCTCCGCATAATGCGGAGCCGGCTTTCCCTGCTTCCGGGCAGTGTCCGGCCCTTGCGCGGGCCCCTTGGGCTAGCGCTTGCCCTTCTTGCGGGACCCCTTGCCGCGGCCCTTGTCCGGGTTGGGGGCGTAGCGCTGGGCCACCTTGGGTGCCTTCTTGGTGCCAGTACCGCGGCGGTCCGGTTTGGGTTCCTTCTTCACCTTCTGTGGCTGGGCGGAGGGCTGGCGGGAGCTCTGGGCGGTGCGGCCGCGGACCACGCCGATGAATTCCTCCAGAACGTCATCGGTTGACTCTGCCGGCCACGCCAGGGCGATTTCGGTCGCCTCGGCTCCGGTGAGCCTGCGCGCCACGGTGTCCTTGACGTTGAAGTGGCGGGCTACTGACATTGGAAGGATCAGCAGGCCGGCCCCCGAGGCCACCACCTGGAGCGCCGGATCCGGTCCGCCCAGGGTTTCAGGATCAAGGAAGGACTCCCGTGCGAGGTCGGCAAGCGCCACTTCCTCGAACACTGAAATTTCGTGACCCTTCGGGGCAACCACCACAGGCTGCTCCTCGTACAGCGGGATCACGCTGAGTCCGTCCCGCTCAATGGGAAGGCGGACGAAGGCCATGTCAGCCTGGCCGCCATCCAGCACCTGGCGCTGCACGCCGTCGTCGACCATGAATGCTTCAAGGGGAATATGCGGCATCCGCTCTTCCCAGCGGCGGATCCACTTGCCCGGCGTCACCCCTGCCACATACGCGATGCGCAGCACCCGCGGGGCCGCCTCATCAGGGGCGGGCTGGGCATCAGGGGCGGGGGTGTTGTCGGCGGGCACGTCTTCACAGTACCCGCCGCCCGGATACCCTTGAAGCATGACCTCTGCAAACTCCCAGTCCATGAAGCCGGCCACCGTTGCCAAGAAACTTGGCATCTACCTGCCGGCCACCCCGCAGGAGTTCCAGGATTCAACCATTACCCGCGAAGAATTTGCCGAACTCCAGGCCAACCCGCCGGAATGGCTCGCCGAACTCCGCCGCAACGGACCGCACCCCCGCCCCGTGGTGGCCCAGAAGCTGAACGTTTCCATCAGCGGCCTGGCCCGCGGCGGCGTCGAGGAAGCACTGACGACGGCGGAGATCACCGCGCTGCTGCAGGCTCCCCCGCAGTGGCTGGTCACCGAGCGCGCCACGCACGCAGCCGTCCGCGCCGAAGCCCAGCGGGTCAAGGACGAGGCTGCCAGGAAGCAGGCAAAGAAGGACCGCGCGCAGGCCTAATACGCCAGGCCCCTCAGTCCTGGTGGATTTGGATGTAGTTGCCGCAGCCGTCGTCGAACACGGCGCTGGTCCCGAATGAATCAGTGGTGGGCGGCGTCTTGAAGCTGACGCCGGCTGCCACCAGGCGGTCATACTCTGCCTGGACATCGGGGACCCCGAACACGATGGCAGGAAGGCCGGCCTCGCGGACGGCGTTCATGTAGCTGGCGCCGATGGGATTGTCGCTGGGTTCCAGGAGCAGTCCCACCGAGCTGTCCTCCGCTCCCGGGTCCTTGATGATGTACAGGTTGTACTCCGGCATGGCCATCAGGGTGTCGAAGCCGAGTGTGCCGGTGTAGAAGGCGTGGGCGGCCGCGGGGTCCTGGACGTGGATGCTGCACATTTTGAGTCGCATGGTCCCACGGTACCGCCCTCCGCCATGCCGTCCGGTCTGTCAGTCCCCCCTTTTCCCAGCCATTGACGCTGTGCCCGGAAGACGGTCCAATGGAAGGACCAGCCCCGTGCTTTCCGGCCGGGGCCAAGTCTTAGCGGGGAATGGCGGGCGCGGGAGGTACAGGATGTCCATCTTGGCGGAATCCCTGAACCAGGGACTGCTTCAAGGTGCATGGGCGGTCCTACTGTGCGGTCCGGCGCTGGTAGCCAGCGTCGCCACCACCGTGTTCGTTGTACGGCGCCGGTCCATGGCGCCGGCAAGTGAAGCACCGCAGGCGCCGGACCAGCTATTTTGGGACCTTTTCCTCGGATCCTGCGTGGCCCTTCCTGCACTCGTCATCCCGGCCCTGGCGTCGCCATGGGCGGGACTGGTGCTGGCTGCGGCGGCTGCCGCCTCGGGCACCGCCGCATACCGGGCCAGCCCCCGTATCCTGGCGTGGCGCGCCGGCCGGCGGGAGCACCGCGAGCAGCTGTCCGCCCATCAAGCGGCCCGGATCCAGCATGACGAGCTGATACTCCGGTGGCAGCGCTACGAATTGGATCCCGGCTGCAGCATCGACTATCCGGCGCTGACCGACGTGCGGCTGCCGGAAACGTCCGCGCTGATCAAGGCCATGCGGACCGCGGACCAGTTGCGGACCGCCACGCACACGGGCTACCCGGCCGCCGTCGGAAGCTTGGCTTCTTCCCTGGCAGCGGCCGAGCGGGCAGCGGGGATTCCTGCTGCGCTGCCGGCCGAGCGGGCCGGTTGACGTTAACTGCTGTGTCGAAGGGGTTGGATTGCCCCCGAGGACCGGCGATAGCATCCCAGGATGAAGCCTGAGGAACTGCCTGCCCATGACCAGTACGGCCGGCTCCTGGAAGACCGGGGAGTCTGGCGGCAAGCCACCACGCTGGAGGCTGCCGGTGAACTGACGGCCCGGTGGCTGGAAGGCGGGAGTTCGTACCAGCCCGGGCATTTCGCCGCAGTTTTCGACGCCGAGACCAAACCGATCGCCGCAGCGCTGGCGGAGCTGAACCGCAGCGGGCTGTTCACCAAGGAATCCCAGCCTGGCATCCTTGCCGATGGCGCCGCACAGCGGCAGTACGTCACCGGATTCTGCGGCGCCGAAACCGCGCGTGGCTTGCTGGCGCTGTCCACCCGGACCGAACTCGTAACCGTGGCCCATGCCCCGGGCGAGGCAAGCAGCGCCGCCATTCCCGTGACCCTGGCCGGAACGGAGATCGCCACAGTGCTGGGGTCCAGCGAAAATCCCGTGACAGACGATCAAATCCAGGATTGGGCCGGGGAGACCAACGATGCGCTGGCCCTCCTGCTCGCTGATTCCTGGTACGTGGAGATCCTGGATCCCGTCTGGGGACGCAATGACGTACTCCTGCCGGCAGTCCTGCAGGCACTGGAAAGGGCGGGACAGCCGTAGCCGCCCCGCCCCGCCAATAGCCGGTGTTACAGCTCCACGGTGCCGCTTTCGCCGACGCTCATGCGGCTGTTCGTCACCTTTGACTTGACCCACTGCAGGACCGTAGCGGCAGTGCCGCCCGGGCTGGTCCAGTATTCGGCCGAGTCCGAGTCCACCCGGAGGAGGCAGACCTCGGGGGTGTCAGGACCGTCCGGGAACCATGCCTCAACAACCTGGTTCCACATTTCGTGGATCTTGGCGCGGTCCGTGACCACCTCGGCGGTCCCTGCTACGGAAACCCATTCAGTGTTCTTGCCGAAGGCGACGTTGACGCGCGGATCAGCCCGGACATGGGCGACCTGCGAGGTGCCGAGCCCGGTGAAGAACCACATGTCGCCGTCGTCCTTAACCTCCTGGACGGCCAGCGGGCGGCTGACGAGGGCGCCTTCTTCGTTGATGGTGGTGACCATACCGATCTTGGAATCGTTGATGATCTCAGTAACCTTGCTGATGCTCTGCGCGTCAGTCATGCCTCACCTCGTTCGTCGAAAGTAGGGGAAACTCCCCGCCGCCAGCCTATTAGTAAGCATGCTTATTTACCAGCCGGATGCCACTGGGACCTTGGCAACCTCGGCGATGCGCGCGGCGGTGATGCGGCCCATGCGGATGGCGCCGTCCACGTGCTGGTAGCCTTCCGCGGCGAGGTCCGACGAGGACCAGTAAATCGGGCCGACCGGTGCGTGCTGGTCCTTGCCGTAGCGGTGGAGGCCGCCGAGGTCATAGCTGGCCGCGTAGGCGCCGCGGGTCCATTCCTCGGAGCCCCAGTCGGACTCGTAGTAGACCTCGGGGGTCAGGGCCTCGTCGCCCAGGTAGCCCGCGATGGATTCCAGGATGGCCTTCCTGCGGTCCTCTGCGCTCAACTCAAAAACGGCGTCGGCCTTCTCATCGGAAACGAAACCCACCAGGGTGCCCCGCGGGTCACCATGGTTCGTGTTGTCGTACACCTCCTGGACCAGGGCATCCGCGCCGAAGCCGGTGCCGGAGAGTCCCTTGTCGCGCCAGAACGGGGTGTTGTAGACGGCGTGCACCTTGATGACCAGGCCGAGGGACTGGTGCTGGTGCATCTGGTGCTGCCGGCGCGGCAGCGGCGGGTTGAAGGAGACGCGGGAGTACAGGTTGGGCGGCACGGCCATGATGACGAACCGGGCGTTGACCGCGGCACGGTCCGACTCGACGGTGACGCGGTGGCCACCGTCCGCGTCCGGCTCCCAGTTAATGGTGCGGACCGGCGAATCAAGGACGACGTCGTCACCCAGCTCCTGCGCCTGCAGCAGGGACACCTGCTGCATCCCACCAACCACGCGGCGGTCCAGGATGAAGTCCTCGTCCGTCAGGTGGGTGAAGGAGCCGGCCGAAGCGGCCATCAGGACCGCCTGCAGGGCGGAGAAGGAGTGCGCCGGCTTGGTGAGCATGCCACCGGCGATGAACAGGCCGATGTTCCTGCAGGCTTCCTCATTGGCGGAGTTCTGCCGGAGCCAGTGATGGAAGGAGATCGTGTCCAGTTCACGCGCTTTGGGGTGGGCCCAAGGTTCGGTGGGTCCCACCTCCGCGGCGAGGCCATCCAGCAGCGCCACCAGCCGGTCCATTTCGACGGCGGTGTCCGGGTCCACCGGGAAGGTCTCACCCGTGTAGCGCGCGGGGGTGCCGTCCGAGCCGATGTAGATGGATTCACCGTCGCGGTAGCGCGGGTAGGTCTCCAGGCCCAGTTCCCGGAGGAGTCCCAGGAGGGCGGTCTGGTCCGGGGAAACCCACTGGCCGCCAATCTCGAGCATCGCTCCATCAACGGTGTCGGTCCACGTGCGGCCACCCACCCTGTCGCGCGCCTCAAGCACGGCGACGGTGAGTCCGGCCTTCTTCAGTTCGCGGGCGGCGGTGAGTCCGGACGGCCCGGCTCCAACGACCACAACGTCGCGGTTCAGGTTCAGCATGATGTCCTCTCTGCGGCCCAACGTGACGGGGACCACTAAATGAATGCCGTTCATTTAGTAAGAACTATAGCCGGTGCCTCCCGGCAGCGGAAGTGCTGAATGGAATAATGCAGGGGACGACGACGAAAGGGCAGGAATGCCGGCAGTATCAGCCGCACAGGGGCGCACCACCAGCAATGGCGGAGCGCAGAGGAGGCGGGCGGGCCGGCCCTCGGCGGCAGTGCTGGACAAGGCGGGGATCACGGCGGCGGCACTGGAGCTGGTCGCACGCAAGGGGTACGACGGACTGACCATGGCCGCCCTCGCCAAGGTGCTGGATGTGGCGCCCTCCGCCCTCTACAACCACGTGGCATCGAAACAGGACGTCCTGCTGCTGGTGGAGGATCACCTCATGTCGCTGGTGGACGTCTCAGGCTTTGAGGGCGGCACTTGGGAAGATGCCGTGCACACCTGGGCATGGAGCTACCGGGACGTCTTCGCCGAACATACTCCCCTCATCCCCGTCATTGCCGTGTTGCCGGTAACGGATGCCCCGCAGACCCTTGCCATGTACGAGACGGTCAGCAAGGGATTCTCCGACGCCGGATTCCCCCAGGAGCGCATCATTCCCGCCATCGTGGCGCTGGAGTCCTTTATTTTCGGCTCCGCATACGACGTCACGGCCCCGGAGGACATCTTCGATTCCGGGTCCATGGCAGAGTCCACCCCACACTTCACTGCCGCCGTCCGGAGCTCCTCCGCGTCTTCCCAGGGTGGCCGGCAGGCAGACACCGCCTTTCAACTGGGCCTCACCGCACTGATCTCCGGACTGGCCACGCTGCGGCACTGAAATGCACTGTTCGGCGGCCCGAGGAAGGTATCAGCATTCCCTCCCTCGTGGGGCTGCACCTTCCTACTATGGCGTGGGGCGAAGGAACGTATCGCCAAAATAGGAGAAAACGTGCGGACAGGACAAGACCAGCCAGCCGGAACCCATCGGCAGCATGGCACGGAATCCACTGTGGCCACCGCTGCGACTCCCCTGCTGACATCGTCCGCCGCACTATGCTGGGGCCTGCAATTCGCACTGCTGCTCGTCGGTTTATACGATGCCGGCCCGGCTGACGTCGGATGGGTCCTCGGCGTCTATAACGCCAGCGGATTCGTCGCCGCGCTGGGAATACCGTCGTGGGCCGACAGGAGGAGGGACTACCTCCTGCCCCTCCTCGTATGCGGAGCCCTTACCCTGGCCCTCGCCGGAACCCTCGCCATAACCACAGCCCTTCCGGTTGCGGTGGTGGCCCTCGTCGTCCTCGGCGGTCCCGCGGGCGTCGGAGTGTCCCTCCTGTTCGCCGATATGAAGCATGCCAAGGCTGCCCCTTCCGCGGTGATCAACACGCGCGCCATCGTGTCCTTCGCCTGGGTAGCCGGTCCGCCGCTGGCCACCTTCATCATGGATGCGCTGGGAAACCGTGCGATCCTTCCGGCGCTGGCCGTCATCGCACTCCTCAACATCGCCACAACCGCCGGCATGATCGCCAAGCGCCGCGCAGCAAAGAGCGTGGATCCGGACCCGGATCCGACGCTCCACGCCGGCGGGCAACCGGTCCGCCGCGCGGCTGTTGCCCTCATTGTCGGCGGCTTCGTGGCATTGCAGGCGACCAACAGTGCCGCGGTATCGGTCATGGGACTCTTTGTCACCGATCGCCTCGGGCTCCCGCTGATATGGTCAGGCGTCGCGCTCGGAATCTCCGCATTGCTGGAGATTCCTGCACTGCTTCTTATCGGAAAACTGAGCCGCCGGTTTTCCAGCCAGGCAATCCTCGCGACCGGCTGCATCGCCGGCGTTGCCTATTACGCTGCCATGACCGTACTGTCGGGGCCCGTGCTACTGATCGCCGTCCAACCGCTCAACGCCTGGTTCTTTGGCACCGTTGCGGGCATCGGCTTGACCTTGTTCCAGGACCTGATACCCGGGCCCGGGTTCGCGTCCGGCCTGTTCACCAACACCAGGCGCATCGGAGCGATAGTCTCCGGCGTGATCATCGCGGCCGGACCGGGCATGGGACTCGGGTACCAGGGCGTGTTCGGCATCTGCGCCGGGGCGGCGTTCGCAGCGCTCATCCTTTTCGGACTGTCGCGCAACACCACTCCGAAGGCATGACGGGGACCATTTGGGACGTACTTGTAATACAAGTTTTACACTTGTATTATTGGTTGGCAGGCAAGGAAGCCCGCCCACCGCCACGAGGAGAACCCATGAGCACCGTCGACCTGATCCGGCACGTCAAGCTGTCCACCGCCCACCTCCCTCTCGCCGTTCCCATCAGTGACGCCAAGGTCTTTACCGGCCGGCAGAAGCCCATGACCGAGGTGGTCTTCCTGTTTGCCGAAATCACCACCGAACTGGGCCATTCAGGGATTGGCTTCAGCTACTCCAAGCGGGCCGGCGGACCGGCCCAGTACGCGCATGCCAAGGAAGTTGCCGAAGGCCTCATCGGCGAGGACCCTAACGACATCGCCAGGATCTACACCAAACTCCTTTGGGCAGGCGCGTCCGTGGGACGGTCAGGCGTCGCCACCCAGGCCCTTGCCGCCGTCGACATCGCTCTGTACGACCTCAAGGCAAAGCGCGCCGGCCTGCCGCTGGCAAAGTTCCTCGGCTCCTACCGCGACTCCGTGCGGACCTACAACACCTCAGGCGGTTTCCTGAACGCCACCCTGGACGAGGTCAAAGCACGCGCCACGCAGTCCATCGAGGAAGGCATCGGCGGCATCAAGGTCAAGGTAGGCCTCCCGGACAGCAAGGAGGACCTGCGCCGCGTTGCCGGTATCCGGGAGCACATCGGCTGGGATGTTCCGCTGATGGTGGACGCTAACCAGCAGTGGGACCGCGCCACCGCCCTGCGCATGGGCCGCCGGCTCGAGGAGTTCGACCTCGTCTGGATCGAGGAGCCGCTGGACGCCTACGACTTCGAAGGCCACGCCCACCTGGCCCAGGTCCTGGACACGCCCATCGCCACCGGAGAAATGCTCGCCTCGGTGGCCGAACACAAGGGCCTCATCGCGGCCAACGGCTGCGACATCATCCAGCCCGACGCCCCCCGCGTCGGCGGCATCACCCAGTTCCTCCGCCTCGCTGCCCTCGCGGACGAGCGCGGACTGGGCCTGGCCCCGCACTTCGCCATGGAAATCCATCTGCACCTCGCGGCTGCCTATCCGCGGGAGCCGTGGGTGGAGCACTTCGACTGGCTGGATCCGCTGTTCAACGAGCGCCTCGAAACCAAGGACGGGCGCATGATCGTCCCGGACCGCCCCGGCCTTGGCGTGACGCTCAGCGACCAGGCGCGCGCCTGGACCACCGAGAGCGTGGAATTCGGCGCCTAACCCCAAAGCCGTAACCTTGAGCCATGAGCCGGAACCTCACCGCGGACCTTGCCGCTGACCTTCGCAACCGCATTGTCGACGGCGTGATCCAGCCGGGTGAAAAGCTGCCCAGCGAAAACACCCTGATCAGTGAGTTTGGCGTGAGCCGGACGGTGGTCCGTGCGGCGCTGACCCGGCTGCAGGCCGAGGGGCTTGTGGAAACCGAGCGGGGGCGGGGCAGCTTCGCCCTCACGCCGCCGTCGGACGGCCCGTTGCCGGTGCCGGGCGTCCGGCCGGTGGCCACCACGGAGGACAGGCTGCACCTGCTGGCCTTCCGTATGGGGGTTGAGACAGAAGCTGCAGCGCTGGCGGCCCGGAACCGCACGGACCGGCAGCTGCGGGCGGTCGTCACGGCACTGGATGCCTTCACCGAAAGCGCCGGCCACCCCGCCCATGCCATGAAATCGGATTTCGAGTTCCACCGGGCGGTGGCTGCAGCCTCCGGCAACCCGTATTACTCCGACTGCCTGGCTGCGCTGGGGCAAACAATGATTGCCATGCCGCGCACCCGCCTGATGACCGGCGTCGAGCATTACGCCCGGGACCATTTCGACCAGGTGGTCCAGGAGCACCGGTCCATCCTCGAGGCGATCACCGACGGCGACGAAGCTGCCGCGGCGGCAGCGATGCGCAGCCACCTGGCCAACTCACGACGCCGGTTCAAGGCTTCGGCGCGCCCGTCCAGCTAGAAGGTTGCCTGCGGGAAACGCAGAAGAGCCCCGGTCCTAAGACCGGGGCTCTTCCACTTGCGTGCGCGAGGGGGGATTTGAACCCCCACGCCCTTTCGGACACTGGCACCTGAAGCCAGCGCGTCTGCCGTTCCGCCACTCGCGCGCAACTTCTCCCACGCAGCCGTTTCGGTTTCCCGTTCCGTGCCTCGTAAAAGCAGCGAGATCAAGCATAACGGACAGATGCCGCAAATTACCAATTGGCCGTGCGCCGCCCTTCCACAGGCCTCCCGAACCGTTCTTGAATCGTGTGGAACCATGCAACTTTCGGGCGGCAACCGCCCCGGGCTGGCCGCCCCATAGCCGCCGGGGACGGTCACAGTTCCGAACTTTTGCCGGCGCCCGGCCGTTGTTGATTAAGGTCATTCGCAGGGCTGGCCATTAGTATCGGATGTAGGAGCGGCCACGTCCGGCGGGCATCCCCGCACGGCGGTGGACTGCCCCGCAGATGCGGCCGGCAACAACGACTGCCCCGGAGCCGGGGGGAAAGGAGAAGCACCATGGGTCTGCTGGACAAGGTTGAACGTGGCATTGAAAAGGCCGTCCGCGGCGTCTTCTCCACCGGTTCCAAAGCCCAGGTTGAGCCGGTGGAGATCGCCAGCCGGCTCCGCCGCGAGGTGGACCACAAGGCCCTCACCGTGGCCGCCGGACGCACATTGGTGCCCAATGTCTTCGACGTCCAGCTCAGCAACGATGACTTCGGCAGGGCACAGGAATGGGGCACGCCGCTGGCCGAGGAGCTGTGCGACGTCGTCATCAACCACGTCCGCAGCCAGGGCTACACCCTCCAGGGTCCCGTCCGCATTTCATTCCGTCGTGACGCGGAACTCCGGGCCGGTGACTTTGAAGTAGCTTCCTCGACCGAAAAGTCCCAGGGTTCCGGCGCCGCCCAGCCCCGGCCCAACGTTCCGGCGGCTCCGATCCGGCAGCCGGTCAGGCTCCAGCCGGTGCTGGATATTGACGGGCAGCGCTATTCGCTGAACGCCCCCTCCATTGTCCTGGGCCGGTCATCCGAGGCAGACATCCTCATCGAAGACACGGGCGTTTCGCGGCGCCACCTGGAGATCCGCACGGAGAATGGGGTCACCCGCGCCGTGGACCTCGGGTCCACCAACGGCAGCTATGTCAACGGCCAAAAAGTCTCCGGAAGCACCGAACTCACTGACGGCTCCACCATCACGATGGGACGGACAAAGATCATCTTCCGCCTGCTTCCTGCCAACCAGGGTGGCCACGCATGAGCGACCTCACCATCACCGCGCTGCGGTTCGGTTTCCTGCTGCTCCTCTGGGTCCTGATCTTCAGCATCGTTTCCGCCATGCGCCGGGACCTGATGCTCGGCCGCAAGGCTGCGGCCGGCGCACCCACTGCCCGCCAGCTCCGGCGAAACCCCGAACTGGCCGAAACGCCGCCGCAGCCCGTGAAACAGCAGGCCCGGCAACTGGTGGTGCTGGAAGGACCGCTCAAGGGCCGGACCCTTCCACTGGCAGCGAGCCCCATCCTGCTGGGACGCGCCCAGGAAGCCACCCTGGTACTCGAGGACGATTACGCCTCCGGCCGCCATGCCAGGCTTTTTCCGCAGGGAAGCCGCTGGTTCATCGAGGATCTCGGCTCCACCAACGGAACCTATCTGGGAGACCAGCAACTTACCCGTGCCCTGCCTGTCGAGCCAGGGGTACCCGTGAGAATCGGCAAGACGGTCATTGAATTGAGGCCGTAACCGTGGCCGTTCCCGAAAGCCCCGCAACCGGCCCCAGTCCGGCGCAGCGGCCCCTCATCATGCGCTTCGCCGCGCGGTCGGATGTTGGCCGGATACGTGCCAAGAATGACGATTCCGCCTATGCCGGCCGACACCTGGCCGTGGTCGCGGACGGCATGGGAGGACATGCGGGCGGCGACGTCGCCTCGGCCGCAACCGTCCTGGACATGATCCACCTGGACAGCCCGGACCATGGTGACGACGCCGGGACGATCCTGGCGGACGAGATCCAGACCGCCAATTCCCTCCTCTCCGAGCTGGTCCACATCAATCCGAAGCTGGCGGGTATGGGCACCACCGTCACCGCCCTCCTGCTGGCCCAGGGCAAGCTGCATTTCGCCCATATCGGTGATTCACGCGCATACCGGCTCCGCGACGGTGAATTCAAGCAGGTCAGCGTGGACCACACCTTCGTCCAGCGGCTCATCGACGAAGGCAGGCTGCGGCCTGAAGAAGCCGAAACGCACCCCCACAAGAATGTCCTCATGCGCGTCCTTGGCGATGTCGACGCCAGCCCGGAACTGGACCTGGACACCCTCGACGCCCGGCCCGGGGACCGCTGGCTCCTGTGCTCGGACGGCCTGAACTACGTTGCCGCGCACGCAGTGGAGCGGACGGTCCGCGAAACCCATAACCTGCACGAGTGCGCCGAAACCCTGGTGGAGCTGACCCTCGAGGCCGGCTCCCCCGACAACGTCACCGTGGTCATGGTGGACATCGTGGAGGAAACGCCCGACGACGTCAGCACGGCCGCCGTCGAAATCATCCCACCGGCGCAGGGCAGCAAGCCCGCTGCCGCGGCAGAGGCTGCCCCTGCCGCCGCTGCAACGGAAGCCGCCGCGGAGGATCCCAAGGAAACACCCGTCTCCGGCCCCGGGGATACCACTCCCGGTTCCGGGGACGCTGCTCCCGGTTCCGGCCCGGCCAAGGAACCGACAGATGGCGACGCCGCCGAAGCCGGCCAGGGCGAATCCGGAAGCACAGACCCCCATCTTGGCGAGCACCTCTCGGCTGAGGTCCTGCGGGAGGAACTTGCCTCCCGCCCGCACGAGCTGGTGGGCGCCGCCGCCGCTGCCGCCGAGTCCGGCTCCATTCCCACGGTGGCAGGCCGGACGGTGGCCCGCCGCGCCGCCACGCTGCTCACCCACAAGGCGGAACCTTCCGACGGAGAGGACGCGCTGCCGGCGCTGCGTCCACGCCGCTGGCTGACCTGGTCCATTGCGGCCGCCGTGCTGGTCGTAGTGGCGGTGGGCCTCTGGCTTGGCTACGCCTGGACCCAGACCCGCTACTACGTGGGCGAGTTCGATTCACGCGTGGCCATCTACAACGGTGTGTCCCAGCGGCTGGGTCCCATCCAGCTGTCCTCCCTCGAAGCGGTGACGGACATCCGGATGGATTCCCTTCCACCCTTCTCGCAGCAGCGGGTCCGCCAGACGGTCCCGGCCAATGACCTCTACGACGCCCAGCGCATCGTCAAGAACCTGGAGCTGACCGGGACCACTTCCCCCGAGGAGGAGTGCCCCAAGGTTTCCGCTTCCGCGACCCCGCCCCCTGGCAGCGCACCTCCGGCCACCGCGGCCGCCCCGCCGCCGGCAACCGATGCACCCGCGCCAGCGCCGCCAGCCCCGTCCCCCTCACCCACTCCGACCATCACCTGCGAGGCGGCCAAATGAGCCAGGTAAGCACCATGCCCAAGCCTCGCCGCAACGTCGAACTTGCGTTGCTGCTGCTGGCCCTCGCCGTCGGCATCGGCGCCAACATGATGGTGGGCGTGGACCAGGAAAAGGCGTTCGACTCCGACTTCTGGTTCCAGTCCAGCCTCCTGGCAGTGGCCGCGCTCATTTTCCACGGCGTCCTGCGTTTCCGCGCTAAATATGCAGATCCGGTAATACTTCCGATCGTGATTGCACTGAACGGCTTGGGGCTGGCGATGATCCACCGCCTGGACGCTCCGGGCGAGGACACCGGGAATAACCAGCTCCGGTGGACCCTCATTGCCATGGCCGTTGCCATTGCGGTGGTGTTCTTCCTCAAGGACCACCGCATCCTCCGGCGGTTCACCTTCATTTCGCTGGCCGCTTCGGCCCTTTTGCTGATCCTGCCGCTTGTCCCGGGAATCAGTGCCGGTGAAATCCTGGGCGCCCGGGTATGGATCCGGTTCGGTTCGATGACGTTCCAGCCGGGCGAGGTCGCCAAGATTACGCTGGCCATATTCTTTGCCGGGTATCTTTCGTCCAACCGGGACCTGATCCTGCTAGCGGGCCGGAAGATCGGCCCCATGCAGTTCCCTCGGTTCAAGGACATGGGTCCCATGGTCACGGCCTGGCTGGTCAGTATCGGCGTGCTGGTGTTCCAGCGCGACCTGGGCTCGTCCCTGCTGTTCTTCGGCCTGTTCATCGTGATGATCTACGTGGCCACCAGCCGGATCAGTTGGGTGGTGATCGGACTGGCGCTGATCCTGGGCGGCGGTTTCGTGGCGGCACAGGTCTTTTCCCACGTGCAGCAGCGAGTCTACGGCTGGCTGAACGCCTTCTCCCCCGACGTTTACGAGAACGGCAGCCGGCAGGTCATCGAGGGCCTGTTCGGCATGGCCAACGGCGGGCTGGTGGGTACCGGCCTCGGCCAGGGCCGCCCGGACCTGGTCCCATTCGCCAACAGTGACATGATCATCGCTTCGCTGGGCGAGGAGCTGGGACTGATTGGGCTGTTCGCCATCGTCCTGCTCTACCTGCTGTTCGTCACGCGCGGCTTCCGCGCAGCCTTGGGCACCCGCGACGCGTTCGGAAAGCTGCTTGCCTGCGGCCTGTCCCTTGCCGTGGCCCTCCAGTGCTTCGTGGTGATCGGCGGCGTCACGCGCCTCATCCCGCTGACCGGGCTCACCACCCCGTTCCTGGCGGCCGGCGGATCCTCCCTTTTGGCCAACTGGATCATCGTGGGGTTGCTCCTGCTGATTTCCCATGCTGCCCGTGGGCCGGTGGACACAACCCCGCTCCCACCCGCCGGTGCGGCGGCGGCAAACGGTATTGACACTCCAACCGAGGCGGTGAAGCAGGCATGAACCAGGCAATTCGACACTCATGGGTAGCGGCAGTTGCCATGTTTGCGCTGCTTTTTGGTGCCATCAGCTATGTGCAGGTGGTGGGCGCCGACGACCTCAAGACCAATCCGCTGAACCAGCGCGCCATCCTGCAGAACTACTGCAACGACCGCGGTGCCATCATCGTCGGTGGCACTCCCGTGGCCGAGTCGACGGAAACGGGTTCGGAAACGTGCAAGTTCCAGCGGACCTACCCGCAGCCGGAACTGTACGCCGGCATCACCGGCTACTTCTCGAAGAACTACGGAGCCACAGGTCTGGAACAGACCATGGGCGCTGAGCTGGCAGGGAACTCCGACCAGCTCTTCCTTGACCGGGTGGGCCAGCTCTTCCTGGGCAACCAGCCCAAGGGCGCGTCAGTGGAGCTGACCATCGATCCCCAGATCCAGCAGCTCGCGTACAGCCTGATTCCTGACGGCCAGCGCGGCTCGATCGTGGTCACCAATCCCAAGACCGGCGCCATTTTGGCCATGGCCTCAAAGCCGTCCTACAACCCGAACCTCGTGGCCACCCAGGATGCCAAGGCCGAAAACGCCAACATCAACGAGCTGGTCAAGGTGCCGGGCATCAACCTCAACCAAAACGTCAGCGGCCCCACCGGCGAGCTGCTCGCCCCGGGCTCGGTCTTCAAGCTGGTGGACACCGCCGCGGCACTGGCCTCCGGGAAGTACAACAAGGACAGCGTCCTGCCCAACCCTGCCGAGATGCCCTTTGACGGCATCCAGTACAAACTGCCCAACTACGCCGGCGGCAACTGCTACACCAGGGACACCGCCTCGTTCGCGTTCGCGCTGCAGCAGTCCTGCAACACGCCCTTCGCGAGCATCGCCCTGGACCTGGGCCGTGACGCCATCGCCGCGCAGGCCAAGAAGTTTGGGTTCGGCGAGGACGTCGGGGGCCAGCTGAAGCTCGGCCACGCGTCGGGTAACGGGTTCCCCGACAAACTCGACGCTCCCGGCCTGGCCCAGTCCGCCATCGGCCAGAAGGATGTCCGGGTCACGCCGCTGCAGGTCAACATGATGACGAACGCCATTGCCAACGGGGGCGCCCAGATGGCACCAAGCCTCATCAAGACCCTGCGCTCCCCGGACCTGCGGGTCATTGACGAGCCGCAGCCGTCACAGCTCAGGACGTCCACCACCCCGGAAATTGCCAAGCAGATCACGGAATGGATGACCAGCGTGGTGACAGACGGTATTGCCAAGGGCGCCGCCGTCCCCGGCGTCCAGGTCGCGGGCAAGACCGGCACCGCCGAACTCGGAAACGGAACCAACAATTCGTGGTTCACCGGGTTCGCCCCCGCTGACAACCCGAAGGTCAGCGTCACGATCGTCATGGAAGGCGTAGACATCTACGCGGGAGCAAAGCTGACCAGTCCCAACGCGAAGAAGATTTTTGAGGCGGTGTTGAATAAGTGAGGCCTACAACGGGAATCACCCTCGGCGGCAGATTCCAGCTGACCACCCGGATTGCGATCGGCGGCATGGGGGAAGTGTGGAAGGCCAAAGACCTCGTCCTGGGCCGCATCGTCGCCATCAAGGTGCTGAAGGAGGAGTACACCGGCGACCCGGGATTCCTCCAGCGCTTCCGCGCTGAGGCCCGCCACACCGCCCTGCTGAACCACGTGGGGATCGCCAACGTCTTCGACTACGGCGAGGAGGAGGGCTCGGCCTACCTGGTCATGGAGCTGGTCCCGGGGCAGCCGCTGAGCAGCATCATCGAGCACGAACAGGTGCTCTCGCCGGACCGTACGCTGTCAATCATCGCGCAGACCGCCCGCGCCCTGGCGGTCGCGCACGCCCAGGGCCTGGTCCACCGCGACGTCAAGCCCGGCAACCTCCTGATCACCCCGGACGGGCGGGTCAAGGTCACCGACTTCGGCATCGCCCGCCTCGCCGACCAGGTGCCGCTCACCCAGACCGGGCAGGTCATGGGAACCGCGCAGTACCTGGCGCCCGAACAGGCAACGGGCCAGACCGCCACCGGTTCCTCGGACATCTACTCCCTCGGCGTCATCGGCTACGAGTGCCTCAGCGGCCACCGTCCCTTCTCCGGCGAATCGCAGATCGCGATTGCGCTGGCCCAGGTGAACGACGCCCCGCCGCCGCTTCCCGAGAGCTTGCCGGCGCCGGTCCGGGCGCTCCTGATGTCCATGCTGGCCAAGGACCCCAAGGACCGGCCGGCGAATGCAATCAAGCTTGCCGAAGCAGCGGAGGCCATCCGCAACGGAGATGTGAATGCCGCCCGCGCCGCGGTGCCGGGCATGCTGCTTTTCGACGCCGGGACGGGACCCATCACGGCTCCTGTTGACACCGCCACCGCCCCCACCGGCGTGATTGGTGCGCAGCGCGACTCAGCCCCTACCGCCACCTCGGCACTGCCGGTGATGGGTGCGGGCGCAGCAGGAGCGGCCGCAGCCATGGCTGCCGGTGCCCACGCCGCGTCCGCGGACGACGCGGAGCGGGCGCAGGGGCCGCTTGCCCGCGCCAACGCATTGGCTGCCGAGCGCAACTGGGACCAGGAGGAAGAGACGTACGACGACGGGCCCTCCGATGAGCCCCGGCGCAAGCGCCGCAGCCCCTGGACCTGGCCTTTGGTCGCCTTGATCCTGTTGCTGCTCTTCGCCCTGGTGGGCTTCCTCCTGAACCAGGCGGGACTTTTCTCGCCGGCCGGGAATCCCAGCGCCAGCGCCACAGCCAGCAGCGCACCGCCGTCGTCCGCTACGCCCACGCGGACCACGCCGTCCGCAACGCCGACGCAGACCCGCACCACGCCGACCCCCACGCCCACCACGCCGCCCACCCAGTCCACGGTCAACGTCATTCCGGCCGCGTACCTCGGCAAGGACTACCGGCAGGTCCAGGCTGCGCTTGCAGGCATGGGGCTCCAGGTAACCGTAGTTCCGCAGGAGAGCAGCACGGAGACGCCCGGAACGGTGCTGGAGCTCAACCCCACCGGGACGGTGCCCAAGGGTTCGCTGATCACCGTGGTCTATGCGACCGCTCCCAGCCCTGCGCCCACCACCACGGCACCGAGCCCTGCCCCCACGTCGTCCTCTCCCGTGGCTGGCCCGACACCCATCTCGCCCCTGGCAACCTGCGCGGCCGGCCAAGCGCCCGGAATGCCTCCTACCTGCGCACCCTGATTGTCGGGACCACCAGTGAATGAGTCACCACGCACACCGTTGCACCGGGAGGACAGCCTTCCGGTGGATAACCGGCGCGTCCTGAACGGGCGCTACGAGCTGGGGAACCTCATTGGCCGCGGCGGCATGGCGGACGTCTACAGGGGCACTGACACCCGCCTGGGCAGGACCGTTGCCATCAAGCTGCTGCGGCCGGACATGGCCCGGGATCCGCAGTTCCAGGCACGCTTCAAACGTGAGGCGCAGGCGGTGGCAGCCCTGAACCACCCGTCGATCGTGGCGATTTTCGATACCGGCGAGCACGTGGTCAACGACGGTTCCACCGAAGACGTACGCGTGCCCTACATTGTCATGGAATTCGTTGAGGGCAGGACCCTGCGTGAATTGATCCGTGGCAACGAGGTCAGTATCAGCCAGGCGATCGACTATTGCCTGGGCGTCCTGGCAGCCCTTGAATACAGCCACAAGGCCGGCATCGTGCACCGGGACATCAAACCGGCCAACGTGATGTACTGCCCGGGCAGCAACTCGGTGAAGGTGATGGACTTCGGCATTGCCCGGGCCATCGCCGATTCCTCCGCCACCATGACCCAGACGCAGGCAGTGGTGGGAACGGCCCAGTACCTCTCGCCGGAACAGGCCCGGGGCGAGACCGTGGATGCCCGCAGCGACCTCTATTCCGCTGCGTGCCTGCTGTACGAAATGCTGACTTCGCGGCCGCCGTTCGTCGGCGACAGCCCGGTTTCCGTGGCTTACCAGCACGTTCGCGAGATCCCGGAGCCGGCCAGCAGCCTGAATCCGGATGTGTCGCCGGCGCTGGATACCGTCCTCGCCAAGGCCCTGCAAAAGAACCGGACCGACAGGTTCCAGGACGCGGCGTCCTTCCGACGTGCCCTGCGCGCTGCAAAGGCCGGTGTTCCCGTGCCGGCCGTAGCGGCGTCAGAGGCGCCCACCGATCCCAATGACCACGTTCCGCAGGCACAGCCGCCCACCGAGGCATTCGCCGCCGCAGGGGCAAGCTTCCTTGACGATGCCCCGACCGGGCGGCTCGCTGCCACCAACCTTTACCATGACGACGGCGGAGCAGCAGCCCCGGTGGAACTGGCCGACGAGCACGGGGCGGACGCGTATGGGGCCGGCGTGCTCCCGCTGGGCCTCGCCACGGAACGTGAGCCGAGCACGCGGCAGAAGTCCCGGCGTCGTGCCTGGATCGCGACGCTGGTCATCTTCACCCTCCTGATCCTCGCCGGCGGCGGGCTGTGGCTGTACCAAACGGTCAACCGGCCAGCCCCCGCGCCGCCCAAGGTGTCCATCCCGGCGGTGGCGTCCATGACGGAGACAGCCGCGTTGCAGGAGCTGTACAACGCCGGCCTGAGGCCCCGGATTGCACGTTCCGCCAACGACACAGTTCCCAAGGGGACCGCGATCGGGACGGATCCCGCGGCGGGTGGTTCGCTGGATCCGGGGGCCGAGGTCATCCTCAACGTCTCGGACGGCCCCAGTTCAGTGAAGGTCCCCGACAGCCTCCCCGGCAAGACCGAGGCGGCTGCGCGTGACATCCTCCGCCAGGTCGGCCTGGTGGGCGCCCCGTCCACCACCACCGCCAACAGTGCCACGGTCCCGGCCGGAATTGTCATCAACTCCAACCCGGCTCCCGGACAAAGCGTCGCTGTTGGCAGCAGCGTGGAACTGATCGTCTCCACCGGAAAGGTGGTGGTCCCGGAACTTCGTGGCCTCATGCGTGACGAAGCCGAAGCAGCACTGAAGGAGCTCGGCCTGGTGCCTTCGGTGCTTGAGGTGGAAAACTCCCAGGTGGAGCCGGGCAAGGTCACTGACCAAAGCGACCCGGCCAACGCCGCCGTGGTGCAGGGCAAGACCATCACCGTCGTGGTGGCCAAGGCACCGCCGCCCCCGCCGGCACCGACGGATACGGCCACCCCCACGCCAACACCGACGCCCAAGCCCACTAAGAAGGGCTGACGCGCCGGGTATCGGCTACTGCTGGATCAGCGGGCTCAGCTTCGCAGCCCGCGCAGCCGCACCCTTCATGCCCAGCGACTCAAGCCAGTTTCCGAGCATCTGGTACCCACCCTCGGTAAGGACCGATTCCGGGTGGAACTGTACCCCGCACAGTGGTGCCGTCCGGTGTTGCAGTCCCATGACCACCCCGGAGGCAGTCTGCGCCGTGATTTCCAGGACGTCGGGGATGGATTCCCTGACCGCGGCCAGCGAGTGGTAGCGGGTGGCTGTGACGGGGGAGGGGAGCCCGGCAAAGACGCTGGTCCCGATGTGCTCCACCTTGGACGTTTTGCCGTGCATGAGTTCAGGAGCATGTGTCACCTTGCCGCCGAAGGCCTCTGCCAGCGCCTGGTGGCCCAGGCACACACCGAACATGGGGACGCTGTTTTCGCCGCACCACTTGATCAGCTCGATGCAGACCCCCGCCTCCGCAGGGTTTCCGGGCCCGGGGGAAATGAGGACGCCGTCACGGGTGCTGGCCAGTTCGATGGCCTCGGCGAGGGTGACGTCGTCGTTGCGGACCACGGTGGTCTCGGCACCGAGTTCCTGGAGGTAGCCCACCAGGGTGTAGACAAAGCTGTCGTAGTTATCCACTACAAGGATCTTGGTTGTGGTCATGGCTGGTCTGCGGAACCAATCGTTGAGTCGGTGAATGGGGTGAAATGGGACATCCAGGGGAAGAGGAACTGGACCATCAGGACCAGGGCAAGGAAAACCAGTGCCAGCGAGATGATGATCCGGAGCCACAGCGGCCCGGGGAGGTGGCGGAAGATCCAGGCGTACACGGTCAGCTCCTTCCGGTGGCTGCCGCCACCTGGGCCGCAATCTCGGCCGGTGGTCCTGCCGCTGCAGGCCGCCAACTGTCCAGCAGGGCGTAGGCGATGATGCGTTCTTCCGCTCCGAAGCGCGGGTTGCAGCTGGTCATGGTGAGGTAGCTTTCGGTGGGCGCGGCACCCGGCTGGGTGGGGACCGGTTCCAGGACATCGGTGCGGGAGGGCATCACGATCTGGTTGTTCCGGAAGACGTAGACGTAGAAACCGTCTTTGGTCTGGACGTAGATCTTGTCGCCCGGGACCAGGGTGTGGATGTTGTCCAGCACGGCCCCGTGCGTTTGGCGGTGGCCGGCCACCGCGAAGTTGCCGACGGCGCCGGGCATGGCGGTGTTGCTGTAATGGCCCAGGCCGAGGGTGTCCAGGACGTCCTGGCTGGTTCCCTGGACGATGGGGCGGGTGTAGGTGGGACCGAACCTGGGGATGTACATGATGCCGATGGTGCCGGCGTGGCCTGGAGCCGTCCCCACCACGGGCTTTCCAAAGTCCTCACCGGCGGCAGGAGGGGCCGCCGGTGCCGAAGCCGAGGGAGCGGGGGCCGCGCTGCCCAGGTCCTGGGCGAACTCCTTGATGACCTGGCTTTGCTTGGCATCGGACTCGACGTTGGTCCACCACAACTGCCACGCCACAAAGAGCAGGAGGATGACGCCAACGGTGATCAACAGTTCACCGAGCACCGAGATGATGCCGTGCAGGCGGGCACGGCGGGGCGCGGGCGCAGTGGCGGGCCCCGCCTTTTCCTGCAATACCACGCGTTCTCCTCCGGGCGTCTACCCTGGGCACCGGCTGCCCATCAACTGCGGCTAGAATTGGCTGCTAGTAAGAATCCAGATTTGACCAAGATCGCGCAGACCGCTGGCAATTTCCTTCTTGCAGGATACCAAGCCCGGGCCGCCGAGCTTGCCCAGCCCGCCAAGGAGAGCCAGTGCCCGAGTCAAAGCCTCGCAGGAAGACCGCCAGCACCGCCCAGCCGGCATCACCACAGGCCTATAAGCCCAACCCCGTATGGTTCAAGCCGGTCATGTTCGGCCTCATGATCATCGGCCTCTTCTGGATTATCACGTTCTACATCAGTGAGGGACGGTTCCCGGTCCAGGCCTGGCAGTCCTGGAACATCGTTGCGGGCTTCGGCATCGCCATCGTCGGGTTCCTGATGACCACCCGCTGGCGCTCCTAGCGCCTGCCGCGGAACTGTTCCAAGGAGGACTCCACTGGCTCCGGATTCCAGCGGCGTGATCGTTGGCGACGATGGCCTGGCACGGCCCGCCTGGGCTGCCACGGATCCGCTGATGCGCAACTATTACGACCAGGAATGGGGGCTGCCCGTCACCGACGAGCAGGGCCTTTACGAGCGGATTTGCCTTGAGGGTTTCCAGGCGGGTCTTTCCTGGGCCACCATCCTGCGAAAGCGGCCGGCCTTCCGCGCGGCCTTCGCCGGCTTTGATCCGGATGCCGTGGCCCTGTTTGGCGCCCAGGAGGTGGAGCGCCTGATGCAGGACCCCGGCATCATCAGGAACCGGCTGAAGATCCTTGCAGCGGTGAAGAACGCCCAGGCAACCCAGGAGCTCAGGAACGACGGCGGACTGGTGGACTTCGTATGGAGCTTCCGTCCGGCCAGCACGCCTAAGCCGCAGTCAGTTGCCGATATTCCCACCCAATCCGAAGAGTCAGTAGCACTGTCCAAAGCGCTTCGAAAGCGCGGATTCTCCTTCGTGGGCCCCACCACTATGTTCGCCCTGATGGAAGCCATCGGCATGGTGGACACCCACCTCCTGCAGAGCCACCGCCGCGGATCGTCCGGCGTGTGGTCCAATGGGGCCTAAAGTCACTGGCGCCGGCCATTATCCCCAGCTGTTGGGAAGGTTATCCACAATGTGGAGAACCTTCCCAACAGACCGGAACTGTTGCTGCTGCACCGCCCTGCGGGGCCTTCTCCAACCAACCTGCTGGCCAGATGCGGTTATTAACAGTGTGGAATACCTGTGGAAAAGGGCAGTGCCGCGTGGAGGACGCCCCGCCGGCCAGAACTAGGAACGGTCCCGCCGGACCGGATGGTGGCTGGTGATGGACACCCTGTTGAAGGCATTCATGGTCACGGCCAGCCAACTCACGGCCGAAAATTCACCAACGCTGAGCCGCTCCCGCGCGTAAGCCTCCGTGTGTTCCCGTGACCGTTCATCCGGGAGTTCTGTGATGCTTTCCACCAGTGCCAGGGCGGCCCGCTCCTGGTCTGTGAAGAGTGCCGTTTCGCGCCATGCGGGCAGGACTGCAAGGCGCTGCGGGGTTTCGCCGGCCTCGGCGGCCTTCCGCACATGGAGGTCCAGGCAGTACGCGCAGCCGTTGATCTGGGAAATGCGAACATTCAGGAGTTCCACCAGGCCCCGGCCCAGCCCGGCCTCTTCTGCTGCTTCCTGGACCTTCAGTCCCAACCCGCTGATGGCTCTCCAGAGGGCCGGGTGCTGTTTATCCAGGTACAGGTGTTCGGTGGCGCTCACGGGGGTCCTTGTCAGTTGAACGGCTTGGCAGGCCACCATCATAGGCAGGAGGCTGCCGGCGACCGACGACGCTTGTCCACTTAACAACAATGCGATACCCACAAGTTATCCACAGATGTGGGAAACTTCGTGGAAATCCAGCACTCGTGGCCCTGCCGCCCTACTCCCACGGGCTCAGCCCCGCCCCAAACAACAGTGCTGTCACTTATTAACAGTGTGGATACTGATGTCGATAACCTCCTGCTGGGGGTGTGCAGCGGGTTCCATTCACCCCTCTACTCCCGGTTTTTCCACAAGCAGGTCCGAAAATGGCTGCTTATCCACTTACGCACAGCAATATCCCCACAGGTTATCCACAGATGTGGAGAAGGAAGGCCCGGTGCACCTGTAAGGGAACGAAGAAAGCCGGGAGAAGCCAAACCAACGATTGAACTACAGTTGTGTAAGTTACCAACACTGTGGATAAGCACTGTGGAAAATAGGAATGCCCCCGGCACCGGAAGTGACGGGGGCATTATGTGGCCCGCAGGCCGGGGAGGGGTTAAAGCGCCACCCGTGCCCAGCTGGCGGCGACGAGAAGCACCACAACGGCGGCCAGGCCGAGTGCCTGGAGGACGCCCTGGCGGCGCCCGCGCGGCGTGTAGGCAAGGACGGCAGCGCAAAGCCCACCGGTTATAAGCCCGCCCAAGTGGGCCTGCCAGGCGATGTGGGGGATCAGGAAACCAATGACGCCGTTAATGGCAATCAGGACCCACAGCTGCCGCGTATCGCCACCCCGCCGGCGCTGGATTAGCAGCATGGCGCCGAAGAGGCCAAAGATGGCACCCGAAGCGCCGACCAGTCCCACCAGCCCTTGGCCGGGAACCAGCACGGGGTTCAGCAGCAGGTAGCCCACTGAGCCGCCAAGGGCGGAGATCAGGTACACGGCAAGGAAGCGGGCCCGGCCCAGGACCGGTTCCAGCGCCTGCCCGAAGATCCACAGCGTGTACATGTTCAGGAGGATGTGGAGAAAGGAGTCCGGGGAGTGGAGGAAGGCTGACGTCACCATCCGCCACGGCTCGAAAGCGCCGTACTGCGGGGCGGCAAAGATGTTGTTGTAGGCGAACTGCTTGTAGACCCAGTCGCCTGGAATGAGCATTTGCAGGGCGTAGACAACTACGCACGCTGCGATGATGCCGAACGTCACCAAAGGCTTGCCGGTGGCTACGGCGCCGCCGTAGACCGACCGCACCTCCGGCGTCGTACGTTTTGTTTCGTTGACGCAGTCAACGCATTGGAATCCGACGGCGGCCGCCCGCTGGCAGTCCGGGCATGCCGGGCGCCCGCAGCGCTGGCAGCGTACGTAGGACGGCCGGTCCGGGTGCCGGGGGCAGACCGGGACCTGGGCGGACGGCTCTGCCGACGGAATTCCGTAACTCATGGTGCGGCGTTACAGCTGTTCGATGTCGATGCTGTTGATGGTGACGTCCTCAACCGGGCGGTCGCCCATGCCGGTGCGGACACCCTCGATGGCGTCGACAACCTTCTTGGATTCCTCGTCGGCGACTTCACCGAAGATGGTGTGCTTGCCCTGCAGCCAGTCCGTGGGAATGGTGGTGATGAAGAACTGTGAACCGTTGGTGCCCTTGCCCATCTGGATGCCGGCGTTGGCCATGGCCAGCTTGTAGGGCTGGTTGAAGCTCAGTTCGGGGTGGATTTCGTCGTCGAAGCGGTAGCCGGGGCCACCGGTTCCACGGCCCAGGGGATCGCCGGCCTGGATCATGAAGTCCTTGATGATGCGGTGGAAGATGGTTCCGTTGTAGAGCGGCGTGCCGGTCTTGTCCTCGCCTGTCTCCGGGTGGGTCCAGGCCTGCTCGCCGGTGGAAAGGCCCACGAAGTTCTTGACCGTCTTGGGCGCGTGGTTGCCGAAGAGGTTAACCACGATGTCGCCGAGGCTGGTGTGGATGGTTGCTTTTGCGGTTGCGATGGCAGTCATAGGTTGATTCTCCCATGCCTGTTCCGGGCATCCATGGCCGCAGGGGCAGTTCCGCGCTGGGTGAAATCGCCCTAAAATCCGCAGAGTGAATAGCCCGTGGTGATCTGGGCACGTAGGCTAGCGACAGAACCGTCACATTAATCGGGAGGTAGTTGTGAAGAAATCGGATCGTATTGCCCGTGACCTTGAGCAGTCGGTCACCAGTGCGGTGGAAAACGCCAAGGATTGGGCGGCCCCCCGGGTGGAAGCTGCCGTGGACTGGGCTGTTCCCCGCCTCCAGCAGGGCCTGGATACCGCATCTCCCAAGATCCAGGAAGGCCTGAAGACGGCGGCCCACAGCCTGGCCGATGGCGTCGCCACCGTGACTCCCCGGATCCAGGACGGACTGGCCCACCTGGCTCCCAAGATCAATGACGTGGTGGAAGGCGCATCGCCCAGGCTGCACGAGGCCCTGGACAAGGCCACTCCAGTGGTCCTGAATGCCCGTGACCGGGTGGTGGTGGATTACCTGCCCAAGCTCTCGGACCAGATTGGCGTGGCATCCGGCGCCGTCCACCGCACCCTGGAAAACACCCCGGCCCGGGTTGACGCCGTCGCGCAGAAGCTCGGGGACGTGGGCATCATCCACGCCCTCCAGGAGCAGGCACAGGCCACCGGCACGCAGCTGAAGGCGGCCGCCGCTGGAGCCAGCCGGGCAGTTGACGCGCAGCTTGCCCAGCCGGAGAAGCCGAAGAAGCGCGGCTGGCTGGTGTTCGGCGTAGTGGCCGCTGCCGTTGCAGCCGGCGTTGCCGCGTGGAAGGCATCCAAGCCGGTCGAGGACCCTTGGAAGACGCCCTCGCCGGTCACCCCGACCCCGGCACCCGTCCCGGCCACCACTGTCAGCGACGTCAAGGCAACCACTGCCGACGCCGCGGACAAGGGCACTTCCGCAGCCGCATCCGCAGCCGGTGCCGCCGCTGACAAGGCCGGCGACGCTGCTGAGACTGCCGCTGATACATCAGCGGATGCCGCCGACAAGGCCAAGCACGTTGCCGACGACACCGAAGGCGGCGCCAAGATCGTTGCCGATGAGGACAAGGGCACCAGCAAGGCCTGATATCAGCCATTCACACGAGGGGCTCCGCTTGACGGCGGGGCCCCTTTTTGTGCCTCTACCGGTCTGCGGAGGCATCTTTCCCGGATGCTAGATTTGAACTGATGTCAGCCAATCGATCCTCTGGGGATGCCGTGAACGACGCAGCCGTACAGCTCCGCGTGTCAATCGTCATCCCGGCGTACAACGAGGAAAGCGTGATCAGGCAGTGCCTGATAGCTGCCATCTACCAGTCCGTTCCCGCCCACGAGATCATCGTGGTGGACAACCTTTCAAAGGACCGGACGGCTGACATTGTCCGCCAGATGCAGCTTGAGTATCCGGAGAGCCCCATCATCCTCCTGAGCCAGGACCGTGAGCAGGGACTCATCCCCACCCGGAACTTCGGGCTGGACAGTGCCACCGGGGACATCCTGGGCCGGATAGACGCCGACTCCATTGTGGAACCCGACTGGGTTGAGCAGGTGCAGAAGGCCTTCGCGGACCAATCGGTCCAGGCTGCGACCGGCCCCGTGGTCTACTACGACATGCCGATGCGCCGCTTTGGACTCAAGGCGGATGACAAAATGCGCCAGCTCATGCTGAAGCTGGCCAAGCACCAGTACCATTTCCTGTTCGGCTCGAACATGGCCCTGCGGGCCAGTGCCTGGGAAACCATCCGTTCCGAGACCTGCCGGGATGAGAAGGACGAGATGCATGAGGACATCGATTTGTCCCTGCACCTGGCCGACCATGAGCTGCCGGTCCGTTATTGGCCGCAGATGGTGTCCGGAATGTCGGCCCGCAGGCTCGAGGATTCACCGCGGGACTACCGCTATTACGTCACCCGGTTCGACCGGACGTACAAGGCGCACAACGTCAGGAAGATGGCGCTGAAGGCGCCCATGGTGGTCTTCTTCTCGGTGTACTTCCCGGCCAAGCTCCTCAGGGCCATCCACACCGTCAATACGGCCCAGCCGGTAAGGCGCGGCGGCCAGTAGCGCCTAGTCGGTTCCCAGCCCGGCGAGGTATTCCGACGGCGGATCCTCCTGGGGATCGCTTCCGCGGCCCCTGCGCCCCGGGTTCCGCCGGCCCCGCCCATCCCTTTGACCCTTGCCGTTCCTTTGACCCAGGACGACGACGGCGAGTCCCGCCAGGATCAGGCCGAGCCCCGCGTAGGTGCCTCCCGGCAGGGTCTCGTGCAGGAACAGGGCGGCCAGCAGCGCTGCGCCGGGGATTTCCAGGAGGATGATCATGGAGACGATCAATGGGCTCATGGTGGCCAGCAGGTGGTTGAAGGCAGTGTGGCCCACCAGTTGGGCACAGACGGTGATGGCTGCGATACCCAGCCAGCCTGCCGGTTCGAACCCGGCCAGGGGTTGCCCCCAGAGCAGCGCCATTAATGCCACGAGGACGGCGCACATGCCGTAGCAGAGCGTCGTATAGGTACCGGTGGACATACTCTGCCGGGCCTTGCCGCCGGCGAGCGTATACAGGCCGGCCAACGCTCCACCGGCCATGGCCAGCAGGTCGCCCGTGAGGGCCTGCGGAGAGGAGCCCATGTCGAACCCGGTGATCGCAACGACGCCCCCAAAGGCAATTCCCAGGCCCGCCAGGACCTGCCAGCGGTGGCGGATGCCGCGGAAGAGCTGGAAGACGGCAATCCATGCCGACTGCAGGCACACGAGGGCGGTGGCAGCTGCTACGGACGTCAGCTGAAGGGATGTGATGAAGCAGGCGAAGTGCAGGGCAAGCGCAATGGCGGCGAGCATGGACCAGCGGAACTCCCTGCCGCTGATCCTGCGGAACTGGCCGGGTTCCCGGACAAGGGTGGGAGTTGCCATGACAGCGGCACCGATGGCATTGCGCCAGAAGGCGATGGCAAGCGCGCTGACGCTGGTGGCTCCAAGGGTGGCGGCTATCAGCGGCCCTGAGGACGCGACCCCCAGGACCCCCAGGGCCGCGAAAAAGAAGTTCAATGCAGCCCCCTGGTGCTGGTTCCTTGCGCAGGCGGAAAGCAAAAAGTCCCGGCCGGCGTTTCCGCTGACCGGGACTTCCCTATGGTGGAGGCACGGGGACTCGAACCCCGAACCCCCTGCTTGCAAAGCAGGTGCGCTACCAATTGCGCCATGCCCCCATAAGAAGCAACCCGTCCATCATACCCTAGAACCTGGGAGCCTCTGACCGGCTCCCGGATGGGTGTCCGGGCTAGTCCACCGTGTCGGTTGACTTGCTCCAGACCGTTTTCCGGGCTTCGGATTCCTGTGCTTTCCGGTAAACCAGGAAGCCTGCGATTGCGGCTGCCAGTACAAGCAACTTCTTCACATGCTCCCCATTCCGGCCAGGTACCGGACGGATCCGGACCAAACCTCGGTTTGAAACCTGCACAGGTTCCGTGGGCGTACCAGGACTTGAACCTGGGACCTCTTCGTTATCAGCGAAGCGCTCTAACCGCCTGAGCTATACGCCCTCATTCCCTCATCGGGCCGAGACATGACTTTACAGCACACCCCTGCCCGATCTCAAATCGGGGCATTCCACCGGCGTGGAGCCGGTGGAATGTCGTCCTAATCGTCGGTGAGGGTCACGCCGATGCCGCCCACCAGGGTGGCGGAAATGTTGTACAGGACGGCGGACAGCATGGAGAGCGCCGTCAGCAGGACAACGTTGACCACGGCAATGATGGTGGCGAATGATGCCACCTGGCCCAGCGAAGCAACCTTCTTCAGCTCGAAGCCGCCGCTTTCAGCGCCCGCCAGCGTGCCGAGGAGGCTGTCCACCTGGTCGAAGATCCCGGTCAGGTCCAGGACGGTCCACAGGACGATGGCGGCCACCACCGTGACGATGCCCAGTGCCACGGACAGCAGGAATGCCATCTTCAGTACGGACCAGGGATCCACCTTGCTGATCAGCAGCCTGGCGCGGCGGACCTTTGCCTTCGGAGCGGGCTTCACCAGGCCTGGTGTTCCCTGGCCGGAGGCTCCCGGCGCGGGACGCTGGCCTGGCTGTGCCGGGCGCTGGCCGGGCTGGCCCTGGAGGGGGCGTTGGCCTGGCTGTGCCGGGCGGTCTCCCTGTTGGGGGCGCTGGCCGGGGACGGCGGGCCGCTGGCCCGGTGCGCCGGTGGCCGCCGAGGGGCGCTGCTGCGGACGAACGGGGGCGTTCACGCGGGGTGCCGCTGAAGGCCGGTTCCCGTCGGGAACAGTACTGTTCGGCTTGGGAAATGAGTCGGAATTACTCACTCGTTACCTCCGTGTTGTCTTCGTTCGGCTCAGCGTCGCCCGAGGCGTCCTCTGACTCAACGGCCGGTGATTCTTCTGCCATTGCTGGCGCGGCGGATTCCCCAACGGTTCCGCCATCTTCAGCCAACGTTACGTCATCGCCGGCGGATTCCTCGTCCTCGAGACCGCGTTCGCTGTTGCGTGCCACCTCGATGATCCGGTCGTTCTTGTCCGGTTTGGCGAAGATGACGCCCATGGTGTCGCGGCCCTTTGCCGGAACACCGGCCACGGAAGAGCGGACAACCTTGCCGCCCTCCATGACCACCAGGACTTCGTCTTCTTCCTGGACGATGAGTGCGCCCACCAGGTGGCCGCGCTCTTCCTGGTATTTTCCTACCTTGATGCCCAGGCCGCCGCGGCCCTGCAGCCGGTACTCCTCCACGGCCGTCCGCTTGGCGTAGCCGCCTTCGGTCACGATGAACACGAATGAACCGTCGGTGACCACGTCTGCGGCCAGCAGTTCGTCATCCTCGCGGAATTTCATGCCGGTGACGCCGGAGGTGGCACGGCCCATGGGGCGCAGGGCGTCATCGGTGGCGGTGAAGCGGATCGACTGGCCCTTGCGGGAGACCAGGAATAGGTCGTCGGTTTCCGAGACCAGCTGGGCGGAGACCAGTTCGTCACCGTCGCGCAGGTTGATGGCGATTACGCCCGCCGAACGGTTGGTGTCATAGTCTTCCAGCCTGGTCTTTTTCACCAGGCCCCTCTTGGTGGCGAGGACCAGGTACGGCGCCTGCTGGTAGTCCTTGAGATCCAGCACCTGGGCGATGTGTTCATCAGGCTGGAAGGCCATCAGGTTGGCCACATGCTGGCCCTTGGCGTCGCGGCCCGCTTCCATCAGTTCGTAGGCCTTGGCGCGGTAGACCCGGCCCAGGTTGGTGAAGAACAGCAGCCAGTGGTGGGTGGTGGTAACGAAGAAGTGCTCCACCACATCGTCACCACGCAGCTGGGCGCCCTTGATGCCCTTGCCGCCGCGCTGCTGCGACCGGTAATTGTCGCTGCGGGTGCGCTTGACGTAGCCGCCGCGGGTGATGGTGACCACCATCTCCTCTTCGGGGATCAGGTCTTCCATGGACATGTCGCCGTCGTAGCCCATGAGGATCTTGGTACGGCGGTCATCGCCGTGCTTGTCCACGATTTCGCCGAGCTCGGTGCTGATGATCTCGCGCTGGCGCTGCTCCGAACCGAGGATTTCCTTGTATTCGGTGATCAGGGCTTCGAGTTCTGCGTGCTTTTCCTGGATGCGCTGGCGTTCCAGGGCGGCGAGGCGGCGCAGCTGCATGTCCAGGATGGCCCGGGCCTGCAGCTCATCGATGTCCAGCAGCTCCATCAGACCGTCCCGGGCTGCCTCGGTGGTGCTGGAGGCGCGGATGAGGGCGATGACCTCATCCAGCATGTCCAGTGCCTTGAGGAGCGCCCGCAGGATGTGGGCTTCCTCCTCCGCCTTGCGCAGCCGGTACCGGGTACGGCGGGCGATGACGTCCATCTGGTGCGTCACCCAGTGGCGGATGAAGGCATCCAGGCTCAGGGTCCGCGGCACACCGTCCACGATGGCCAGCATGTTGGCGGAGAAGTTGCTCTGCAGCTCGGTGTGCTTGTACAGGTTGTTCAGCACTACCTTGGGCACGGCGTCGCGCTTCAGCACGATCACCAGGCGCTGGCCGGTGCGTCCGGATGTTTCATCGCGGAGGTCGGCAATGCCCTGGATCTTGCCGTCCTTGACCAGTTCGGCGATCTTGATGGCCAGGTTGTCGGGGTTGGCCTGGTACGGAAGCTCGGTGACCACCAGGCAGGTCCGGCCCTGCAGTTCCTCTACGGCCACCACGGCACGCATGGTGACCGATCCGCGGCCCGTGCGGTAAGCGTCTTCGATGCCCTTGTGGCCAAGGATGGTGGCGCCCGTGGGGAAATCGGGGCCCTTGACGCGCACCAGCAATTCCTCAAGGAGTTCCTCGCGCGTGGCACCCGGGTTGGACAGGTACCACTGCACGCCGTCGGCTACTTCCCTGAGGTTGTGCGGCGGGATGTTGGTGGCCATGCCCACGGCAATACCGGACGAACCGTTGACCAGCAGGTTGGGGAACCTGGCCGGCAGGATGGTGGGTTCCTGGTTCTTGCCGTCGTAGTTGTCCTGGAAATCGACGGTTTCCTCGTCGATGTCCCGGACCATTTCCATGGCCAGCGGCGCCATCTTGGTTTCGGTGTACCGCGGTGCGGCGGCGCCGTCGTTGCCGGGTGAGCCGAAGTTTCCCTGGCCGAGCGCCAGCGGGTAACGCATGGTCCAGTCCTGGATGAGCCGCACCAGGGCGTCGTAGATCGCGGTGTCACCGTGGGGGTGGTACTGGCCCATGACCTCGCCTACCACGCGGGCACATTTGTTGAAGGACCGGTCGGGGCGGTAGCCGCCATCGAACATCGCGTACAGCACGCGGCGATGCACGGGCTTGAGGCCATCGCGGACGTCGGGGAGGGCACGGCCCACGATGACGGCCATGGCATAGTCGAGGTACGAACGCTGCATTTCTGTCTGCAGGTCCACCTGTTCCACGCGGTCGATCAGCACGTCGCCTTCAAGAACGGTGTCCGGAGTTCCGTCCTCAGGGGCGGAATTCTCGGGGATTTCGTCGCTCATTAGTTATTTTCCGTTTCAGGTATATGTCTGGTTCCGAATTCTTTGGAGCGGGTCCTTAGATGTCCAGGAACCTGACGTCCTTGGCGTTCTGCTGGATGAAGTTGCGTCGGGATTCCACGTCTTCACCCATGAGGACAGAGAAGATCTGGTCGGCGGCGAGGGCGTCGTCCATGGTCACCTGCAGCAGGGTGCGGTGGTCAGGGTCCATGGTGGTGTCCCACAGTTCGGTGTAATCCATCTCGCCGAGGCCCTTGTAACGCTGGATGCCGTTGTCCTTGGGGATGCGGCGTCCGGCTGCCTGCCCGGCCACGAGTTTGGCGTCCCGTTCGCGGTCGCTGTACACGTAGTCGTGCGGGGCGTTGGACCACTTGATCCGGTACAGCGGCGGCTGGGCGAGGTACACGTAGCCGTTCTCGATCAGGGGCCGCATGTAACGGAACAGCAGGGTCATCAGCAGGGTGGTGATGTGCTGCCCGTCCACGTCGGCATCTGCCATCAGCACGATCTTGTGGTAGCGGAGCTTTGCGAGGTCGAAGTCCTCGCCGATCCCGGTACCGAAGGCGGTGATCATGGACTGGACTTCGGCGTTGCCCAGGGCCTTGTCCAGGCGGGCACGCTCCACGTTCAGGATCTTACCGCGCAGCGGGAGGATGGCCTGGGTCTCGGGGTTGCGGCCGCGCTTGGCGGAGCCACCGGCCGAGTCGCCCTCCACGATGTAGACCTCGCATTTTTCCGGGTCCTTGGAGGAGCAGTCCGACAGCTTGCCGGGCATGCCAAAGGACTCCAGCGGGCTCTTGCGGCGTGCGTTGTCGCGGGCTTTGCGTGCGGCCATCCGGGCCTGCGCGGCGGAGATTGCCTTGCGGATCACGTCGCGGGCGGGGCCGGGGTTGCGCTCGAGCCAGTCGCCCAGTCCGTCGGTGACCACGCGCTGGACGAAGCCCTTGACCTCGGAATTGCCGAGCTTGGTCTTGGTCTGACCCTCGAACTGGGGTTCAGCCAACTTGACGGAGATGACGGCGGTGAGGCCTTCACGGATGTCGTCGCCCGTGAGGTTGTCGTCCTTCTCCTTGATGATGCCTTTTTCCCGGGCATAGCGGTTGACCAGGGAGGTCATGGCGGCGCGGAAGCCTTCTTCGTGCGTGCCGCCCTCGTGGGTGTTGATGGTGTTGGCGTAGGTGTGGACGCTTTCGGAATAGGCGCTGGTCCACTGCATGGCCATTTCCAGGGCGATCTTGCGGTCCGTGTCCTCGGTTTCGAAGGCTATGACGTCCTCATGGACCACCTCCACCTTCTTGCCCGAGTTCAAGTGCCGGACGTAGTCAAGGAGTCCTTCGTCGTACTGGTACACCACGGTGCGGTGCTCAGCGCTGACTTCGCCCTCGGTGCTGAGGTCATCAAGGTCCAGGTCGCCGTCGGCATCGTCCCCAACAGGCGCGCGCTCATCCGTCAGGGTGATCCGCAGGCCCTTGTTCAGGAAAGCCATCTGCTGGAAGCGGGCACGCAACGTCTCGAAATCGAACTCCGTGGTCTCGAAGATCGCCGGATCCGGGTAGAACGTCTGGGTGGTTCCGGTAGCGTCCGTCTCTTCGCCCTTGACCAGGCTGCCCTGCGGCTTGCCGCCGTCAGCAAAGGACATACGCCATACGTATCCCTGGCGGCGCACTTCGGTGTCTACCCGGCTGGAGAGGGCGTTGACCACGGAGATGCCCACGCCGTGCAGGCCGCCGGAGACGGCGTAGCCACCGCCACCAAATTTGCCGCCGGCGTGCAGGATGGTCATGACCACCTCGACGGTGGGCTTGTGTTCCGTGGGATGCATGTCCACCGGGATGCCACGGCCGTCATCGACTACCTTGACGCCGCCGTCGGCCTGCAGGACGACCTCGATGTGGCTGCAGTATCCGGCCAGAGCCTCGTCCACGGAGTTGTCCACCACTTCGTACACCAGGTGGTGGAGGCCACGGGGTCCGGTGGAACCGATGTACATGCCCGGACGCTTGCGGACAGCTTCGAGGCCCTCGAGGACAGTGATGTCGCTGGCGCCGTATTCCCTTGGCGTGGCCGCCGGAGCCGGGGTGTCTGGGGTGCGACCATCCTCGACTGCTGTATCTGCTGCCAGAATATCTGTATTGTCGTTAGCCACAGGCGCTGCGACTCCTCTGTTCTCGATGATGGCCGGCCGGTGCCTCTCCCAGGGAAAGCCACCCGCCAACAGGCACAAACTTATGGCGCCGGTGACCTGCTGACGGTGGTGCTCCGTTCCCTGAACGCGGAGAGCGCGCGGAGAACGGACTGAAGTCAACGTTTCATCCGCGCCCAGTTATCTGCACCAATTCTACCGTGAACCGGCTCATATCCCCGCATTCGGAGGCCCTTCAGCGCAGGTGAATATGGCTGTGCGAGGCTCTTGGCCGCGCCTAGGGCGGCCCAGCGGTACGCCCTCCGGGTGCCTATACACGCAATGGTCCTTACAGCGCCCTACACGCCCTTGCACGCAGTTTCAAGAGTTGCCGCGCAGGCTATCCGTACGTGTCCCGGGGGCCCCGGCCCTGGACACTGCGCCCACCCTTGCGCCAGCTCGGTGCCGACGGTCCGAGGACCTGGATTCTGGTGACCACTCCTTCGCCCAGTTCCCGGCGGAACTTATCAAGCAGGCTGGTGCTCAGGAGCCGAAGCTGGGTGGCCCACGCCGTGGAATCGCACCGCACGTGGAGGGTGGTGTCGGTAAAGCTCTCGGGTGTGCAGTGGGAGGAGATTTCCGGTCCCACCAGGGTTGCCCACTCTGCCATGACCGAGCCAACGGCGACGGGTGACGTCCAGCCCCGCTCAGCCACCAGCCGGCCAACCACTTTCCCCAGGCCCAGGGGATCCCGCCCGGTGGCGTGGAACTGGCTGAAACCGCGGGTGTCCCGGATACTGCCTTTGGTTTTCTGTGCGCCCGGGCGCGCCACCTTCCGGCGGACTTCGCCGCGCGCGGCCGCGGCTTCGCGCATGCGGTTCAGTGCAGCCTGCGGGGCGTCGATGTCGTCCGGTTCCCGGCCTGGCTGCAGCCCGCCGCCTTGGTCACTGCTCATCGATACCTCCCGGGACGACCTTCACCCGCCGTCCGGAGAGTTCTTCCGGAATATCGGCGTCGACGGCGGCGGTCACCAGGACCTGTTCCGCGCCGGAGACTATTGCGGCCAGTTTACGCCTGCGCTGGACGTCGAGTTCGGCGAAGACGTCGTCAAGGATGAGGATCGGTGCAGAACCCCCGGTACGGGCATCGTCCAGCATCACGTAGTACGAGGCCAGGCGGAGGGACAGGCACATGGACCAGGTTTCGCCGTGCGAGGCATACCCCTTGGCGGGGGCTTGCCCGAGCATCAGCTCCAAATCGTCACGGTGCGGACCGACCAGGGAGATGCCGCGTTCCAGTTCTTTCCTGCGGGATTCTGCGAATGCCTGGACGTAGCGTTCCGTGAGTTGGTCCACGGACAGAAGGCGGAGGTCATCGGGGCCGTCTGAAGAACCTCCCGCCGAGGCGCGCTGGGCACCTCCGGCCGGAACGCCGTCATCGTCCATCTGGTTCTGCAGGGTTGACCGGTAGGTGGCATCCGCCGGCTTGGACGCATCCGTAAGTTCCGCGTAGGCGCGGGCGAGGTGCGGGCGCAGCTTTTCCACCAGCTCCAGCCGCGCGTGCAGCAATTCCGCTCCGGCCCTGGCCATGTGCTGGTCCCACACTTCGAGCGTGGATTCATGCGCGGAGGTGAACTTTCCAGCCCGCGCAGACTTGAGCAGGGCGTTGCGCTGCTTCAGAACCCGGTCGTAGTCACTGCGGGTGGCCGCATGGTGAGGGATGAGGCTTGCCAGCAGCTCATCCAGGAAGCGGCGGCGGTTGGACGGATCTCCCTTGACCAGCGCCAGGTCTTCCGGAGCAAAGAGCACTGTCTGGCAGATGCCGACCAGGTCACGGGCGCGCACCGGATTACTGCGGTTGATACGCCCACGGTTTGCCCGGCTGGCGTTGATTTCCAGTTCAAGGACCGTGGTCTGCGTGCCGCGGACCAGCCGCGCGCGGACCAGCGCACGTTCCGTGCCGAACCTCAGCAGGGGCGCATCGGAGCTGACCCGGTGCGAACTGAGGGTGGCAAGGTAGCCGATGGCCTCCATCAGGTTGGTCTTGCCAATGCCGTTGTATCCCACCAGGACGGTGACGCCGGGCTCCAGGGAGAGATCCACCTGGGCGTAACTGCGGAAGTCGGTCAGTGAAAGGTGTTCCAGATACACGCGGTTTTCGGCAATTCTGGGAACTCTGCTGGTTCCCGGTGGGTGCTACTTGGCGGGACGGGTTGCGTGGCCGCCGAACTGGTGACGCAGCGCGGAAACCATCTTCATGGCTGGCGACGTGTCCTCCCGGGAGGCAAACCGGGCAAACAACGCGGCTGTGATGGCGGGGGCGGGAACGGCGTTCGCGATGGCTTCCTCAACGGTCCAGCGGCCTTCACCGGAGTCTTCCACGTAATCGTCGATCGAGGCCAGGCCGGGATCCTCGTCAAGGGCCTTGACCATGAGGTCCAGGAGCCATGAACGGACAACGGTGCCTTTTTGCCATGCCCGGAACGTGCCGGGAAGGTCGGTGACGATGTCCTTGGCTGCCAGCAGTTCGTAGCCTTCGGCGTATGCCTGCATCAGGCCGTACTCGATGCCGTTGTGGACCATTTTGGCATAATGGCCGGCACCAATGCCGCCGACGTGGACGAAGCTGTCCGCCCTTTCACCTTCGGGGCGCAAGGCATCGAAGACCGGCAGGGCACGTTCGATGTCGGCGGCATCGCCGCCGGCCATCAGTCCATACCCGTTCTGCAAGCCCCAGACTCCGCCCGAGACGCCGCAGTCAGCGAATCGGATTTCCTTGGCGGCAAGGAGTTCGCCGTGCTTCTGGTCCTCGGTGAACCTGGAATTACCTCCGTCGATGACCAGGTCGCCCGGTTCCAGCTTTTCGCTGAGTTCAGTGATGACCGCGTCAGTGATGGGCCCCGAGGGCACCATCACCCAGATGATCCTGGGCGCCGGCACGGCGGCGATCAGCTCATCAACGCTGGCAGCATCAGTAACGTCCGGGTTCCGGTCGTAGCCGGTGACTTCCAGTCCTCCCTTGCGCAGGCGCTCACGCATGTTGAACCCCATTTTGCCGAGGCCGATCAGTCCAATATGCATGGTGAACTCTTTTCTGCGCTGGTTGGGAAGGGTGGCGATGGGTGGGGACTAGTTCGGAAGGCGGACCGGCATCACCAGGTAGCGGTAGTCGTCCTGGTCTTCGCCGTCAGCGTCGGCCTGGGCCGTAATCATCGCGGGTTTGGGCGCCGTGGTGAAGGAGAACCGGACAAATTTGGTTTCGATTACGCTGAGGCCCTCGATCAGGTAATGCGGGTTGAAGGCCACCGTGATGTCCTCGCCGGACAACTGGGCTTCCAGCTCTTCCGATGCCTGGGCGTCTTCTCCCGTACCGGCATCAAGGTTGAGCAGGCCGTCGGTGAAGGCAAGGCGGACCGGGGTGTTGCGCTCGGCCACCAGTGAGACACGGCGGACAGCCTCAACCAGTTCCTGCGTTTGCACCGTGGCGTGGATCGGCGTGGACTCGGGGAACAACGACCGGATCTTGGGGTAGTCGCCGTCCACCAGCAGTGAGGTGGTGGTGCGGCCGCCGCTCTCAAAACCGATCAGGCGGCTGTCGTCGTCGGAGAGGGCGAGGTTGATGTCGCCGCTGTTGCCAAGCGTTTTGGCTACCTCGTTGAGGGTTTTGGCCTTGACCAGGGCGCTGGTGGAGATTCCGGGAGTGACAGGTTTCCACGGCACTTCGCGCATGGCCAGCCGGTAGCGGTCGGTGGCCAGGAGTGTGATCAGGTCGTCTTCGATCTCCATCCGCACGCCGGTGAGGATGGGAAGCGTGTCGTCCTTGCTGGCCGCGATGATCACCTGGGAAACAGCCTGGGCAAAGGCATCGCCGGGTACGGTTCCGCTGATGGCCGGCAGGGACGGAAGCGGAGGGTATTCGGCTTCCGGCATGGTGGCGAGGTGGAAGCTGCTTCGGCGGCAGGTGAGCGTGACTTTATTGCCGTCGGTTTCCACGTCCACCGGGGCGGAGGGCAGGCTGCGGCAAATGTCGGCCAGGAGGCGTCCGGAGACCAGGATGGTGCCTTCATCCCGGATATCGGCGGTGATCTCAAGGCGCGCCGAGGTTTCGTAGTCAAAGCTGGAAAGGCTGACGGTTCCGGCTTCGGCTTTCAGCAGGAGGCCGGAGAGGACAGGCACTGGAGGCCGCGGAGACAACGACCGGGCTGTCCAGGTGACGGCTTCTGCCAGGACGTCCCGATCGACTCTGAACTTCACGGAAGGGTGCCGCCTTTCATTGCTGCTGCCATGTAAAACCGGGAATTTCGCAGGAAACTCCGGAAGAAGTTGGGCGCACCCCGGCTGGTGCATGGTCCGCGGAGACAGAAACCACACGAAAACCCAGGGATGGGAGCGCTGCTGACAGCTTAGCCGGAAGATCCGGGATTAACCCATCCCCTGAAGACCGGCCTGGCCCTTCAGGGGCCAGCAGGCCCCTTCTCGGATGGGCGGAACGTTCTTGTTGTTTGAGGGATTTCGATTTTTTGGGATTAGTAGTGTTAATAACTGCTGTGGAAACTGTGGAAAACCCGGCCCTGCCGCATGTTTCCGCGCTTAAGCCCTGTTCACCGGATGTGCGTTAACTGGGTTTTAAACAGGGTGTGGATGGGGACAACGCAAACGGCCATTTTTAACGATCCACAGACGGCTTAAGGGTTTTAAGCCCATTAACCGCGCTTGTCCCCTTAACTATCCACAGGCTTATCCACATGCCCCTGTTAATAAGGTATAGAGTGCCGGGCACGGTGTGGATTCAGGAGTCGCGTTGTTGCTGCTTGATCCGGTTGGTCAGTTCGGTGACCTGGTTGTAGATCACACGGCGCTCGGCCATGAGTTCGCGGATCTTGCGGTCGGCGTGGATGACGGTGGTGTGGTCGCGGCCGCCAAGTTCCTGTCCGATCTTGGGGAGTGACATGTCCGTCAGTTCCCGGCACAGGTACATGGCGATCTGCCGTGCAGTCACCAGGGTCCGGGTGCGGGACTTGCTGCAGAGTTCTTCCATGCTGAGCTTGAAGTAGTCAGCGGTCTGCTGGAGGATCTGGGCGGACGTGATCTCCTGGGCGCCGTCGTCGGTAATCAGGTCCTTCAGGACCATCTCGGCAAGGGCCACGTCGACCGGCTGGCGGTTCAGGCTGGCGAACGCCGTCACCCTGATCAGTGCACCTTCGAGCTCGCGGATGTTGCTGGAGATCTTCGATGCGATGTATTCCAGGGCATCGTCCGGCGCCGACAGGCCCTCGCTGAGCGCCTTCTTGCGGAGGATGGCGATTCGGGTCTCAAGTTCCGGCGGCTGGATGTCCGTCAGCAGGCCCCACTCGAAACGCGACTTCATGCGGTCCTCGAAGCCGGCCAGGAGCTTGGGCGGCTGGTCCGAGGTGATGACGACCTGTTTGTTGTTGTTGTGCAAGGCATTGAAGGTGTGGAAGAACTCCTCCAGCGTCCGGTCCTTGCCGGCCAGGAACTGGATGTCGTCAATCAGGAGGACATCGACGTTCCGGTACGTCGTCTTGAAGCTGGTGCCTTCGTCATCGCGGATCGAGTTGATGAAGTCGTTGGTGAATTCTTCCGAATTTACGTAGCGGACGCGGATCCCGCTGTAGAGGCGCCGGGCGTAATGGCCGATGGCGTGCAGGAGGTGGGTCTTGCCGAGGCCCGAATCTCCATAGATGAAAAGCGGATTGTAGGCCTTGGCGGGCGCTTCGGCAACAGCAACGGCGGCGGCATGGGCGAACCGGTTCGAGGAACCAATGACGAAGGTGTCGAAGACGTACTTGGGGTTCAGCCGGCCGAACTCGTGCGATGTGCTGGGGAGCATAGGCTGCGGCTTCTGCTCGATGACCTGGTCCGGGGCGAAAGAGGGTTCGACGACGTGCTCGGGCTCCTCGTGGATGGGCACCAGGTCGGTGTCCACGTCGATGGCGCAGCGGATGTCTTCGGAGAAAACGTTGTGCAGTGCATCGTCAAGGGCTTCCTTGACCTGGGTCTGGAGCACTTCGCGGGTGAGTTCGTTGGGAACGGCCACCAGGAGCGTGGAACCGATGAGGCCCTGTGCCTGGGCAAGGATGACAAAGCCACGCTGGCGCGGTGATACGCGGTGGTCCTGTTCCAGCAGGCTGACAACCCGGCGCCAGGAACTTCCGACAGTATTGGCGTGGTTGGCTTCGTCTACTGTCATCAATCGGTTCCCTCAAAACTTGCTATGCCTGCATTGCCTGCAGCCCCAAGTCCGGAACCAGGGTGCTGGCCCAGCTTCATCCACAGGGTTATGCACAGTCCGTGGATAATCGGCTACTGGGACACTCTAGGTGATGAAAAGCCTAGAAGATAGCTGGCTATCTGGCTGTGGATAATTACACGGTTGTGGTTCTGTAAGCGCCCCTGTGAGCCACTTCATCCACAGGCTGTTGGGGATACTTAGCAACAGCTGGGGACAGCTGTACGGGACCGTTCCGGTTTGACTCGGGCCTGCAAATTGCCCTAACGTTGTGAAGTCCTTTGTGTCCGCTTTTTGGGCCCCATCTGAACATCCAGGCGCAGTGCGCCTGGGCAGCCGGGGGAAGCGTGCATATACAAAACTTAGCGTCGGCCAGTTCTTCCCCTTACTGATCGGGTGGGCGCACCTTTGATCCACTGGAGTAACTAACGTGAGCAAGCGGACTTTTCAGCCGAATAACCGCCGTCGAGCCAAGAAGCACGGCTTCCGCCTTCGTATGCGTACCCGTGCCGGCCGTGCCATCCTGGCAGCCCGTCGTGGCAAGGGCCGCACCGAACTGTCGGCCTAAATAACTGGCTTATCGGTAGACATTCCCTTGCGAGTTTAAGGTGCTGGCCGCCCGCAACCGCTTGAGGACCCCAACCGATTTTTCAACAACTGTACGTTCCGGTGTCCGCAATGGACGCCGGAACGTAGTGTTATATGCGGCAGCCATTGCTGCTGACGAACCCAGCCGGATCGGGTTCATTGTTTCCAAGAGTGTAGGGAACGCTGTGGTCAGGAACCTCGTTAAGAGGAGACTGAGAGAAGCGGGTGCTGCCTCGTTGCGCGAGCACGGTACAGGACTCGCCATCGTAGTGCGGGCGCTTCCTGCTTCCGCATCGGCCAGCTGGGACCAGCTGCTGTCGGACTACAACGCTGCACTGGAATCTACGTTGAACCGGCTGGCAGGCCGTCCTTCGCGGGCTGCCGCCAGGGGTTCAGCCGGTACAACACAGGAGGGGACACCGCGTGCCTAACGCCACCGCCGTCGTCGCCCGTCTCCGCACCGTGATTGCCGTTGTCGGCAGGTTCCTCTGGAACCTGCCCCGGAACATCCTCATTCTCCTGCTGATGGCCTACCGCAAGGTGGTTTCTCCCTTGTACGGTCCGGTCTGCCGGTTCTTCCCGTCATGCTCCGCCTACGCCCTGGAAGCGGTCACCGTCCACGGTGCCGTCAAGGGAAGCTGGCTCGCCGCGCGGCGCCTTGGCCACTGCCACCCATGGAACGCCGGCGGAGTGGACCATGTCCCCGCCGGCGGCCGGGAATGGCCCGCGGGCCAGACCCCCACAATTGTTGTGCTGAACAATCCGGACAGGTACCTGGTTGCTCGGACTGATGAAGAAGGCCGCAGTGCGGCCTGACGAATAGGGATAAGTATGGACTTCTTTGGAACAATCATGGCCCCGTTCAAGTGGCTGGTTTCCATCATCATGATCGGGTTCCACGACGGCTTGAGCGCCATCGGGATGCCCGCCGCCAATGGCTGGACCTGGACTCTGTCCATCATCGGACTGGTGCTGGTGATCCGCGCAGCCCTGATCCCGGTATTCGTCAAGCAGATCAAGGCCCAGCGCGGCATGCAGCTGCTGCAGCCGGACCTGAAGAAGCTGCAGGACAAGTACAAGGGCAAGACCGACCAGTTGTCCCGCCAGGCCATGGCCCAGGAACAGATGGCCATGTACAAGAAGCATGGGACCAACCCGTTCTCGGCATGCCTTCCCATGCTGATCCAGATGCCGTTCTTCTTCGCCCTGTTCCAGGTGCTCTCCGGCATTTCGCAGGCCAAGGACCAGGGCGCCGGCATCGGCGCGATGAGCCATGAGCAGGTTGTCGAATTCGACGCCTCGAGCATCTTCGGGGCTCCCCTGTCTGCCTCCCTGCTGCATGGCGGCGGAAGCGGCAACCAGGCTTCTGTGTGGATCCTTTCCATCGTGATGATCCTGGCCATGACGGCTTCGCAGTTCATCACGCAGAAGCAGATCATGGCCAAGAACATGTCCGAGGAAGCCATGGCCAGCCCGTTCATGCGACAGCAGAAGATGATGCTTTACATCCTTCCCATCGTCTTCGGCGTGGGTGGCATCAACTTCCCCATCGGTGTTCTGATCTACTGGACCACCACCAACCTTTGGACCATGGGCCAGCAGTTCTTCGTTATCCGCCGGATGCCGACGCCCGGCTCCCCCGCCGCGAAGGCCCTCGCCGAACGCCGTGCCGCCAAGGGCCTGCCGGCCCTGTCCGTCCTGACCGGAAAGCGGGATGAGGCAGCCGACGAGGCCGCGGCCGCCGCAGTTGAGATCAAGGGACAGCGTGTCCAGCCCCAGCGCAAGAACAGGAAGAAGAAGTAATGTCAGCCGAGAGCACCGAGCACGCCCTTTCTGAAGAGATCGACGATCAGGACGAGTCCGTGAACCAGGATGCTTCCACAGCCAAGGGTTCAGCCGCCAGCCGCCTCGAGGAAGAGGGGGACGTCGCCGCCGACTACCTGGAGGAACTGCTGGACATCGCCGACATTGACGGCGACATCGACATTGAGGTCCGCAATGGACGGACCTACATTTCCATCGTTGCCGAGGAAGAGACCGAAGGGCTCGAAGGCCTGGTCGGCGAAGATGGTGAAGTCCTGGAAGCCCTGCAGGAACTCACCCGCCTGGCAGTACTGTCCGCAACGGAGAACCGTTCACGGCTCGTGCTGGACATCAATGGCTACCGGCAGGAACGTACCGGACACCTGCAGAAGATTGCTGAGGACGCCGCGGCTTCGGTCAAGGAATCGGGCAAATCGGTGGCCCTGGAGCCGATGAGTGCCTACGAACGAAAGATCGTGCACGACGCCGTGGCTGACCTCGGCCTGGTCAGCGAGTCCGAGGGCGAAGGCGCAGGACGCCACATCGTCGTTTCCGCAGACTAGTGAATGCCGAACCCTTAGTTATGGTCGACATTACGGCAGCAGAACTGAAGGCTGCTGAGAAGATCTTCGGTGACCGCCTGGAGCTCGCAAAGCGCTACGTGGAGCACCTCGCCACGTCCGGTACCGAGCGGGGCCTTATTGGGCCGCGCGAGGTTCCCCGGCTGTGGAGCCGCCATGTACTCAACTGCGCAGTCATCGAAAGCGAGATCGCGCACGGAAGCCACGTGGCCGACGTCGGGAGCGGCGCCGGCCTGCCGGGCCTCTGCCTTGCCATAGCGCGTCCCGACCTTGAGCTCACCCTTATAGAACCGCTGGAGCGCAGGGTTATCTGGCTTCAGGAAGTTGTCGATGACCTCGGCCTGGACAATGTCACGGTGATGCGTACCCGTGCCGAACTCGCTGTTGGGCAGGTGGAGGCTGACGTCGTGACCGCCCGCGCCGTATCTGCATTGACCAACCTCGCCGGCCTCACCATTCCACTGCTGGGTGGGCACGGCGAAGTGGTGGCCATCAAGGGCCGAAGCGCGGGTGAGGAAATCGAGAAGGCTGCCAAGACCATCCGCAAGCTTGGCGGTGTCGAGACGTCGGTGCTGACCGTGGGTGACAACCTCCTCGAGGAGCCGACGACGGTTGTGCGCATCGTGGTGAACAAGTCCCAAAAGAAGTCCTAATGCGGGCCCGCTGACGGCTGTCAGCAGGCCGGAGCAGTTAGGCTAGACAACGGCAGCAAAATTGGCTGAACGAGAGTGAGTGTGCCCCAGTGACCAGTAGTGAAGCCTCCGCACAACGGATCCCGCCGTTTGTGTCCTTGGGGTCGGCACGTTCTGTCGCTGGATCGGGGCTGGCGGGCATCGCCATGGCTCCCGGCCGCGGTGGTAATCACCCGAAGATGGTTGCTTCACCCTCTCCCGGCAGTGCAGTTTCACGTGAAACAACCTCAACCGGTCGTTCCAACGTTATTGATGCGATCGATGACTCGAGTCCCATCGCCCGGGAACTTGCCCACGAAACCAAAAGGCGTGAGCGATTGGTGGGCCGCAAGCTTCCCCGTCCGGAAAAGACGCGGATCTTCACGGTATCCAACCAGAAGGGCGGCGTGGGCAAGACCACCACGACCGTGAACATTGCCGCTGCCCTTGCTGCAGCAGGACTGAATGTCCTGGTGATCGATATCGATCCCCAGGGCAATGCTTCCACCGCACTGGGCATTGAACACCACGCGGACGTGGACAGCATTTACGACGTCCTGATCAACGACGTTCCGCTGGCTGATGTGGTGGCTCCCTGCCCGGACATCGAAAAACTCATCTGTGCGCCGGCCACGATCCACCTTGCCGGAGCCGAGATTGAACTCGTTTCGCTCGTGGCCCGTGAACAGCGCCTGCGCCGCGCCATCGACGTCTACGCCAAGGTACGCGAGAAGAACGGCGAGGAACGCCTCGACTACGTTTTCATTGACTGCCCGCCGAGCTTGGGCCTGCTGACCGTCAATGCCTTCTGTGCGGCTAACGAGGTCCTGATTCCCATCCAGTGCGAGTACTACGCCCTGGAAGGACTCAGCCAGCTCCTCAAGAACATTGAGATGATCCAGAAGCACCTCAATGCCGATCTTGTTGTATCGACCATCCTGCTCACCATGTATGACGGCCGCACCAACCTGGCCGCACAGGTAGCCGCGGAGGTGCGCCAGCACTTCCCCGACCAGGTCCTCTCTGCTGTCGTTCCCCGCTCCGTACGGATCTCCGAGGCACCCAGCTACCAGCAGACGGTCATGACATACGACCCTTCCTCAAGTGGTGCGCTGTCCTACCTGGAAGCCGCCGCAGAAATCGCCGAACGCTAGAATCTTCAATACCGCAACGCACGGAGCCAGGCTCGTCCCGGTTCTATCACTGGAGGGATTTACCCATGAGCGAGAAGCGACGGGGCCTAGGCCGCGGTCTTGGCGCGCTGATTCCTAGTTCCGCCGCAGCCAATGGGTCTTCCGGTAACGGCGGGGCGGTATCCCGGCCGGTTGATCTGTTCTTCCCCGAAGGCCGAAAGAAGACAGAACCCCTGGATCAGCCCGCAGCACGGGCTGCTAACGGTGCGGACAAGGAAACGGCTGCCAATGCCCCTGCCCGCCGGTCGCCGGCAAAACCAGAGGCTGCAAAGTCCGTGGCCGATAATGATGGTGGCGGGGAGGCCAAGGCTGCTCCCGGTACCGATGCACCGGCCACGAAGAAGGCTCCTGCAAAGAAGGCTCCCCGTGCCGGTTCGAAGCCGGCAGCAGAATCTGCTGCCCCGTCAGCTGTAATGCCTACCGAGCCGGCTGTGGAAGAGAAGGTTACTGCTGGTGTAGATGCTGCTGCTGCGGCTGTTGCTGCACCCAGTGCCGTGGACTCCGGGACGGACTCCGGGGTTGAGCTCGTTGAAGTTCCGGGGGCCCGCTTCGCGGAAATCTCTGTGGCTGACATCCACCCCAACCGGAAACAGCCCCGCAGCGTCTTCGACGAAGACGACATGGCCGAGTTGGTGCACTCTGTACGCGAGATCGGCGTTCTTCAGCCCATCGTTGTTCGTACATCAACCGAAGCTGGTAGTGAACCCTACGAGCTGGTCATGGGTGAACGCCGGTGGCGTGCAGTACAGGCAGCGGGGCTGGATACCATCCCCGCGATCATCAGGGATACCACTGACGACGACCTCCTGCGTGATGCACTGCTGGAAAACCTCCACCGCAGCCAGCTGAACCCCTTGGAAGAAGCTGCGGCGTACCAGCAGCTCCTGGAGGACTTCGGTACCACCCACGAGCAGCTGGCGGACCGCATCGGCCGTTCCCGGCCCCAGGTTTCCAACACCCTGCGGCTCCTGAAGCTCCCACCGCTGGTGCAGCGCCGCGTAGCTGCCGGCGTGCTGTCAGCGGGGCATGCCAGAGCGCTGCTCTCCCTGCCTGATGCAGCGGCAATGGAGCGCCTTGCCCAGAAGATCGTCGCCGAAGGCATGTCTGTCCGCGCGACCGAAGAAGCCGTTACCCTGTACCAGGATCCTGCCAAGCCCGCGAAGAACAACATCCCCCGGCCCGGTGCCAGGCACGAGCGCCTTGACTATCTTGCCTCCTCGCTCTCAGACCGTCTGGACACCAACGTCAAGATCTCGTTGGGGGTCCGGAAGGGCAAGGTCAGCATCGAGTTTGCGAGCGTTGAGGACCTGAACCGTATTATGAATGTCTTAGCTCCTGGTTCAAACAACTGACGCAATGGAAGGGCCCGATTCTCGTGAATCGGGTCCTTTTTTGTTGCCCGCCCCTGCTTCCCCGGCTTCTGGCCTATGATCCAACCTTGGCAGCTCCATCCCCAGACTTGGGATGGAGGTGTGATCCAGGTGCTGGATCAGGTGGATGTGGATATCGGTGCAGTTCCACGTCTTTGGTTATGCTGCCCGCTGTTCTGAAACGTACCGGGTCTCCTCTAGGATCGCAGCGGAGATCTGCCGAGCCCGCGGAAGTCACGGCAGGACGGCCGGTCGGTCATTAGTTCTATCAGAAAGTACTGCAAGCTGCGAAGGGCGCGGTGGGCGACTTTTCACCGATGTGATCCCGGTGCAGTGGTCAGGGTTTCACGTGAAACCCTCTTCACCATTCTGTCAATGACCTGGGAAATGCCGCAGGCACTTGCCACTTTGCGATGCCTGCACGTTTCCCGCGCAGGGATGTTCCGATTTCATCACCACAAGTCGTACATTTTCGATTAGCAGGGACTCTTCAGCCATGAGGCATATCCATCCCGGTCTGCGATAGGGTGTCACGCGAGCTTCCGGCGCTTCTAATGCCCCACTTGGCTCGACAGGCTGCCTGATTAGCCCAGCGACGAGAGGGCTCCACTCCGGTTACAGACTCTATTCGGAGTCCGGTTCCAGCTCCACGGACGTGAAAGACCGCCCAGGTGTACACGGAACCGCGCTAGCTTCGGGGTTCCCCTTCAGCTCAGTAGACATTCACAACCATGGCGCATATCTGCGAAGCAGTCCGTGGGCTTCTGGATACGGATAGTGCGCGTCAGTTCTCACGTAGTCCAATCCCCGGATAGCGATTCACCCGGGTGAATCCGCCACGGCTGATACACCAAGTGCATAAACCGACCAGGACTCCGTAGTGAGACTATATGGATGGATCAGGCGAATGCCGCTTGATAGTGCTCGCTCCGAAAACACCAAAATGACAATAGTGAAGACCTGCTCAGGACGGTAACTCGCGGTCGGGCTGATGAGCGTTTCACGTGAAACAGTTTCTGCGCCAGTTGATGTCCTGGTTACGCCCGTTGTGTCTCAGCCGGTTATGCCCCAGTGTTGGTCGGTTGTGGCTGCCCGTTTCACGTGAAACATCCATGGGACCCTAGTTCACGTCCTAGAACCGGCTCGCGGTCACCAGGCGCACCTAAGATGGAGGCGGCCGCGCCATGGGAAGACGTCGCCACGAAAGCTTCCAAGTTTCAGGCGACCGAAGGGCACGTCAAGATCAGACGGGTCCATGCACGGACAGCCAGTCGACGAGGACGCAGCCCGCGCGGGCGTCCGGCTCCTCCGACAGGTGTGTTTCACGTGAAACATGCCGGGCCGGCACCCCGATGACCGGTGCGTCATCCGAAAACACTATAGCGGTCGCCCGTGCTCGCTTCGTTCTGTTTACGCCTATAAAAGGCAGTCATCGGGGTAAGCCTAGCTAGTCTGCCGAGCCGATGCGCCCAGTGGCTCTGATGCCATACTGGGCACGGCAGCGTCAAGTTTACCCCGAGGCTAAAGATTCGCGATCCAGCTGTCCCGTGGGATTTGATTCGACTGCCAATCGTCGCCGGGTGGGCCTAACGCCGGGTGATATCAGGCTGTGCATGTATTCAGCCGAGCGGCGCCCCACCGTTTCACTGTCGGAGTCACGTCCCGCACCACCGCCAGGCATTGCAATGCAGGGGTGGGAGGAGGCGTCTGTGCTTCTGGACCCAGTTCGTTGCACGGGAGGCAGGCAGCCCGCCCATGCATAATTCGTACGGCCACGGCGTCCGCCCCATCCCCCAACCCAACTACCTTCCATGAACGGGCTCTGAAAGGACCATTGCCTCCAGGAGGTTCGCGAAGTCGTGCCACTCGGAACATCACCCAAGGTTGCCGGCCAGGTCGGTGGCATCGCGCTCGTACCTTGCCTGGCGGGCGGGCATTCGGTTCGATCGCCGACAGTGCGAACGGGTGCGAGGCTGTTCGCTCAAGGTCGATCCGATGGGGTGTTGTGGGGCACACAAAGCGGTGGATATCCCTGTGGATAACTTTGTGGAAACATTCGCTGCCGAGAGTGCAAAGCCGTTCGGCTGACCTACTCCAGCTCCCCGGGTTCGTGGTCCAGGGACAACAGGAACACTGTGGCTACGCCAAGCCAGCCGTCCGTGTTGCACGTGAAACGGGTGCTCTGGTGGGAGGAGTCTCCTTCTGAAGGGACTTTTCAGCCGCTATTTGTTACTTTCTCGGTCAACGGAGCGCGAATTTTTCGGTTGATCCCGTAGCAGCGAATCTCCTTCCATTCGATAGGGTCGAGCTAAAGGTCGCTGCTGCCTCATCACGGGTCCGTTCCGCCATGTCGTCACCAGGTCGTCCAAGTGAGGTGCCTGTGGATAAACCTGTTGATTGATGGCGACCTACCTGTGTACAAGCCTGTGGATAAACTGACCTTCCATTTGGGCGATTGAGGCCGCCTCAGTCCTTCGGCTTGCCGTCTCCGCTGCCCTACATCGACGCCTTCGCCGCGCTCCGACCGCTCCTGGGGCCGACTTCGTTGGGACGGCACATCCTCTATAAACGCTGCATCCTGGCTCATATCCCGTCTTGGAGGGCTGACCAGTATCCGCCAGCGGAGCGCACTCCTTGTGGTGCTGTAGAAAGTGCACGAAGCTTCGAAGAAGCAATGGTGCTGGTCGGTCTGGCGTCCACAGAGGTACCGGTGATCGGCAGTCTGCATTCCCATCTCTGCTATTTCCTTCGAAGCGACACCTTGTCGTGGCGGCGCAGAGCCGAATGCGCTTTACCGCCTGCTTTACCCTCTTGCAGAGATGAGTGGACCGCCAGCCTTCGAGTGGCCGCGTTTGTGTCATCGGACTGTTTACTGCCCCGGCTCGCAATGTTCTGGCTCTCCCCCTTCGCCAGGCGAACGCGCTGTGGCCGCCATACCATTCTGGGCCGTTTCACGTGAAACATTCGTGGGTCTAAATGATGTTTCACGTGAAACCTCTGCCGAGGCTGTAACATCCGCGGTCACTATGAGGCGGGGTGAGATCGTAGCGGTGACGGCTTGTGTCACCATTCCGTCTCCGTTTCGAACAAGGGCTATCGTCTAGTCACCCGCTGCACGTTTAGGCCCAGAGCGGCGCCGTGGACACGGTGTCCGAGAGCCTCGGTCAGGCCATCAACGGCCGGCCCGCATGTCCAGGTTCTTGCGAAACCAGGGGTGAGACCCTATGTCGCTTGTGGCGTGTGTGCTCCTGGCGGCAACGGGTGGGGCGGGCATGCGCAAGGATCCTGCAGCGCCATTAGTCGCTTCTTTGGTGCTATGGCGGGTGAGTATCTTCGCCCGACTCGCCGGCGGATGCTCTCATTCCTTGGTTTCAATCGACTCGTCCAGCGCTTCTGATTCTGTGTATGGCAAGGTCTGGACACTCGGGAACGAAGCAGTCAAGTGCGAATGTCCAGCTAGCCTCTCGTGCCAGTCCTGAGCCCAGTCTTCACATTGCCTGCACGAATCCGAGCAGCGTCGGCTAAACCGCGGCATTGGGCCGCCAGCTCGTCAGAGCACATCCCATGCCCTCCCGGCCCCTACCGCGGCGCGGGAAGGTGCACTGAGAGAATGCGCGTCCTAGGGTCTGTTGGTCGTGGCGGGGCGGTGAACCAGTCATGGTGATCCGAACTCAATCTCTAAAACGGCTGTCTTCCTAGGTCCCCACAAATTGCGGCTTGGTAGCGGAATTTAGGTATCCGTGGCTTCCTAAGCAGCTCAAAGCTCAGCTCTACCCTTTGTTTCACGTGAAACCCCCGGCCGCCTGGGCTCGCCTTCGAACTAGAACCGACTGTGAGCGCCGTATTTTCTCACCGGCGAACGCTCTAGGCGCGGTTCTGCGCCTAGGCGTCGTGTGCCTGGGTTCTGTCGTACCGTCCTAAAGGGCGGCACAGGGGTATTACGTTACACAGTGCCTGGAGTGCGCGTCGGCGCAAAGGTGCGGAGGAACTGTGGCGCCCGAGTCCAAATACAGAAAGGTCTTATGACGCCTGCGCAGGAAGCCAATGACGCCGAACCCAGCGTTTCACGTGAAACATGCCGCGTGTGAGGGCAATGCGCCCGCCTCATTATTGGTTGCGAACAGGGTGGCGTGCCATGCCGGACCTCTTACCGCCGCCAGTTGAATCCTATCTACCTAGCCAATGAGGGGGCGAAAGCACAAAAAAGTGGCCACCGCCAACGGGCAGTGACCACTTTTCCATGTCCTCCCTGTTCATCAATCACAGGGACGCTCAGTGTCAGGACAGAACGTCGGAGAATTCCTTTTCGAAGAACTGCTTCGGCTTGGCCCCGACAACAGTGCTTTTCACCTCGCCGCCCTGGAAAAGATAAACAGCCGGAATAGAGGTAATGCCGTACTGAGCAGCAATGGCCGGGTTGTCGTCGACGTTGACCTTCACGACGTCAACCTTTTCGCTGTACTCCCCTGCGATCTCGTCCAGGATCGGGCCAAGCTTGCGGCAAGGTCCACACCATTCAGCCCAGAAGTCAACGATGACCGGCTTGTCGGCAGAGAGGACATCGGTATCGAAACTTGCGTCAGTTACATCTTTTGCGTTGCTCATAACCTTCTCTTTCTTTTCAAACTACGGTGGCGCAAATTAAGCGGGCAGGTCGGCAAGATAGTGCTCGACGTCGATTGCTGCAACACAGCCGGACCCCGAGGCGGTAATAGCTTGGCGGTAGGTAGGGTCGACAACGTCGCCGGCAGCGAAGACGCCCGGAAGGCTGGTCCGGGAGCTCCTCCCCTGCACAGCGATGGTTCCCTCCGGAGTCAGGTCCAGGACGTCCTTGATGAGATCAGTCCGGGGATCGTTACCAATGGCTACAAACACTCCGGTCACAGCAAGTTCAGACAGTGAACCGTCCACGAGGTTCTTCAACCGCAGGCCGGTTACCTTGTCCGCGCCCAGGACGTCATCAACGGTGCTGTTCCAGACGAAATTGATTTTTTCGTGTGCGAGTGCGCGGTCGGCCATGATCTTGGACGCCTTAAGCGAATCACGGCGGTGAACAACCGTTACCGATTTCGCAAACTTGGTGAGGAACAGAGCCTCTTCCATGGCGGAGTCGCCACCACCAATGACGGCGATGTCCTGGTCCTTGAAGAAGAAACCGTCACAGGTTGCGCACCAGCTAACGCCGTGTCCTGAGAGGCGCTTTTCATTGGGCAGTCCCAGTTCCCTGTAGGCAGAGCCGGTGGAGAGAATGATTGCCCTTGCCTTGAAGGTCTCCCCCGTTGCAATGGTGACCGTCTTGACGGGTCCATCGAGTTTGAGTTCAGTGACATCCTCAAACTGGATTTCCGTGCCGAACCGGGCCGCCTGCTTCTCGAAGTTCTCCATCAGGTCCGGTCCCATGATGCCCTCCGGGAACCCTGGGTAGTTCTCCACGTCCGTGGTGTTCATCAGTTCGCCGCCGGCGGTTACCGATCCAGCCAGCAGCAAGGGCTTCAGGTCTGCCCTGGCAGTGTAGACGGCTGCCGTGTAGCCCGCCGGGCCTGAGCCCACAATGATGACGTCGCGAACGTCCGACGCCGACTTCTCTTCGATGGTCACTGGACCGTGAACCTCTTCCTTGTTCGACTCGCCTCCCCTTGGAGGCCGGCCACATGGCACAACTGTGTCCGCTTGCTGAATATTCCAGCGCCCATGCAATGTGGGCCATCCTGCAGCACAGAGGAAGTCCAGCCGTTACAAGGCGCACTGCTCCCAGCGTACATTCTGGTGCGGCGCCCCCGAAGTGCAGCACCAGCCCGCATGACGCTGGTGGTGGACTGCTACTGGACCTTGATCTCGGCGAGCCGCAGGCCGTAACCGTAGCGGGTCTTTGGCGCTGCAAGCTTGGGGAGCGAATTAATGGAGATGATCACATACTGCGCCTGGACAGGTTCCGGGAGGGGCATGTTCAGGTCAGCGGACGTGAAGCTGTTGGTTCCCACGGACTTGGCCCCGTCCAAAGACGGACGGTCGTTGGTGTAGACCGTGATGTTACCGCCGGAGCCTCCGAGCTGGGACAGCGTGATGGAGGAGACGGTGGCAGTGCCCTTCAGCTTCACAACGAGCGGGACGCCCTGGGGAGCCAAACCGCCCCAGTTCTCGGTAGCGAATTCCATGTCGGACCAGTAGCTGGCGGCGTTTCCGTCGTAGGCCTTGACCAGGTCACCATCGAACGTGGCCGCGAAATCGAAGTTGCCCTGCCGGCTGACACTCTCGATAACCGGAGGGACAGCCGGTGGAGCTGACGGGCTTGCCTGCGTTGCCGGTGCCGAGTTCTGCGCAGCATTGCTGGTCACGGGGGCAGCCGTTGGCTTGGCCTGAGGTTCCGAGGTGAAGAGGCTGCCAAGATTGGTGACCGCGAAGATCAGGCCCGCGATCAGGACTACAGCCAACAGGCAGCCCACCAGCCAGCGCATGGAACGGGGCTGATTGTTGGCTTCGTCCCGGTCATCGTCGTAGTCATCCCGGTCGGCAAACGACACACCAGCTGCTGCGGGGGCTGCCGCACGGGCAAAAAGCGCGCCCTTGCCCTTAACCGGTCGCTCGTCCTCCGGGGCACCATCGGAGTCCTCGTAAGGGTCGTGGTCTCCGGACTGCGCGTAGTCGTCATTGGACCACAAGGACACCTTGGGCTTCTGGTCAGCAGAAGGCTGCTGTTCCCCAGCAGGCTTCCTGGTCGGAGCGGCAGTATCGTTCGGTCCGGTGTCCGCCTTGGCAGCGACGGCACGTCCGGACTCGGTTGCAGCAGTGTGCGCTACAGGTTGGGCGGCAGTGGCGTCCGGATCAATACGTGAGGCACCTGCGGCTGCGGCACCGGCTGCCGCCGCACCCGCGGCAGCAGCCCCGGCACGGCCCTGGGAAGTGGCCTGTTGGGCAGCCGGCCGGACCGGCGGCTTGGGCGGAACGGCGGGCGCTGAACGCTCGGGGGCAGGCCGCTCAGGGGCAGAACGGTAGTTATCAACCTGGTTGGGGTGAGAATCGGCGTAGCTGATGTAGCCCGCCTCGACGTGGTCTTCCTCGTCGTACGGTTCGGGCTCGTTTGACCGTGCCTGTCCGAAGATCTCGCTGCCCAGGGTATCCGTGAAGAACGGTTCAACGTATGGCGGATTCGGCGCCACCACAAGATCCAGGAGGTCGGCAGCCGAGGTGTGGTTGGTGATGAGGTAGGTGGCATCCTCGGTGACGCCAAGATCCAGCACCTGCACAGTGCCCGGACGTTCGCCGGTGGCCACTTCGCGGGCGCTCTGGGCAACCTGTTCCGTGTTCTCCGGTCCGGCGACCAGGATGCTGACCGGACGGTTGAGGACCTGGTCCACACCGTCCAGCACCAGATCGTGGTCGTGCGAGGCCAACACTGTGGCGGTGACCTTGTAGCGGCCGCCCAGTACTGATCCGACATCGATCGGGTTGGACACGTGTTCCTCCTAGACTGTCCGGGATTTGCCGGCCTCAATGACGCAACCGCTTTCCAGGTGCCGCTCGCACGGCCCGGCCTGAATGCAACTACCCCTGTATCTGTTCGATCCTAGCCGATCCGCCCCGGACGGCTGCGGAGAAGACGGCCGCCACAGGCTGCGGAACCTACTTTTTGCGCCTGCGCCGGGTACTGAAAAATGGGTTCTCGCCGGCCTTGCCCTGGTACGTCCTGCGGCCCGGGAGCGGAATCTGTTCGCTGAGCAGGCCACCGCGGGCGGTGCTCGGCTGGTCCTCGCCCGGCAGGTAGGAGCTGTCGGCAGCCTGCCGCGTGCCGCCGTCGTACGTGTCCTGGCGCCTGCCCGTGCGCTGGGGGTCCGGCCCGGCACGGAATGAGACGGCGTCGAACTCGCCGGAAATCCTTGGGATGAGGCCGGTGTCCACCGAAGTGGTGGCCCGCTCGGGCTGGTTCCCGCGGGCTGGGGATCCGTCGGAGGGAGAGGACGACGGCGCGTCCCCGGCATCGGCGGAAGGGCCGCCGCGGCCCAATCTTCCCAGCAGGGGACGAAGCATGTCGCTGAGCTCGGACACACGGAAAACGCGGAGGAGCAGGAAGTAGACGGCCAGCATGACCGGCCCGACGACGATGAGCGTCACGAGTGCTTGGAGGCGGCCGCTCCAGGCGAAACCGTCCGGGTTGTAGCTGCCCATGAGCCACAGGGCGCCGGCGCCGGCGATTGCAGAGCCCAGGGCCGCGTACCCCATCCGGATGTACGAGTTGGCGATCCGGGCGCCGTCCAGGTGCCCCAGCATCCGGCGCAGGAATACTGCGCTGATAACCACAGAAAGGATGTTGCCCACCATGTAGAGGACGGCGATGGCATAGATGATCTGGCCCACCGGCAGGAACTGGATGGCGAACGCACCGGCCACGTAGACCACGGCCAGGAGAAGTTGCACGTAGAACGGGGTGCGGGCGTCCTCGTTGGCGTAGAACACGCGGGACATCATGAAGTTGGCACTCATGAAAGGGGTGCTGAGGGCCAGGATGGTCAGCGTCTGGGCCAGCATGACGCCGTCCTGCACCTTGCCGCCTGAGAAGAACATGCCCATCGGACCGGCGAGGGCAAACAGCGCCAGGGCACCAAAGACGGTGGCGACGGCCATGGTCCGCAGACCGTGCGAGAGCGCATCCCGCAGTTCCACCCGGTTGCCCTCCTGGGAGGCCCGGGTCATCCGGTTGAACAGGACTGTGGCCAGGGACAGCGCGATGATGGAGTGCGGCAGCAGGTACAGCTGGCTGGCCACCTCCAGGACGGCGTTGCCCGGGAGGGTGGCGGCGGCGGGGTCGCCCGCCTCCTGCAGCCGGATGCGTTCGGCGCCGGGAATGGTGGCGATGCGCATGACGTACAGGAATGCCAGCTGCCCGACGGCGGCGGTCAGCAGCGTCCACACGCTCAGCTTTGCGGCGTGGCCAAGTCCCACGCCGCGCCAGCCGAACTTGGGCCGAAGTCCCAGTTTCAGCCGGAAGACGGGTACCAGCAGGATCGCCGTCTGGGACAGCACGCCAATAGTGGAGAACCCGGCTACCAACAGCGTCTGCGTGGAACCCCAGTTGTCCAGGGTGTGGGGGCTGAACTCGTTGGTGCCAAAGATCCAGATGAACATGCCCAGGCCGGCGATGGCCACCACGTTGTTCAGGATCGGTGCCCACATGGCAGGGCCGAACGCGCCGTTGGCGTTCAGGACCTGGGTGAGCAGGGCGTAGAGCCCATAGAAAAAGATCTGTGGCAGGCACCAGAAGGCAAAGGTGACGGCGAGGGTCTTCTGCTGGGGCGAGTACCCTTGCGTGGTCAGCTCGATGACCCCCGGCGCCGCCAGGGTGACCAGCGCCGTCAGGCCGAACAGGAGCAGGACAGCCAGCGTCAGCAGCCGGCTGATGTAGTCCGCTCCCCTGTCCGGAGCCTTGCTGGCCTTGATGATCTGCGGCACCAGCACGGCATTGAACACGCCGCCTGCCACCAGCAGGAAGATCAGGTTGGGCAGGTTGTTGGCGTTGATGAACGTGTCATTGACCGTCGAACCCAGGCCCAGGGCGGTACCCAGCATCCAGGTCTTGCCAAAGCCCAGGAAACGCGACACGAGCGTCCCCGCGGCCATGATGGCGCTGGAACGGGTCTCGCTGACGCCTGCTGCTGCAGGCTCCGTAAGGTCCGGAGCGGCCGGCTCAGGGGGGACGCCGTCGGGCGCGGCGTCATCGGGCCGGCCGGACCGGTCGGAAGGAAAGTTGGTAGCTGACATCGACTTCATCGTCTCACCCGCGGGCACTTAACACCGCAATGACAACGGCGGCGTCCGGGCTTACAGGTGTCCGGGAAGGACCTCGCGGGCGAGGTCGGCGATGCGGCGTTCGTTGGGGAAGGACAGCTTCCGGGCCAGCTCCTGGATGGGCACCCAAGCCACGTCCACGGCTTCCTGGTCGGGATCGTTTTCGATGGTGAGCTCACCGCCCGTGGCACGCAGGAGGTAATGGTGCACGGTCTTGTGGACCCGGTGGCCGCTGACGGTGAACCAGTAGTCGATGCTGCCCAGGGGTGCCAGGATGGTGCCCTCGATGCCGGTTTCCTCGGCAATTTCCCGGACCGCGGCCTCCTCGTTGTTTTCCTTGCCCTCCGGATGCCCCTTGGGCAGGCACCACTCGAGGCGTCCACCCCTGTTAAGGCGGGCGATGATCGCAACCCTCAATTCGGCGTCGGACGTGTCCACCACCACGCCGCCGGCCGACACTTCCTCAACCGTTGGCAGCGATGCCGGTGCCGACTGCTGGACAGGGGCAACGTGCGCACCTATTGCTGACGGCAACGGTGCGTTTGTCCTCCTGCCTGGAGCGCTCGGTACTGGATGGGCCATGGAGTCCACTCTAACGACTGTTGCCCTCCCGTGATGACCGGAACATGACACCAACATGGACGGGATATGACGTACTTTCCGGAGGGGAACGTGAATCCGGCGGATCGTGACGCTTTTTTGGACTGCCAAGTCGCTGGTTTCTGCCAAGCTTAAGGAACTATGGCGCACGCACATCACAAGATTGATTCCCACACTGTCGACTTCAAGGTCCCCCCGGTGGTCCTGGAGCTCGGGCAGCGCTTCGTGGACGCCGGCCACGAACTGTCCCTGGTGGGCGGTCCCGTGCGCGACCTCTTCCTTGGCCGGACCTCCCCCGACCTCGACTTCACCACTGATGCCACCCCGGACCAGACCGTGGCCCTGGTCAAGAAATGGGCGGACAACTTTTGGGAGATCGGCCGCGCGTTCGGCACTATCGGCATGCGCAAGGCCGGTTTCCAGATCGAGATCACCACCTACCGGGCAGAGGCCTACGATCCCGACTCCCGCAAACCTGTGGTGGCGTTCGGCTCCTCCCTGACCGACGACCTGCTGCGCCGGGACTTCACCATCAATGCGATGGCGCTGAAACTGCCGTCCATGGAACTGGTGGACCCCTTCGGCGGTGTCCGCGACCTCCACGCCTCCATCCTGGCCACGCCTGGATCGCCGGAAGCGTCCTTCTCAGATGATCCGCTGCGGATGATGCGCGCCGCCCGGTTCGCCGCCCAACTGGGCGTCACGGTCCACGACGACGTCCGCGACGCCATGACCGGCATGGCAGACCGGATCAAGATCATTTCCGCGGAGCGCGTACGGGACGAGCTGGTCAAGCTGGTCTGCGGGGCGCGGCCGCGGACAGGCATCGACCTCCTGGTGGACACGGGGCTGGCCGAGCATGTGCTGCCCGAGGTGTCCGCCCTCCGCCTCGAATCCGACGAGCACCACCGGCACAAGGACGTCTACCAGCACTCCCTGCAGGTCCTGGAACAGGCAGCCGAACTTGAAACCGACACGGACGGCCCCGTGCCCGGGCCGGACTTTGTGCTGCGTTTTGCAGCTTTGATGCACGACGTCGGGAAGCCGGCTACGCGCCGTTTCGAACCGGGCGGCGCGGTGAGCTTCCGGCATCACGACATGGTGGGTGCCAAGCTCACCAGCAAGCGAATGAAGGCGTTGCGGTTCGACAATGACACCACCAAGGCCGTGGCCCGGCTGGTGGAGCTCCATATGCGCTTCTACGGTTACGGCGACGCCGGCTGGAGCGACTCCGCCGTCCGCCGCTACGTCACCGACGCCGGACCGTTGCTGGAGCGGCTGCACCGGCTGACCCGTTCCGACGTCACCACCAGGAACCAGCGGAAGGCCGAACGCCTGGCCTTCGCCTACGACGACCTCGAGTCACGGATCGCCGCCCTGCGTGAGCAGGAGTCGCTGGATGCGGTTCGACCGGACCTGGACGGGGCGGCCATCATGGCCCTCCTGGACCTCAAGCCCGGCCCCGTGGTGGGCCGCGCGTACAAGTTCCTCCTGAATGAGCGGATGGAGCACGGACCGCTGCCCACGGAGGAAGCGGAGGCGCGCCTGCTCCGCTGGTGGGCCGAACAGCCTGAATCAGCACCTGCCGGACCGGGGGCCGAAGCCTCTCCCGCCGTCGTCGAACCTTCACCCGTTGAGGAGTCCAAATGACCAGCCCCGCCCTTGCCCCGCGCCCCCAGCTCTGGATCCTCCGCCACGGTGAGACCGAATGGTCCAAGAGCGGGCAGTACACCGGCCTCACGGACCTCCCGCTGACCGTTGAAGGTGAGCAGCAGGCCGTGGAGGCCCGCAAGGTGTTGGACGGCGTCGATTTCGACCTGGTGCTCACGTCCCCGCTGCGGCGCGCACGGCGAACCGCCGAGCTGGCAGGATTCCCCGATGCCCGGCACGAGCCGCTGGCAGTGGAATGGAACTACGGCGACTACGAAGGCATCAGCTCCGACCTGATCCGCAAGGACAACCCCGACTACCTGATCTGGACCCACGGCGTACCCAACGGCGAGACGCTGGACGAGGTCGCCGCCAGGGCTGACAAGATCATCGGCCGGATCCTCGAATCGGGAATGGACAATGTGCTGATCGTGGCACACGGGCATTTCTCCCGGATCCTGACCGCCCGGTGGCTGGAATTGCCGCCTGCGGAGGGACGGCACTTTGTCCTGGGAACAGCCAAAGTCTGCACCCTGGGATGGGATAAGAAGACACCCGCTATTGTCCGTTGGGGCCTCTAGGAACATAAATTTCGGAATTTGTGCCTTTTCTTCCCGAATTGCTGGCAATTCACGGAAACCTGCGGTACTTTTATTCCTGACCCCATGGTGACTAGCCGGGGCCACCGGCCGCATCGCAAAACACGCAGCGGACAGCAGAAAAGGAGGTTGGGAAAATGATGACTTTGACTGGCGAATGGAATGCCCTCATCAATGCGTTCCCGGCCTTTGCTGATTCCGCACGCATTGCCTCAGATGCCCCGGACACCTGGCGCACAGCCGCCTTCCCGGGCCTGCGGCGCCGCTAAACGGCACCAGCCTTCCGGTCGGACCCCGCAAGGGCTTCCGCCCGGACAGATGTCCGGTAACGGAAAGCTTCCCGCTGGTACTTTGACGGCCCATGGCATCACTCCTGCCTTGCCGCCGGACTGTCCCTGCCCAAGCCCCACGCAGCCGGCATAGGTCAATTCCGCCGCAGCTTCTCTAATTTCCAGGTTTCCGCTTGCGCTGATTCCTGCCATTAATCTGCATTTCTTTTATTGATTGCAGATACCTAATTACTGCCATGTTTTTTTATGCCCAAAAACGGCGCTGATTTGTCATGCCCTTTTGTTGATCCTAAAGAAAGGAGGTGGTTGCCTTGATGCAACGAATCATGAGACTCCTGTCCCGTCCCCTGCAGCACCGCGGTTCCCTGAACAGCGGCCTGCTGGAACAGCATCGAAACGACGTGTTCGTGCTGATGCACCAGCAGGTTGGCGGCCTGCGCTGACGGCCGGCCCCGGTCCCGCGGGAAGGGGCCGGCTGTAAGCTCGAACCCATGCACGAGACCCAGCCGCCGGAGGATGGTCGACGGCCCCGCATCGTGGTGCCCAGCCGAAGCGACACCCTCCTGCGGAATTTCACCGAGGTTATAGGCGGCCCACTGGGGTCGCGGACGGATCCGGGAGTCGTCACCCCTGGCATCTTTACTGTGGAGCGGGTGCTCATAGCCCTCACCGCGCTGGCAGCCCTGCTGGGGATCCTGCTGAAGGGTTACTGCAGGGTCAACGGGTGGGAGACGCCCACGCAGTTCTATGCCACCTGCTACTCGGATTTTCCGGAGCTGTTCCGGAACCGTGGCATGGCGGCGGGGGTCTTTCCGATCGTGGGCAGCGGCAGCTTGTTCGAATACCCGGTGCTCATTGGATTGATCGCGGGCGTCACGGCATGGTTTGTCCCGGGAGGGGATGCCAACACCCAGGCGCTGGCCTACTTTGACATCAACGCCGTGCTGCTGGCGGCGGCAGCCATGGTTACCGTGCTGGTGACTGCCCGGATGCCCGGCCGCCGTCCCTGGGACGCCGCCATGGTGGCAGTAGCGCCGGGCATCGTGCTGGCCGGGACGATTAACTGGGATCTCTGGGCTGCCTGCATGCTCGCGCTGGGCATGTACCTATTTGCCCGGCAGCGCCTGGTCCCCGCCGGGGTGCTGATCGGCCTGGCCACCGCCACCAAGCTGTATCCCCTGCTGGTACTGGGGGCCATCCTGCTGCTCGCGGTACGGACGGGTCGATGGCGCCCCCTTCTGGTTACCGCCGGGAGCGCCGCCGCGGCGTGGGTGGTGGTCAACCTCCCCTTCGCCCTGGCGAACTTTTCCGGCTGGACCTATTTCTTCCAGTACAGCGCCGACCGGGGCGCCGGATACAGCTCACCGTGGTTTGCCTACAACCTGCTGGCGGACAGACTGGGCTGGTCCAAGCTGGGTGCCGAAGGCGTCAGCGTCCTGTCGGGTGGGTTTTTCGTGGTGGCATGCCTCGGGATCGCCGCTGTTGCCCTGACAGCCCGTCGCCGCCCGCGCCTGGCGCAACTCACATTCCTGATCGTGGCTGCCTTCATCCTGACCAGCAAGGTCTATTCCCCGCAGTACGTGGTGTGGCTCATCCCGTTGCTGGCGCTGGCCAGGCCGCGGTGGCGCGACTTCCTGGTCTGGCAGGGCGTCGAAGCCCTGCATTGGGCCGCCATCTGGATGTACCTTGGTCAGGTGACCAGCGCAGGTTCCTCCCAGCACAACCTGGACATGCCCTACTACGTCCTGGCTGTGGCCGCGCACATGGCCGCAGTGGGCTACCTCATGGCCCGCGTCGTCTGGGATATCTACGATCCCGCGTACGATCCCATCCGACGGCACCACCTCGACGATCCCCACGGCGGACCGTTTGCCAACGCACCGGACCGGTTCCGGCTGAACCCATTCCGGCCGGCCGCCTCGCTGCTTCCCTCGAAAGCAAGGTCCCATGCCTGATGTCGCGGTAGTAGGTTCCGGTCCCAACGGACTTTCGGCGGCAGCGGTCATGGCACGGGCCGGGTTGTCGGTGGAAGTCTTCGAGGCAGCCCCCAAAATTGGCGGCGGCACCCGGACCACGGAACTCATGCAGCCGGGACACTTCCATGACGTCTGCTCCGCGGTGCATCCAATGGCCGTGGCGTCCCCCTTCTTCCGCGCCTTCGAGCTGCCCCGGCGGGTGGAGCTGGTCACCCCGGAAATTTCCTTCGGGTCACCGCTGGACGGCGGCCGCGCGGCCTTGGCCTACAAGTCCCTGGACAGGACGGCAGCGGAGCTGGGCCAGGACGGCCCCGCATATCGGCGGCTCATGGAACCGTTGGTCAGGCATATCGACGATGTCATGGACTTCACGCAGAACCAGCTCCTCCGGATGCCCCGGAATCCCCTGGTGGCCGCCGTCTATGGGCTGCGGACAATGGAGCAGGGGACCGGGGTGTGGAACGCCCGGTTCCGGGACGAACTTGCCCCGGCACTCCTCAGCGGTGTGGCCGCCCACGCCATTTCCCATTTGCCCTCCCTCGCAGCCTCCGGCGCCGGTCTCATGCTCGGCGCCCTTGGCCACGCCGGCGGGTGGCCCATCCCCCGCGGCGGCTCCGCATCAATTGCTGAAGCACTTGCCGACGACATCAAGGCGCATGGCGGCATCATCCACACCGACGCGCCAGTTGACAGGCTGGAACAGCTTCCGGCCTCCCGCGCTACCCTGCTGGACGTGGCGCCCCGGGGGCTGCTGGACATGGCGGGACAATCCCTTCCCGCCCACTACCGCAGGGCGCTGGAGCGCTTCCGCTACGGCAACGGCTCCTGCAAGGTGGACTTCATCCTGTCCGGGCCGGTGCCGTGGCAGGCAGCCGGGCTCTCCGACGCGGGGACGGTCCATGTGGGCGGCACGCGGGCTGAACTCGCGCGCTCGGAGAACGAGGTCAGTGACGGACGCCACCCCGAACGGCCGTATGTGCTCGTGGCGCAGCCGTCCCGCTTCGACTCCAGCCGCGCACCGGAAGGCCGGCATATCCTGTGGACCTACTGCCATGTGCCGTCCGGCTCGACCAAGGACATGACCAGCCAAGTGGTGGCCCAACTGGAACGGTTCGCGCCGGGCTTCCGCGACCTCGTGGTGGAATCGCACGCCATCACCGCTGCGGAACTGGCTGACTACAACCGCAACTACATCGGGGGCGACTTCAGTGCCGGGGTGATGGATGTGCGCGGACTTGTCCAGAAACCGGTGGTGTCCCCCGTCCCGTGGCGGACACCCCTGCTGGGTGTCTACCTGTGCTCGTCCTCGACCCCGCCCGGTCCCGGTGTCACGGGCATGCCCGGGATGCACGCGGCAAAGTATGCCCTCAAGGACATCTTCAAGCTCCAGGTCCCGGATCTCGGACTGTCCTAGGCCCCGGGAGGGCCACCACCGCGGGCGTGGCGCGGCCCACCTCCGGTCCGGGGGATAATGGCGCGATGGGGAAATCAACAAAACTTTCGCTTGCCGTAGCTGCGCTCATTCTCGGGACCACGCTGGTGGCCTGCGATGACGGAAAATCCGGGGCGGAAGCTGCCGCGCAACAACTGGCCGGTGCGGTCTCCGCGCTAGATGTAGGGTCTGTGCCCTTCGAGGGCAAAGACGCCGCAGCGGCGAACGACCAGCTGCACCAAGTCTTCGCGGCCCTGGACCCGCAGAAGCCGGAAGTCCAGGCAGGCGCCCTGACGCTGGATGGAGACAAGGCGTCCGCGCCCTTGAACTACACCTGGAAGTTCGGCGACGCGGAGTGGAAATACACCATTGCAGCGAACTTCAAGAAGTCCGGTGACAAATGGGTGACCATCTGGGACCCCGCCCTCCTGGCGCCAGGCCTGGCGGACAGCGAGATTGTGACCAAGGGATCCCAGTCCCCCCAGCGCGCGGACATCCTTGGTGCCGGAGACGTCCCGCTGGTGACCTACCGCCCCGTGGTGAACGTAGGCATAGACAAGCCCCAGCTCGGCACCGCGGACCCGGCCGATTCTGCCGGCAAGCTGGCGGCACTGGTGGGAGTGGACCCTGCCGCCTACGTGCAGCAGGTCAAGGCGGCAGGGGCGCAGGCCTTCGTTTCCGCCATCACGCTGCGTGAAGAAGGCCGCACCATCTCCGACGAGCAGATCGCGGCCATTCCCGGCGCCCGCGGCATCCCGGCGTCGATCCCCCTCGCCCCGAGCAGGACGTTTGCCCGCGCAGTGCTCGGATCGGTTGGCGAAGCCACCGCCGAGCAGATCGAGGCGTCCAAAGGTGTCCTCAGTGCCGGTGATGCCACCGGTATCGGCGGACTCCAGCAACAGTATGACGAACAGCTCCGCGGCTCGGACGCGGTGGTCATCCGCGCGCAGCGGGCAGACCTGACCCGCGAACAGATCCAGTCGGCCGGTACGGACCCACGGCGCGTTCTCTTCCAGGTGGCGCCCAAGCCCGGGACGCCCCTGAAAACCACGCTCGATCCGCGGCTGCAGTCGCTGGCTGAAACCACCTTGGAAAAAGTGGGGCCGGCATCGGCCATTGTGGCCCTCCGTCCCTCCAGCGGCGCCGTGCTGGCCGCAGCTTCGGGGCCGGGCAGCAACGGCTACAACACGGCCATGCTGGGGCAGTACGCCCCCGGGTCCATCTTCAAGATGGTGGATTCCCTGGCGATGTTCCGCAACGGAATGACTCCGGACTCCACCGTCCAGTGCACGCCCACGCTCAACGTTGATGGCCGGACCTTCAAAAACTCTGAGGGCTACCCCGAAACTTCGCTGGGTGCGGTCACCCTGCGCGACGCCTTTGCCCACTCCTGCAACACCGCCTTCATCTCGCAGCGCGACTCTGTCTCGCAGGCCCAACTTGAAGCGGCAGCCACGTCCATGGGAGTGGCGGTTGAGGCACCCAAACTCGGCGCGGAAGCATTCCTGGGTTCCGTCCCCGGCGAAGCCCAGGGCACGGAGCATGCGGCATCCATGATTGGCCAGGGCAAGGTGCTGCTGTCCCCGCTGGCCGCCGCGATCATGGCCGGCTCGGTCGCCAAAGGCGCCCCGGTCTCGGCGCAGCTGGTCCTCAACCCCGACGCCAGTGCTCCCGCCGCCGGAACAACAGCCGGTTCCACCGCTCCAGCAGCCGAAGCATCGGCGACGGCCACCGCTGAGGCGCCCTCCACGGCGTCGGACAAGCCCATCACCGCCGCGGAGGCGGCAGCGCTGGCCGACATGATGCGCGCCGTGGTCACGTCCGGGCACGCGGGCTTCCTGTCCAGCGTCCCCGGCGCACCGGTGGGAGCCAAGACGGGAACCGCCGAATTCGGAACCGAGAACCCGCCCAAGACCCACGCCTGGATCGTGGCCGTCCACGGTGACCTGGCCGTGGCCGTGTTCGTGGAGGACGGCGGCCTGGGCGCCACCACCTCCGGTCCGTTGCTGAAGCAGTTCCTCACCGCCGCCGGCTAGGAAGCGGCATGGGAGGATTGACGGCGTGGCCCATATTGACGTTTCCGGCATCGACTACTTCCTCTCCGACGGCACCCAGCTGCTGAACGGGGTGACCTTCAAAGTCCCGGACGGCACCAAGACCGCCCTGATCGGGCCCAACGGCACAGGCAAAACCACCCTGTTCCGGATCATCGCCGGGGACCTGGTCCCGGACGAGGGTGTCATCGGCCGCTCCGGCAACATGGGCATCATGCGCCAGTTCGTGGGCCAGGTCCGGGATGGTTCCACGGTCCGTGACCTGCTGGTGTCCGCTGCTCCCCCGGCCCTTGCGGCCGCCGCCCGCGAGGTGGACGAGGCCGAACTGGCCATGCTGGAGCACGACGACGAACCCACCCAGATGCGGTACGCCCAGGCGATCGTGGACTGGGGCGACGCCGGGGGCTACGACGTCGAAACCGTCTGGGACGAGGTCTGCATGGCCGCGCTGGGTCTTCCCTTTGACCGCGCGCAGCACCGCCCGGCGTCGACCCTTTCCGGCGGTGAGCAGAAGCGCCTGGTGCTGGAGGCACTGTTCGCCGGCCCGGACGACCTCCTGCTCCTCGACGAGCCGGACAACTACCTGGACGTCCCGGGCAAGCGCTGGCTCGAGGAAAAGCTGAATGAGTCGAAGAAGACCGTCTTCTTCATCAGCCACGACCGGGAACTGCTGAACAACGCGGCCGGCCGGATCGTCACCCTGGAATCCGGAATCAACGGAGCGGCAGCCTGGATCCACGGCGGCGGCTTTGGGTCCTACGTGGAGGCCCGCGCAGACCGGAACGCGCGCTTCGAGGAACTCCGCAAACGCTGGGACGAGGAGCACATCAAGCTCAAGGAACTCGTCAACATGTACAAGAACAAAGCTGCCTTCCGTTCAGACATGGCCAACCGATACCACGCGGCGCAGACCAGGCTGGCCAAGTTCCTCGAGGTGGGGCCGCCGGAGGCCCTGCCCATCGAACAGAACGTCCAGATGCGGCTCAAGGGCGGCCGGACGGCCAAACGGGCCATTGTGGCGGAAAAGCTGGAACTGACGGGCCTGATGAAGCCGTTCTCCACCGAGGTGTGGTTTGGTGACCGCGTGGGTGTGCTTGGATCCAACGGCTCGGGCAAGTCGCACTTCCTCCGGCTGCTCGCCACCGGTGGTACCGACCCCGAACGCGAACACCTCCCCGTCTCCGATGTGGAGATCGCCGAGGTTCCGCATGAGGGAACCGTGAAGCTCGGTGCCCGGATCCGGCCCGGTTTCTTTGCCCAGACCCACGTCCGTCCGGACCTGCTGGGCAAGACGCTGCTGGAGATCCTGCACCGCGGCGACGAACACCGGTCCGGGCTGGGCCGCGAGGCGGCCGCCGGTGCGCTGGATGGCTACGGCCTGGCCGGGCAGTCGGAACAAAAATACGAGTCCCTCTCCGGCGGCCAGCAGGCGAGGTTCCAGATCCTCCTTCTCCAGCTCAGTGGAGCCACGCTGCTCCTGCTGGACGAGCCGACAGACAACCTGGACCTCCATTCGGCCGAAGCGCTGGAACGAGCCATCGACCACTTTGAGGGGACCGTGCTGGCCGTGACCCACGACCGCTGGTTCGCGCGGACCTTCGACCGGTTCCTGGTCTTCGGTTCGGACGGCAAGGTCTACGAGTCCGCGGAACCGGTGTGGGATGAACAGCGGGTGGAGCGCGCCCGCTGAGCGGTTGCTCCATCAGGTAGGGCTGCCAACCCCAGGGTTTAGCAGCCATATCTGATAGGGCAAATCCCGGCTTTGATCACTTGGTGAGCAAATGATCAAGATTTGATAGCATTTGATCATGAAGACGGATGAGCGGCACCGGGTCATCGCCGAAGTCCTTCGGCAGCAGCTGGAGGTGAGCGTGGAGGATCTGATGCAGGCCTGCGGCGCCTCCGGCGCCACCATTCGCCGCGACCTTGAGGTTTTGGCCGGCCACGGTGTCCTCCGCAGGATCCACGGCGGGGCCAGGAGCCTGATAGGGCAGGGGCAGAATCCCGGCTACGGACAGCGGGAGCTGGAGGAGCAGGACGGCAAGAGACGGATTGCGGCAGCGGTCGCCGGCCTCCTGGCAGAGAACGAACACGTCTGGCTGGACAGCGGAAGCACTGCCACCGCGGTGGCACGGGCCGTGGCGGGCAGGGAGCTGACGCTGATGCCCATGTCCCTGCAGGCCCTGAATGCGGCAGCCGAGGGAAACGGTGCAGGCGGCTCACGGCCCGCGCTTCTGTTGCCCGGGGGCAGCGTGGTGCCCGGTGAACTCTGTTTCCGCGGACCCCTGGCCGAGTCCACCATCAGGTCCCTGCGCTTTGACACAGCGGTGCTGACGCCGTGTTCAGTGGACTTCAAAGACGGACTCCTGGCCCACGACCTGGAGGACGCAGCCGTCAAAACAGCCGGGCTGGAAGCCGCAGCCCGGGTGGTAGTGGCCGCCTCAGCTGCAAAGTGGCAGGCCCACGCTAGGGTCCTGGTGGCGGGACTGGACCGGGTGGACGTCATCGTCACGGACCGGAAATTCAGTGCACAGGACAAATCCGAACTCGAAAAATACCCAGTGGAAGTAGTGAGCGTATGAGCACCAACACCGGAACGGACCAGCAGGCAGGACTAAGGGCCGCAGCGGCGGCGACCTTTGTGGTTTTCGGCATCAACGGGCTTGTCTTTGCCAGTTGGGCTGCCCGCATCCCCGCCGTGACCCAGACACTGCACATCACCTCCGGCCAAATGGGCACACTGCTGCTGTGCACGGCCGTGGGATCACTGCTTGCGCTGCCCACCGCCGGCCTGGTGGTGGGCAGGCTCGGAACGGCCAATACCGTGCGCTCTGCCGGACTCCTGGCCGCGGCCGCATTCGTGGGTATCGCCATGTCGCTCCTCACCACGTCCATCCCGGGAACCGCCGTATCGCTGTTCTTCTTCGGAATTGGCATCGGCCTTTGGGATGTGGCGCAGAACATCGAAGGGGCGGACGTCGAGCACAAGCTCCGTCGGACGGTCATGCCGCAATTCCACGCTGCCTTCAGCGGGGGCGCCTTCGTGGGGGCCCTCATCGGGGCAGGGCTGTCGACCATGGGCGTGGACCTGCCGCTGCACCTCCTGGTCATCACCGCTGTGGTGGTATTGGTGGCACTGACCGTGCCGCGGTTCTTCCTCCCCCACATCTCAACGGCTCCCGCGGCAGGGGAACCGAAACCTGCCAGGGGACCGTCTGCCTGGCGGGACAGCCGGACCTTGCTCATTGGTGTCGTGGTCCTGGGAGCGACCCTGACCGAAGGAGCGGGCAACGACTGGATCGCGAAGGCTTCCGTGGACGGTCTGGGGACTTCAGAATCCACCGGCGCGCTCATGTTTGCGCTGTTCGTCCTGGCGATGACGGCAATGCGGTTCCTTGGCGGCCGGGTCATCGACAAGTACGGTCGGGTGGCGGTACTCCGGGCCAGCATGGCCGCCGCGGCAGCCGGACTGGGGCTCTTTTTGCTGGCCCCGAACATCTGGCTGGCCGGCATGGGAGCTGCCCTTTGGGGTGTGGGCGCCGCCCTGGCCTTCCCGATGGGCATGTCCGCAGCTTCCGACGACCCCAAGCATTCGGCTGCCCGCGTGTCCGTCGTATCCACCTTGGGGTATATATCCTTCCTGGCAGGACCGCCACTGCTGGGGTACCTGGGCGACCTCACCGGAATCCACACCGCGCTGTTGGCTATCATGGCCCCCATCCTGTTGGCACTGCTCCTTGCCGGAGCAGCGAAACCCCTGCGCGTTGAACATGAGCGAGCCCCGCAGGACTAGCCGGTGGGGTTAGGGTGATCCCATGCAAAGCACGAGGCCGAGGGGCCGGAGTTGGGTCAGCCGCCTTGATAGATACCTCTTAGGGCATGTCTCGAGCCTGCCGGGAGGCAATCACGACGCCTTCTTCCGCCGGCTCTCCGCCTCTGCCAACCAGGGCAAGCTCTGGATAGGGACGGCAGCGGTCCTGGCCCTCTTCCCGGGGAAGACCAGAAGGGCGGCTGTGCACGGGCTGATCGCACAGGGCGTCGCGTCAGCCGTGACCAACGTGGTGTTCAAGACACTGCTCCCCCGCACCCGGCCGCTCCCCGAGCACCTGCCGGTCTTCCGCTTTGTGCATCCGCAGCCCACGAGCTCCTCCATGCCGTCCGGCCACTCGGCATCAGCCGTCGCATTCGCAGTGGGAGCCGGCCTGGTCCGTCCGGCGCTGGGTATCGCCCTTGCCCCAGCAGCCCTGGGCGTGGCCTACTCGAGGGTCCACACCGGCGCGCACTGGCCTTCCGATGTTCTCTTCGGATCGGCGCTCGGCGCCGGGGCCGCCCTGGTGACGCGCCACTGGTGGCCGGTCCGCCCGCCCATCCCCCAGACGACGCGGGCATGGACCAGCGCACCGGCCCTCCCGGGCGGCGAGGGCCTCAGCATCGTTGTGAACACACTGGGCGGCTCTTTCAAGGAGGAGACCGCGTCAGCGCTCCAGGAAGTATTCCCAAAGTCGCATATCAATATCGTGCAGCCGGACGAAGACCTGGTGCAGCGAATCAATGCCACGGCAGACCATCCCGGCACCTTGGCCCTGGGCGTGTGGGGTGGGGACGGGACCGTTGGCGCAGCGGCCGCTGTCGCCGTCGAACGCTCCATCCCCCTGCTGGTCCTGCCGGGCGGGACGCTCAACCACTTTGCCCGCGACGCCGGCACAGGCAGCCTCAAGGAAGCCGTCGCGGCCGCCGGAAAGGGCGAGGCGGCCCTGGCCGACGTCGGCCTGGTCACCGCGGAACGCGGGCTCGCGGGAAACCCTGAAATCTCCCAACTGATCATGCTGAACACCTCGAGCGTGGGCATCTACCCAAATCTTGTGCGGCGGCGGGAACACCTGCAGCCGGCACTCGGCAAGCCGCTGGCCGGCGTCGTGGCCATGTTCCGCACCTTTGCCGCCGGCACCCCCACAACCCTCAGCGTGGACGGCGTCCCCCACAAAGTGTGGATCGCCTACCTGGGCCGCGGCCGCTTCTACCCCCGGGACCACGCACCCCTGATCCGGCCGGTCATGGATGACGGGGTCCTCGACGTCCGGCTGATCACCGCCGACGAATCCTTTGCCCGGCTGCGGCTGCTTTGGTCGGTGCTGACCGGGACAGTGGCAAGCTCAAGGATCACCCACCTGAGGGAAGCCACCGAAGTGAGGATCGACGCCGGCGGCGCGCCCATGGCACTGGCAGTGGACGGCGAAGCGCTGGCGGGTGTCCGGAAAGTGGCCTACGAAGTACGGCCCAAGGCTTTGACCTACTACTCGCCACGCCCCTGACATGGGCTGCGGCGGGGCGGACAACCCTGATTCTCCCCTGAATCATCCCTGAATCCGGCGAAAAATGCCGGCCGCCTCGGTAGCGTGGGGAACGTATCCGCACCCCACAACGTCCGCAGCCGTCCGCTGCCGTTCAAAGGATGATTCATGATCGAGGTAAACGGGCTGACAAAGGTCTATGGCGACAAAACCGCCGTGGCCGGTGTCAGTTTCACCGTCAGGGCAGGGCAAGTCACCGGCTTCCTTGGACCCAACGGGGCAGGAAAGTCCACCACCATGCGGATGATCATGGGGCTGGACCGGCCAACGTCAGGGTCTGCGACGGTAAACGGCCTGCCCTACATTCAGCACAAAGCCCCGCTGCGGGAGGTGGGCGCCCTGCTGGATGCCAAGGCCGTCCATACCAGCCGCAGCGCCTACAACCATCTGCTGGCCATGGCTGCCACCCACAGCATCCCCAAAGCCAGGGTGCACGAAGTGATCGAAATGACCGGACTCGAGGCGGTGGCGCGCAAGAAAGCGGGCGGATTCTCGCTTGGCATGGGCCAGCGCCTGGGCATCGCGGCAGCCCTGCTGGGGGACCCGCAGACGCTCATCCTGGACGAACCCGTCAACGGGCTGGACCCCGAGGGTGTGGTGTGGGTGCGCAACCTCGTGCGCTACCTTGCCGGGCAGGGGCGCACCGTGTTCCTCTCCAGCCACCTGATGAGCGAGATGGCACAGACGGCGGACCACCTGGTGGTCATCGGCCGAGGCCGCGTCATTGCCGATGCCCCGATCCGGGACATCATCACGGGAAAGGGCCAGTCCCGGGTCCGCGTCCGCACCGACCAGCCGGACCACCTGCGCCAGCTCCTGGCCGGCCGGGGCGCGTCCATTGAGGTGCCGGAACGGGAACTGCTCGAAGTGACGGGCCTGGATCCCAAAACCATTGCAGCCACGGCCTTGGAAAACCAGGTCATGGTGTATGAACTCACGCCGCTTGTTGCCAGCCTCGAGGAGGCGTACATGGAACTGACCAAGGACGACGTCGAATACCACTCCCTGCCCGCTGCGGAGGTTGCCCACTCATGAGCTCCACGACCACTGAATCAATGCCATCCCCCGCCGGGCAGGACTCGCGCAGGACCGGACGTCCCCTTCCCGGGCCGACCTTTATCCGGGTGCTCAATTCTGAAGTCATCAAGTTCCGCAGCCTACTTTCGACAGTGATCCTGCTCGCCGCCACGGCTGTGGTGATGGTTGGCTTTGGCGCGTTGTCCGCATGGGGGACGGGCCAGTTCGCCAATGCGGCCACCCGGGATCCGCAGGCGGCTGCCCGGATAGCATCCCAGGGCGGAGACCTTGCCGTCAGCGTGCCTACGTCCGGCATCGCCTTCGCCCAGCTGATCCTTGGCTCCCTTGGTGTGCTGCTGATGAGTTCGGAATTCACCACAGGTATGGCGCGGTCCACCTTCGCGGCGGTTCCCCGCCGCCTGCCCGCTTTCGGGGCCAAGCTGGTGGTGGTCATGGTGACCTCCTTCGTGGTCACGGCCGCCTCCACCTGGGTTGCCGGACTGGTGGCGGTGCCCATCCTGGACAACTACGGCCTGAAGCTGGACCTGGGCAGCTCACAGTCGGTCAAGCTCCTCCTGGTCAACAGCATCTACGTGGCAGCCGTGGCTGCCATCGGCATGGCCTTGGGGACGCTGATCAGGAATTCGGCCGGCGGCATCATGAGCCTGGTGGGCATCTTCTTTGTGGCGCCGATCGCTTTCCAGCTGATTCCCGGGGACTTCTTCAAGGAAGCCCGCAAGTACCTGCCCGGCAACACAGTGGAACCCTTGACGGCGGCACAGCACGTTCCGGATACCCTGGAAGCCTGGCAGGCCGGACTGGTCCTGGGCGCCTGGGTGGTCGTCCCGGTCCTGCTTGCGGCCGTGCTGCTGAAGCGCCGGGACGTGTAGCCCCGCTGGGCCGGTTTCCGCCATGCGCCCGGAGCGGGCGCGTGGTTTCGGGCACATTACAAATATGCCTGAAGGAAAACTTTTATTGCTTCTGACGGTGTCTGCTTGGAGTGCCGTCCTGTTGGCCGGAACCAGATCTGTTGGACTGCACAAAGCAGGGCGCATAATGGCGGATCTAGGGTGAAACGACGATGTGGTGCACCACACGGTTAGCCGGTGGTCCGTTAAGGCACGTCGCACAACCCATGCTATTTCCCAACAGGACGGCACTTCCATGCATGCTGACCAGCAACTCTCAAAGTCCCTGAAACCCAGGCACCTGTCCATGATCGCCATCGCCGGCGTGATCGGTGCAGGCCTTTTCGTCGGCTCGGGGGCAGCCATCCAGCAGGCCGGTCCCGGCATCCTCGTGGCGTACGCGGCCGCCGGCCTGGTGGTCATCCTAGTGATGCGCATGCTGGGCGAGATGGCCGCTGCAAACCCCGAAACCGGTTCTTTTTCCACCTATGCAGACAAGGCGCTGGGCCGCTGGGCAGGGTTCAGCATCGGCTGGCTTTACGCCTGGTTCTGGATCATCGTCCTGGGCATTGAAGCCACAGCGGGTGCAGCCATCATGCACCGCTGGGTGCCGGGCATCGACCAGTGGGTCTGGGCCCTGGTGCTCATGGTGCTGCTGACGCTCACCAACCTCGGCTCCGTGAAGTCCTACGGCGAGTTCGAATTCTGGTTCGCCTCCATCAAGGTGGCGGCAATCGTCCTCTTCCTCCTCTTCGGTGCCGCCGCCATCCTGGGCCTCATCCCCGGCGTCCCGGCCCCCGGCCTGAGCAACCTGCTCAACAACGGCGGTTTCATGCCCAACGGACCGGGCGCCGTCCTGGCCGGCATCCTTGTAGTGGTCTTCTCCTTCTTCGGTGCCGAGATCGCCACCATCGCCGCCGGCGAATCCGAGAACCCCGTGGACGCCGTGAAGAAGGCCGTAAAGTCCACCGTGTGGCGCATCCTGGTCTTCTACATCGGCTCCATCGCCGTAGTGGTCACCCTGCTTCCCTGGAACTCTGCTTCCGTGGCCAAGAGCCCGTATGTTGCGGTCATCGAACTGTTCGGCATCCCGGGCGCCGGAACCATCATGGACGTCGTTGTGCTGACCTCGGTCCTCTCTTGCCTGAACTCCGGCCTTTACACCGCCAGCCGGATGCTGTTTTCCCTCTCCACCCGCGGTGACGCCCCGCGCTCCTGGACCCGCATCTCCCGACGCGGCGTTCCCGCTGCCGCCGTGCTCGCCTCCACGGTAGTCGGCTTCATCACCGTGGGCCTGAACTACATTGCCCCGGACACGGTGTTTCTCTTCCTGGTGAACACCTCCGGTGCGATTGCCCTGTTCGTGTGGCTCGTCATCTCCACGTCGCAGTTGGTCCTCCGCCGTCGGATGGGTGCCGCAGCCAAGGACCTGCAGCTGAAGATGTGGCTGTTCCCGTACCTCACCTGGGCAGCGATCATCAGCATCGTGGCCCTGCTCATCGGCATGGTGATCGTGGAGTCCACGCGTGAGTCCCTGCTGCTCTCCCTGGCGCTGGCCGCCGTTGTGGTGGCAGTGGGCGTCCTCCGGTACCGCCGCAAGGGCGCGGCAGCGGACGCACAGCCCGCAGTGGCAACCGAGGCTGCCCCGGCTCCCGCGGAGTAGGGGCGGCGCTAGACTCGGGACCATGCCTTTGCCTTCCTCTGCCGCAGACCACATCCAGGACCTTGGCGCCTACGTCAGCGCATCGCCGTCGAGCTTCCACGCAGCGCACGAGGGAGGCCGGCGGCTCGAGGAGGCCGGATTCGTCCGCCTGGACGAGCTGGAGCCGTGGGCGGGCGGGCCGGGTTCGTTCTACATCATCCGCGACGGCGCGCTGATCGCCTGGGTGGTCCCGGAGGGCGCGGGACCGGCCACCGGATTCAACATCCTCGGCGCGCACACCGATTCGCCGTCGTTCAAGCTCAAGCCCAAGCCCACCACCGGTGCCCACGGCTGGCTTCAGGCAGGTGTTGAGGTCTATGGCGGGCCGCTGCTGAATTCCTGGCTGGACCGCGAGCTCCGGCTCGCGGGCCGGCTGGTGATGCTTGACGGAAGCGAGCACCTCACGGCCACCGGGCCGCTGCTTCGCTTCCCACAGCTGGCCATCCACCTGGACCGGGCAGTGAACGAGGGGCTGGCGCTGGACAAACAGCGGCACATGAATCCGGTGTGGGGGCTGGGGAATCCGTCGGATTCCGATCTGCTGGGCGTGCTGGCGGGGTCGGTTGCCGGCGCCTCCATCGATCCCGGGCAAATTGGCGGGTACGACGTCGTCATTGCAGACACACAGGACCCTGCGGTTTTCGGCGGCAAGGGGGAGTTCTTCGCATCAGGGCGGCTGGATAACCTTTCGGCCACGCACGCAGGCCTGGCGGCGCTGGCCGCCCATACCGGTTCCGGGGCTGACGGCGGTCCCATCGCAGTGCTGGCGGCCTTCGACCACGAGGAAATCGGCTCCAACTCCCGCTCCGGTGCGTGCGGGCCCATCCTCGAGGACGTCCTGGTGCGCATCTCTGACGGACTGGGCGCAACGGTGAGCCAGCGGCGGCAGGCCCTGGCGGCGTCGTTCTGCCTCTCTGCCGATGCCGGCCACGCGGTGCACCCGAACTACCCCGAGCGGCACGACCCCGCCAACCACCCGGTCCTGAACGGCGGCCCGCTGCTGAAGATCAACGCCAACCAGCGGTACGCCACGGACGCCTTCGGTGCCGCTTTCTGGGCCCGGCTCTGCGGCGAGGCCGGGGTCCCGTACCAGGAATTCGTCTCCAACAACGTGGTGCCCTGCGGTTCCACTATCGGCCCGCTCACCGCCACCCGGCTGGGAATCCGGACCGTGGACGTGGGCGTGCCGCTGCTGTCCATGCACTCCGCCCGCGAGCTGTGCGGCGTCGATGACCCGTACCGCCTGGCTGCCGTGGCCGAGCTGTTCTTCCGGACTGCCGCCTAAGTTCTTCTTTTCCCCTGGTTCGCGCGGATTGATGTCCGCACAGCTGGTGCGGGTATCCACATAGTCAGGGCAGGCGTATGGTCCGGCTCCTTGGGCCTGCCTAGCGTGGAACTGGAGATGCCCGCGGGGTGTTCGAGCCAAGGTTCCGGCCCGTTCACGCTTACCCGCTGGTGTCGCCATTGCCAGGTAAGCGAGAGCAGGGCCGTTTAGGCGGCCCGCAGGCATGCCGGGGGAGTGCAGCCCTTCTTCATGCCGCTTCGCGAGTGTGCCGCGACCATGGAGCCGGAATGACATCTGCACCACGAGTTCTCCCCCGCAGTATCCCAAAGCTGGGGATGGCAGACCTGATAGCACCGGGAAAGGCTGCCCATACTCGGGAACGGCAGGCGTCCGGGTCCTCCTTCTTTCGGGACGCCGCGCTTCCTGCGGGGGCCACTGGCGGCCGGCCCGCCCGTGTATGCCTGGGAGGTGTGCCCGTTGACCTAATGGGGCGGGAAGAGGCCGTGGCAACCATCATGGGACGCGCTTCAGGTGCCGGTTCAGTGCCCATGTGCGTGTTGTCGGCCAACCTGGATCACCTGAACCATTTCGGCGTGGGCGGCCGGTGGGAGGGCTCCCTGGATGTCGCACCCCTGGAGTGGCTGACGCTGCTGGATGGTGCTCCGTTGGTGGCCAGGGCAGGGGAACTCACAGGCCAACGGTGGCCGCGCCTTGCCGGCAGTGACTTGATCGACGTACTACTGGATGAGGCAGCTGCCCAAGGGCTGTCAGTGGGGTTCCTGGGGGGAAGCAAGGAAGCGCAGTTGCTGGTTTCAGCTCGGCTTGGAGCCGAGCGGCCGGACCTGCGCGTAGCCGGATGGTGGGCTCCGCCCCGGCAGGTACTGACTGACTCATCTGCCTGTAAACGGCTTTGCAATGATATTCGGTATTCAGGCACAGACATCCTGGTTGTCTGCTTGGGAAAACCACGTCAGGAACTCTGGATAGCGGAGTACGGGCACTTTACGGGAGCGAACGTCCTCCTGGCCTTTGGGGCCGTCGTCGACTTCCTGGCGGGCCATGTCCAGCGGGCACCGGCGCAGGTCAGCAGCATGGGACTCGAGTGGGCCTGGCGCCTGGCCATCGAGCCGCGGAGGCTCGCAAAGAGGTATTTGCTGGAAGGGCCGGAGTCTTACGTGAGGCTCCGACGGCACAGCACAGTCCTGGTTCCTGCCGTTCCGGCTGCGTCTCATGCCTCGGCCGATGCCGTTACCCACAGCCTGAGGACCCAGGGCTTTACTCCTGTCAGCGAGCATGCCGACGTGGCGGCGCTGGTGGTCACGTATAACAACGGGTCTGACGTATGCGGAATGCTTGAAAGCCTCCTGCGGGAAACTACGGAGCAGTCGATCAAGGTGGTGGTGGCCGACAATTCGCCGAATCCCGAAACTTTGTTATGCCTCCAGCAATACCCGGGGATAATGGCCTTCGCGACCGGAGGAAATCTGGGCTACGCCGGCGGGATCAACGCCGCCCGCGTCCAGGCGGGGACTGCCGATGCCTATCTGGTGCTCAATCCGGACCTTCGGGTTCAGCCGGGTGCGGTCTCGGCCCTCCGCGCATCCATGGCTCGGACAGGCGCAGGCGTTGTCGTCCCCCTCTTGCTGGACGATGACGGGACGCTATACCCCTCGCTTCGGCGGGAGCCAAGCATTCTTCGGGCGCTCGGTGACGCAGCCCTGGGCAGCAAACTTCCGGGCCGGCCGGGGTGGCTGTCGGAAATGGACTTCGACGCCGAAAGCTATGCCCACGCGCACAAGGTCGAGTGGGCCACAGGAGCTGCCCTGCTGGTCCGGGCCGATGTCGCCGCAGAAGTGGGCGAATGGGATGAGAGCTACTTCCTGTATTCCGAGGAGACGGACTATCTGCACCGCGTCCGCGAACTGGGGGCAGCCATTTGGTTTGAGCCAGTGGCCGCCATGACCCATGGCAGGGGTGGATCGGGAAGTTCGCCGGCGCTCGACGCCCTAATGAGTGCGAACCGAATCCGCTATGCCCGCAAGTTCCACACTCTGGGGTACGCGCGTGTGTTCCGTGCCGCCGTCGTTCTATCAATATTGCTGCGGGCCCCGCTTGCCAGCCACAGGGGAATCCTGGGACTGGTTGCCAGGGAAGCCCGGTGGGCGGAACTTCCCCACGCGGTTAGGTACAGTCCTTCCTGTGCTGTGACCGAAGACTTTCCCGCTGGAGCGGTCATCATCCCTGCACACAATGAGGCTTCGGTGCTCGGGAGGACACTTGCCGCCCTCCAGTTGCCCCTGGCCACCGGCCAGGTGGAAGTGCTGGTGGCCTGTAACGGCTGCACCGACGCGACTGCAGTCATTGCCGCGGCCGTTCCCGGCGTGCGGGTCATCGACACGCCCGTAGCCTCCAAGGTGGCTGCCCTGAATGCCGCCGATGAAGCCGCCGTGCGGTGGCCCCGGGTGTACGTGGACGCAGATATCGAGGTTCCCCCGGAGGCGTTGTACGCCACTCTGAAGGCATTGTCCGCGGATAATGGGGTGCTCTGTGCGCGGCCGGCCTTTGCCTATGACACTTCCGGGGCTTCCTGGGCAGTCCGGGCCTACTACCGGGCCCGCAGCCGTCTTCCACAGTCTTCGGCATCGATGTGGGGGGCTGGCGTTTACGGGCTGAGTCAAGAAGGCCATGAGCGCCTGGGGAAGTTTCCCTCGCTGACTGCGGATGACTGCTACGTCGACAGGCTCTTCAGCGACGCGGAAAAGATGGTCATCGAATGTACTCCAGTAACCGTCCGTACACCGCGATCCGCCAAAGTGCTGTTCTCAACACTCCGGCGCGTTTACCGTGGCAATACGGAGCTGCGCGGGATGGCCGGATCCCACACAGGGAGGACGCTGCGGGAACTCGCTGGATCCATCACGGGTCCGGCTACCGTTTTGGATGCCCTTGTTTACACAGCCTTTGCTGTTGCCGGCCGCGTGGCCCAGCGGCGGCGTCCACGGCATGTGTGGGAGCGGGATTGGAGTTCAAGGACCAATTGAGTCATGACTTCGAGGAAACCCCGAAACCGATCCACGGCCTTGACGACGGCGACTGGAATCATCCTTTCGGACAGGCCATTCTATGGCAGGAGGCGGCGTGAAAATCCTGGTCTACCCGCATGACATGGCTATGGGAGGAAGCCAGCTAAATGCGCTCGAACTCGCGGCGGCGGTCAGAACCCAAGGGCACGACGTGACCATCGTAGGGAGGACAGGTGTTCTAAAGTCAAGAATTGACGAAATGAATTTGGAGTTTCTAGAACTGCCACCACCTGGCCGTCGGCCTAGCCGCAGGGTTGTTCTCGCCTTGAAGAGCATCGTGCGCGAACGCGGGATCGATATCGTGCACGGGTATGAATGGCCGCCAGCGCTGGAAGCACTGTTAACTTGCACGGGTACACCTGCAACACCGATAACTACGGTTCTATCGATGGCAGTGGCACCTTTTATTCCAAGGAATTTACCGCTTGAAGTCGGTACGCAGCAGATTGCAGAGCTGGAGCGCAACGCAGGTCGGAAATTTGTTCGGCTCATGGAGCCCCCGGTCGATGTCGAAGGGCACCGTCCCATGGACAACATTACCGTGAGTCAGATAGCGCAAAAGTGGGGAATCAAAGGTGACGCACTGACGCTTGTCATCGTATCCAGACTGGCTAACGAGATGAAGCTTGAGGGAATCCTTGCGGCAATACGTCTCATCAGGAATTGGGAGAGCAGGCAGAAGCTCCAACTCGTTATCGTAGGATCGGGTCCTGCGTGGAGCGCCGTAAGGGACGCAGCGTCTGAAGCTAATTCATTCACGGGGGAGGAAAGGGTAATTCTCACCGGTGAGGTTATTGATCCTCGATGGGCCTACGCGATGGCTGACATAGTTCTCGGTATGGGAGGATCAGCACTGCGTGGGATGGCAATGGGGAAGCCACTCATCGTACAAGGAGAAAAGGGTTACTGGAAGACCTTAGACCATGAATCAATTCAGGAATTCCTGTGGCAGGGCTGGTATGGAGTGGGTCACCAGGGTGACGTCGGTGAGGTGATACTCAGGAAGGAATTATTACCCCTTGTTCGTAGTCCTGAATTGCGAGAAAGACTAGGGCGATATTCCAGAACAGTCATACAAAATCGCTTCTCCCTGGAGGGAGCGGCCGCGCGACAGATCCACTACTACCAAGAGGCAAGAATTGCCTGGGAAGATAGGAAAAAAATAGGTTTTGAAACCTTACGCAGCGGGTCCAGTTTTCTTGGGTATAAGTTCCGACGCTTTGGGGAACGAATCTGCGGCACTATGACAAGTGACGATTTCAATGCAATGCCGGTGGCGGCTCATTGGCCCCAGTTGAGGGATTCTGGGCCACGATGAATGGGCGACAGAGGCCAACCGTTGTAGTCGTTGCCGGAAACCGTTGGGAGAACACGTCAGGTACCGACCACAAATTGGCCTTGGCCTTGTCGATTCATCATGATGTGCTCTGGGTCGATCCCCCGGTTCCCTTTGCAGGGCCTGCTTTGGTTCAAAGGCCGCCGAAACGCATGGGTTGTCATGTTGACCTTGTGTCGAGCGGTGTCCGACGGTTGCGTGTCTTGGTGCCCCCGGGTTCTTCTCGTCCAGGACTCCGGATTCTGGCGGACAAACTAGTGTGGCGTGGGATCAAACGCACCCTGCAAAATCTGGCAGTGGAGCCTCTGATAACTCTCTCCTTGTCTCCACGCGCCCGGCTTCCCCGTATAGGACGCGGGGTGCAGATACTGCACGTCACCGATGACTGGATTGCAGGAGCCGGCATGATGGGACTTTCTCGTCGCCATGTAAGGCGTCTGCTTCGTCACAATCTCCGAGTGGCTAATGTAGCCACCGCGGTCACCCCTCTTCTAGCGCGGGCTCTGCAAGGGATGCGTCCGCACGACACCGTTCACGTGCTTACTAATGGATGCGACGTATTCACTCCTGGGACACCGGTAGAACCTCCCCAGAGAAGAGGAGCAGCCCTGCTCGGCCAGCTAAATGAACGGCTTGACCTCACGTTGCTCGATGAGCTCGCAGCGAGCGGAGTTCATATCGATGTAATTGGCCCCCGACGCGAGCTGAGCTCAGCTACAGCCAAGCGCCTCGACAATTTCTTTGGCAATGCAAATGTAAGGTGGCTCGGCGAAGTTTCGGCGGATGAGGTGCCACTACTTCTTGCCCGCACAAAAGTTGGAATAACACCCTATGTTATTGACGAATTCAACCGAGCAAGCTTCCCGCTCAAAATCCTTGAGTATCTCGCTGCAGGATTGACCGTAGTTGCTACCGACTTGCCTGCAGTTCGCTCGCTGCACACCGATGCGATCAAAGTCGGCACAACTAGGGGCGAGTTTATATCCCACGTTATCCATCAAGTCCAGCAAGATCACGATAAAGATCAGGAATCCGAAAACCGAGCGTTTGTAAGGCAACACACCTGGAATGTACGAGCGGAGCAGTTGAGGAGCCTAGCAGACGCAGTATGCGCCGATCATACGTCGACTGGCAACGGGCTTTGGAGGGGGCGCCCGCGTCCGCAAGTTGGTACAGGAACCTACGACAATACAAAGTCCAATGCAAAGGAATCCGATAGTGGTGCCGATTCTGGGCCGAAGTGGCCTTGACGTGAACTAGACTTATTATAAGGAGGCGCGTTCAATGTCCGTTGGCAGATTGCGTGTTTTAGTTGTTCCTAATTGCATCTTTTTCCCACCATACATGGAAGATCTGCGTCGTGGGGAAGCATCCGGCGCCATACCCAGAAGCTGGATAAACCGCATTGATGCAGATATAGAGTTCTTAGACCAACGGTTGCTAACGGATCCATCTAAACGCCGCCGCAACATTTATAAGCACTTGCCCTTCTGGATTGTGCAGGTTCTTGAGGTCTATCGAGTTGGACGACGCTATGACGTCGTCTTTATATGGAGTGTTGCAAACGTAGCCCTGATCCTTGCCCTACTTCTAGCTGTTTCATTCCGGCAAATAACTTTGGTTGCGCTGTTAACGCGTATTTCGGAACCAAAGAAGGCGCTCTTGCTTAAGATGTTTCACAAGAAAATATCAAAGATAATTCTCCCTCCCGTTGTGCAACGCGAGTTCGCTACTGGATTCCTCAGGATACCCGCTGAAAAGTTTGTGGACTTACCGTGGACAACTGATATTGAGTTTTGGTCCGATCCTCATCCGCTTGCGCCGCGGAACATGATTTGTGCAGCTGGGGGTGAGATGCGCGATTATAGGACGTTAGTTGAGGCCCTGAGGGGGCTTGACATAAAGTGCCATATAGCGGGGGTACTGGATACGAGCCGCCAAGACTGGTGGAATGTTCCTTCCGGCTCTAGCTCTGAAGAGGGCATTCCGACTAACGTCACCTTTTCAACAATGTCTCCTGGCGACCTTCGTAAGCTCTATGCCGCATCGCGCATCGTGGTTGTTCCGCTCAAGTCAACGAACAGTGATAACGGAATTACCTGCATAAATGAAGCGTGGTCGATGGGTAGGCCTGTAATAGTCTCGAAGGTTGATGGCCTGCGCGGTACCTTTGTGGATGGTCGGGAAGGGTTGTGGGTAGAGCCAGGAGACGTTGAGTCACTAAGAACAGCTATTACTATCCTCTGGAACGATCCCGAGAAGGCATCTCAAATGGGCGCCGCTGGGCGCATACTTGTTGAACGAAACAAAGATAACCGCATTTTTGCGGAAGGTATTCAGAAGGTACTTTCTGAAGCTGCTGGCAGGTGAGGTAGGGGATTTCCATCAAAAAATACCACCGCGGCACATGAGCGGTGGGGCCGTGGTCTTGATGACGCCCCGGCGGCCGGCTAATTGAGTTCGAACTTTTCGTCGTCGGCGGTGTTCGTCGGCGCTGGGGTGTACAGTCTCCCCGTGGCGCCGGTCCTTGAAGAGCCAGTATTCAGATCCATAGGTTCCGGGCGACTTTGGACGCCGCGACGCGAGCCCAATACTTTACGGTTCCTCGCCCGCGCGTGTAGGGGCGGCCGTCCCCGCCGCGCAGCCCAACGACGTATGGGACAACACGGAAGCGAGGCACTATCCGGAGGGATGAATCGACTCTGGCTCGATCGACGAGCTCCCTGAACTTTACCTCCGGGGCTGACCCCAAGGTCTCTTCATCGAAGTCCTTGTATATCCCGTGCAGAAACTCGTCATGGCCGCGCGATGACCAGGCAAGAAGGTACATATCCGCCCACGGACTGGGACGGTCACGGAGATTGCAGTAGAGGTCTACTTGATCCGAGTTCTGTTGAGCAAGGATCTTGCCAAGGTTACGCACAATATAGCGACCTGTGACCTTCCATACAATGGCGGTCGACCTGTGTGATTCGACAGTCGTCGAAACAGCCATCAGGTGGTCAACGAGTTTGAATTCGCCGTAACCACGACCTCTGTTCGGTGAGTGGTCAAGGCCTTGGAATGAGATGAACTCAACGCGCAGGCCGTGCCCTCGTCGGACAGCAAGTTCCCGAAGTGCACTGAGATCGGATCCGGAATTCTCGCCCACGACGATTGCATCCACTCCGTGGTCGAGGAGAGAGAGGTAGAAATCCAGCGCCGCAAGATAGTCCTGGAGCCGTTGGGCCGGGTCCGTGCGCGCGAGGTTGGGCACCCCCGCCGGCGGTGTGATGGTTGCTGTCATGAGCAGAATGTTGTGCAATGCTTCCTCCCACTCGCAGGCCGGACCGCCTGCTTCATCTATTTCACGACTTCGGAACTTGAGGTGTGATCTCCGGATGGGTCACACGGGGTACGTTGGTGGCAGGAGAGTTCTTCTGTTGCCCTCCCCACTGGCTCCTGCGGTTTTGCGAGGGGTAACTTCTGACCGACGAACTTCAGCCGCGATTGCGATGCGCTCGGCTAGCATCGGCAGCCCAATTGCAAGTCCGACCGTGAGTATCAGTAGCGCGAATGTTGCGTTTCCGCTCCGGACTGGCACATAAGTCACGGAGGCTTTCTCGGGGGAATCGTCGGTTGTTATTTGAACTGCCTGGGGGATGCCTTCGTTTGTCTGCAAATCCGCAGCAAGATCGGAGATTCTGCCAGCAAGCTGATTCATCGTAGTGAAAACCATTTCTGGTGAATCGGCGACCACTTCTACTGTGATCATGGGCCGGCTGAAGCTCAACTGCCATTGGCCGCCTGAGTTGGGAATGAAGATGGCATGCGTGTTGCGGAGGCCTGTTCCATAAAGGGGAGCCGATGTACTGCGTGGAGCTGAGCTGGGGTACTCGGCGTTGACTTGATGTTCGACGATGGCAGCAAACGAAAGCGTCTGCGCGGGATCCGCTTGCAGTACATTCCCGGCCACTACCGCCGGGGGTGCCAGAAAGAGGACATCCACACGGCTGTAATAAACGCCTTGAGCGTGCGATGCGACGAACACCCAAGGCAGCAGGATGGCCGTAACGGCAAGAGACATGTATCGCTGACGCAATATCGCATTGGCGACGGAGCTGGCGCGCTCCTGAAGGAGGCGCCAAATTCTACGGATCATTGCGGGACATCGATTCTACTTTTGGGGAGTTGATTCCACTAATATTGCAGTAAGATCCACACAATCCTGCAATCATGAATAGCGTCCCACTGGCCTGAGTAAAGGCGAACGCGTCAAAGAATGCAAGAATAAGACTTCCCGCGAGCATGGACGCGAAGAGTGCTGCACCTAAACCCCGCATGGGCTGACTATTCCACGAACGTGAGCTTTTCAGCGGCAGGACCATTGATGTAAAGACTAGGCCGAGAAGAGCCGCCAGTCCGATGAAACCAATCTCGATAGTGCTAAGCAGATACTGGTTATCAATAATACGGTAGCTTGGAAGAAAAGTTCCAAATCCTCGCCCAAATATCGGGCTGATAGAGATGAAAGACACCGCAGTATCGTAACTGTCTGTTCGCGAAGTGACACTTGCATCAGAGTCTATGAACATACTCACTATGGTTCCCGCCATTCCAGGTATAGCTAAGTACATCAAAAGCCCTCCAGCTAAACCCGCCACAGCCATCAACTTACGCACATTTATGGGCCAAGACGGAAGCAGAACTAAGAAAACAACAGCTGTAGCTAACAATGCCGACCGTGTAACAGAAAGAATGGCGGCGGTGCTGATCAACACCACCGGTAGCCAGCGAGATAGCGCGGCCTGCCTTCTATCGTGGACCGCCAATGCTAAGGAGATGGGAAGAATCATAGTTAGAACCAGGGAATACTCCAACGGGTGGACCGCGGTCGATGCGGGGCGCGTGAACCCGCTACGTATTCCAATACCCAGATCCGATGAGACGGTAAGTCCGGGGATTTGCAGTGTGTCGATGAAACTTACACCTGTCGCGAATTGCAGCAGACCCAGTGACGCATAGACGGCCGCCAGCAAGCTTAGACGGCGTGCCAGAAGGAGCAACCGGTCCACAGTTACTATGCCGTCACTTCCAACAAGAAGAATTCCGACGAGGGCCGCGATTCGGATGAGTCCGAGATCAGCCACGCTGGTATCAGTTTCACCCAGGGGGGTCAGAGCGGAAACTGCATAACTGGCTAAGCATGCGCCGAAAAAGGCAACTACGGCTACGCGTTCCCATCGGACCGGAGACCGAAGTGGAGAACGAGGGGCGTTGATCTGGTGCCACCCCCACCAAACCAGAGCCGCCATGGCCAGAAGTGAGGCCAGGGACCCGGCTCCTCCTAAGGATGCGATCCGGCGGTCGGAGGGGACTATATACAGGAGGATGGCATAGGCCGTCAGGACCGTGGTGGCATCAGGTCTTATCTGTCCCAGCGGCTCCGGACCTGGCGCGGATTGAGTCAGTAGGGGAAGCCTAGCTTTTCGCATTACTACTCATTCGACGTCCTAACGTGCAGGTGGTGTTCGACTTGATTAGAGATCACTTCATTGCCGGCATGAGCGGCTTCGGCGCCCTCCTCTCCGCGGGAATCAGTGCTCGCATCGGGCTCGGATTTCCGGCCCGGACTTTTCGCTGGGCGGGTAGGCCTCAGCGAGGATTTAGATCGCCAGCTACGATTTCCTGCTGGTCGTTTCGGGGTCGTCGAAGTCATAATCCTGTCCAACAGTGCCGTCGCCAATACGGTGATTGCGAGTCCAAGGGCCACGACGCCAAGTACCAAACGCAACTGGTCCTTGATCAATCGCACGGGAGTTTCATCCCGAACAATCGTCATTAGTCCTACCCTCGAGTATGTCGGGATCCGCAGTTGGTCCTGGAGCACAATAAGGTTCTCGGGGACTACTCGTGCCACGTCATCTAAAAGTTGCATGGCGCTGTCTTTCGAGTCTCCTTGGGTTGTAATGAGCATGATCGGTCCCGGTGAATTCGGGTCTTTTTCCACGGCATAGCTCAAATTTCCTCGACCGTGGATCAATGGTTCGGCAACCTCTGTTGAACTAAGGCGCACGGTAAGTACTGTTAGGACCTGATCCAAACCGCCCATGAAGAGGTACGGGTTGCCGGTCTCACCGACCAAAGAAGTTGGCGGGAGGAGGACGGCCGTTGAAGTAGCTTGGTATGTGGGAGGTACGGCCGTCCAAGCAAAAATTCCGCAGCTTGCGGTGAGAATTATTCCCGCAAGCACGAAATACCACCGTCTCAATAGCTCACGACCGAGATTACTTAGGAACATTTCCCGCGTTCCTCCTTATCACATGAAAGCTAGCAGAGGTCAAAAACGTGTGTATCATTTGGAAATCCGATCTTGTTTCAGCCTGCTGGATGCCAACGCAGATTTGATGTGGTCAAGGCCGTCTTTTCCCACCAATGCAATAGCCCCTTGTTTTAGCGCTTTACGCGCCAGATCTCGGGTATATCGGATGGGAAGATCGACAAGGAAGTCCTTTGCTATCGTGAGTGGCGCCGGATTATCCACACCGTCCAATAAGGGCCCGAAGTCAGATAGGTAAGGCTCCGCCGACGTCCGCTTTCCATGAACTCGGTTGCTCACATTCGCGTCATGAATTACCTGAAGCCAGGCAGGATCTCCACCAATCCGCGAAACCTTCATTGACTGGCCTAGCAGGTTATGCCAGTCGGACCAGCATGTTTGGGCTGAATCCCATTCTTCTATTACGGAACAAAAAGCATTAGCTCGATCCGTTCGTAGATACAGTTCGCTACCAGAACGAATGAGACCACGTACCATATAGATCGCAGTTCTTTCTCCTTCCCAGGGGACAAGCTGCAACCGGGCTACGAAATCAGATGACAACCCGTCATCGTTGTCGAGATTTGTAGTCAGCAGGCGTTCATTCTTCGAGCCGGTGAGATCCCTTAAATCGCTAAGAAGTTCCTGTCGATTGACTCTGGCCCGGAAGATGGGCGTGAACAGCGATGATCGCGCTAACTCCTTAACTCTTGACTTGAGCCACATCGGTGTTTCGGGGTCAAAGTAGATGATCCACTGGAAGGAATTTACAGTCTGCTTTTCCACTGATGGCAAGCAATAGCGTTCGAATAGATCGACTCGTGAGTGTAGCCAGCCCTCGCGGCGGCGGAAGCTACTTTCCGCACCCTCTGAGGGAAGGTTGAATCGCGTCAACAAGACGTGGTCGATGCCGTTTTGCATTGCACTCCTCGAAGCTGGAGATAGGGGTTTGCTACAAATAATCTGACCCCTCTCCGGGGCTGGCAGCGCCGTGTGATTATCAAGACTCGACGGAGTTTCGATCCTCATGACGACACCTCTACGGGGGATATCCGTCCGATATTTGTGATCCACAGGAGAGAGTCACGTTGGTGGTAGAGGAGTCCGCAGCTGGTTACCAATGCAGCTGATCCACTGATGGCGGCCGTGAGAAAAATATTTGGTTGAGCGGAGCCAATGAACCCTGCGAAGACGCCCGATGCTATCCCGACTAGAACCGGTAGGCGAATTGACTTAATTAGTGCAGAGATACCAACACCGGTCCTCCTGAGCTGCCATCCATAGGCTGGCAAAACCACTGTCAGGGTGACCACCGCTTGAGCTGCCGCAAGTCCTGGCAGTCCAAACAAGAGTGCTCCAACTACTAGCGAGGGAACCAGCACGATCAGGCTTATTGCTTGTATGCAGAACACAGTTCCCGATCTGCCGAGAACCACGAGATAGTCATAGAACAGATCGCAAAGGATTTTCATGAATGCTGCAACTACTAGCCAAGCAAGTACCGGGGCCGCTGGAAGCCAAGAGTCTCCGTAAACCAACTGGATGATCGGTTCTGAGGATGCTGCAATAGCGAGCACTGGGGGTATCGTGGCGCAGCTTAGAACCGACACGACTGCAATCAAGGTTTGACGTGGTGCATTTCTGTCATGATGAAGCGACGAAAACGTTGCTGGAGCCACCCTACGTAATGGTTGGGCAAGCAAACTTATTGGCGAATTGGCGAGGTTAGAGGCCAAAACGTAGTAGCCGAGCGATGTGGTCCCGAGTACGGTGCTGGCTGTGAGCTGATCGCCGTAGCCCACGGCGAAGAAGATGACACTTGTGCCAGCAAGCGGCAAACCGAATCGGAGGAGGGGAATTAGGTTTTCTCGGTCCAATCCGAATCGGTAGGGGAGCGGCGACGCCCGAAGGAACATCACGGCGGCGAGCAGGCTGCCGGCTACACGCCCCAAGGCCAGCGCCATTGCTCCCATACCGGTAAGGGCCAGGACCAGGGAGAGCAGGGCCCCCACCCATACATTGACTTGGTCGATTCCCAACCGTGTCTTCTCGCGGAAATCCCGCTGGAGCAATGCGGCAGGGGACGCCACCACGCCGTTGATGAGTACGCTGAGGATCAGCACCCTGATAACGTCCGTTGCGTGGGGATCTCCCACAGCGGCGGTAAAAGCGGGTGCGGCAACAATGGCCGCACCGCAGAAGACTGTACTTCCCGCCACGGAAATGGTGTTGACGGTGGGCACGATCCGGGCCGGATCTCCCGGCCACCTGACGATGGCCAGGGAAACGCCGAGTTCGTTGAAGCTCAACACCGCCATGAGTGCCACCAGCGCCACCGCGAAGGTGCCGAACGATTCAGGTCCCAGCACACGGGCCAGAACAATGCCGATGCCTAGCGTGCCGAGCCGGGAGAGTACTGTATTCAGCACGCTCCAACCGAACGCACTGGAGGCTCCGGGGCTGGCCGAGGTCGTCTTCATGCCGCGCCCACGGCCGCAGCCAGGACCTCAACAACTCGCTCCTGCTGCTCAACGGTGATGTGCGGGAAAAGCGGCAGCGAAAGGATCTGCCCGGCGGCCTCCTCGGCGACAGGGAAGGCACCGAAGGAAGCCCCGGCGTAGGCCCCACTCATGTGCACTGGCACGGGGTAGTGGATTCCGGCCTGGACTCCCGCCTCGTGCAGGGCCGCGAGAACCCTGTCCCGGTGCTGGACCCGGACCACGTACAGGTGCCAGACGTCCACGTTTCCGGGTGCCTCCACAGGAATTCGAACCCCCGGAATATCCGCAAGCCATGCCGCATAGCGCTCCGCAGCTGCCCGCCTACGCAGGTTCCAGGCCTGAAGCCTGGCAAGTTTTGCTTTAAGAACGACGGCCTGCACAGTATCCAGCCGCGAATTGAACCCGACGACCTCATGCCGGTACTTCTCGGAACTACCGTGCGCGCCCAGGAGCCGGACGGCGGCGTCAACCCCGGGGTCGGACGTCAGCACGGCGCCGGCGTCCCCCGCGGCGCCAAGGTTCTTGCCTGGGTAGAAGCTGGTCCCCCCTGCTGTGCCCAACGTGCCGGCGTTTCGGCCGAAACGGGTAGCGCCCTGCGCCTGGGCGGCATCTTCAATGATCACGGCGCCGCAGGATTGCGCAATCGGAACCAACCGCTCCACAAAAGCGGTCTGGCCAAACAGATGAACCGGCACGACAGCCTGCGTGCGGGAAGTGACCGCAGCCGCTACCGCCTCCGGGTCAATCAGGAGATAGGTGGGGTCCACGTCGACCGGCACTGGAACCGCCCCGATCCTGCTGATCGCCTCCGCCGTGGCGATGAAAGTATTGGCCGGAAAAATAACTTCCCCGCCCGGCCGCACCCCTCCAGCCCGAAGGGCAAGCTCGAGTGCATCGGTTCCGTTGGCAACCCCAACGCAATGCCGCGCACCCACAAAGGATGCATAGGCCGCCTCAAATGCGGCGACAGCGGGCCCACCAATAAAGGACGCCGACGAAAGGACATCGCCCAATTGGGCCATCACTTCTTCGTGGACTTCCTCCTCCTGGGCAACCAGATCCACAAGAGGAACACTGGTCTGCACGCCTGCACTCATGACATCCCCCCAATCCGGAAGCTTTCCCCATCGATCTCGTGTGCCGGCACCCCAACCCACGTCTGCCCGTCGGGGACGTTGCTGAGTACCGCCGCCCCCATGCCCACTGTCGCGTAGGCCCCCACCGACGTCCGTTCGCGCACGCTGGCGTTCATGCCCAGGTACGCAGCCCGGCCAATCCGGACTCCGCCGCCCAGGGACACTCCCGCAGCGAACGTCGCAAAGTCCGCCACGTCGTCGTCGTGCGTAAATGTCACCGATGGCATGGCCACCACGTGCGAGCCGAGGGTGACCGAGGCGGTCAGCGTGACGTTCCGGAGCAGGATGCTGCCCCTGCCCACCCGGCACCCTTCCGGGTACTGGACCGAGGGGTCGATGGCGGTGGCGTAGCGCGCCTCGGTGAGCCCCATCGCCGTCAGCCGCTCCACCACGGATTCACGCGCCCTGCCCGAACCGATGCACACCAGGATGAACGCGTGGGTGTACTTGGCGGCGTCATCGATGGTTCCCAGCACCGGGGCGCCGTCCACGCTGACACCGGCCCTTTCCCTGTCGTCATCCAGCAGGCCGACGACGTCGTACTGGCCGCTGCTGCGCACCATCGCCAGGACTTCGCGGGCCAAGCCACTGGCAGCTATCAGGATCAGCTCACTCATGGGCGCGTCTCCGCTGCCGCAGTCCGGATGGCGCCGATGATCCGATCCAGGCCGTCGTCGTCCAGCTCGTGGTACACCGGCAGAATCAGTGTTCTGTCGTTGAGCCGCTCCGTGTGCTGCAGGAGGCCTCCGCCCGAATCGCGCCACCGGTAGGCGGGCTGGCGGTGCGCCGCCATGATGCCGCGCCGCGCCGAGATCCCGGCCTCCGCCAGCTTTTCCAGCAGCCCGTCCCGCGTGGTTCCGAAGCTGGGCAGCACCTCCACCCAGAATGACTGGAAATTGGTGGTGCCGTAGGGCGGGTCCGACACCAACCGCAGGCCCGGCACCCGGGAGAGGGCAGCCACATACCGTGCGGCGATGTCCCGCCGGCGTTCGAGCACCGCCGCAAGCCGGCCTAATTGGACGATGCCGACGGCGGCCTGCAGGTCCGTCATGCGGTAGTTGAAGCCCACCTCCAGGTAGTCCTCCGCCGGCGCCAGCAGCGATCCGTGCCGGTCCGCCGCGGAGACGCTCATGGAATGTTCCCTTAGCGTCCTGGCCCGGGCAGCCCAGTCTGCCCGGTTGGTGGTGAGCATCCCGCCCTCGCCGGTGGTGAGGATTTTCCGCGGATGGAAGGACCACACCGCCACATCCGCCCCCACACCCACCGGCCGGCCCTTGTAGGTGGACCCCACAGCACAGGCGGCGTCCTCGATCACGGTGATCTCGTGGCGGTTGCACAGCCTGCGGATCGGGTCCATGTCCACGGGCACGCCGCCCTGGTCCACCACAATCACGGCCCGTGTATCCAGGGTGAGTGCGGCGTGGATGGTTTCCGACGTCACGTTCCCGGTCACGGGGTCGACGTCGCAGAATACCGGCCGGGCACCGACGTAGGTGACGGCATTGGCCGTCGCGATGAACGACAGGGAAGGAACCACGACGTCGTCCCCTGGCCCGATCCCCGCCACCACCAAGGCGAGGTGAAGGGCGGTGGTGCAACTGGAGGTGGCCACGCCGTGCCGGACACCCTGGGATTCGGCGAAACGCGACTCGAACTCCTTCACCTTGGGTCCCTGCGCCACCCAGCCTGATGCCACCACGTCGGCCAGGGCGCGGGCTTCCTCGTCCCCCAGCCAGGGCTTCATCACGTTGATCCGGTCCAGGACAGGCTCGGCAGTCATCGGGCACCAACCTTGCGTGCGGCGGCAATCTCTTCGCGCAGCGGCATCCACCAGTTGACCAGCTGCCTGAGTCCTTCTTCGAGTTCCACCTCGGCTTTGAAGCCAAGATCGCGCGCGGCAGCTGATGTGTCCGCCAACCGCCGGACTACCCCGTTAACCTGCCGTGCCGGGCCGTGCTCCACCTCAAGCCCGGAGCCCATGACCCGCAGCAGCGCCTGGGCCATTTCCAGGAGGCTGGTTTCGGTGCCGCTTGCCACGTTGTAGATCCCCTCTGTGACCCCGCTGGCTGCCGCCAGGACGTTTGCCCGGGCCACGTCAGCGGTGTGGACGAAGTCCATGGTCTGGAGTCCGTCGCCGAAAACCAGCGGCGGCCGGCCGTCCATAATCCGCTCCATCCACCGCACCAGGACCTCGGTGTACAGGCCGTGGACGTCCATGCGCGGCCCGTAAACGTTGAAGTAGCGCAGCAGCACGTAGTCCAGCCCGGTCATGGCCCGGAAGCTGCGGGCCATGCCTTCGTTGAAGGACTTGGCAGCACCGTAGAAGGTGTCATTGTTGGCGTGGTGGTGCCGTTCGGGGGTGGGGAACTCCTCGGCCATTCCGTACACGGACGCACTCGAGGCCGCCACGAGCTTGTCCACCCTGTGCTCTGCGGCCGCCTCCAGGACGTTGAATGTTCCGTCCACCAGCACCTCCAGGGCCAGCCGCGGTTCCTCGGCACACTGGGTGATGCGGATGGCGGCCTGGTGGAACACCAGGTCCTTGCCCCTGGTGAGGTCATGCACGAGGTCCCGGTCCTGGATGGTGCCCCGCACCAGTTCCACCTGCCCGGTTGCCAGGGCACCGGACAGATTGTCCAGCCGGCCGCGCACCAGGTTGTCCAGCACGTGGATGCGGCCGGCGCCGGCGTCAAGCAGGGAATCCACCAGCGTCGAGCCGATGGTCCCGGCCCCGCCCGTCACCAGGACACGGGCACCGTCCAGGGCGCTCACCGGGCCCCCTCCATCTCCGTGCCGGTTCCCGCCATGGCCGAGCCGGCTACCGGTGCCGCCTGCCCATCCATCCCCAGGCTTTGGGTGACCGCCTCGAGGACGGACAGCACCCGCAGGCCGGAGTTGCCCCCCGTCCGGGCCTCCTGGCCGCTCCGGATGCAGGACGCCAGTTCCTGTACCACCAGGCCCAGGGCCTCCCGCTCCGGCAGTGCAGGGGACCAGGTATCGCCCAGGCGGTAGGAAACTGCGGTGGATGCCTTCTCTCCCACCGATCTGGGCTGCCGGTCCAGGCTGACGCCGCGGTCGTAGACGCTAAGCCGCTGCTGGGGATTGAGGTCGTCCCACACCAGCGTTCGGAGAGATCCTCCAATAACCATCTGGCGGATTTTGGTGGGGCTCAGCCAGTTCACATGGACGTGGGCGGTGGCGTCGTTGGGAAGCCGGAAGTTCAGGTGCCCCACGCAGTCCCGGCCCGTGCCCAGCGGGTCCGCGCCGAACGCGGAAACTTCTGATGGATTCAGCCCGCCCGGCAGGACAAAGTCAAGGATGGCAAGGTCATGCGGCGCCAGGTCCCAGAAAACGTCCACATCAGGCTGGACGAGGCCCAGGTTGATCCGGGTGGAGTCCACGAACAGGATTTCCCCGAGGGAGCCGGACTGCACCAGTTCCTGCATCTTCAGGACAGCCGGTGTGTAGCAGTAGGTATGGTCCGCCATCAGCACCAGCCCGTTCGCCCTGGCTTCGGCCACCATCTCCAGCCCGTGTTCCCTGCTGTCCGCCAGCGGCTTTTCCACCAGGACATGCTTGCCGGCACGCAGCGCCGTCATGACCGCACCGTGGTGGGTGCGGGCCGGCGTCGCTATGGCCACCGCGTCCACCTCGCAAAAGTCCAGCAACTCATCCATGGACTCCACGCACGGGATATCCCCGAGCGTCGCAGCGAGCTTCCGCGCCCGTTCAACGTCAAGGTCGCAGATTGCCACCAGGTCCCAGTCGGGACTGGCCTGCAGGTTGCGCGCCAGGTTTGGTCCCCAGTAGCCGGCACCGACGACGGCGATACGGAGTTTCCGCGCGGGCCGCGGCTGGGCAGCGGCGTGGGTGTGAGTGGCGAATGCTCTCATGTGATTGTCTTCCCATTTGTGGATGTGCTAGTAGGCGCCGGACGGCCGGACGACGGCCCGGAATGTCCGCCAAAGAATCAGCAGGTCACCTGCCAGGGACCAGTTTTCGACGTAGTAGAGATCCAGCCGGACCGATTCCTCCCAGGAAAGGTCTGAGCGGCCGTTGACCTGCCAGAGGCCGGTGATGCCGGGCTTGATCAGGAGCCTGCGGTGGGTGTGGCGTTCATAGGCACTGACTTCGCGGTCCAGCGGCGGCCGTGGTCCCACCATGCTCATGTCGCCAAGGACCACGTTCCAGAGCTGGGGAAGTTCGTCCAGGGAGTACTTGCGCATCCAGCGTCCGCAATGGGTGACCCTGGGATCATCCTTCATTTTGAAGAGCACCCCCGCCCCCTGGTTCTGCTGGTTCAGGGCAGCCAGCTGCGCCTCGGCGTCGGACACCATGGAGCGAAACTTGAACATTCCGAACACCTGGCCGTCTTTGCCAATCCGGTCCTGCCGGAAAAGGATGGGCCCGGGACTGTCCAGCCGGACCACCGCGGCCAGCACCAGGAGGACCGGTGAGAGCACCAGCAGCGCCGCCAGTGCGCCAATGACGTCCATGATCCGCTTCAGGGCGTGCTTTGCCCCGCTGTACTGCGGAATGTCCACATGCATGAGGGGCAGGCCATCCACCGGACGCCAGTGGATCCGCGGGCCGGCAACGTTGGTCAAGGTGGCCGCCAGGATCAGTTCGGTGGAGGATTCCTCGAGTTTCCAGCCGAGCTCACGGATGAACTTGTTGCCGCCCGGCAGCGGCCCGGCAACGATCACCGAGTCCGCGTCCACCAGGCGGACGGTCCGGGCAATGGCGTCCGTTGAGGATAGGACCGGCACTGTGCAGCCTTCCACCCGCAGGCCGGCTCCCCGCCGGGCACCCGGGAGGCAGGCCCCAAGGATTTCGTACACTGCCCCTGACCTTCGGGACACCTGCTGTATGACGTACCGGACGTCTTCCGGTTCACCAACGACAACTGCCCTCGAGAGGTGCCGGCCGCGGAGTTTTTCTGCCGCGAGCCGCCTGCGGAATACCCAGCGGTTGGCAGTGAGTGCCACCAGTCCCACCGGCAGTGACACCGTGACGAACGCGGTTGCCCCGTGGACGGAAACCACCACGGCAGCGAGGGCCATCAGCCCGAAAATGCGCAGGGTGGCCGATGCCACGCGCTTGTACTCGTCGGCGCCGATGCCGAGCACCTTGGGATCCCTGGTGTGGTACGCCTCCAGTGCCGCCAACCAGGTGACCGTGAGCGCCGCGGCTGCGGCCGCTGCTCCGCCGTCCCGGGGGCCGACAGGCGAGAAACCTGCCTCGGAAAGGAGGAATCCGGAGTACACGGCCCCCGCGACCACAGCCGCGTCAGCGCACCGTAGAAGGTTCACATGCCTGGAGATCCAGGCCGCGGTTGCTTTCCGGGGCCGGGCTTCCCGATCCCCAACGGTTGAGGCTGCCGGCGGCATCGGAAACCGGGTTCCTACGGTGTCCGCTGCAGCCGGCTGCTGGGTTGCCACCCGCTGTGCAGCAGCGGGAGCAACGGGCCAGACAAAGGCAGCCTGCCGGGTTTTGGCTACTGGTATCTCCGCCATCGTGCCCCTTTCCAACGCAGCTGCCGTCTGGCCGTGAAGCAAAACTAGACCCGGACTGTCGCGGATGAGGGTGAACCGGAAAGGCCTTTGTGGGTACCTCTGAGCAAGGATGTGGAAACTGCGGGTACCTGCAAAATGCAGGACTTTCGGCCTATAGGACGGGCAGGACGTACGGCTCGGCGGCGGATGCCTTGCCCGCTGCGAGGGCGGTCAACTGCGCCCTGGACTCAACACCGAGCTTTCGGTAGATGGCCGTGAGGCGCACTTCGACCGTGCGTACGGAGACATAGAGCGTGGCAGCAATTTCCTTGTTGCGCATGCCCCGGGCCACCATCTTGGCCAACGACCGCTCATGGTCCGCCAGCAGCAGCATGGCCGGGTTGCCCTGCGGGCGGACAGGCTCCATGCGTTCATCCAGGAGGAGCGCATCCACATGCTGGGTCCACGCGTCCGCACCTGCTTCGTCGAACATCACCTTGGCCCGCTGCAACGCATCGCGTGCGTCCCGCAGCCTGCCAAAAGCGTGCAACCGCTCCGCATAGCAGGCCAGGGTCCTTGCCCGTTCAAGGGTGTGCCCGTTCCTGCTGTCCAGTGCTTGGGTGAACAGCTGCAGTGACTGCTCGCCGTCCGCGAGCAGGGCGCGGCTCCGGGGGACGGCCATCAACAGCCACGGCGACCGGAGCCCCACCGAGCGGCTCTCGAGGCGCAGAAGTGCCTGGGTCGCCTCGTGGTGCCGGCCGAGCCGAACCAATACTTCCACCAGGTCCGCCTCGCAGCGCAGAAGGGTGGGATTGCCAAACCGCATGCCAATTTCGGCGGCCCGGGACAACTGGGCGACGGACTCCGCCAGGTCGCCGCGGAGCAGCGCGAACTGGCCCTGGCAGGCGGCAAGCTGTGCCGTAATGGCAGGATGGCTGTCCGCCCCCGCATAGCGGAGTGCTTCGGCTGCATACACGCGGGCCTGGGCGTCGTCGCCCAGGGAATGCGCCCGCCACACCCGGAACAGGTGGCGGGTCCCGCGGTGGTACTTCAGTTCGGGCTCGGAAAGTTCCAGTTCGTCAATCAGCCGCACCGCCGCGCGCACGTTGCCGGCACGGATTGCGTTATCCACTGCCATGAACGCTGCGGTCTCCTGCCAATTGACGTGGCCGGGTTCGTCCGAGCTCCTGAGCAGCGCAAAAGTCTCGTGGGCACCTTCGTAGTGCTCGGCGTAGGTGAGGGCCCGGCCATGCATCAAAAGGCCGGCGGCCCGGGCGGTGCCGGTTTGTTCCTGCTTGCGGCCAAGCCCCGCAGTGCCGCCCCCGACCGACTCGATCAGGAGCTCGGCGCGCTCGGCGATGCCCAGGCATTGCGCTGACGCGGACCCGCGGAATGCATTGCCGTGGCGCAGGAGTTCCGAGGCTTCCTGCAGCTCCCACCGCTCGGCGTAGTACAAAGCTCCGACTGCCAGCAGGCTGGCCGCGTAGGCCGGATCATGCGGACCGAATTCCTTCACCAGCCGGAGAACCATGCTGGACCGCACGGCAGCCCCCTGGGCGAACTGGATTTCAAAAGACAGCCCGGTCAGCCGCAGGATCAGTGCCGGGTTGCGGGTTACCCGCTGTGCCCATTCCAGGTATCGGCGCGCATACACAAATTCACCCCGGTTGAACAGCATTTCCGCCACGCTGGTCAGCCGCGCCGCCGTTTCCGCTTCCCAGGGGTTGATGGTGAGGGCCCGTTCGATGTACTCCACGGCAAAACTGACTTCACCGCTGCGGACCAGGTCAACGGCGTGCCGGAGCAACTGGAACGGGGTTTGCCGCTCCAGCGCAGTAAAGCTCAGGTGCCACCTCCGTGCATACGGGTCCGTATCGTTTGCAGCCTCTGCCAGGGCGCGATGGTTGGCCGTGCGCACGGCCGGAGTCATGGCCGCGAAGACATACCCCCGCAGTAACTGGTCACCGATCCCCAGGTGGGGGCCCGTTCGCTTGACCAGGCCGGCAGCCAGCAGTTCGTCCACGCTCGTCCACACGTCGCGGTCGATCTTCTCAATCGTCGAAATGTCGCTGCGGAAGGAAAGGGACAGGAGGTCAAGCACGTTGCGGGCACCGGGGGTCAGCCCACCCACGGCGGAGGCGTACTCCGCATCAAAGCTGCCCCCGGAGGGCAGCGGGACGGGCAGCGCATACTTGCCCGCGGTGTGCCTTTCCAGCAGCCGGGCGTAAAGGTCGACGGCGGCGAGCGGGTTGCCGCCGGCGGCTGCGGCAACTGCGTGGGCAGCCGCCGTCGTGGTCCTTTTGGCGGGCATGCTCTCGAGCATCCGTACGGTGTCACTGTAGGTCAACGGGCCCAGGCGCAGGGCGGTGAGGCCGTTGAAGGGGCTCTCCGGAAGGTCTTCCCGCAGGCCGACGAACAGGACGATGTCCGTGCCCACCAGGCGCCTCGCCACAAACCCGATGACCGCCTGGCTGCTGGGATCAAGCTGGTCGGCGTCATCGAGCACGACGATGGTCCGCGATGACGACCGCTGGTGCAGGCCGTTGAGCAGCATGCTCGAAACTGCCGGCACACTCATGGTCCCGGTGGTGTCGCGCAGCAGTTCGTCAGCGATCCGGTTCAGGACCGGATCGTCCATGTCGTTCAACAGTGCAGTCAGCCCCGACAAGGGCCAGTCCGATTCGGCCGCGGTGGCGGACAGGAAGACGGTGCGGTAATCGGAGAGCGTGGGGATCGCCGACAAAAGGGCAGTTTTCCCAGTGCCCTTCCGGCCAATCACCGCCAGTGCGGTGTCCTTGGGCCCGCGGATAACCGACAGGATGCGGTCCAGTTCTTTGCTTCGGCCGATAAGTGGCATGGAGTCCCCATTCGTCGAAGAAGGAGACCGCATTCTTGCACTGCCGGATCAGGTCACAGCAGTCCGCTCCCCAGTGCGGATTCTGCCGGTACATGCGAATATAGCGCCGCAACCAGCAGCCACACCACAACGTTCCCGCTGGATTCGATCAAGATTGGCGCCTGCACTTGATCAAGGGCGCCCGCAGTGCGCTTGCCCCATTCCGAGCGTCTGACCCCCCCTGCCCGCGGATTTCCGCATCAGGGCAATCCCCTATACCTAACGAAATCCAAAAACCCGGAGCCCCTTACTTGCCTAACAGGGGGTGAACGGTAGGTAAAAAGCGAGTACCTACTACTCGTGATACCTGCATTAGGTAGGGGATAGTCTTCCTGAAACGGCCAGAGGATTGGCGATGGGTTGCTGGGGGACAGCGACCAGACCATGACCGGATTGAGCGTTGGTGCCGCTGCCGGAAGGCTCGGCGGCATTGTCAAGAATCCGAACTGTCATGAAGTGGTGAGGCAATTGTCGATTTCGCCCCAACTTCCAGCTCTGTTTTCCGAGCCGGGACTGTTATCTCCGCAAGCATCGATCAGCGTGATTATTCCTACGTTGAACGAAGAAAAGAACATACCTTGGGTTCTGCGCAGGATGCCATCCTATGTCGATGAGGTGATCATCGTGGACGGCCGCTCGCAGGACAACACAGTTGAAGTGGCGAAGGCAGTACGCGCCGACGTGGTGGTGGTCAACGAAACCCGGAAAGGGAAGGGGGTAGCCCTTCGCTCCGGCTTTGCAGCGGCCACCGGCGACATCATCGTGATGCTGGACGCGGACGGGAGCATGGATCCGCGGGAAATCGGCTGGTTCGTCGCGCCACTCCAGCACGACTTCGATTTCGTCAAGGGCTCCCGCCATGTAACCGGCGGCGGGTCCGAAGACCTCACCCGCTTGCGCAAGGCCGGCAACAAGGCCCTGACCGGACTCGCCAATGCTGTCCTGCACAGCAACTATTCGGACCTCTGCTACGGATACATCGCTTTCCGGCGGGAATGCCTGGAGGTGCTGGAGCTGGAGTCCGACGGATTCGAAATCGAGACCGAACTCATTGTCCGGGCTGCCAAGGCGGGCCTGCGGATTGCGGAAGTTCCCAGCCTGGAGCTGGACCGGATCTCGGGAGCATCGAACCTCCAGACGTTCCGCGACGGCTGGCGGGTCCTGCACACGCTGGCCCGCGAATGCACGGTGTGGGAAGCCCCAACCGCCGGCGCCCGCCCGGAGGCCCTCCGCCGCGTGAAATACACCTACTCAAATGTCCGCTTCCCGCGGCTGCCGGTGGATCCGCACAGCGTCCTCACGCCGGTGGTGAGCCAGCATGCTTGACCGCATCAAGCCCCTGTCCGTGACAGTGGTGATCTGCGCCTACACCTCCGAACGGTGGGGCATGCTGCTGGACGTGATCGAGTCCGTGCGCAACCAGACCCTCACCCCGGACCAGGTGTTGGTTGTCATCGACCACAACCAGGACCTGCACGAAAGGCTCGTCGAGATCGTCGACGACGTCACCATTGTGGAAAGCACCGGCCTGCCCGGCCTGTCAGGTGCCCGCAACACGGGCGTCGGGCTCGCTGAGTCCGACATCGTTGCGTTCCTTGATGACGACGCCGAGGCGGCGCCGGACTGGCTTGAACGCCTGGTGGCGCTGTATGACGATCCCGACGTCCTGGCTGTCGGCGGGAAAGTTGTTCCACTGTGGGAAACCGGCAGGCCGGGCTACTTCGGGGAGGAGCTGGACTGGATCGTGGGCTGCAGCCACCGCGGATTGCCCCGTGTGGCCTCCGAAGTCCGGAACGTCATCGGTGCCAATATGTCGTTCAGGCTTGAGGTGCTGCGCCAAGTGGGTGGGTTCAACCAGGCACTTGGCCGGAAGGGCACCTTGCCGCTCGGCTGCGAGGAGACGGAGATCTGTATCCGGTCAACAATGGGATCGCCTGGCGCCCGCATCGTTTACGAACCCGCGGCCCTCGTCAGGCACCATGTACCGGCTGAAAGAGGCAGCGTGCGCTACATGCTCTCAAGGTCCTGGTCCGAGGGAATTTCCAAAGCGCAGGTTAGCCACATTGTCGGGCAGAAACGGGCCCTTGGGCCCGAACGGCGGTACGTCCGCAGCACGTTGCCGCGCGCAGTGTTCTCCGGAATCCGCGACTGGAGCCGGGGCGCCAACCCCCAGGGGCTGGGCAGGGCAGGATCCGTCCTCGCTGTACTGGCCTTCACCTCCGCCGGCTACATCCGTGGACGCCGGATTGCCCACGGTTCAACCACCCAGCTGGCGGAGCTGGAGCTCCAGGGCGCACCTTGGCGGCAGGTCCAGTGACGCCCGGCCAGGAAAAGTGAGCCGCAAGGGCCTGGGTACGGTGGAGAACCGGACCCGGGCCCTTCGGCTTTGTGCGGCGCCGCCGTTTGTTCCGCCAGGCCGCCGTTTTGTTCCGCAAGGCGCGGGAGGCCAAGCCGGGCAGGGCTCCTAGCCGGCCACCGGATGCCAGTAACGCAGGCCGCCTTCGGTGGACCCGTCGTCGGCAACGTCAATAACGGCGTAAGGGAACGCCTGGCGGTCCGCCTGGTCGGGCCCAAAGCCGCGGACGTCGGAGGACCAGGTCCCGGTGTTGATGTACCGGGTTGGAGAAGCCTCAAGCGTCGATTCGAGCGCACGGTGGGTATGGGCTGAGGCATACCAGGCCACGCCGCAGCCGTACGCTTCAAGGATCCCGGCTACCCTGGCTGCCGCTGCGGGGGGCTGGTCGCCGCCATGGATGTTGCGCCCGGCGGCAGCAAGCACCATGCGGGTGGCCGTCACGGGCAGTGCTGAAACGGTCCGGAAACGGGAGAGGCGCGCAAGTTCCCGCACTGCCGTCCCGTCGAGCGTGAGCCGCAACGATTCGGTCTGCAGCAGTTCGTCGTACGCAGGCCTCCGGACTCGGCGTTCCGCCAGTTCCGAGGCCACGCAGGCCCGCGCCACCGCTCCGGCGCGGCGAAGCCGTGATGCCGTTGGATTCGCATGCCAGGCCGCCAGCGGGGGCAGTTCCAGCTCGTCGGTGCCGTTGACGGCAGTGCGTAGGACCTCTGGTATCCGGTGCAGCGCATGATGGAGGTGGCCGTGTTCAGCCACGAGCACCCCGGGAACGTAAAGGAGCCACGGGTGCACGCTGACCCGTGTGGGATCAGCGGGAGACAGCAGCGCTGACAACCGCGCGGTCACTGCGGGCCGTGCCAGCTCCACGTCATGGTTGCCGCATACGAAATGCAGCCGCACTCCGGCCGCAGCGCATGCCTGCAGCGCCCCCAATGTTTCGGGATGGCGCTTGAAGACGGACTCAAGCCTGGCAAGGCTCTGCTCCTCATCCAGCCTGACGAGCTCAAACGTGTCACCAACGAAGATGACGTGCTGCTCCAGGCCCGGTGATTGTGTTGAGGGCACCTCGCGGCGGAGGAACTCCGGCAGGACTTTCCCTGGGCGCCGGGGGTCGCTGTCCGACGCGTCCAGGTGGAGATCGCTGAGGAGTACCCATCGCGCCGCGTGGTTCACGTCAGCAGCCCCAGGACGCGCGGGAATAGGAGGATGACCAGAAGCAGCCACATCGCGCCGACTGCGATCCTGATGTTCACGGCCCTGCCGAAGAACCGCAGGCTTGCCGCCTGTGCGGAGGCTGACCCGGTATGCCGGACCTCCAGTCCGATAAGGGTAAACAGCAGAACCGCAGCGGCTGCCAACCCGGCGATATCGATCATGACGCGGCCTCCTGCCGTGCGCGGGCAATGCAAGCAAGGATGGTGATCGCGCCCATGGTGACGACACAGGCCTGCCAGGACCAGACGGAGAGGTAGAACATCGCAGTGGATACCGCGGTAAGGCTGGCAAGGCCGAGTGCCAGGACGAGCAGTGCGCCCAGGCCGAGGTCGGTGACCCGCATGAGCCTCGTGAGTGCCTGTCCCGGCAGCAGGACCAGTACAAGGAGTGCGGTGACTGCCTGGATCGGTGTTGGCAGCCCAAGGAGGGACACCACGGACAGGACCACGGCCGTGAGCGCGATCGCCATGGTGGGCCGGCTTACAGTGCGGGCGTTCATGGCGCCACCCGGTACACTCGGGCGTCGCTGTTGCTGAACGCGAGGTCTACGCCGTCTTGTGACTTCAGCCAATTCTCCAGCTCCTCGAAGCTGCGTGGGGTGGTTTGGCCCTGCAGTACAAGGCTCGATTCCGCGGAGGTCATGAGCAGCAAATAGCCGCCGCCGGGATTGTGCTTTGCGTACCGGTAAACCAGCGGGCCGCACGTTGCCGCCGACAGGTCGGAAGGACACAGGTCCTCGATGGTCCGGTAGCGGTGGTCCAGGTAGTCCTGGCTGCGCCAAGGCGTGGGATGGGCTGCCGAGATGATCGCGGAGCCGGGCGGGGCGAGATTGTCCACGGCTTGGACAGCGGCGATCTCATCGTCCGCGAACACGTCGTACTGTGCGTTGCCGAACCTCCCGGTCACGGTCATTACGGCGAGCAGGACACAGACCGGCACCAGCACTAACGCGTTGCGGGACGAAATGCGGACGCCGCCGGTGGTCGGGAGCAGGACCGAACTTGCCTGCATGGCAATGAAGGGCAGTGCAAACAGCGACACGCGGATGAGCATTTCTCCGCCGTAGGCCTGCACGGGAAAGAGCAACAGGGGAGTGACGGCCAGGAGGACCACCCGGACATCAAGGCGTCCCCGGCGCCAGTCGCGGATCGATCCGATCGCGGCGAGAGCCCAGAGGATAAGGGTGAGCGCCATCCGGATCTGGACCACCAGCAAGTGCCCCGCCGAACCCGTGGTGCGGTCGACGACGTTCGCTTCGATGGCGGTCTGCAGTCCGGCGTCCGCTAGAGGTGGGTGGCCGGAAAGGTAGGTGCTGGCAGGATAGACGAGCCACAGCACCAGGAGGACGCCGGTAATGAGCGGCAGCCTCGCGGGCCACACCCGCCCGGTGAGGGTGAGGGCGGTGACGGCGATCAGTACCAGGAACGGGGTCAGTTGATGGCTTGCGCAGATGACGGCAATCAGGAGGAGGGTGACCACGAGGGCGCCGACCCGGTGCCCGGGACGGTCATCGGCCGGCGTCCTCGCCTGCCACCATGCTTTGAGGCCGGCACGCTTGAAGCCAGGGAAAGCCGGAGCCTTGGCGGCAAGGGGGCCCATGAGCAGCACGATGACCACCAGGTACAGGAAGAAACCGAAGGCCTGGGGAGACAGATAGTCCTGGTCCTGCCAGTTGCCGAGGCAAAAGAGCCAAAGCACCAGCCACTGCCGGCGCGGATCCTTTGTCAGGTAGCGGGTCAGCACACCCACGGCGGTGAGCCACAGGCCCATGTTGAACACCGGGGCCCACAGGGCAAGGGTCACCGGATCGATACCGGTTGCCCGGAGAACCGTTGCCAGGAGCGCAAAGAAGCCTGGCCAGTTGAAATACGCGTCGATGTTCGGGTCGACGCCGCCGGAGGTTGAAAGGGCGTCGGCGATGCCAAGGTGCCGGAAAGCAACCTCGCCGCGCGGGACATCCGTGACGAACGCGGCAGCCCCAAAGAGCATCAGCACGAGGACTGCGATGAGCCACAGCATGACCGGCCGGCGCGCGGGCCCGGTGGCATCTCCGCGCAACGCCACGACGAAGGCGACGTTGACAATGAGAACGCCCACCCAGAAGGGGTAGGGGAGCACGCCCACAAGTCCAAGGTCGCTGTTGACAGGAACGGCCACCGTGGCGGCACTTCCCACGGCCAGGGCCAGTGCGACGGCGCCCGCCACGGCGCACCAGATGTCACGGGCATGCCAGGGGTGGGCCCGGGTCCGGCTTGGTTGTTTCAGCGTGCTGGTCATGACGCCTCCTTTTTGGCGCGGCGGAGGATAGCAAGCAGTCGGAGGCCCACCGCGACGGCCCCGATGTAAAGCACCACCATCCACGCAAGGGCCATGGCGCTTGAACCGCTTTCAGCGGCCCACAAAGCCGAGACGCAGAGTGCGGTTCCGAGCACTACGCCGACCACGATGGCTTCTGTGTAGAGTCCCAGGACGCGGCAGACGGAGTTATAGGCCTGCAACACTGCGTACGCCACGAGTCCGGCGGCCAAGAGCCGCAGGGCGACGGTGGACGCGTTTGCGTACCTGTCCCCAAGGAGGTGGAGCAGGGGGTGGGCGAAGACAATCAGTACGACGGCGGCCAGGCTTCCGATGACCAGCGACCATCGGAAACTGGTCCAGGTAGTGGTCGCCAGGCGATCCGGGTCCCGCACTCCCTCGGAGAATTGGACGATGCCAATCAGCATCGGTGCGGTGTAGGCGGCCCAGGCCATCATCCATGCCGGATACCAGTAGGCGGCGACCTCTGGTGACACCAGGTGCGCGAGCAGGAGCGGCAGTACCAGCCCGGGGGCGCGTTCGGTAAGGGTGAGGAGCTGGTTTGGTATTCCCAGCATCAGCAGGGGCCTGTGGCGAGCCGGGTGCAGGGTGGGGCGTGGCCGGTATCCGACCAATTTCCGCAGTTGGATGGCACCGATCATGCATGACACGGCCGACCCCAGGGTCCAGCAGGCCAGCAGGACGTCGGCAGAGGCGCCGTGGGCCTGCCACGCGACCAGGGCTGTGGCCGCGAGGGAAGCCACACCGCCCACCGTGTACCTCATCGTCGCACTGCCGCCGCGCCCCAGCGCTACGAGCGCCTGGTCCAGTACCGTGCACATGGTGCCGGTAACGGCGGCGACGATGAAGGTGAGCCAAAAGAGAATCGATAGTGAGGCCGAGTCAGGGGCCACGAAAGTTTCCAGGACGAGGTAGCCGAGGGCGAGAACAGTGCCGGCTATTCCCACGATGCCAAAGGCCGCGTCCAGCACCCGGGCGGGCGGCTCTCCCCGCCCCACCGAGACGATCACGGCAGAACCAGTGCCCAGCACCGCCAGTTGGGTGCAGATCATCACCGCAGACACGGCAGCCGTGGTGAGCCCGACCTCACGGTCGAAGGTGGCGTGTGCGGCCAGGATCCAGAAGGCGAAACCGGTCCCGGTTTGCGCCCCCTTGGCTATTACCAGGCCGATGGAGCTGCGCAGGGGAGAGTGCCGCCGCACGGCGGATGAGGCCTCCGATGGGGCAATCTCCCGCTCAGCCGTCACGACCTAAACCCCTAGCCATTCCCGCGTAGTTGTACCAGCAGAAGGCGATGTAATAGCGCACCCATTGAGGCTGGCCCGCGGCGAGGCTCAGTACGCTCCCCCGTGCAGCCGCGGCGGCGGGCAGCAGTGCCAGTCGTGCCCCGCGCCAGCCGTGCTTGCGGACCATGCGTCCCAGGCCCGTGCCGTCCATGAGGAACTGGTCGAGCGCGAAGTCGAAGTCGTCCGCAGCGAACCTGTGTTCAACGAGGACCCGTTGTGACACGCCAGTCTTCATTCCCGACTGCCTCATCCGCCACCGCAGTTCGATGTCCTCGCCGGACTTGAACGAATCGTCGAACCCCAGGTTAAGCATCAGGTTCCGGTCCACCAAGGTAGCCACAAGTCCGAACCAGTTGCGGCTGCGTCCTGTGCGGTGGTGATGCGCCAGGGCCTGCCCCCAGTAGCCTGGACCGGCAACGCTTTCGAGTCCTGCCTGGAGTGCGTCGTACCCGTCCTCCACGAACTCAATGAGCAGGTCCGCCACGCCCGTGGCTCCGAACACCACGTCCGCGTCCACGAGAAGGACAAAACGCGTGGTGCTGCTGCGGACCCCGAGAGTTCGAGCCCAGGGAAGGCCCCGGCCTTCGTCACTCAGCACCCGGGCCCCCGCTTCACGGGCGATCTCGACAGTCCGATCGGTGGACAGGCCATCCACCACGATAATCTCGGCAACACCGGACTGGCGCAGGGCTTCCAGGCAGCCCGGGAGTAGATGCTCTGCATTGCGGGCAGGGACAACCGCCGTTACGTCTGCTGTGCTGTGGGCCACCGTCCTACCCCTTTCAAGCCTGCTCGTCGAGGACTGAAGGCAACAGTTCCTCAAGGTGCCGGACAATGTCGTCCGACGCCTGGTCCGCCGAGTATGCGGCCGGAACCTGCAAAAGGTGGCAGGGACGCCCATCCAGCGCCTTGTTCAGCACCAGTCCCTTGGCTGCGAAATGCTCCCGCCACGGGACCACTGACGTGGCCGCCAGGCCCGTCACCACCCGCTGCGAGAAACCGGCCATCTCGATGTGGAAGTTTCCAATCATCCGGTCGACCATCCAGTCACTCGTCCGTTCGAGGATCCTGGACCGTGCGCCGTCGTAGCGTTCGATGTAGATCGAGGCTGCCAGTGGGGCCTTGGTGGTGACTTCCCGCCCCGGGAATGCGGCCTCGGGCGTAACCATCCGGTGTTCGGGCGACCAGCGCCGGGAGAAGTCCGCCAGCCGCGGATAGCGAATAACGAAGGGGTGTACCACCGTGGTCAGCCGGCCGACGGGGCCGGAGAACCTCGAGGGCACGAGGGGTTTCCGGGCGCCTTCGAAAAGGTGCGGGTAGATGGCGCGGTGGTGCGGTTTGATGAACATCGGCTTCGCGTAGCCGAGCAGTGTGGCGTCCTCGGCGAGGAATGCCCAGTCGTCTCCCATGAACGACCATCCCTCGCGCCGCATCAGTTTCGCCGCGGTACTCGTCTTGCCGGTACCTCCTGCAGCGGGAAGGGCGATCGCGTGGCCACGGTACGCCATCGTTGCTGCGTGGATCATTGCCGCTCCGCGGGCCACCATGGCGGCATCCAGGACGGGTACAACCGTGGTCAGGAGTTCACCGGGCCCGTGGATCCGCCAGTGGTCTGCGTCCCGGACCACCTGGACCCGGTCGGCCTGGAACCGGACGCTGTTGTCTGTGTAGGCCAGTTCGTGCTCAACATGGCCGGCATCCGGCATCGGCTCCGGCTGGTCGTCGACGACGATTTCAGCCTGCCGTTCCGTATCTGACGCGAAACAGGCCAACATGCTCTGAAGCTGCTTCGCCGCCGGTGCCTTCGCGTCCACGTTGATCGTGACGCGGCCATGAATGTCGAAGTACAGAGACTTCGCCCGCCTGTTGCTCATGGTCCTCCCCTGTCTGATTGGTGTCAGCCGTGGTTTCCGTACCTGGGTTCAAGCCCGCCAGTGCCCCTACGCGGATTCGAAAACCCCGGCGTGCGACTCCGCCGGCAGAATCGAGCGTAGGGTAGGTCCGCTAGGTAAACACCGGTAGTAGGTACTCGCTTTTGCACCGGGCCCTACGTGGGGAAAATCGCGGTTAGGCGGGCGATAGGGGTGGAGGGACAGCGCACCGGACGCCGTTAGGTACCTTAGGGGTTGGGGTCCGCGGGGTACTGGGTATAGGGGGTACCTATTCCCGGGGACGCGTACGCTCCTACAGGCGAGGACTGCCTGCAGCCGGGTAGACGCGGACCCAGTCAACCCGCATCTCACCAGGGCCATCGGCGGTGACATTGTCAGGGAACCAGTCGAGCTGAAGTGTCTGGTGCATCGAACCAGGAGGCTGGTGCGCGGAATCATGGTCTTCAAACCACTTCACGCCGTCGACGTAGCCCACGATGGCATCGGGGGTCCAGTCGACGGCATAGTTGTGGAACTGGGTCAGGTCCAGGGCCCTGGACACTGACGTCTTCGAGTTCGAGCACCCGTAGTGGTGGAAGAAATTGATCAGGCCCCAGTTACCCGTGGTCTCCATGTAGTCGACTTCGCCATCGCACGGCCAGTTCCCACTGTCCGGCCACAGGATCGCGACCATGTGGTAGGCATCGTCGCCGGAACCGGCCGCCCGCACCTCCCAGCGGCCGTACTTCTGCCGGCCAAACTTGGCACTCATGCCGGCGGAAATACCGTCAGGTGTTCCATTAATAACCATCTGGGAACCATCAACCGTCACCTGCGCGGGGCTGCGGACGCCATTGCCTGCGTGGCCGGAACTATCGTAGACAGACCACTTCGAATCGTCCGGTTGACCGGTGTAGTTGAACTCGTCGCCAGCTATCGGCGCACCCCAGTCCAGCATCGCGGCGGCCGAGTCGGCCACTGGCGTAACCGCGCCCGGCCCGGCTGATGACGGATCCGCGCCCGGGTCCGCCCCGTTGGCTGCCGGCTGCGCAGGAGGGGAGGAGCAGCCGGACAAGAACATTGCCGCCACGCAGATGGCAATCAACTGTCGACGCATATGTCAGATGATAGGGCCCGGGCTCTACGGTGCCTATGCCAGGGGCTTCCACCGTTTTCCACATAGCCGCCATGCCCGGACCCGACCGGCATCCGTACTGTCTAGCCTTGGGTCAAGGGTGAATCGCCTATCGGGTCCAAATGCACTAAGATAGTGAAGTCTGTGCTGCGTCCTGCCCCGTTCCGGTGGCCGGGCATTGCGCGGAATCGCAAATGAACCTCCTGTTACGGAAATGCCGTAACCGCTTAGCCCAAAGGAGGTGGGTTCACATATGCGTCCTTACGAATTGATGGTAATCATCGACCCCGAGGTCGAAGAGCGTACCGTTGAGCCGTCGCTTCAGAAGTTCCTGAACGTCATCACCAACGATGGTGGAACCATCGAGAAGGTTGACATCTGGGGCCGTCGCCGCCTCGCTTACGACATCAAGAAGAAGTCCGAAGGTATCTACGCCGTGGTGAACTTCACCGCCAAGCCGGAAACCGCCAAGGAACTTGACCGCCAGCTGTCTCTTAACGAGACCATCATGCGCACCAAGATCACCCGCCCCGAAGAGCAGAAGGTTGTTGCTGAGTAATTCGGCACCATTCTTCATTCTTTACCCCCGCAGGAAACGCACTCTTCACCCAGGATCGAACAAGGAGGCAGTAGATGGCAGGCGAGACCACCATTACGGTCATCGGTAATCTCACCAATGACCCGGAATTGCGGTTCACACCGTCAGGTTCGGCAGTAGCGAACTTCACCATCGCTTCCACCCCCCGCACCTTTGATCGCCAGTCCAACGAGTGGAAGGACGGGGAAACCCTGTTCCTCCGCGCCGCTGTTTGGCGTGAAGCAGCCGAGAACGTCGCCGAATCCCTGACAAAGGGCATGCGCGTCATCGTTACCGGCCGCCTGAAGAGCCGCTCCTACGAAACAAAAGAAGGCGAAAAGCGCACCGTTATCGAGCTTGAGGTCGACGAAATCGGCCCCAGCCTGCGCTACGCCAATGCCAAGGTAAACCGCACCCAGCGCTCCGGCGGACAGGGTGGTGGCGGCTTCGGCGGCGGCAACAGCGGCGGTGGCTTTGGAGGCGGCAACTCTGGTGGAAACCAGGGCGGCAACTCCGGTGGAGGCTGGGGCGGCGGCAACCAGCAGGCTGCACAGGACGATCCCTGGGCTACGCCCGGTGTGTCCAACGCAGGCGGCTGGGGCAACGGCCCCGATTCCGAACCTCCCTTCTAAAACCTAAACAACGGCCCGGCGCCGGGGCTGCCAAGGTGCGTGATGCACCCGGGCACTGCCGCCGTCGGACCACCACCATCCCGTGGATCAATATCCACGGGCTCCCTAGAATAGGAGCTCCACGATGGCTAAGGCTGAACTCCGTAAGCCCAAACCAAAGTCCAACCCCTTGAAGGCCGCTGACATCACTGTCATCGACTACAAGGACGTAGCATTGCTGCGCAAGTTCATCTCCGACCGCGGCAAGATCCGCGCCCGTCGCGTCACTGGCGTCACGGTGCAGGAACAGCGCAAAATCGCACAGGCAATCAAGAACGCCCGCGAAGTTGCCCTGCTGCCTTACTCCGGCGCTGGCCGCGGCTAAGGAAGGGATTAACTAACATGGCAAAGCTCATTCTGACCCACGAAGTCACCGGTCTCGGTGCTGCTGGCGATGTTGTCGAGGTCAAGGACGGTTACGCACGTAACTACCTGCTGCCCCGCAACTTCGCCCTGACCTGGTCGAAGGGCGGCGAGAAGCAGGTTGAGTCCATCAAGGCTGCCCGTGCCGCCCGCGAGCACGCTTCCCTGGAAGATGCTCAGAAGCAGGCCGCTGCACTGTCCGCCAAGCCGGTCAAGCTGGTCGTCAAGGCCGGCGAGTCCGGCCGCCTGTTCGGCACCGTCAAGCAGGGCGACGTTGCTGACGCTGTTGAGGCCGCAGGCCTTGGCAAGATCGACAAGCGCAAGGTTGAACTGCCCGCCCACATCAAGTCGGTTGGCACCTACCAGGCCAACGTCCGCCTCCACGCTGACGTTGCCGCTGTGATCGAACTGGACGTGGTGGCAGGAAAGTAATTTCCCCACTCCACGTCAAGACCCCCGTTGCCGGATTCCGGCGGCGGGGGTCTTTCGTATTTTCGGCTCCGGTGGATTCCATCTGCCTCCGCGCGTGCCTTCGGGAATACTTCACCGCGACCCAGGGTTCAGGAGTATAGATGCAAACGCATGTATGATGGATTGAACGAACCAGGAGAATGCCATGGAAACCCGCCGCATCACCGTCCTCTCCGCAGGCCTCGGCGTACCTTCGTCGAGCCGGCTGCTGGCTGACCAGCTTTCGGCGGCCGCCACACGGGAGCTTAGGGCAGCCGGTTATGAGGTGGCCGTGGATGTCGTCGAGCTCCGCGACCTCGCCGTAGATATCGCCAACAACTTCGTCACCGGCTATGCAGCGCCGCGGTTGTCGGAGGTCATCGCGGGTGTTGAGGCATCCGATGGAATCATTGCCGTCACCCCCGTATTCAGCGCCTCCTACAGCGGACTCTTCAAGTCCTTTATCGACGTCCTTGATCCCAAGTCGCTTGACGGCAAGGCCGTCCTGGTCGGCGCGACTGGTGGAACCGACCGGCACCAGATGGTCCTGGACTACGCAATGCGGCCGCTGTTCAGCTACCTGCGGGCCCGCTTGGCCGCCACCGGAGTCTTTGCAGGTCCCCAGGACTGGGGAAGCGCAGAGGAAGGTGGAGCATCCCTCGCTGACCGGATCGACCGCGCAGCCGGGGAATTCACGCGCCTGCTTGAGGGGCCGCAGCCGGGCCGGAAGGACCTCCCGCTGGAGTCCCTGCCATTCGAGCAGTTGCTGGCCGGTATTTCCGGCAACGCCTGACACGTCCCGAGTCCGCGCGGAGCCGGGAGTCCATCGGTTAGGGGCTGTTGCTGCTGGGGTTTAGGGGGCACACCGGGGGTTGTTTTTGCTACCGCCACCCCGAACACTGAACAAACTGGGGATTGGCGGAGTTTTCGACACCGGGGAGTGACGTTGATGGACCATCCACTATCCAAATCCGGCCAGCCCGCGCAAAGCCCGGGCACCTTGTGGCCGTACTTCTGGCGGCGGAATACCGGCGCGGGCGGGCAGCGCCCGTCCGCGCCGGGAAAAGCAGGGTTGCAGGCGCTGCTGGCTGCAATGCTCCTCGTTCTTGGGGGCGGCCTTGTGGTACCGGTTGCGGCATCTGCCGCTACGGGTGACGTGGGCGTCGAGGGGCCGTCGCATTCGGGAACCGGGACGCCGACTGGTACCAAGCGACAGTCGAATTCACTGTGGTTCAACGACGGGATCTGGTGGGGAAACCTTTGGGACGCGGGCAGTTCGAGTTTTCGAATTTTCCGGTTCAACCCCGCAACCAACGCCTGGTCCAGCACCGGTGTGGTAACGGAGTCCCGGGCGAACACCCATCACGACGTGCTGTGGGACGGAAAGACGTTGTATGTGGCGAGCTTTAAGTTCGTCAATGACGGGCTGCCGGCCGAGCCAAACTTCCCCACGACGATGCGCCGCTACAGCTACAACGCGAGCACCAAGACGTACACCAGCCAAGGGTCCACGCAGATTAACAACCAGAAGACCGAGACCCTCTCCATCGACAAGGACTCTACCGGCCGGGTGTGGGCCACCTGGCAGCAGGGGAACCGGATCTACCTGAATGTCACCGGGACGGATGGAGCGACGTGGGGGACGCCGTTCCCGCACCCCGCGTCGTTGAGTAACGTGTCCGTGGACGACAACTCGGCTGTAATCGCATTTGGTGGAAACAAGGTCGGCGTGATGTGGAGCCGGCAGGTCGGGGACGCAACGGACGGCATGTACTGGAGTGTTCACGCTGACGGGGACGCGAACTCGTCCTGGACCACCCCTGTAGCGGCCGTGAAGGGGCAGCGCAGCGGCGACGACCACATGAACCTAAAGTGGCTGGATGCCTCCTCTGACCGCGTTTTCGCTGCCATCAAGACATCCTTCACGTCAGCGTCCCAGCCTTTGATCCAGCTGCTGGCCCTTGATACTTCGACGTCGGCCTGGTCCGCGACGACGATCGCAACGGTGGCGGAGTGTCCCAACCGCGTGATCGTCCTGATTGACGAAAGTACGCAGATGCTGCGGACCTTCGCCACGTACCCGAAGCCGAGTGGAACGACGAACGCGGGCGTCTGTACAAGCTCGGGCGGCGCAATCTACGAGAAGTCCACGCCGCTGAACAAGATCAGCTTCACCACCACCAAGACGGCCCGCATCGTTGACGCCGACCAGTACGTCCACAACGTAACGTCCACCAAGCAGAACCTGAACAGTTCCGCACGTGGCACGGCCAACAGCGGTCTCCTTGTCCTCGCCGACGTGAACGCCACCAGCCGGTACTGGCACTTTTACGATGGGAGTGGCGGGAGTGGTGGAACCCCACCTCCAGCTGATACGACCGCACCAACGGTGACGGCCACGTCTCCGGCCTCGGGTAGCACCGGTGTGACGGCCGCGGCCAACGTGACTGCGACCTTTTCCGAAGCGATGAACGCCTCGACGGTGACACCAAGTACTTTCACCCTCCAGGCGGGAACGTCGGCGCCCGTAGCGGCCGCTGTGTCCTACGACAGCGCGACTAACGTGGCAACGCTGAATCCGAATGCGGATCTGGCGGCGGCCACGGTCTACACGGCTACCGTCAAAGGGGGCAGCAGCGGGGTGAAGGACGGCGCGGGCAACGCCCTGGCAGCGGACAGGACGTGGACCTTCACCACTGCCCCTGCCTCTGGGGGCGGAGGAACGGGGCAGACCGTGACGCTCACCGCAACGGCCGACACCTACGTGTCGAGCGGGGCGGCAGGAACGAACTATGGAACGTCCACCATGCTGGGGGTTGATAACAGTCCGGTGGAAGTTGCATACCTGAAGTTCGACCTCACGCCCTACGCCGGCAATACGATCCAAAGTGCCACGTTGCAGTTGGTCAGTGCCGGAAGCGGCTCGACCGGCAAACAGAACGTCAAACTGATAGCGGACGACAACTGGACCGAGACCGGGGTGACCTATAACAGCCGTCCCGCGCTGGGAACCAGCATCGGAACCCTGGGGCCGACCGCGACCAACACCAGCTACAGCGTCCCGCTCACGTCTGCCGGACTGGCCGGTGACCTGGGAAGCCAGCTCTCGCTGGGGCTCGACACCAGCAGCAGTGATGGCCTGGACCTCAATTCCAGGGAGGCCGGCAGCGCGGTGGCGCCTAAGTTGGTCCTCACGCTGGGTTAGCCATCCAGGTAAGAGTCGGGGCCCGGCCGTCCAGGACGGCCGGGCCCCGACGCGCTGGGACTGGCCGCTAGTCGTCCAGCAGCGCGATGAACTCCCGCGCCTGCTTGAGTGAGATATCCGAATGACGCGTCAATGCGGTGGCCGCCGCCTCCGTCTCGCCGCTCCGTGCCAGAGTCCGGATCCTGCCGTAAATCTCGTCGTTAAGCATGTTGCTGCTTACCTCCCGGGTGACATCGCCTTTGCTGGCAATTGCCCGGTAGCGGTACGGGAAGCGCTCTGGCTCGTCGTCGTCCTCCTCCGGGACCTGAACCGGCTCCTGGGCCTGGTAAGGCTGGGGGTGGGCCGCCATGGCGCCGACGGCGTCGCGGGAGGCCCGCAGCCCCTCGCCGGTGGCCTCGTAGTAGAGCTTGATGGCGGCCATGGCCTGGCCCTGGGCGATCAGGGCATAGATCCGCCGGTGCTGGTCCTCAGACAAGCGGCCCGCGGCTGCCCGGGCCAATTCCTGCGATGTGGCAGCGGCCGGGGCCGGGGCTGTGCCGCGCGTTGCCCTGCGCGTGCGGGATGCACGGTAGGCCAGGATGACCCCGGCAACAACCGCGAGCAGGATAAGGACCGGGACCACAAGGGATTCCATTTTCACGTGCCGTTCTCTGTTCTTCCTGGCCTTGGCCAGGTGCGGTCGCTTTGCTGGCTGGCCGCACGGATATATTCCTGCTGCTGGTTGTGCTGCTGGGCGTTCTGGCTCGGGTGGGTAACGGCGGCCAGGCGGTCGCGGGCGGCAGTGGCCGCCTGGACCTGGGCCGCGTAGTGGCGTGCCGACCGCTCGGCAAGCTCGCGCTGGTACTTTGCGGCCTCCGACAGCCCGGGATCGCGCGGCCGCAGCGCGGTGGCGACGCCCCACAGGAGGGCCACCAAAACAATCGCCGGCAACAGCACCAGCAGGAGATCGCCCATACCTAGAGCCTAATCCAGATCAGGTTTATCCACAGCAATATTCACCGCCCCGCATACAGGGCCACGTGGGCGTCCGTCAAACTCCCGGACCGGAATATGAGGAGCGCCACGGAGTCCGGACTTGGGCTCATCCAGGGCCGTTCCGCGCCTCCCATCCCGGCGGATGCCACCCAGTGCCTGTGGATGAAATTCCGTACAAGAAATATTTACTCCACATGCTGACGTGAGTGTTTCCGCAGGTCAAAAGCATGCGATGCGCGAAAAAAAATTTGTATCCACAGGCTTCCCCACAGGCTGTGCACAAGCTATGCCGCATACTGCACAGGTTATCCACAGAGTGCGCGGCTTGCCGGCTTTGCGGCAGACGCCATGCCGGTTAGCGTAGCGGGGTACCTGTTCTCCGGGGCCGAAACAGGATGCCTGTTCCGGCCATTGGGACCCCGTCCACGCCTCCCTCCACAACGCTTTGTGGAAAAGCTGTGGATATTGGGGATAACTCCGGTCAAGGAGCTGATTTCCGGAACTCCGGCACGTGATTGTCAGGGCCTGCGGGTAGACCTGGACGGGTGGCGGCTCCGGATATCGGAGGCCATGAACAGGATGGATCACCGGACTGCACACCCGGTACAAATGGAGGACGGCAGCTTTGTCAATCGCGCATCTGGACCCTGTCGAGGCAACCCGTGGATCGGACGCGAGCCGGAAGCCGCCGCAGGACATCGCGGCCGAGCAGTCGGTCCTGGGCGGAATGATGCTGTCCAAGGATGCCATCGCGGACGTTGTCGAGATCCTCCGCGGCCAGGATTTTTACCGCCCCGCGCACGAGACCATCTATGAGGCCATCATCGACCTCTACGGCCGCGGCGAGCCCGCGGATGCCGTCACGGTATCCGATGAACTGACCAAGCGGGCCGAGATCAACAGGATCGGTGGGCCCGCCTACCTCCACGAACTGATCCAGACCGTCCCTACTGCCGCCAACGCCGGCTACTACGCCGAGATCGTGGCCGAGCGGGCGGTGCTTCGCCGCCTGGTCAACGCCGGCACCAAGATTGTCCAGCTGGGCTACGGTTCCGATGGCGAGGTGGAGGATCTGGTCAACCAGGCCCAGGCCGAGGTCTACGCCGTGGCCGAACGCCGCACCGCGGAGGACTACGTGGTGCTGAAGGACGTCATGGAGTCCACGGTGGACGAGATCGAGGCGTCCGGCCACCGCGGGGAGGGCATGACCGGCGTCCCCACAGGCTTCTACGAACTCGACGAGCTGACCCACGGGCTGCACCCCGGCCAGATGATTGTCATCGCCGCGCGCCCCGCCGTCGGTAAGTCAACCTTCGCCCTGGACTTCGCCCGGTCCGCGGCCATCAAGAACAACCTCTCGACGGTCATGTTCTCCCTCGAAATGGGCCGTAACGAGATCGCCATGCGCCTCTTGTCCGCCGAGGCCACCATCGGGCTCCAGGACCTCCGCAAGGGAACCATCAAGGACGAACAGTGGTCCAAGATCGCCACCACCATGGGCCGCATGAACGATGCCCCCTTGTTCATTGACGACAGCCCCAACATGTCCCTCATGGAAATCCGGGCCAAGTGCCGCCGCCTCAAGCAGCAGCACGACCTCAAGCTGGTCATACTCGACTACCTGCAGCTCATGAGCTCGGGCAAGAAGGTGGAGTCCCGCCAGCAGGAAGTTTCCGAGTTCTCCCGGGCGCTGAAGCTCCTTGCCAAGGAACTCCAGGTCCCCGTTATTGCGCTGTCACAGCTGAACCGTGGCTCGGAACAGCGCCAGGACAAGCGCCCCATGGTGTCTGACCTCCGTGAGTCCGGGTCCATCGAGCAGGATGCCGACATGGTGATCCTGCTCCACCGCGAAGATGTCTATGACAAGGAATCACCCCGTGCCGGCGAGGCGGACATCCTGGTGGCCAAGCACCGTAACGGCCCCACCAAGGACATTGTGGTCGCCTTCCAGGGCCACTACTCCCGCTTTGCCAACATGGCGGGCGACGCAGGCGGTGGAGGCTTCTAGGCGCGTTCGCGCCCAGCGCGGGACCCGGGGCTGCCGTCGGCCCCAGCTGCCGCGAGAAGGTGGTTCGGCAGGCGGTTTCCCGGGGCTGTGCCCCGGATTTCCAGGAGTTCCCGTGCGTGGGCATGCAGCCGCTTGTCTTCATCGCTGACCGGCACCCAGGCGGGCACCGGCACCGAGTTACCTTCGTCGTCGCGCGCCACCATGACGGTGAGGCAGTAGGTGGTGAGGTTCAGCTCCCGGCCCTTGGGGTCCCCGGATCGGACGTGGACGGCGATGTGCATGCCCTTGGTCCCGGTGTAGACCAGGCGTGCTTCCACTTCCACCACGTGCCCGATCAGCAGCGGCCGGTAGAAGCGGACACCGCCGGAGAACACGGCCACTGTATCCCGTCCGCAGTAGCGGGAGGCGCAGACGTAGGCTGCTTCGTCGATCCATTTCATGACGATGCCGCCGTGGACCTTCCCGCCCCAATTCACGTCGGTGGGAGCGGCCATGAACCTCAACGTCACGCGTTCGGCGGTGCCGGCGTCCGTATATTCCTGCCGGTTCATGGCTTCCACAATCTGCTCGCGGACCTTTATACGAGCCAGGGCATGGTCCCGCTGCTCAATCTCGGCGGGGGTGGCGGGTTCGAACTGCTGAACCGGGATCGGCTTGCCGTCCTCGCCGACCGCCACGAAGATCACCATGCACTGGCTCCGCATCGTGGCCGGTCCGCCTTTCGGGTCGCCGGAGGAAACCACGGTGCGGATGTGCATGGAGGAGCGGCCGGTGTAAACGATGGTGGCCTCCACTTCCACCATGTCGCCGCTGTTGACGGGGTCGGCGAAATGGATGTTTCCCACATAGGCCGTCACGCAGTAGGACTTCGCCCAGCCCACCGCCGCGGCGTAGGCGGCCTTATCCACCCACTCGAGCACCGTGCCGGCATCCACTGAGCCACTGTGGCCCACGTCGGTGGGGGCGGCGAGGAAGCGGAGGGTTACGGAGTTGGGGCGGCCGGTCTCAGTCATGCTGCGATCCTACTGGCGGCCCCGGTTACCGGCCGGTTGGCGCTGCAACAATGCGAAGAGCAGCTTAAAGTCCGACGGCGGCAGGCACCTTGGGTGGCCTGCCGCCGTTCGTGGCGCGGGGAGGGGCTAGGCGAGGACTGCCAGCCGGGACTCCGGGCGGCGGCCGAAGAGGGCGCGGTCCACGGACAACCGGCCGGCTCCTGTAAGGGCCAGGGCGAAGGAGGCCGCTGCCAGCAGGAGGACGAGTTCGTAGCCTCCGTTTGCCGCGAAGACGCCGGCGGGGGCATGTACCAGGAACAGTGCGCCCAGCATGTCCACCACAAGGAGGGCGGCCACGACGCGGGTCAGGATTCCCAGGATCAGTGCAATGCCGCCCGCCAGTTCGAGGACGGCAACCGCGGGCGCCATGACGTCGGCCGCCGGAACGCCCATCTTGGCGAAGGAGGCCTGGGTGCCGGCGATGGTCCATTCATTGAACTTCTGCCAGCCATGGGCTGCGAAGAGGAAGCCGAGGATGATGCGGAGGGCGGCGAGGGCAGTGGTGGTCAGTGCTGACTTGTTCATAGTTCCACTGTTCCGGAATTAAAGTTGAAGTGTCAACTAATACTTCATACTTGTGGTCTTTGTCATGCCCGCAGGGGTCCCGGGTACGGCCCCCGGCTAGGCTGGCAACGTGCCCCAACAACCTGCCCTTGCCGCCGTCTCCGGCAGCCGCGGTCCCGCCCGCGAGATTCTCCGCCTCGCCGTCCCCGCATTCGGGGCGCTGGTGGCTGAACCCCTGTTCCTGCTGGCCGACTCCGCGATTGTGGGGCATCTTGGTGTCGCCCAGCTCGCAGGCGTGGGGCTGGCATCTGCGGTGCTTCAGACCGCCGTCGGGCTCATGGTCTTCCTGGCGTACTCGACGACGCCCGCCGTGGCCCGCGCGATCGGGGACGGGCAGCTCGGCAAGGCCCTGGCGGCAGGGCGCGACGGTGTGTGGCTGGCCACGCTCCTGGGCGTGCTGCTCGCCGCCGCCGGCTTCGCCGCGGCCGAACCGCTGATCGACCTGCTGGGCGCGGAGGCCAGCGTTCGCACCTTTGCCATCGACTACTTTCGCTGGTCCATGCCTGGACTGGTGGCTATGTTGCTGATTTTCGCCGGCACCGGTGTCCTGCGCGGACTGCAGGATACCCGGACCCCGCTGGTGGTGGCCACGGCCGGATTCGGCGTCAATATCCTGCTGAACCTATGGCTTGTCTACGGGCTGGGCTTGTCGGTCACCGGTTCGGCGATCGGCACCAGCCTCGCCCAGTGGGCCATGGCTGCGGTCTATGTGGTGATGGTCCGCCGGAACGCCGTGCGGCACGGCGTCAGCCTGCTGCCGAGCTGGCGGGGTATCCGCAGCATGACGCGGGTTGGTTCCTGGCTCATGCTGCGCACGCTCAGCCTCCGGGCGGCCATCCTCGCCACGGTGGTGGTGGCAACGGCCCAGGGCGAGGTCAACCTCGCCTCCCACCAGCTGGCCATGACCATCTTTTCCTTCCTGGCGTTCGCTTTGGACGCCCTAGCCATCGCTGCGCAGGCGCTCATCGGCAAGGAACTCGGTGCCTCCAATGCCGGCAGGGCACGCCTGCTGACCGGAACCATGACCAGGTGGGGCGGCGGGTTCGGCGTCGTAACGGGCCTGCTGCTGGCTTCGGTTGCCCCATGGGTGGGAGCCCTGTTCACGACGGATCCACAGGTGCAGTCAGTCCTCACCGTCGCCCTCTGGGTGCTGGCCGCCGGACAGCCCATCGCCGGCTACGTCTTTGTGCTCGATGGTGTGCTGATCGGTGCCGGGGATGCCCGGTACCTGGCCCTCGCCGGGCTGGTGAACATTGCCATCTACCTGCCGCTGCTGGCCTGGGTGGGACTCTCCGGTGCAACCGGCGCGGCAGGCTTGGGGTGGCTGTGGGCGGCTTTCGGCGTGGGATACATGGCCGCGCGGGCACTCACCCTGGGCGTGCGCGCCCGGTCCGACCGCTGGATGGTTCTGGGCTCCGCCTGAATGGAGTGCAGGACGCTGACCAGCAGGACCCGGTTCGACCTTCCAGCAGCCCCCACTAAACTGGACCGGTGACGATACCTTCCATCCCCGCGGGCGCTGCCCGGGGAACTGCCCCCCGTATCGACCTCTGGAAGCCGGTCCTGCTGCGCTCGGCTGCTGCGCTGGTGTTCGGCGCCGTGACGGTTTTTTGGACTGCGCCTTCGGTCGAGGTCATGGGTTGGGCCGGCGGCCTCTACCTTTTGGCGACCGGCGTGCTGTCCCTCCGGAGTGTCCCGGCAGCGGGTTTCGCCCAGAACTCTGCCCCCGGCAAGCTGCTCTCCGCCGGTGGTGCCGTCCTGGCCGGGGCCGGTTTTGCGGTGGTCCTGCTGCACAGCGACCTGTTATTTGCAGTCATCGCCGCGCTGGGGCTGGGCGTAGCCGGTGTCCTTGAGCTTGCCTGCGGCCTGCGGCACCGGGGGCGCCACGTTCTGGCCCGGGACTGGATTGCGTCGGGCATCATCGGGATCGGCACGGCCATCCTGCTGCCGTTCTTCGTCAATCTCGGGGCGCATGCCCTGCTGGGCGTGGCCGGGGGAGGGGCCATCATTTCCGGCGTCCTGTGGGTCCTGTCCGGCCTGACCCTGCGGCACGATGCCCGCACCGGCGCGGGAAAGCCGTAAACTAGGAAGAGCACCCTTCTACTTTCTGTAGAAAATTCGGGGTGCAACACCGGAATTTGTGAACCAGGCGGCCGTACGCCGCCTGCAGGGAGGAACCACTGTGGCTGACCAGCATCCAGGAAAACCGCGCAAGCTGCGGACCTCGGTGAAGGGGCCGCTGATGTTCTCGGCGTTCTGGGCCGTGGTCGCCTTCGTTGCGGTGCTGATCTTCGCCTCCGGGGGAAGCGCCCGGGCGCCCCGCTTCGACCTCGCCTTCACGGCCGCCGGCATCGCCTTCATCGTGACCCTAGTCATCGCCGCGATGCTGTCCATGAGCTACAAGGAGAATGCCGAACACCTGGGCAAGGGATCGGGCGTCAACCTGAGTTCGGCCCCCAAGGCATCCCCCCACGGAGGGTCCGGCAGCCAGACCCCGCCGGCACCAGGCGACGGCATCGACGGAACGCCCCAGCGCTAGGGCCAAGCAGGCGCACAGCCGAACGCTGCCGGCGCCTCCTAATTCGCTGCCGCCTGCCTGGCCCGGTAGGCGGCCACATGCGCCCGGTTGGCGCAGTTTCCGGTGTCGCAGTACCGCTTGGACCGGTTGCGGCTCAGGTCCAGCACCGCGGCATCGCAGTCCTCTGATTCGCACGTTCGCATCCGGTCCATTTCCTTGCCGCGGATCACGTCGGCAAGGGCCATGGCTGCCTCGGTGCTCATCCGGTCCGCCAGGGGAGCGTCCGGTGCCGTGGCGTGAAGGTGCCAGTCCCAACCGTCGTGCTTCATGAGCTGGGGCAACGCGTTCGCATCCCGCAGCAGCCGGTTGACGGTGTCAACGGCCGCGTCCTCATCCGCTGTCCACACTCCCGCCAGCTCACGGCGCAGCTGCAACACGCTCTCCCGTTCCGCCTCATCCCGGCTGCGGCCTCCCGAAAACCCCTCAGCGGCCAGGAAGGCGTCCAGGTCCTCGATCGTGGCCAGCCCCTCCCTGCCATTCGCGGACGTGTTGATGAGGTTCACCACCGTCCGCAGCGCAACTTCAGTGTCAGGGGCGAAAACCATGTTGACTCCTTACAGTGCCTGGGCGTAGTGTCATGAGCATTACCCCACTTTACTCCTGACAGGAGGCGACGGTGCCTGCCGCCAAAAACCACATTCCCACCACGGAACTGCCCGCTGGGCGCCCCGGCTTCCTGGCATCGGGCCTGGGGATTGCCTTGTTCTCCTCCGCAGTCTTCGGCCTGTCCGGATCCTTTGCCAAGTCATTGCTGGAGACCGGATGGTCGCCGGGAGCTGCCGTCACCGCCCGCCTGACGGGCGCAGCCCTGATCCTTGCACTGCCCGCCGCGTTCGCGCTCAAGGGCCGCTGGCACCAGCTGAGGGACAACTGGCTCACCATCGTGCTGTTCGGGCTCATTGGCGTGGCGGCATGCCAGTTGTTCTACTTCAACGCGGTGGCACGCCTGTCCGTAGGCGTGGCGCTCCTGCTGGAGTACCTGGCCCCGGTAATCATCGTCCTGTGGCTCTGGGCCGCGAGCCGCCGGCGCCCCCGGCTGCTGACCTCCGGCGGAACCCTGCTGTCCCTGGCCGGGCTGGTGCTGGTCCTGGACCTCACGGGCGCCGTCAAGGTGGATCTGGTGGGGGTTCTTTGGGGCATGGCGGCCGCGGTTTGCCTGGCCATCTACTTCTTCATCACCGCAAAGGAAAACGACACCCTTCCTCCCATCGTGCTGGCCTCAGGGGGGCTCATGACGGGCGCTGCCGTGATGTGGCTTGCCGCCGCCACCGGCCTGCTGCCCATGGCCTTCAGCACGGCGGACACCACCCTTGGACCCTGGACCACCCCGTGGTGGGTGTCCCTTGCCGGGCTTGTGGTGCTGGCTACCGTCTTGGCCTATGTTTCCGGCATCATGGCCGCCCGCGCCCTTGGTTCCAAGGTTGCGTCCTTCGTGTCGCTCACCGAAGTCCTGTTTGCCGTCCTGTGGGCATGGCTGCTGCTCGGGGAACTTCCCGGCGCCATCCAGCTCCTCGGCGGAGTCCTGATCGTCGGCGGGGTCGTCCTGGTCCGGCTAGACGAGCTGCGCACCCCGGCGCCCGCCGGCGCAGCGGGCATCCCCGTCCAGGCGTCGCCGCTGGAGCACGCGAACGACGTCGAGCCCGTCCCTTAGGCACGCGCGTAAAGCACGCGCGCCCCGCCGTCGAACCGCAACACCAAAAAGGGCAGGGACACCGCATGGTGTCCCTGCCCCCGCCAGGTGGCGGTAAAGCCTAGTGGGAGGCCTGGCTCTGCTCTTCGGCGTTGCGCTTGGCCTGCGAGCCGGCTTCCTTCAGTGCCTCGGCAACCTTGGTCAGCATCGCGGTGTGGGTTCCGGACCACTCGTTGCGGAACTTGGTGGCGTCCGGACCTTCCCAGTTGGTGCTGCTCAGAACCTTCGTGAGAGTGGACTTCTGCGTCTCGATCTCGGACGCACCTGCCTGAAGCTTGCTGCCGAGCTGGCGAAGCTGCTCAACGTCTGCACCCCAAATAGCCATCAGTTTCTCCTTGTTAGGTGTGTGGATCCGAACCAGATCGGCATCCCCAGCGGCCCCCCGGCTCATCCGGAAGATCCATTGCCTAAAACCTATCCCGGCCCCCAAGCAGTGTCGATGGGCAGCCCTGCCCATGCCGGGCTCCCCATGGACGCCGGGTGAAGACCATGAAAAAGGGTCGATCCCAAGCGTTGGAAGAGCCTAGCATGGCGTTATGTGCCGGAATATCCGAACCCTCCATAACTTCGAGCCGCATGCCACGTCCGAGGAAGTGCACGCGGCCGCGCTGCAGTACGTCCGCAAGATCAGCGGCAGCACCAAGCCGTCAAAGGCCAACCAGGAGGCCTTTGACGACGCCGTCCACGAGATCGCCCACATCACGCAGCACCTGCTGGAATCCCTGGTAACGCAGGCGCCGCCCAAGGACCGGGACGCTGAAGCAGCCAAGGCCAAGGCCCGTGCCGCAGTGCGTTACGGCGCGGCCTGACCCTTGGGGTTAGCCGCCGTTGCTACCTGCCGAAGCTGCGCAGCCGCAGCGAGTTGGCCACCACCAGGACCGAACTGGCGGCCATCGCTGCGCCGGCAATCATCGGATTGAGCAGCCCGAGGGCGGCCACCGGGATGCCCACCGCGTTGTAGAAAAACGCCCAGAACAGGTTGGTCTTGATGGTGCCCAGGGTCTTCCGGGACAGCTCAATGGCCTGCGCCACCTGGGCCAGGTCGTTGCCCATCACCGTCAGGTCCGCGGCCTCGATGGCCACATCCGTGCCCGACCCCATCGCAATTCCCAGGTCGGCCTGCGCCAGGGCCGCGGCGTCGTTGACGCCGTCCCCGGCCATGGCCACCGTGGCACCCCCGGCCTGCAGCCTCCGGACTGCCTCGACCTTTCCTTCGGGCAGGACGCCGGCGTAGACGTCGTCCGGAGCAATCCCGACGGCGGCAGCCACCTGGGATGCGACCGCGGCGTTGTCACCGGTCAGCAGGATGGGCCGCAGGCCCAGAGCCTTCAACCGGCGGACGGCGGCCGCGGAACCTTCCTTGACAGTGTCCCGGAGGCTGATGATTCCGGCGGCCTTCCCATCCACGGCGACGCAAATAGCCGTTGCCCCGCCCTGTTCAGCGGATGCGAGCATGGCCTCCTGGCCGGCGTCCAGGCCGATCCCGTTTTGCTTCAGCCAGCCGCTGCGCCCGGCCATCACGGACCTGCCCTCCACGGTTCCCGACACTCCGCCGCCCGGGGCCGAACTGAACCCCTGCACCGCTGGCAACAAGCCGGCGTCGCCCGTTGCGCGTGTGGACGAGGCTGCGGGAACGGCTGCGGCGGCTGCGATGGCGCGGGCCACTGGGTGCTCCGAGGCGGCCTCGACGGCGCCTGCCAGCCGAAGGATGTCCTTGGCCTGGAAGTCGGGGAACGCTGCCGTGGCATCCACGGCCAGGACGCCGGTGGTGACTGTTCCCGTCTTGTCCAGGAGGATGGTGTCCACGGTGCGGGTGTCCTCAAGGACCTGCGGCCCCTTGATCAGGATGCCAAGCTGGGCGCCGCGGCCGGTGCCCGTCAGCAGGCCCACGGGCGTGGCAAGGCCCAGGGCGCAGGGGCAGGCGATAACCAGGACGGCGACGGCGGCGGTGAACGCTTGGCGCACGTGGTCCCCGTCCGCGGCCGGCCCGGCGAACAGGAGCCAGAGCACGAATGTCAGCACCGCCAGCGCCAGGACCACCGGTACGAAGACGCTGCTGATCCGGTCCGCGAGCCGCGCGATGGGCGCTTTCCCGGTTTGGGCCTGCGACACCAGCCGGGCCATCTGTGCCAGCGTGGTTTCGGTACCCACCCGGGCAGCCCTGACCAGCAGGCGGCCGGACGTGTTGATGGTGGCACCGGTGACACGGCTGTCCGGGCCCACCTCCACCGGGACTGATTCACCCGTGACCAGGGACGCGTCAACGGCTGACGTGCCGTCCACCACCACGCCGTCAGTGGCAATTTTCTCTCCCGGCCGGACCACCAGGAGGTCGCCCACCTGCAGCAGGTCGGCAGAAATTTTCTCCTCAGTGCCGTTGCGCAGGACCGTGGCGTCCTTGGCGCCCAGGTTCAACAGGGCCTTGAGGGCATCCCCGGCCTTTTGCTTGGCATTCGCCTCCAGGTACCGGCCCAGGAGCAGGAAGGTGGTGACAACGGAGGCCACCTCGAAGTACAGGCCGCCCGCCATTCCCTCCATGCCCGGGTGTTCGGTCATTCGTGGGTCCACCAGCAGCTGCCAGGCCGAAAACAGGTAGGCCGCCGCCACGCCAAGCGATACCAGGGTGTCCATGGTGGATGCCAGGTGCCTTGCGTTGATGGCCGCGGCGCGGTGGAAGGGCCACGCCGCCCATGTCACCACTGGAAGCGCCATCGCCGCTGCCACCCAGCCCCAGTTGGGGAACTGGAAGGCCGGGACCATGCTGACCAGGAACACCGGGACGGTGAGGACGGCTGCCAGGATGAGGCGCGGGCGGAGTTCGGCGGCGGGGATGGCGGCAGGTTCCGTGGCCGTACTTTCGCCACCCGTCGGCCGCTGCGGGCGTACTGTCGCCTGGTAGCCGGCCGCGTTGACAGTGTCCACGAGTTGTTCGTCGGTGATGCCTGCCGGGACTGTGACGTACGCGGATTCCAGCGGCAGGTTGACCGTTGCGGCCACGCCGTCGAGTTTGCCGAGCTTCTTTTCCACCCGGTTGACGCAGGAAGCGCAGGTCATCCCCTCGATGTCGAGTTCGACGACGCGGGTACCCGGCGGGTGGAGCAGTTCCTGGTGGCTCATGGTCAGCTTTCCGGTGTTGGGAGGGTAGTCAGGCTTCGTTGGCAACCACCAGGTAGCCGGCCTCGGCTACGGCTTCGCCGATTTCCGCGGGAGACAGTTCCTTGCCCGAGGTGATGGTCACGGTGGAAATGCCGCCTGCATTCAGGTCCACGTTTACTGCTTCAACGCCTTCAAGGGCTTCGAGTTCTTCGCTGACGGCCGAGACGCAGTGCCCGCAGGTCATGCCGGAGACGCTGATGGTCGTGGTGGTGGGGGCGGAAGTGCTCATGGCTTGCTCCTTCGTTGGGCCGGCGGTGGCCGGGGTGTGTTGGTGGTGGCGTCAGCGAAGCAGCCGGCCGATTGCGTCGGCAGCTTCCTTGACTTTGGCATCTATGGCTTCGGCGCGAACGTCCGGATCCGGTTCGGAGGCTGCCCCCACGACGCAGTGGCCGATGTGTTCCTCGACCAGACCAAGGCTGACGGCGTGCAGGGCCTTGGTGACGGCGGCGACCTGGGTCAGGATGTCGATGCAGTACTTGTCCTCATCCACCATCCGGGCTATGCCCCGCACCTGGCCTTCGATGCGCTTCAGGCGGCGGAGGTAGGCATCCTTGTTTCCCGTATATCCGTGCTCGGGGGGAGTGCCATCCTCCGAGGCGGGCCGTCCAGTGGCCGCGACAACGTCTTCGATAGCGTTCATGCAGTCAACATATACCCCTTAGGGGTATATCCACAACTACCCCCTGGGGGTATCTGGAGTGGCAGCGAATTCCTGTCCGCAGGGCACAAAAAAGCTCCGGAGTGCGTTATTGGGGGATACGCACTCCGGAGCAGCTTTTGGGCAATTCCTGCTTCCACCTGGGTGGATCGGCCTTGCTTGATTCAGCTTACTGGCTGGTACGGCACGGCGCCAGCACCCTGAATAACTACTTTCGCTTTACTTAGCCGGCACCCTGAGGGCGGGTTTTTCCCCGCCGCCCGGACGACTCATGGCCGGTCCTCATGGCCGGTCCTCATGGGCGGGCATCCGGTAGGGGACCACCAGTACCGGCCGGCTCTGGTGGTGGCTGAGCCAGGTTGCCACGGAGCCGCTGAGGGCTTCCGAGAGGCGATGGGTGAATCCCCGTTCCGAAGTCCCCACAATGATCAGGGGCGCGTCCATTTCGGCGGCCAGCTGCCCGAGGGCGCGGGCAGGGTCGCCGGTGAGGGTGCGGAAGGACCATTCAGGAGGTCCGCCACCTGCCGGCAGCCCGTCCAGGGTGGACTGGACCTGTGCTTTCAGCTCTTCAGTCAGTGCCAGCATGTCGTCATCCGCATCCTGATGCCGGGACAGTCGGTGGGCGGACCGGGCCGGATCCCACTCCACGAGGTAGCTGGCTTCATCCACGTACGCGCAGACCAGGGTCGCCCCCAGCCGGGCAGCGAGGGTGGCCGCAGTCTGGATGACCTCCGGGTGCTGTTTCGGCACGATGCCCACCAGGAGGGGAGCCCCGTCAAAGTGTTCCCACGTCATGCTGCCCATTGTCCGCCAACCGAAGGCGGTGTGAACAGGTACGTTCGCCCGGGCGCGCCATAGGGGTGCCCTGCCGGGTGCTAGGGGGCAGCGGGGGAAGCGGTGACCACGACGTTCTTGCCCCAGGGGTCCTCGGTAAAGCAGCTGATGAGGACCAGGCGGTTGGGCACCATGTCCCACACGGCGCTGTCCTTGAGGCCGGACTTCACATACGTGGCAACGCTGTCCACGTGGTAGCTGATGGTGCCGGCCGCAGTTTCAACATCAAACCGGTCACCAACGGCCGCTGCCGAGCTCAAGTGGTTGAAGGGGGCGTCCGCCCCTTCCCAGCTGTGTCCTATGACGTAAGTGGTGTTGCCTGATCCCTGGCCCGGAGTGCCAAAAGCCGAAAGCCAATAGCCGTCTTTGGTGGCGGGGGGCTCGATGGTGCGGCTGGCCTGGGCTTCACCGTCCAGGTCAAGCGGATGGAGGGGCACGTCGAAGGCGGCGGCCGGGTAGCGGATGTGGATCGGCTGGGCAGCCGGCGGCAGGACTGGGCCTGCCGGCGCTGGATTCTCCACGGGCTGGAGCTGGGCACCCGCGGTTGCGGTGGCCTGCGGCATGCCGGTCCCCGCCATCGGGGCTCCTGCCCCGGCAGGCGCAGCGGCGGCGCGCATGCCGGGAGCCGAAGCGGAAATGCCGGGGACCGTCAGCAGGGGTGCCTCGTGGAAGAGGGGCGCACCTGCCGTGAAGGACAGGAAGGTAAGGACACCGCAGCAAAGGATCGCTAGATCGCCTTTGTTCCACTGCTGCCAGGTGGTGATGCGTCGCCCGGGCGCTGCGTGCCGGCGTCGGTCCTGTGGCATGGCATGTCCTCAAGGGTGGTCGGTAAAAAGGAAGGAAGGCGCCCTGCCGGGCACTGGCAGGGCGCCTTCCTTGTCTCTAAGCCACCGGAGTGGCGGATCGTACTAGCGGGTGGTGTGCAGTGGACGTGGCCGACGGCGGATACCCACCAGTGCCCCTGCGGCAGCCAGTGCTCCGAAGCCAGCAAGCCAGCCGGGTGTGCTGTCAGCCTCCACCGCTGTCTGGGCGTTGTAGCCTTGGTTGGTTCCCACGCTGACGGGCGCTGCGGCCGGAGCAGCTTTGGGGGCTGCCTTGGGGGCGGCCGCCTGGGTCAAAGTCGCCGGGACATTGGTGTTGCCGCCGCCGGTGTTGTCGGTCCCGCCGCCGGTGTTGGAGCCTCCGTTGTCGGTGCCGCCGCCGGTGTTGGAGCCTCCGTTGTCGGTGCCGCCGCCGGTGTTGGAGCCTCCGTTGTCGGTGCCGCCGCCGGTGTTGGTT